>NZ_JBIAIY010000001.1:0-380541 GCF_042871665.1 Micromonospora sp. NPDC005686
AGCCACGGCGTGCAGACACCGCGCCACCCTGCCCGTCTCGCCGGTGGAAGTCATGCCACCACGCCGTCCACAACAGACCTTCTCAAACACGCTCTGAGACTCGAAGATCTGCTCATACACCGGATACAACCCCGTCGTGGGTTCTCGGCGTCGCATCACGAAGGTCGGAGAGTCGACCCCTCGGCTCGCGGGCAGGTATGCCTGGGCAAGGCAGAGGTCGTCGATGAGGAGCACGTTGAACCGAAGCGTCTCGTCGTAGAGGGCGACCTGCACGCTGCCGTACAGGTCGCCCGACAGGCGGTCACGCACCCGCAACATCGTCTCGATGTTGAGCTTCGTCAGTGCCGCGAGTTGGCCGGCCGGGAAGCTCTCCTCACGTTCCCTGGCTTGGATCGCCGAGCCATCAGGATCCAGGAACAGGCATCGGACCTGCGCGCCGCCTTCGATGAGCTGACGCCAGCGGTGATCGGGGTAGTGTTGGCACAGCAGGTTCAGGGAGAGTCCCATCGCTCGAACCTTTCGGGCGCCGTCCAGGATGCGATCCGCGGGCAGGTGCGCAGAGAGCTCAGCCCGGTTGCGGAAAACCGCCGTGACGTCCGCTATTGAGGTGCCACCGTTCCCTTCCGCCTGGACATCGGCAGCACCTTGCCGCAGCTCGGCGGCATCGGCCAATCCCAAGCCTGACCGGAATCGCCGATGAACCTCGTTCCCCGCCCGCGCGAGCGCGGTGTCGAGAGCGGCTTGCATCTCCGGTCGAGGTTGCACCGCCTCCCGACCGGCTTCCCACTTCGAGACGGTGCGCTCGCTGACGCCGAGGTGCTCGGCGAAATCGCGAATGCTCATCCGCAGCGCGTGCCGCAGCATCCGGGTCTCCCGGCCGGTCCACTTCTGCACGGTCGTCATCGGCTCGCCTCCGAGTGCGTCGAGACCGGCCGCCAGCACCTCAGCGGCTCGACTTCAGAGCTGGTACAGCGCAAGTGCAGAGCGTAGTCGTACCCCTTGAGCCGCAAGCTGACGAGGGTGGACGCATGGCCCGGGGCGGGTGCTGGGCTCCGGTGGGGCGTCACCCGAGCGCGTCCGCCGTCCCCGCCCGCCCCGGTGCCGCTCCGACTCTCGACGGAAGGGCTTCTCATGGCGGCGGTGCTGGACGACTTCCCGGTGCTCACCCCGGTCAGCGACGAGGATGTGGCGCTGGCCGTGCGCGCGGTGGCGGTGCATGTGCCGGAACAGTGGCCTGCGGGTCCACTGTGCCGCAGCGAGCGGGTGCCGCACCCGTGCCGGCTGGCCCGCTGGGGCCGCGGCACACTACGGGCGGCCGGGCTCACCGAGCAGCGCGTGGACGAACTGGTCGCCGCCGGCGACCCGGGCGCCTGGCCGTGGGCGTGACCGGGCTCGGGGCGTACCCGACGGAGAGCTGGCCCGGGTCGGCGGCGGTGCGCGAGGCGGTGGCCCGGTGGCTGCGGCTGGTGGCGGCGGACGCGGAGCTGGCGCCGTACCTCGTCGGGGTTGATCGGGCCCGGCTCGCCGGACACCTGGCGCTCACTCTCACGGTGGCGCTCGGCGGGCCGGCGGGCGACATCGCCCGGCCAGCGGCCGGGGCGTGGCGCGGCCTGGGCCTGACCGAGGCGCAGCACCGCCGCGTGGTCGACTACCTGGCCGGGGTGCTCTGGGCGCTCGACGTGCCGGCGTGCTCGGTGGCAGCGGCCCAGCGGGCCTTCTCGGACGAGGTCGGCTCGTGACCGCCGCCCTGGCCGCGTCGTGGTCTGTCACCACGCGGTATGCCCGCGAGGCTGCCGACCACTTCTGGTGTGCGGTGGAGGACCGCTGCCCCGGGAAGCTGCCGGAGCGGGAGGCTGCGGTGTTCCTCGCCGCATTCGGACGGCTGGTCAGCGGTGGCGACGACCCGGCCGGGCGGGCGGCGTTGTTGACCGTGCTCGGTCGGGCCTGTCGCCGCTACCGGCTGCTGCCGCACCAGCTCCCCGTCGAGGCCGCGCTCGTCGCGACGGTGTCCCGGCAGGTGAGCATGACACCGGAGCTGGTGGCGGCCTGGGCAGGGGCCGCCCGGCGGGCCACGGCGGCGGTGAGCGGTGCGGTCGAGCAAGCCGGCGACGGCCCGCCCTGGTGGCCGGCGCAGGTCGTCGACCACGACCGGGCCGCCGACGGCATCGCCGTGGTGACCGTGCGCCCCTGGCGCCGCCTGACGTTCCGGCCCGGTCAGGCGCTGCCCGTCTGCACCGAGCGCCGGCCCGGCCGGTGGCGCTGGTACTCGCCGGCCAATGCTCCGCGCGCCGACGGCACCGTGGAATTCCACATCCGTGCCGTCGCCGCCGTGTCGCGCGCGTTCGTGCACCGGGTACGCCCCGGTGATCGGATCTGGCTCGGCCCGCCCCGGTCGATCGGCCTGACTCTCGATCCGGTGTCGAATGCGGACCTGCTGCTCGTCGCCGGGGGCACCGGGCTGGCGCCGCTGCGCGCCCTCGTCGAGCAGGTCGCCGCCGCGCCGGCCGGTCGCCGGGTCACCCTGGTCGTCGGTGCCCGCACCTTCGCCGACCTCTACGATCCGATCAGCCTCGACAAGCTCCAGAGCAGCAACAACTGGCTGACCGTCGTGCCCGCGTTCTCGCACGATCCTCTGGCCGAGGCGGGAGAGCAGGGTGACGCGCTCACCGTCGCGCTCGACCACTGGCGTCCCGGTCAGGAGGTCTACCTGTGCGGGCCACCGTTGATGGTGGCCGGGTCGCGGCTGCGGTTGCTCGCCGGTGGGGTGCCGGCAGAGCGGATCCACCTGCCGGACGGGTTCGGCGTCTGATGGGCGTCTACCGCAGCCGCAACGCGCTGGCCGGTCCGCTCACCGCGGACCGGCTCAGCGCCGTCGAGCTGCCCCGCACGTCACTGGGCCGGCGCGGTTACCGGACCGACGACGTCGACGCGCTGCTGCACCGGCTCGTCTACGAGCTGGGGGAGCGGACCCGGCGGCTCGACGACGCCCGGGACGAGAACGATCGCATCAAGCGGGCCCTGCGCGCCTGGCAGGCCGAGGTGCGGGAGGCTGCCGGCGTCGTCTGGTCTCCCGCGGCCCTTCCAGGCTCACCGTCTCGTCCCGGCCCGGACGGTCGACGTGCGGCTGGGCGGTGACCCGGAAGACACGAGTTGTGCCGCATACTGGCCCGGTGTTCACTCTCGCCCAGGCGCGACACCTGGTGGCCACGCTGCGGCCACGCGTCGACGAGCTGATCCGGCTGCGGGCCGACCTGGCCGAGCTGCGGGTCGATCTGGCCGACCACGGTGTCAGCGCGCTCGGCGGGCTCGCCGAGGTGAAGGCGCTGGAGGCGCGGCTGCACGTGGTGGTGGACGAGTTCCATCAGCATGAGATCGCGGTCAAGGGGATCGCTCCGGTGCTGCTCGACTTCCCCGGCGAGCGCGACGGCCGGGCAGTGCTCTGGTGCTGGCTGGAGGGGGACACCGACATCCGGTGGTACCACCGGGTCGAGTGCGGTTTCGCCGGCCGCCGTCCCATCTGAGCCGGCCCGTCCACGCCTGATCTGCGCCGATCCGCCCGGCTCGGCGGAAACCTTCGTTGTGATGCGCCCACCTGGCACCGATTTATAGGGACAAGTCGCTATGCGCGCCGGCCCGTAAATCGGTGATCTTCCATGCCCTGTGATCTTATTGATATCTATCTCTCACCACCACTTCACGCCCCCAGGAGTGCGACGTGCGGAGATCCCGTCTTGCCACCCTCGCCCTGACTCTGGCCGCCTCGGTCGGGGTCACCCTCTCTCTGGCCGCCCCCGCCCAGGCGGCCCCGTCCGACCGCTACGTCGCGCTCGGCGACTCGTACGCCTCCGGCGTCGGCGCCGACAGCTACACCTCGGAGAGCGGTAACTGTCTACGCAGCACGAACGCCTACCCGGCGCTCTACAACACCAACATCAAGCCCGCGTCGTACCGGTCGGTCGCCTGCTCCGGCGCCACCACGACGGACGTCATCAACAGCCAGCTCTCCGCGCTCACCTCGACCACCACCCTGGTCAGCGTCACCGTCGGCGGCAACGACGTCGGCTTCGCCAACATCATGAGCACCTGCGTGCTCAAGGGGGAGACCCAGTGCGTGGCGGCCGTGCAGTCCGCCATGAACGTCGCCCGCACCTCGATGGCGGGCCGGCTCGCCAACGTCTACAACGGCATCAAGAGCCGGTCGCCCTCGGCCCGTGTCGTGGTGGTCGGCTACCCGGTCTTCTACCAGCTCGGCACCACCTGCGTGGGGCTCAGCGCCACGTCCCGGGCGAAGATCAACGAGGGCATCAACCTGCTCGACGACATCACCCGTACGGCCGCCGTCTCGGCCGGCTTCACCTTCGCCGACGTGCGCTCCATCTTCGTCGGTCACCAGCTCTGCAGCTACGGGACCAAGTGGCTGCACGCGCTGAACGTGCTGAACCTGAGCAAGTCGTACCACCCGACGGCCGCCGGGCAGTCCGGCGGCTACTACCCGGTCTTCCGGTCCGCCGCCGGCTGACCCGATCCACGGCAGCGGCACGCCTCCGGCCGGGGGCGTGCCGCTGCGCCGTGCCCAGCGGCCGTCAGGCCGGAAGCACCTTCTCGATCGCCGCACGCAGCTCGGGTGAGTCGGGCGTGACCTGCGGCGCGAACCGGCCGGCCACGGTCCCGTCCGGCGCCACGAGGAACTTCTCGAAGTTCCAGCGCACGTCCCCGGTGTGCCCCTCGGCGTCCGGCGTGGGCACCAGCTCCGCGTAGAGCGGGTGCCGGTCCGGCCCGTTGACGTCGACCTTCTCCGTCAGCGGGAACGTCACGCCGTAGTTGACCTGGCAGAACTCCTCGATCTCGGCGGCGCTGCCCGGCTCCTGGCCGGCGAACTGGTTGCACGGCACCCCGAGCACCGTCAGCCCGCGCTCGCCGTACGTGTCGGCGAGTTCCTGAAGGCCCGCGTACTGCGGGGTGAGGCCGCAGCGGGAGGCCACGTTGACCACGAGCAGGGCGCGGCCGCGGTAGCGGCCGAGGTCGGCCGGGCCGCCGGTGAGGGCGTCGATCTGGACGTCGAGAACGGTCATGGCACGAGGCTACGGGCCCCCGCGTGGGCCGTGCCGCGCCGGCCGGCAAATCGATGCATTGACATCTTGACGAAGTGGCGACGGTGTGAGTAGCGTCTCAGCAATCAATTTGGAAAGTTTCCTAACTATTGGAGGGACGCCGTATGAAGAGATCGCTCCGCCGGGCCCTGTGGGCCACCGGCGCCGTGGTCGCGCTCGCGGTCGCCGCGGTGCCCATGACCACCGCGTCGGCCGCCGGCAGCGTCACCGCCACGTTCGCCAAGGTGCAGGACTGGGGGACCGGCCACGAGGGGCGGGTGACCGTCACCAACGGCACCAGCTCCACCGTCAACGGCTGGCGCATCGAGTTCACGCTGCCCTCCGGCACCTCGATCAGCAGCTCCTGGGACGCCGACATCACCCGCAGCGGTGACCGCTACGTGGCGGTGAACAAGAGCTGGGCCGCCACGCTCGCCCCGGGTGCCAGCTTCAGCTGGGGCTACAACGGCACCGGCGCGTACAAGGCGCCGGTGAGCTGCACGATCAACGGCGGCTCCTGCACCGGCGGCGGCACGCCGACGACCACCGCGCCGACCACGACCCCGCCGGCCACGACGCCACCCACCACCACGCCGCCGACGACCACCCCGCCGACGACGCCGCCGCCCACCACGCCGCCGCCCGGTGGCAAGAAGATCGTCGGCTACTTCGCCGAGTGGGGCGTCTACGCCCGCAACTACCACGTCAAGAACATCCACACCAGCGGCTCGGCCGCGAAGCTGACCCACATCCTGTACGCCTTCGGCAACACCACCGGCGGCCGGTGCAGCATCGGTGACAGCTACGCCGACTACGAGAAGGCGTACACCGCCGCGGACAGCGTCGACGGCGTCGCCGACACCTGGGACCAGCCGCTGCGCGGCAGCTTCAACCAGCTGCGCAAGCTGAAGAAGATGTACCCGAACCTGAAGGTGCTCTGGTCCTTCGGCGGCTGGACCTGGTCCGGCGGCTTCACCCAGGCCGCGCAGAACCCCGCCGCGTTCGCCGACTCCTGCTACTCGCTGGTCAAGGACCCGCGCTGGGCGGACGTCTTCGACGGCATCGACGTCGACTGGGAGTACCCGAACGCCTGCGGCCTCCAGTGCGACAGCAGCGGCCCGAACGCGTTCAAGAACGTGGTCTCGGCGCTGCGCAGCAAGTTCGGCTCCAGCTTCCTGGTCACCGCGGCGATCACCGCGGACGGCAGCAACGGCGGCAAGATCGACGCCACCGACTATGCGGGCGCCGCGACCAGCCTCAACTGGCTGATGCCGATGACGTACGACTACTTCGGCGCCTTCAACGCCCAGGGGCCGACCGCGCCGCACTCGCCGCTCTACTCGTACGCCGGAATCCCACAGCAGGGCTTCTGGTCGGACGCGGCGATCCAGAAGCTCAAGTCCAAGGGCGTACCGTCCAGCAAGCTGCTGCTCGGCGTCGGCTTCTACGGACGTGGCTGGACCGGCGTGACCCAGGCCGCACCCGGCGGCAGCGCCACCGGCGCGGCCCCGGGCACCTACGAGGCCGGCATCGAGGACTACAAGGTGCTGAAGAACAGTTGCCCGGCCACCGGCACGGTCGGCGGCACGGCGTACGCCAAGTGCGGCAGCAACTGGTGGAGCTACGACACCCCGTCGACCATCGGCGGCAAGATGAGCTACGCCAACAGCCAGGGCCTCGGTGGCGCGTTCTTCTGGGAGCTCTCCGGTGACACCGGCAACGGCGAGCTGATCGGCGCCATCAAGGGCGGTCTCGGCTGAGCCGAGGGCCGACGCACCACCCACCCGGCGGGGAGGGGCCACACCGGCCCCTCCCCGCCCGCGTGCCGTCCTGGCCGAGCGCGCCGATCCGGGTCAGGATGGGGAGTCACCAGGCCGTGCGGCCGGTGTGGCACACTCGCCGCTCGATGACGTCCACGCCGACGGGAGGACCGATGGGTCGCAGCCACCGGGGCCGGTTCGCCGCGCTCGCCGTCCTCACGCTCCTGCCGGCGGGCCTGGCCGCCTGCGGCTCCGGCGACGGCGGCGGCGCCACGCTCAGCGGGAAGGCGCCGGCCGAGGAGGCGGCGGCCAAGAGCCGGGAACGCGTGCAGGCGTACCTGGACGCGCTGACCGCCCGCGACGCCGACGCCGGCCGCAGCCAGCTCTGCGCGCCCATGCACGCCGCCTTCGACTCCGCCGCCACCGGCCCGAACGGCGACTTCGCCGACCACTTCACCGTGCCGCAGGCGACCATCACCGACGTCCGTTCCGGCCCGAACGGCCAGGAGGTCAGCGCCTCGGTCACGGTCGCCGCCGGATCGCGTACGGCCGCCCGGTCGCTGCTGTTCACCGTCACCCGGAACGGGGCGGACTGGTGCATCTCCGGCGAGGTGCCCGTCGACAGCACGGTCGAGCCGACCGCCGACCCGGCAGGGCCGCAGCCCGCCGGCGCGACCCCCGACCCGACGGGGCCGCCGGGTGTGCCGGCCCCGCCGGTGCCCTCCCAGTGACCGGAACCATCCCCCTCGGCGGTGAGTGATCGCTTCGGTCGCCGTACGCTTTCCCTCATGCGCCATGAGTGGCATCAGCTGAGTCACCCCGCCGTGGGCAGCCCTGGTCTGCAGACCAGCCGCCCGACCGCCGACTCCGCCGAGGACGCGGCCCTCGGCCTCGACCGCTGGCGGGAGCTGCCGCGCGCGCAGACCCCGCCGTGGGACGACCCGGCCCAGGTCGTCGAGGTCTGCCGGGTGCTGGACACGGTGCCGTCGGTGGTCGCGCCCTACGAGGTCGACCAGTTGCGGCAGCGGCTCGCGCTGGTCTGCGAGGGCAAGGCGTTCCTGCTGCAGGGCGGCGACTGCGCGGAGACCTTCGTCGACAACACCGAGAGCCACCTGCTCGCCAACGCCCGCACGCTGCTCCAGATGGCCATCGTGCTCACCTACGGCGCGTCGCTGCCGGTGGTCAAGGTCGCCCGGGTCGCCGGCCAGTACACCAAGCCCCGGTCCCTGCCGACCGACGCCCGCGGGCTGCCCGCCTACCGCGGCGACATGATCAATTCTCTGGAGGCCACGCCGGAGGCGCGGGTCGCCGACCCGCAGCGCATGATCCGGGCGTACGCGAACTCGGCCGCCGCGATGAACATGCTCCGGGCGTACCTGGCGGGCGGGCTGGCCGACCTGCACGCGGTGCACGACTGGAACAAGGACTTCGTGCGGCAGTCCCCGGCCGGCGAGCGCTACGACGCGATCGCCCGCGAGATCGACCGGGCGCTGGCCTTCATCCGGGCCTGCGGGATGACCGACGACGAGGCGCTGCGCACCGTCACGCTGCACTGCTCGCACGAGGCGCTGGCGCTGGAGTACGACCGGGCGCTGACCCGGATCTCCGACGGCAAGGCGTACGGCCTGTCCGGGCACTTCCTCTGGATCGGGGAGCGGACCCGGCAGATCGACGGCGCGCACATCGACTTCATCTCCCGCATCGCCAACCCGATCGGCGTCAAGCTCGGCCCGACGACCACCCCGGACGAGGCGATCGAGCTCTGCGAGAAGCTCAACCCGGACAACGTCCCCGGCCGGCTCACGCTGATCAGCCGGATGGGCAACCACCGGGTCCGCGACGCGCTGCCGCCGATCGTCGCCAAGGTCACCGCCGCCGGCGCCAAGGTCGTCTGGCAGTGCGATCCGATGCACGGCAACACGCACGAGTCCTCCAACGGCTACAAGACCCGGCACTTCGACCGGATCGTCGACGAGGTGCTCGGCTACTTCGAGGTGCACCGCGGCCTGGACACGCACCCGGGCGGCCTGCACGTCGAGCTGACCGGCGAGGACGTCACCGAGTGCCTCGGCGGCGCCCAGGGCATCGAGGACCTGGACCTGCCCGACCGGTACGAGACCGCCTGCGACCCCCGGCTGAACACCCAGCAGTCGCTGGAGCTGGCGTTCCTGGTGGCGGAGATGCTCCGTGGCTGACGCGAGGAGTGAGCTTGCGAGCCCCGCAGTCGGCAGCCGGAGGGGGCACAGTGGCTGACGCGAGGAGTGAGCTTGCGAGCCCCGCAGTCGGCAGCCGGAGGGGGCACAGTGGCTGACGCGAGGAGTGAGCTTGCGAGCCCCGGGCTGATCGATCTGCGGACGGACACCGTGACCCGGCCGACGCCGGGGATGCGGGAGGCGATGGCCGCCGCCGAGGTGGGCGACGACGTCTACGGCGAGGACCCGACCGTCGCCGCGCTGGAGACCGAGGTGGCCGCGTTGTTCGGCCACGAGGCGGCGCTGTTCGCCCCGAGCGGCTCGATGGCCAACCAGATCGCGCTCCAGTTGCACGTGCCGCCCGGCGACGAGCTGCTCTGCGACGCCGACGCGCACGTGGTCACGTACGAGGTCGGCGCCGCCGCCGCGTACGGTGGGATCTCCTCGCGGACGTGGCCGGCGGTGGGCGCGGAGCTGGACCCCGACGTGGTCGCCGGGATGATCCGCCCGGACGGCTACTTCGCGGTGCCGACCCGCGCGATCGCTGTGGAGCAGACCCACAACCGGGGCGGCGGCGGGGTGATCCCGCTGCCGACGCTGCGCCGGATGCGGGAGGTCGCCGACGAGCACGGGGTGGCGCTGCACTGCGACGGCGCGCGGATCTGGCACGCGCACGTGGCCGACGGGGTGCCGCTGACCGAGTACGGCGCGCTGTTCGACACGCTGTCGGTCTGCCTCTCCAAGGGCCTCGGCGCGCCGGTCGGCTCGCTGGTGGTGGGCAGCGCCGAGAAGATCGCCCGGGCGCGGTTCCTCCGCAAGCGGATGGGCGGCGGCATGCGGCAGGTCGGCATCCTCGCCGCCGCCGGCCGGTACGCGCTGGCGCACCACGTCGAGCGGCTCGCCGACGACCATGCCAAGGCGGCCCGGCTGGCCGAGGCGGTCGCCCCGCACGGCGTGCTCGCGGCGGTGGTGCGGACCAACATCGTGCCGCTCGACCTGACCAAGCACCCGCTGGACGCGCCCGCGCTGGCTGCCGCCGCGCGGGCGGAGGGGCTGCTGATCTCGGTGCTCGGCCCGCGTACCGCCCGGCTGGTCACCCACCTGGACGTCACCGACGCGCAGATCGACCGCGCCGCCACCATCCTGCACACCGCCCTGCGGGCCTGACCCGCGCCCCGCCCTCACCCCAGGGGAGGGATCGGGGTGACGAGGGCGTCAGGGGTGGAGGCGCTTGAGGGTGGCGATGTCGGCGGCGTGGCCGATGTGCTTCTCCGTGGGGGTCTCCACCAGCACCGGCACCCCGGCGGTCGCCGGGTGACACATCAGTTCGGCGAATGCCGGCTCGCCGATGGTGCCCTTGCCGATGTTCTCGTGCCGGTCCCGGGTGGAACCGCACAGGTCCTTCGAGTCGTTCGCGTGCACCAGCCGCAGCCGGTCCGCGCCCACCGTGGCGACAAGCGTGTCGAGCGTGGCGGTCATGCCACCCTCAGCGGCCAGGTCGTGTCCGGCCGCCCAGGCGTGACAGGTGTCGAAGCAGACGCCGAGCATCGGGTGCCGGTCGACCGCGTCCAGGTAGGGGCCGAGGTGCTCGACCCGGGACGCCAGCGACCGGCCGCCTCCGGCGCTCGGCTCGACCAGCAGCATCGGTCCGCCGATGGCCGCGACCTCGTCGAGCAGGGGGAGCAGCGCCTCGCGGACCTGCCGCAGGGCCGCCTCGGCGTGACCGGCGTCGACCGAGCTGCCGGCGTGGAAGACCACACCCTCGGCGCCGATCGCCCGCCCTCGCCGCACCGCGTGGGCGAGCGTCTCGGCCGACCGGGTGACAGTCGCCGGGGTGGGGGAGCCGAGGTTGACCAGCAGCGAGGCGTGGATGAACACGGGTAGGCCACGCTCGCCGCACCCGTCGCGGAACAACGCGTCCTGCGCCGGGTCGCCGGGCGGGAGCGCCCAGCCGCGCGAGTTCGAGACATAGACCTGCACCGCCTCGGACTCGGCCGCCTCCGCGTACGGCAGGGCCGCCCGGGCCAGGCCGCCGGAGGTGGGGGTGTGCGACCCCACCCGGCGGTGGCCGTCCGTCGCGCTCACAGGCACGTCACCGTCACAGTCGTACCCGGCGGCACCGGCGTGTTCTCGGCCGGGTTCTGGAGCCGGACGACGCCGTTCGGGTTGAGCTGGATGTTGACCGGGAAGCCCTGGCTCTCCAGCGTCTGCTTGGCCTGCTGGCAGGGCATGTCGATCACCCGGGGGACGGCCACCTGCGGCGGGCCCTTGCTGATCTCCAGCTTGACCTGGGTGCCCTTCTCCACGCCGGTGCCGTCGGCCGGGCTCTGGCCGAGGATCTCGTCCTTCGGCTTGTCGGAGTCCTTGACGGTCTCCACCGGCTTCAGCCCGAGCTGCGCGAGGATGGTCCGCGCCTCGGTGAGGCTCTTGCCGACCAGGTTGGGCACGGTGACCGGCGCACGGCCCTTGCTCAGGATCAACGTCACCTTCGCGCCGGGCTTGACCACGGTGCCCACCTTCGGGTCGGTGGCCAGCACCACGCCCGCCGGCAGGGCGTCGTCGTACCGGGAGGAGCCCTTGACCACGACCAGGTTGACGCCGTCCAACTCGGCCTGGGCCAGCGAGTAGTCCTTGCCCACCACGTCCGGCACCGGCAGCCGCTCCGGGCCGAGCGACAGGGTCAGCGTGATCGTGCCGCCCTTGACGATCCGCGCGGCCGACCCGGGCGCCTGCCCGAGCACCGTGTCCTTGGGGACCTTCTCGTCGTAGCGCGGGGCGGCGTACCGCAGCGTGAAGCCGCCGCGCTGGGCCTGCGCCTCCGCGTCGACCTTGGTCAGGCTCACGAGCTGCGGCGCGACCGTGTAGCGGCCCACCCCGAACCACCAGCCGCCGACCGCGGCGACCAGGCCGAGCACCACGACCGTCGCGGCGACGGCCAGCCGTCCGCGCGGCGAGCCCATGATCCGGGTACGCAGGGCGGCGAACCCGGTCCCCCCGGAGTCCTCCTCGGCGGCGCGGCGCCGGTGCGGGCGCGGGGTGGCGCCGCCCTCGGGCAGCCGGGCCCACGCCGGGCGCTCGACCGGCTGGAGCGCGGCCACCACCTGGGTCGGCTGGCTCAGGACCGCGGTCTCGTCGCTGAGCTGCGGCAGCACGGTGGTGTGCGCGTGCGGGTCGCCCAGTTGCTCGCGGGCGGCCTGCACCTCGCTCAGCAGCGCCGCGGCGTCGGCCGGCCGGCCGGCCGGATTCCGCCGGGTGGCCCGCGCGACGAGCGCGTCGAGAACCGGCGGCAGCGCCGGCACCAGCGTCGACGGCGCCGGTACGTCCCGGTCGACGTGCTGCCACGCGACCTCCACCGGGCGGTCGCCGTCGTAGGGGACCCGGCCGGTGAGCATCTCGAACAGCACGATGCCGGCGGAGTAGACGTCGGTGCGCGGGTCCGCCTGGCCGTGGGTGACCAGCTCCGGCGCCACGTACGCCACGGTCGCCATGAGCTGGTTGCCGTTCTCGTCCTCGGCGCTGGCCTCGACGGCCCGGGCCAGCCCGAAGTCGGCCACCTTGACCACGCTGTCGACCAGGTTGCGGCTGCCGCCGGTGGGCACCTCGGCGACGAGCACGTTCTCCGGCTTGACGTCGCGGTGCACCAGGCCGGCCCGGTGCGCGGCGGCGAGCGCGGCGAGCATCTGCTCGGTGATCGCGAGCGCCTCGTCCGGGTTCAGCCGGCGGCGCTCGGCGAGCACGTCGCGCAGCGTGCGGCCGCGGACGTACTCCATCACCAGGTACGGCAGGCCGGCGTGGATGCCCTGGTCGTAGACCGCCACCACGTTCGGGTGGGTCAGCCGGGCGATCGTCTTCGCCTCGTCGGTGAAGCGTTCGACGAAACCGGCCATCCGGGCCTGGGCCTGCGGCGCCTGGGTCGGGTGAATGATCTTGACCGCCACGGTGCGCTCCAGGCGCTCGTCGGTGGCGGTGTACACGGTCGCCATGCCGCCACGGGCGACGCGACCGCGAATGCGGTAGCGCCCCTCGATCAGCGAGCCCAGCAACGTGTCGGCGACCTGTGTGTCCATCGGCAGGCAGTCTATGTGTCGGAAGGGTGAAGGTAGAACAGGATGCTACCGCCGGGTTCCGACACGGGGGACCGCCGCGCTCCCGGCGGCGGCGCGGGGTGCCGTGCACCGGCCCCGGCGGTCACGTGGCAGGGTGGTCGGGTGACCGATTCCGTACCCACCGAGACCGGCCCCGACCTGGCCGGACCGGCCGACCCGGCCGGCTGGCTGACGCTGCCCGACGTGGCCGAGCACCTGGACCTGTCGATCAGCAAGGTGCACCAGATGATCCGCGATCGCGAGTTGCTCGCGGTGCGCCGCGACGGCGTCCGCCGAATCCCGGCCGACCTGGTGGCCAACGACACCGTGCTCAAGCACCTACCCGGCGTGCTCAACCTGCTCGCCGACGCCGGGTACGACGACGAGGAGGCGCTGCGCTGGCTCTACCGGGAGGACCCCGCGCTTCCCGGCACCCCCGCCGTGGCCCTCGGCGGCGACCTGGCCCGAGAGGTCAAACGCCGAGCCCAGGCAGCGGCCTTCTAGCCCACCGCCCCGCCTGACCTCGTCGATCATGAAGTTGGCGGCACGATCGGAGATCGACTTCGCCGCCAACCTCATGATCGACGCCCAGAGGTCAGCCTCAGCCTCAGGCGGGGCGGCGGGTGGCGGCTATGGCGAGGTCGACCAGGGCCTGGTGCGCCTCGGTGTCCAGGTCGACAGCGGTGAGCGCGGCCAGGGCGCTCTCGGTGAGCGCGGTGATGTGCCGTTCGGCCCGCTCCAGCGCGCCGCTCGTGGTGATCAGCTCGCGCAGCCGGTCCACCCCGGCCGCGTCCAGGTCCGGTACGCCGAGCCCGGCCAGCAGCGCCTCCCGGCCGGCCGGGTCGAGCTTCTCCAGGGCCGCCGCCACCAGATACGTCCGCTTGCCCTCGCGCAGGTCGTCGCCGGCCGGCTTGCCGGTGCGCTCCGGGTCGCCGAACACCCCCAGCACGTCGTCGCGGAGCTGGAACGCCTCACCCAGCGGCAGCCCGTACGCCGAGTAGGCGGCGTGCACCTCGGCCGGCGCGCCGGCCAGCGCGGCGCCGAGCAGCAGCGGGCGCTCGACCGTGTACTTGGCCGACTTGTACCGGGCCACCTTGGCGGCCCGGTCCAGCGAGGTGTCCCCGGTGGCCTGGGTCAGCACGTCCAGGTACTGCCCGACGGTCACCTCGGTGCGCATCTCGTCGAAGACCGGCCGGGCCCGGGCCACGATGGCCGGCGGCAGGCCCGAGGAGTGCAGCAGCTCGTCGGACCAGACCAGGCAGAGGTCGCCCAGCAGGATCGCGGCGGCGTCGCCGAAGGAGTCCGCGTCGCCGCCCCAACCGGCCGCGCGGTGCCGGGCGGCGAACCGCCTGTGCATCGCCGGCTCGCCGCGCCGGGTGTCCGACCGGTCCATCAGGTCGTCGTGGATGAGCGCGCTGGCCTGCACGAACTCCAGCGCGGCAAGGGTGGCGACCACCTGGTCGGAGTCTACCCCGCCGGCGCCCCGGTAACCCCAGTAGCCGAACGCCGGGCGTAGCCGCTTGCCGCCGCCGAGCACGAACGCCTCGATGGCCTCGGCGACCGGCAGCAGGCCGTCGTCGACGGCGGTCAGCCAGCCGCGCTGGCCGGCGAGGAACTCGGTGAGCGCCTTGTCGATCCGTTGGCGCAGGCCGGCACGGTCGACGGGGGATACGGGAGCAGCGTCGGTCACGCCACGACGCTAGCGGTTCACACCCGATATCACCGCGCCCGGCGTCCCGGCGTGCCTCGTGGCTCACCGGCCCGGACGGTCCCGCCGGTGGCGCGGCACGCCGGCCGGCAGGTACGGGCGGGCCGCCGTGAGCAGTCGCGCGTACCCCCGGGTGGCCGGACCGGGCGCGGCGTGCGCCAGGCCGCGGCGGAACGCGGTGAGCTGGCCGACGGCCCGGGGGGAGCCGGACCGGACCGCGTCGAGCAGCGCCTCGCCGGCCACCGCGCACGCCTCGGGCACCGCACCCAGGCCCAGGTGCCCTCGGGCCAGCCAGGCGCCGTACACGGCGGCCCGGCGTGGACGGTCACGCGCGCCCACCACCGGCGTCAGCAGTGGCACGGCGGCGGCCGGACGGCCCTGCGCGACGAGCGTGCGACCGGTCATCGCCGCCAGCTCGGCCGCGTCGAGCCAGTAGAGCCAGGGCGGCTCCCGGCCGGGCTCCGGCGTACCGGCCCGATCCGCCCCGGCCAGCGCCCGCCCGGCGGCGCGGGGACGCCCGGCGAGCGCGGCGGCGAGCGCGACCCGGTGCAGCAGCAGCGCCCGCAGGCCGGGCGAGGCGGTGGCGCGGCCGGCGGCGTACCCGATCCGGGCCAGGACCAGCGCGCCGGCCGGGTCGCCGGCGCCGGCCAGCAGGTGACTGGCGGACGCGAGCACGTGCGCGGCCAGCGGCGGCTCCCCGGCGGCCACCGCCGCCCGCAGCGCCAGCCGGTACGCGACCAGGCCCCCGCCGAGGTCGCCCGCGTCGGCGGCCAGCCAGCCGGCGAGCTGCGCCGACTCGGCGAGCGCGGGGAGCATCGCGCGCCGGCCGGCGGGCCCGGCGCGACGGTAGCCGCGGACCGCCCGCCGCAGCCGGCGGGCGCCGTGCCCGGCGAGGTCCCCGCCGCCGAGCAGGTCGTCCCAGCGCCGCAGCGTGGCCAGCGTCACCCCGTCCGCCGGGTGCCACCCGTCCCCGGTGTGGCGGGCGTCGTCCGGCTCGGACGTCCCCGGTTCGCCGTCCGCCCCGGGCCCGGCGAACGGACCGGCCAGCGTGCGGCCGTCCGGGTCGGCGGCCCAGCGGTACGCGAGCGTGAGCAGGGCCAGCCGGGCGCGGGACCCGGCCGGGTCCACCGCCGCGGGCGCCACGCCCAGCCGACGGCTGCGGGCGGCGGCCTCGGCGATCAGCTCACCCGGCACCCCGAGGACGGTCGCCAGCCAGGCCGACCAGAAGTCGCCGGGAAGCCGGAGCTGGCGTTCCCAGCGGGACACCTCGTGCCGGGTCAGCGTGGGCACACCCGAGGCGGCGGAGAGTTCGGCGGCCATCCGCTGCTGGCTCCAGCCACGGGCGGCCCGCAACTGGGCCAGCAGCGGCCCGAGCAGGCGCGGGCCGGGCGGCGGGGACGGGATCATCGGAAACCTCCGGAGGCGACGGCGCGGATGGCGACGTGGACGCCCGGCCAGGTGGTGGCGCCGGCACGTCACCGTCGTGACGACCCCCGCGCGGGCCCCCGGGACGGCCGCCGGCGGCCCCTCCGCGCTGCCGTAGTTCTACCCCGGGGGTACGACGACGGGCCGGGCAGGTGTTCGCGGGCTGGGAAGATTTCCGGTACGGCGTGCCGTCCCGGTTACAGTCGGTCCGTGGCGCTCGGTCTTCCCTCGGTCCTTCCCAATCCCCAGCCGGCCATCGGGGAGCTGATCCGTGACGGCCGGCCCACCTTCTCCTTCGAGTTCTTCCCGCCGAAGACCCCGGCCGGGGAGAAGCTGCTCTGGCAGGCCATCCGCGAGCTGGAGTCGCTGCGTCCCTCGTTCGTGTCGATCACCTACGGCGCGGGCGGCTCGACCCGCGACACCACCGTTGCGGTGACCGAGCGGATCGCCACCGAGACGACGCTGCTGCCGATGGCGCACCTGACGGCGGTGAACCACTCCGTCGCCGAGCTGCGGCACGTGATCGGCCGACTCGCCTCGGCCGGGGTGCGCAACGTGCTGGCCGTGCGGGGTGACCCGCCGGGCGACCCGGGCGGCGAGTGGATCGCCCACCCCGAGGGCGTCCGGTACGCCGAGGACCTGGTCCGGCTGGTCCGCGACAGCGGCGACTTCAGCGTCGGCGTGGCCGCCTTCCCGTACAAGCACCCGCGCTCGCCGGACGTGGCGAGCGACACCGCGCACTTCGTCCGCAAGTGCCGGGCCGGCGCGGAGTTCGCGATCACCCAGATGTTCTTCGACGCCGACGACTACCTGCGGCTGCGTGACCGGGTGGCCGCGGCCGGCTGCGACACGCCGATCCTGGCCGGGGTGATGCCGGTGACCCAGATCGGCACCATCGAACGGTCGGTGCAGTTGTCCGGCGCGCCGTTCCCGCCGGCGCTGGCGCAGCGATTCGAGCGGGTGGCCGACGACCCGGAGGCGGTCCGCCGCCTCGGCGTCGAGCAGGCGAGCGAGATGTGCGAGAAGCTGCTCGACGAGGGTGTGCCGGGGATCCACTTCATCACGCTCAACCGGTCCACGGCCACCCGCGAGGTGTGGCAGCGGCTGCGCGACGCGGCACGGGTGTGACCACCGGCCACACGACACCCGCGCCGTGCTTCTACGGTTGATCCGTGGTGGGCACACAGCTGAACTGGGACCAGTACGCGACGGCATGGGCACGGCTGCACGGCGGCTTCGATCCGCGTACCGCCGCGCCGGTGGTGCGCGCCTGGCTGCGCTTCGCCTACCACGTGGGCTACGTGCTGGGCCGGCTGCGCGTCGGCCCGACCCCGGTGACCGTGTTCGGGGTGCTGCTCTGCTTCTGCGTACCGCTGCTTGTGGACCGGCCCGGCGACGGACCGTTCCTGGGCGCGTTGTTCGTGCTGCTGGCGGCGGTGGCCGACAGCGTCGACGGCGCGGTGGCGGTGGCCACCGGCCGCACCACCCGGCTGGGCTACGTGTACGACTCGGTCGCCGACCGGCTCGGCGAGGTGGCCTGGCTGATCGCGTTCTGGCTGCTCGGGGCGCCGGGCGCGCTGGTGGCCGCGGCCGGCGGCCTGTCCTGGCTGCACGAGTACGTACGGGCGCGGGCGGTCTCGGCCGGGATGCGGGAGATCGGCGCGGTGACGCTGGGGGAACGGCCGACCCGGGTCTCCGTGGCCCTGGTCGGGCTGCTGGTCGCCGGGCTCACCGGCCTGATCGACGTCGACCTGACCGCCGGCACCATCACCATGGCCACCACGGTCTGGGTGCTGCTGGCCGGATTCGGCCTCGGCCAGTTGCTCTCCGCCGTCCGCCGCGCCCTGGTCGACGCCGGCTGACCACCGCGCCCGCGCGGTGGTCAGCGGGTGTCAAGAAAGGGCCCCCTCACCAGGCCGGGCCGACCGCCTCGGCGACGATCTCCGCGGACAGCGTCACCATGGGCAGCCCGCCGCCCGGGTGGCTGGAACCGCCGACCAGCCAGAGCCCGGCCGCCGGACCCCGGTTGGCCGGGCGCAGCAGCCCGCCCGCGGTGCCGTAGATCGCCCCACCGGGCGCGCCGGTGGCCGCGTCCAGGTCGGCCGGGGTGCGGATCTCCCGGAACACCAGCCGGTCCCGCACGTCGGCGCCGCGCTCGGCCAGCACGTCGAGGATCCGGTCCGCGTACGCCTCGGCCAGGCCGGGCCGCCGCCAGTCCACGGCGCTCGGGGCGGTGCCGTGCCGGGGCGCGTTGACGAGCACGAACCACGCCTCGTGGCCGTCCGGGCGGACCGCCGGGTCGTCGGCGGCGGTGACGAACACGGTCGGGTCGGGCGCCGGGCGGGCCCGCACCCCGCGACCCGGGTCACCGAACACGGCGTCGAACTCGGCGTCGTAGTCGCGGGGGAAGAAGACGGTGTGGTGGGCCAGCCCGGAGTCGCCGCGTACGCCCAGCAGCAGCACGAACCCGGCCAGGCTGCGGTCGGTGAGCGCGGCCAGCCGGCGCGGGTCGGGCAGCAGGTCCCGGTAGACGGTGAGCGCGTCGACGTTGGCCACCACCACGTCGGCGGGTACCGGCACGGCCGACCCGGCCACGCGTACCCCGTGCACCCGCCCGCCCGCGGCGTCGATCCGGGTGACAGCGGCGTCGGTGCGCACCACCACGCCCAGGTCCAGACAGCGCGACAGCAGCGCGTCGGCGAGCGTGCCCAGCCCGCCGCGCAGGTACCAGCCGCCGTACGCCAGCTCGGCGTAGGGGACGGCGACGAGCGCGGCCGGGGCGCGGCGCGGGTCGGCGCCGGTGTACGTGGCGTACCGGTCCAGCAGCATCCGCAGCCGCGGGTCGGACAGGTGGCGGCGGCCCAGCCCGCGCAGGCTCCGGCCGGGGCCGATGGCGGCCAGGTCGCCCAGCCGCCAGGCCAGCGCGGCCAGGTCGCGGGGCGAGTCGACGGTACGGCGCAGGATGTCCCGGTGTGAGGCCGCCCACACCCGGTCGGCGCGCCGCCACAGGCCGCGCCAGTCGGCGGCGGACCGGTCGCCGAAGGCGGCGCCGATCCGGGCGGCGAACTCGTCCGGGTCGGCGCAGGAGTCGAGAGTGGGCCCGCCGCCGGGGAAGACGTGCCGCACGATCGGGTCCAGCGGGACCAGGTCCAGATATTCGTCGAGCTTCGCCCCGGTCGCCTCGAACAGGTCGTGGAAGACCTGCGGCAGGGTGAACAGACTCGGCCCGGTGTCGAAGTGCCACACCCCCTCCGGGGTGTGGTGGGTGTACCGGCCGAGCTTGCCCCCGACCGTGCCGGCCCGTTCGAGGACGGTGACCTCGTGCCCGGTGACCGCGAGCCGGGCGGCGGCGGCGAGCCCGCCCACCCCGGCGCCGATGACCACGATGCGCGCCATGGCGTGCCCCTCCTAGGTGACCGGGCGACCCCGCCAGGTGAGCCGGCGCCGCTTCCGCAGATGGTACGACCGGACGGTCAGCCAACCGAGGACCACGACCGACACGGGGTGGCCCAGCGCGTCGGGCCACGCCCGTCCGCCGGTGGCGCGGGCGCTGACCACCCGCCCGGCGACACCGGCCAGGTAGGCCAGGAACGCCACGGCCGCCACCGCCGGTGCGCCCGCGAGCAGCGCCCCGACGGCCAGCAGCGGCGGCGCGACGTAGAGCGCGAACAGCAGCGCCAGCACGGCCGCCGCGGCGGTGGGATGCCCGAACGTCGCCCACAGCGACTTGGTGTAGCCGTCGCGCAGCTGCGGCCAGGTGTCGTACATCCGGCAGGACGCCAGCTTGGATCCGTCGGCCAGCGCGATCCGCCCGCCGGCCCGTTTCACCGCCCGGGCCAGCTCGATGTCCTCCAGCACCTTGTCGGCCACCGCCGCGTGCCCGCCGGCCCGCAGGTAGCCGGCCCGGTCCACGACCAGGAACTGCCCGCCCGCAGCGGCCAGCGAGGGCCGCCGCGAGCGTTCCATCGCGCGCAGCGGCAGGAACGTCAGCCACAACCACTGCAACAGCGGCTGCACCAGCCGGTCGGCCGCCGTCCGCACCACGATCCGGGGGTACGGCGACAGCAGCGCCGCGTCGGCCGCGCGCAACTCGGTGACCGCCGCCGCCACCGCGTACGGGGTGAGCACCACGTCCGCGTCGACGAAGGCCAGCACCGTCGGCTCCGGGGCGGTCCGGGTGGCGAGCTGCCAGCAGGCGTGCGGCTTGCCCAGCCAGTCCGGCGGCGGGGCGACGCCGGTGAGCAGCGTGACCCGGGGATCGTCACCGGCCACCGCGCGGACCACGTCGGCGGTGCCGTCGGTGGAACCGTCGTCGAGCACCACGATCCGCAGGTCCGGCACCCCGCGCTGGGCCAGCAGCGCGCGCAGGCACGGGGTGACCCGCTCGGCCTCGTCGCGCAGCGGCAGCAGCACCGCCACCGGCTCGGTCACCTCGGCCGGGCCGGTGGCCGGGCGGCGCAGCCAGGCGAGCGCGTTGACGAGCGTGTGCGCGGTGAGCGCGGCGACCGCCACGGCCAGCGCGAGGGCGGCGATCATGCCGGGGCGTCGACGCGCGGCGCCGGCGCCGGCTCGGCGGCCCGGTCCCGGCGGGCCCGCCACAGCGTCACCGCCAGCGGCACCGCCGCCACCGCCATGCCGGCCGCGCCCCACAGCGCCGACGCCGGCAGCCGCAGGAACACCGCGTGCGCCAGCACGCTGGAGGCGTACGTCCAGAGGTAGAGCGCGAACATCGGGGCGTCCCGGCCGTCGACCCGGTCCACCGACGGCCCGGCGAGCGGGCGCAGCGCGACGGCCAGCAGCACAGCGAAGCCCAGCCAGCCCAGGTAGTTGCTGACCGGGATGCCGGGCAGCCCGGGCAGCGCCGGGGTGGCGTCGCGCCAGGTCCAGTAGCCCTCGGCCACCATCTGCGGGTCGAGGAACAGGTCCCAGGCGGCCAGCCCGACGGCCGAGAGCGCGATTCGCGCGACCCGGGAGCGGACCAGCCGGACCGCGGTGAGCCATGCCGGCCAGGCCATCCAGGTCCAGGCGAGCGGGATGATCAGCGGCACCCCGGCCAGCTTCGGGCCCAGCTCCCCGGAGTAGTCGTAGGTGCCGAACGGGAACCCGGTGGCCACGCCGATCGCCTCCACCGCGAACCCGCCGCCGGTGACGACCGCGACGAGCGCGGCGGCGGTACGGGCGCCCCGGGTGAGCAGCGCGTGGCCGACCGAGAGCAGCCAGCCGAGCACCACCGTGGCCACCGTGAGCCCGGCCCGGGTCGCGCCGCCGGTGAGCGGATAGCAGATCTGGGCGAGCACCAGCACGGCCAGCAGCGCCCAGGGCAGCCGAGCGCTCACGGTGCCCTCTTTCGTTCGCGACTGCGGGGCTCGCAGGCCCGGCTCACTCCTCGCGCTCACGGGGCGTCCGGCGGGGGCAGCGGCAGGTCCCGGCCGAGCACGCCGAACGGCCGCTCGTCGCCGGGGAAGTGGAAGTGGCGCAGGACGTCGACGAAGCCGAACCGGCGGTACAGCCGCCAGGCCCGGGACTTCTCCTCGTCGGCCTCCGGGGTGGAGAGCAGCGTGGTGTCGCCCTCGGCCACGGCGAGCAGCGCGCGCAACTGGCGGGCGCCCAGGCCGTGCCCCTGCGCGGGCGGGCGAACGTGCAGCTCCACCACCTCGAACGGGTGGGTCAGCCAGCGCTGCCGGGCCTGCGCGTTCAGCGCCCGGTGCACCTGGTCGTGCCACCACTGCCCGGTGGCGCCCCGGTAGCCGTACCCGAAACCGGCCAGGTGTCCCTCGTTGGTCAGGCTGGCGACGGCGCGGAAGCCGGGGCGGCGTACGTGGGTGGCGATGTAGCCGCGGCGGGCCTCCAGCAGATCGGGCCGGTAGCCCATCGCCTCGCCGTAGACGGCCACCACGTCGTCCAGCCGCCGGACCAGGTCGTCCGGGGTCCACCGCACCAGCCTCATGAGCGCCCTCTCACCGTCTCCGGGCCGCCCTCGGCGGCCCAGCCGAGCACCGTACGGTCGCCGACCACGTCGCCCACCGCGAACCGCGCGAACAGCTCCTCCGCGTACCAGCCCTCGGTGGGGGTGCGGGTGATCGCGGCGCGGTGCTCCGGGGAACGGTACGCGAACGCGACGAGGTCCGCCGGGTCGCGCCACACGCTCACCGTGCCCTGCCAGCCCAGCGGCGCCTCGCCGACGCCGAACCGGGCGAGCAGGCCGGGCGAGGTGTGCAGCGCGCCGGCGACCGGTGGGATCGCGCGCCAGAACGTGGCCGCCCGCCGGGCCCGCAGCCGGGCCCGGGTCAGCGCCAGCACCGGCCCGGTGACCCGCCCGCCGGACGGCGTGCCGAACGGCTCCCGGCCGGACCATCGGCCGCGGCTGGTCAGCGGGCGCAGGTCCACCCGTACCGCGGCGCG
Source organism: Micromonospora sp. NPDC005686 (assembly GCF_042871665.1). NCBI lineage: Bacteria > Bacillati > Actinomycetota > Actinomycetes > Micromonosporales > Micromonosporaceae > Micromonospora > Micromonospora sp. NPDC005686. Next base: position 22,663 of record NZ_JBIAIY010000001.1, read on the forward strand.
GGCGATCCGGGCCCAGGAGCGGGCGACCGGGGAGGCGTCGAAGCCGGCCGCGTCGGCGGGGGAGTCCCAGACCACGAGCGCGGCCCACCGGGTCAGGTCGGCGTCGCCGGGGCCGAAGCCGGTGCCGGTCCCGGTGCCGAGCAGCTTGGCGAAGCGGACGCCGGGTAGCCGGCGCAGCCGGGCCGGGTGGGTGGCCATCCGGGTCAGCACACCGGGTACGGCCCGCCGGGGCACACGCCACACGTGCAGCGTGACGAGTTCGGGGTTCACGCCACCTCGGCCGGGGTGCCGGTGGTGATCCGCAGCAGTTCCGCGTACGTGGTGGGGAACACCGCCCGGGGCACGCCGCCGGCCGCCCACACCTCGTCGTACCCGGCCAGCGCGGTGTCCACGACGGTGCGCAGCGGCGCGGGGTGGCCGACCGGGGCGACGCCGCCGATCACCTGCCCGGTGTGCCGCTTGACGAACTCCGGGGTGGCCCGGCGCAGGTGGGTCACGCCCAGCGTGGCGGCCAGCCCCGCGGTGTCCACCCGGTGCGCGCCGGAGGTGAGCACCAGCAGCGGCGCGTCGTCCGCGTCGAAGATCAGCGAGTTGGCGATGGCGCCGGCGGCGACGCCGAGCGCCTCGGCCGCCGCGGCGGCGGTGTGCACCGCGTCGGGCAGCAGTCGGACCAGGCTGGCCTCGCCCGATCCGTTCCGCGCGCCCGCCTCGTCGAGCGCGCGCTGCACCGCCTGCACGTTCGGGTGTGGCTGCATCCCCCCATTCTTCCCCCACCCGCGCGCGGGCCCGCCGGGGGCCGTTGTCCTCCCGTGCGTCGCGGCGCGTCACACGTTGCGTTTTCGTCGGTGGGGAGGTGTACTGTCAGGGTAGTTAGAACGAGTGTTCGATTCGGCTCGCAGTTTGATTCGGTTCAACGGCAAGCGGCTCAGCTCCCCGGCTGGCCCGGCCTGATCCGAGCCGGTCGCGCACCCGTCGAACGCTCCGGAAGCGGTGTTTCGCGGCACCGGCTTCCGGGAGGTGCGGCACCGCGGGCCGCACCGGGTCTCGGACAGTCGCGAGTCCGGGCCCGTCAGGCAGGTCGTCGTCCGCCGCCCACGACCCCCGGGCGGCGGACGACGGACCCGCCGGCACGCCGGCCGGGTGTGGGTGTGGGGAAGCGTCCACATCCGGCCGGCCGCCACAAGGTGCGTCTTCCTCCGCACCGACCGCTCCGGGCGACCGGGCGACGTTCCCCGTCGCCCGAGCGCCCGCCCCGGCCACACGCGGAGGAGAGACCCATGCCGACCAGTCCGGCCCAGGCGCCCACGGTGCCCGCGCACGTGCTGCCGCACCGCACCCCCACCCAGTTGCTCGCGGTGGCCCGCGACGGGCTGGCCGAGGCCGCCCGCACCCGTCCCGACGGCCTCCGGTACGCCGCCGCCCACCTCGCGGCGCTGCGCGCCGCCGCCGCCGTGCTCGCCGCCCGCGCCCGCCCCGCGCCCACCCGCCGGAACCGGATCACCAGCGTCTGGGTGCTGCTCGCCACCGTCGCCCCCGAACTGGACGAGTGGGCCGCCTACTTCGCCGCCGGCGCGAGCAAGCGGGCCGCCGCCGAGGCCGGCATCCCCCGCGTGGTGACCGCCCGGGAGGCCGACGACCTGCTGCGCGCCGCCGAGGAGTTCGTGACGGTGGTGGAGACCGCGCTCGGACAGGCCCACCAGCCGGTGCTCGACGGCCTGCCCCGCCCGCTGCGGCGCGGCGTCTCCGACACCCCGCCCCGGCCCGGAGCAGCAGCCGCCTGATTCGTGGCGCCCGGCCACCACCGGCGGGACTCCGGGTGGCCGGGCGCCACGCCCCGGCACACGCGTGCCGCGCACGACACGATCCACAGCACCATCCACGGGTGAGGCCCGTGGCGAAACACGACGGGGGGTTGGTCCGATGGCGGGCCGCATGGTGGTCGGTTCCGCCGCCCTGGCCGACCTGGTCCGTCCGGCGAGCACGCCCGACCCGGCCGGCGGCCACCGGGTACTGCCCGTCCGGGCCGAGCTGACCGGGCTGCTGCCCAACCGCGGCCTGCGGCGTGGCAGCACCGTAGCGGTCGGCGCCGGCCGGCCCCGGCGCAGCGGCGCCACCTCGCTGATCCTCGCGCTGCTCGCCGAGGCGTCCCGGGCCGGCTCGTGGTGCGCGGTGGTCGGCGTACCCACCTTCGGGGCCGGCGCGGCGGCCGAGGCGGGCATCGCCCTGGACCGGCTGGCCCTGGTGCCCGACCCCGGGCCGGAGTGGCCCACAGTGGTCGCCGCGCTCATCGACGGGGTCGACGTGGTGGTCACCGCCGTGCCGGCCACCGTCTCCGCCTCGGTCGCGACCCGGCTGGCCGCCCGCGCCCGGCAGCGCGGAAGCGTGCTCGTCCCGTACGGCAGGTGGGACGGCGCGGACGTCACGCTCCAGGTGGTCCGGGGCGTCTGGCAGGGGCTCGGCCCCGGTCGCGGGCGGCTGCGCCGCCGCGAGGTGACCGTCTCGGCCCGGGGCCGGGGCGCGGCCGCCCGCCCCAAGGAGATCAAGGTGTGGTTGCCCGGCGACGAGCTGACCCGGGTGATCCCCCACTCGGTCGGGCTCGGCGCCCCGTCCGCCGCGCCGTTGCGCCGGCTGCACGTGGTCGCCCCACCCGCCCGCACGCTCGCCGCTGCCGGTCCGGCGTGAGCGGCGTACCGCAGCGGACGCTGCTGCTCTGGTGCCCGGACTGGCCGGTCCTCGCCGCCGAGATCGTCGACGGGGTGCCCGCCACCGACCCGGTCGTGGTGCTGCACGCCAACCGGGTGATCGCCTGCTCCGAGCGGGCCCGCGCCGAGGGGATCCGGCGCGGGCTGCGCCGCCGCGAGGCGCAGGGGCGCTGCCCGCACCTCACAGTGGTCGACCACGACCCCGCCCGGGACGTGCGCGCGTTCGAGCCGGTGGTGGCCGCCGTGGAGGAGGTGGTCGCCGGCGTCGAGGTGATCCGGCCCGGCGTCTGCGCCACGGCGGCCCGGGGGCCGAGCCGCTACCTCGGCGGCGAGGAGGCGGCGGCCGAGCGGATCGTGGAGCACGTCGCGCAGAGTTGCGCGGTGGAGAGCCAGGCCGGCATCGCCGACGGGGTGTTCGCGGCCGGGCTGGCCGCCCGGGAGGGGCGGATCGTGCCCCCCGGCGGCACCCGCGAGTTCCTGGCCGGCCGCCCGGTCGAGGCGCTCGGCCGGCCCGCCCTGGCCGACCTGCTGCGCCGGCTCGGCGTACGCACGCTCGGCGACTTCGCGGCGCTGCCGGCCGGGGACGTGCTGGCCCGGTTCGGCTTCGACGGGGCGCTGGCGCACCGGCTCGCCGCCGGCCGGGACGACCGTCCGCTGGCGGTCCGGCAGCCGCCCGCCGACCTGACCGTCACCGCCGACCACGACGAGCCGATCGACCGGGTCGACGCGGCCGCGTTCGCCGCCCGCACGCTCGCCGAGCGGCTGCACGAGCGGCTGGCCGGCTACGGGCTGGCCTGCACCCGCCTCGGCATCGAGGCGGTCACCGCGCACGGCCAGGAACTGCACCGGGTCTGGCGGCACGATGGCCTGCTCACCGCCGCGGCCATCGCCGACCGGGTCCGCTGGCAGCTCGACGGCTGGCTCTCCGGCAGCAACGGCCGGGGCGGGACGCGTCCGGTCCGGCCCACCGCCGGGATCGTCCGCTTGCGGCTGGTGCCCGACGGGGTGCTCGCCCAGGCGGGCCTGCAACCCGGGCTGTGGGGGGAGACCGGAGAGGAGCGGGAGCGGGCGCACCGCGCGCTGAACCGGGTGCAGGGCATCCTCGGCCCCGAGGCGGTGGTCACCGCCGTGCTCGGCGGCGGACGTTCCCCGGCCGACCAGGTGCGCCTGGTCCCGTGGGGCGACGAGCGGGTGCCCGCGCGCCCCGGTCCGCCACCCCTGCCGCCCGCCGCACCGCCACCGGCACCGGCGTCCCCGGCCGTCGTACCCGCTGGGGGTGGTGCGGGGCGGCGGACCGGGCGGGGCCGGGCGGTGGCCGCGCCGCCGTGGCCGGGCCGGATCCCGCCACCGTCACCGGCCGTGGTGCTGCCCGCCCCGTTGCCGGCCGACGTGCGCGACGCGGCCGGGGAGCCGGTCGTGGTGAGCGCGCGGCTGACGGTCAGCGCGGCGCCGGCCCGGTTGACGGTCGGTGACGGGCGCCCGGCCGAGATCACCGGCTGGGCCGGGCCGTGGCCGGTGGACGAGCGCTGGTGGGCGCCGGCCGAGGCGTGCCGCCGGGCCCGGTTCCAGGTGTGCCTGGCCGACGGCGCCGCGCTGCTGCTCGCGGTCGAGGGCGGGCAGTGGCTGGTGGAGGCGATCTATGACTGAGCGCCGGGGGAGCGCGGGATGAGCTTCCACAACCCGAAGATGCCGTGGTCGAAGCTGGAGCAGGTGCTCTCCGGGCGGGCCAAGGGCGAGCGGCACCTGCACGTGGTCGACCCGCTCGCGGTCGACGCCGACGGCGGCGACTCACCGGCGTGGAGCCGCAAGCGCCAGGAATACCGGTCGCCGGAGCTGGTCCGCCCGGACGGCGTCGTGCCCTACGCGGAGCTGCACGCGCACTCCAACTTCAGCTTCCTCGACGGGGCCAGCCACCCGGAGGAGCTGGCCGAGGAGGCGGCCCGGCTCGGGCTGACCGCGCTCGCCGTCACCGACCACGACGGCTTCTACGGCGTGGTGCGCTTCGCCGAGGCGGCCCGCGCGCTGCGGCTGCCGACGATCTTCGGCGCGGAACTGTCCCTCGGGCTGCCCGGCCCGCAGAACGGCGAACCCGACCCGCTCGGCCGGCACCTGCTGGTGCTCGCGCACGGCCACGAGGGGTACGCGCGTCTGGCCGCCACCATCTCCCGGGCCCAGCTGCGCGGCGGGGAGAAGGGCCGCCCGGTCTACGGCGAGCTGGAGGAGATCGCCGCCGAGCTGCGCGACCACGTGCTGGTGCTCACCGGCTGCCGCAAGGGGCACGTGCCCGCGGCGCTGCTCACCGAGGGCGTCGACGCGGCGGCCCGGGAGCTGGACCGGCTCACCGCGTTGTTCGGCGCGGAGACGGTGGCGGTGGAGCTGACCGACCACGGCCACCCGGTCGACGCCGACCGCAACGACGCGCTCGCCGAGCTGGCCGCCACGGCCGGGCTGCCCACGGTCGCCACGAACAATGTGCACTACGCCACCCCGGGCCGGCGTCGGCTGGCCACCACCGTGGCAGCGGTCCGGGCCCGGCGCAGCCTCGACGAGATCGACGGCTGGCTGCCCGCCGCGGCCACCGCCCACCTGCGCAGCGGCGCGGAGATGGCGGCGCGGTTCGCCGCGTACCCGGGCGCGGTGGCGCGGGCCGCCGAGTACGGCGCGGAACTCGCCTTCGACCTTCAGCTCGTGGCGCCGAGGCTGCCGGCGTACCCGGTGCCGCCCGGGCACACCGAGATGAGCTGGCTGCGCCGGCTGACCATGGACGGCGCCCGCGAGCGCTACGGGCCGCCCGAGGCGCACCCGGAGGCGTACGCGCAACTGGAACACGAGCTGCGGATGATCTCCGACCTCGGTTTCCCCGGCTACTTCCTGGTGGTCTACGACATCGTCGCGTTCTGCCGCGCGCAGGACATCTACTGCCAGGGCCGGGGATCGGCGGCCAACTCGGCGGTCTGCTACGCGCTGCGCATCACCAACGTGGACGCGGTCCGGCACCGGCTGCTGTTCGAGCGGTTCCTCGCCCCGGAACGCGACGGCCCGCCCGACATCGACGTGGACATCGAGTCCGACCGCCGGGAGGAGGTGATCCAGCACGTCTACGCCCGCTACGGCCGGGAGCACACCGCCCAGGTCGCCAACGTCATCTCGTACCGGCCCCGGTCGGCGGTGCGGGACGTGGCGAAGGCGTTCGGTTTCTCGCCCGGCCAGCAGGACGCCTGGAGCAAGCAGATCGACAGGTGGGGCTCGGTCGCCGCGGTCGACGTGGCGGACATCCCGGAGCAGGTGGTCGCGTACGCGAACGAACTCCAGACGTTCCCCCGGCACCTGGGCATCCACTCCGGCGGCATGGTGATCTGCGACCGGCCGGTGATCGAGGTGTGCCCGGTGGAGTGGGGCCGGATGCCCGGGCGCAGCGTGCTCCAGTGGGACAAGGACGACTGCGCCGCCGTCGGCCTGGTCAAGTTCGACCTGCTCGGCCTCGGCATGCTGTCGGCGCTGCACTACGGCTACGACCTGATCGGGTCCCGCCTCGACCTGGGCGACATGGACCTGGACGACCCCGAGGTCTACGACATGCTCTGCCGGGCCGACTCGGTGGGCGTGTTCCAGGTGGAGAGCCGCGCCCAGATGGCCACTCTGCCCCGGCTCAAGCCGCGCGAGTTCTACGACCTGGTGGTGGAGGTGGCGCTGATCCGGCCCGGCCCGATCCAGGGCGGCTCGGTGCACCCGTACATCCGGCGCAAGAACGGCCAGGAGCCGGTCACGTACGCGCACCCGCTGATGCGCAACGCGCTGGAGAAGACGCTGGGCGTGCCGCTGTTCCAGGAGCAGCTCATGCAGCTCGCCATCGACCTGGCCGGGTTCGACGCGGCCGGCGCCGACCAGTTGCGCCGGGCCATGGGGGCGAAGCGCTCGGTGGAGCGGATGGCGCAGATCGCCGACCGGCTCTACGCCGGGATGGCCGAGCGGGGCATCAGCGGCGAGCTGGCCGACGACGTCTACCGCAAGCTCACCGCGTTCGCCAGCTACGGCTTCCCGGAGAGCCACGCGATGAGCTTCGCCTATCTGGTGTACGCCAGCTCGTGGCTCAAGCGCTACCACCCGGGCCCGTTCCTGGCCGCGCTGCTGAACGCCCAGCCGATGGGCTTCTACTCGCCGCAGACGCTCGCCGACGACGCCCGCCGGCACGGCGTCGAGGTGCGCCGGCCGGACATCAACGCCAGCGGCGCCAAGGCGGTGCTGGAATCCACGGCGGAAACCAGGTGGGGCAGCGTGCCCGGAGAGCCGCCGCACGCCTGGGGACTGGGCGGCCCGGCGGTACGGCTCGGGCTGGGCAGCGTCCGTACCCTCGGCGAGGACGTGGCCGAGCGGATCGAGGCGGAGCGGGCGGCGCACGGGCCGTACCGGGACATGCCGGACCTGGCCCGCCGCGTCGGTCTCACCGCCGCGCAGCTGGAGGCCCTGGCCACCGCCGATGCCTTCGCCTGTTTCGGGCTGACCCGGCGGCAGGCCCTCTGGGCCGCCGGCGCGGCGGCCCAGGACCGGCCCGGCCGGCTGCCCGGCACGGTGACCGGCGCGGACCCGCCCACCCTGCCCGGCATGGCCGCGGTGGACCGCCTGGTCGCCGACGTCTGGGCCACCGGCCTGTCCCCGGAGAGCCACCCGGCGCGGTTCATCAGGGATCGCCTCGACGCGCTGGGCGCGGTGCCGATCGCCCGGCTCGGCCAGGTGCCGCCCGGGCAGCGGATCCGGGTCGGCGGGATCGTCACCCACCGGCAGCGCCCGGCGACCGCCGGCGGCGTCACGTTCCTCAACCTGGAGGACGAGACCGGGATGCTGAATGTCACTTGCTCCCCGGGGCTGTGGCAGAGATACCGTCGAATCGCCCGTACCAGCGGAGCACTCGTGGTGCGGGGCCGGCTGCAGCGGCACGAGGGCGTCACGAACCTCACCGCGGACCGGCTGGACTCGATCGAGCCCCCCGTCACACCGGCATCCAGGGATTTCCGTTGATGGAGTGATCCACATTACGGTTTCTCCGAGCCGGAGACGGGAGACTCCCGACGCGGGTGGGCAGAGTGGCCCACCCGAGGTATGGGGGATGAACCGATGACCTTTCACCGCACGAACGCCAGTGGCGTAGCCAATGCCCGGCGGACCCGCCTCGGTGCCGACTGGGCGCCCACCCACGAGGCCGAGCCGCGGGAATACCAGGTGACCGACGGCCCGGTGGCAAACAACCAGCGCTCCCGCGCCGAGGACGACCCCGCCGGAGGCGGCGAGTCCTGAACCCGGGCCGGGGGGTGACTAGGCTCGGCGCGTGGAGCAGATCCGAACCCTCACCCCCCGCACCGCCGTCATCTGGTCGGTGCTCCGGGCCGAGCTGGACCGGCGGGCCGGCGAACGACTCTCCGTGCTCGACGTCGGCGGCGGGACCGGCGGCTTCGCCGTCCCGCTCGCCGAGGCCGGTCACCAGGTCACGGTGGTCGACGCCAGCCCCGACGCGCTCGCCGCGCTGACCCGCCGGGCCGCCGAGGCCGGGGTCGCCGATCGGGTACGCGCGACGCAGGGCGACGCCGACGCCCTCACCGGACTCGTCGAACCGGCCACCGTCGACCTGGTGCTCTGCCACTCCGTCCTCGAGGTGGTCGACGAGCCGGAACCGGTGATGTCCGCGTTGGTCGCCGCGTTGCGTCCGGGTGGCGCGGCGAGCGTGCTCGTCGCCGGCCGGGCCGCCGCCGTGCTCGGCCGGGCGATGAACGGGCAACTGGACGCCGCCGCCGCGCTCGCCGCCGACCCGAACGGCACCACCGGCGGCCGGGACACGCTGCGCCGCCGCTACGACGCCGCCGACGCGAGCGCCCTGCTCACCGCCGCCGGCCTCGTCGTGGAGGAGATCCACGGGGTACGGGTGCTCGCCGACCTGCTGCCGGCCGCGGTGGCCGACGGACAGCAGGCCGCCCTGGTGGAGCTGGAGCGCGCCCTGGCCGCCCGGTCCCCGTACCGCGACCTCGCCGCCCAGCTGCACCTGTTCGCCCGCCGTCCGGCATGACCGGTCCGGCTCCCGATCCGACGCCCGTCCCGGATCCCGGCCCGCTGGACCGGGTGGCGCCGCGCTACGACGGTGACGCCCTGACCGACGTGCTGCCCAGCGCGCTGGCGTTGCTCGACGTACCGGGCGCGGCCGACCGGCTCGGCCTGGCCCCGGGCCTGACCGGGGTACGCCGGATCGCGGTGCTGCTCGTCGACGGCCTCGGCTGGTACCAGATCCCCGTCGCCGCCCCGTACGCCCCGACGCTCGCCGGCCTGGCCGCCACCGTCGGCCGGCCGATCACCACCGGCTTCCCGTCCACCACGCCGACCAGCCTGGTCAGCCTCGGCACCGGCACCCCGTCCGGCGCACACGGCGTACTCGGCTTCACGGTCCGGGTGCCCGGCACCGACCGGGTGCTCAACCACGTCGACTGGGCCGGCGACCCGGACCCGGCGAGCTGGCAGCCGGTGCCCACCTGGTACCAGCGAGCCCGCGCCGCCGGGGTCGCTGTCACAGTCGTCAGCCGCCCCGAGTTCGCCGGCAGCGGCCTGACGCTCGCCGCCAACCGGGGCGGCGACTACCGGGGCGCGGCGGGCGTCGACGCGCTCGCCGCCCGGATGCTGGCGGCGCTGGCCGCCGGGGACGGGCCCACGCTCGTCTCCGGCTACCACCCCGACCTGGACCGGCACGGGCACCTCAGCGGCGTGGACTCCGCACCCTGGCGGACCGCCGCAGCCGACGTGGACGCACTGCTGGCCCGGCTCGTCGACGGGCTGCCGCCGGACGCCGCGCTGCTGGTCACCGCCGACCACGGCCAGCTCGACGTGCCCGCCGGGCACCGGATCGACCTGGACACCGACCCCCGGCTGCGGGCCGGGGTACGGGTGGTCGCCGGTGAGCCCCGGGTCCGCTACCTGCACGTCGAGCCGGGCGCCGAGGCCGACGTGACGGCCGCCTGGACCGAGGTGCTGGGCCCGGCCGCGCAGGTGCTGACCCGGGCCGAGGCGGTGGCGACCGGCTGGTTCGGGCCGGTGCCCGAGGCGCACCTGACCCGGATCGGCGACGTGGTGGTGGTCTGCCGGGACACGTACGCGGTGGTCGCCACCCGCTCCGAACCGCCGATGGCGTCGCGGCTGGTGGCGTACCACGGCGCGGACACCGCCGCCGAGATGACCGTCCCGCTGCTGGTGGTCCGCGGCTGAGCCCGGTTCGTCCGGGCCGGCGGGCGGTGGGTTGTCGGACCGGCGGGCTAGCCTGCTGGCATGGGCCGCAGCCAGTCGTTGCCCCGAGGCGGTGATCCGCGCTTCGGGCCGGACGCCGACGACACCGGCTGCACCGTCCTGCACGTCGACATGGACGCGTTCTACGCCTCGGTGGAGGTGCGCCGCCGCCCCGAGCTGCGCAACCGGCCGGTGGTGGTGGGCGGCGTCGGGCCGCGCGGCGTGGTCAGCTCCGCCAGCTACGAGGCCCGGCGATACGGCGTCCGCAGCGCGATGCCCACCGCCCGCGCCCGGGCGCTCTGCCCCGGCGCGGTCTACCTCCCGCCCGACTTCGCCGCCTACACCGAGGCCTCGCGGGCGGTCATGCAGATCTTCCGGGACGTCACCCCGCTGGTCGAGCCGCTGTCGCTGGACGAGGCGTTCCTCGACGTGGCGGGCGCCCGCCGACTGTTCGGCCGGCCCGCCGACATCGCCGCGCTGATCCGCCGCCGGGTCGCCGAGGAACAGCGACTGACCTGCTCGGTGGGGGTGGGGCCGAGCAAGTTCGTGGCCAAACTCGGTTCCACCCGGGCAAAACCCGACGGCCTGCTCGTGGTTCCGGCCGCCCGGGTGCTGGACTTCCTGCACCCGCTGCCGGTGTCCGCCCTGTGGGGCGTGGGGGAGCGCTCCGCGGACGCGCTGCGCCGCCTCGGCCTGCGCACCGTACGCGACCTGGCCGAGGCGCCGTCCGGCCTGCTGCGTCGAGCAGTGGGCGAGGCGTCCGCCACCCAACTGCACGAGCTGGCCCGGGGGCGTGACCCGCGCGCTGTCACGCCCGAGCAGGTGGAGAAGTCGATCGGCGCCGAGGTCACGTTCGACACCGACGTGAGCGACCCGGTCGAGATCCGGCGGTCCCTGCTCGCGCTCGCCGACAAGGCCGGCGCTCGCCTGCGCGCGGCCGGACAGGTCGGGCGCACCGTGTCGCTCAAGGTCCGCTTCGCCGACTTCCGGACGATCAGCCGCTCCCGCACCCTCGCCGTGCCCACCGACACCGCCCGGGAGATGTTCGACACGGCCTGGGCGCTGTGGACCGCGCTCGCCCCCGGCGAGCCGATTCGGCTGGTCGGTGTCCGGATGGAAGGTCTCGCCCCCGCCGGGGAGACGCCGCAGCAGCTCACCCTGGGCGCGCCGGAGCGCGGCTGGCGTGAGGCGGAGGCGGCGGCCGACGCGGCGGCCGCCCGATTCGGGCGGTCCGTCATAGGTCCGGCCAGTCTTCTCGGCCGTCGCGATACACGACAAGTCGAAAAACCGGCCCGGCCGTAGGTCGTCCCGCTTTCCGACGCGCGGGGGCCCTCGTAGACTTGCGGGTAAGCAGCCGGATGGCTGCCACGGTCTGTCGGCCCGCCCGGGCCGACCAACGTGACCGGGGAGGAGTGCCGTGCCGCTCTCGGAGCACGAGCAGCGGCTGTTCGAGCAGATCGAGCGGTCGCTTGCCGAGGACCCCAAATTCGCCTCGGCCGTGCGCGCCAGCGACCCGCGTTTCCACGCGCGGCGTCGCGTGCTCGTCGCTGCCGGCCTGGTCGTCGCTGGTCTGGCCCTGTTGATCTACGGTGCCGTGATCAAGATTCCCGTGGTGGCAGTGGCGGGTTTCGTCGTCATGCTGGCCTCGTTGATCTTCGCGGCGCAGTCGCACCGCAGATCTCAGTCGCCCGACCTGCACGTGGTCGGCGGCACAACGAGCCGGCGTCGTTCCCGTGGCCGCAGTGGCGGTGGCCGCCGGGGCTCCTTCCTCGACCGGATGGAGGACCGCTGGCGGCAGCGCCCGGAGGGCCACCGCTGACCACGTCCCGCCCCTGACCTCATGGGGCGGGAGACCGGCGGCACTCATCGCAGGCGCCGCCGGGGCGACCTGCTGCCGGTCGCCGTGGCGCACGCGGCTGAGGGCGCTCTCTCGGCCATGCCCGCTCCCGGCCCGTTCGCGGGGGTGAGCCGTCCCGCCGGTCGGCGTGCGCCGCCGCGTCTCCCTCTGCACCTGTTGTGCCTGGGCCGCGCGCGCCAGAGCTGACGCTGCTGCTGGTTAGGCCCGCCATCGGGCTGCTTCGCGCTCGCCCTCCGGGGGCGGGCCGGATGTGGACACAAACTCCTTGACCACCGCTGTGACGCACGGGCGGGGCGGACGGGGGAGCGGGCGGGGAGAGGACGGGGAGAGGACGGGGTCAGCGGGCGGCGCGGCCGGCCAACAGGCGGCGAGGGCTCCAGCGCGTCAGGTGCTGCCGGACCTGGCCGCTCGTGGTCACCACCCTTGCCGACCATTCGGCCAGGCCGGTACGCCAGCGCAGCAGCACCGACGGGGGCAGCAGCGCCGCCATCAGCCGGGTACGGCGGTCCGCGCCGGCCGCCAGCGCGCCCCGCACCGTACGCAGCGCCGGCTGCAGGTCCGCGTCGGTCAACGGGTCGCGGGCGTACCGGGCTCGCTCCTCGGCGCGGCCGAGCAGGCGTACCCCGGTCGCGGCGTCTCCGCCTTCGGTGAGCGCCTCCCGGGCCAGCCGCTCGGCGGTCGCCCGCGGGGTCTCCGTGCGGTCCACCCGGACCTGGAAGTCGACGAGCGTGTCGAGCAGCTCGTCCCAGGCGGCATGCGCGTCGGCGCGGGCCGCTTCGGCGTCCACGCCGACGGCCACCTCCCGCGTCTCGCCGCGCTGGCCCGGCACCGGCAGCGCGGTGGCCGCGGGCGTGGCCGTCCGGACGCGCCGGCGGCGCAGGGCGGAACGGCGCAGGGCCGGTACGGCGAGCAGCGCCAGCAACGCCAGCAGACCGCCGGCCAGCCACCACGGCCAGACCGGGCTCTCCTCGGCCGGGCCGCCCTGGTTCAGGGTCAGGCCCTGGTCGGTCTCCTTGTCCAGCCGGTCCGCCTCGTTCGGCCCGGCCGACGGGCCGGCCGCGTCGGGAGCGGCGGTGCTGCCGGCCGAGGGGGTGACCTCCTCGGGGGCGTCGATGTCCGGCGCCCAGGCCGAGCGGACCGAGCCGGCCACCGCTGCCGCCGGGGTGGCGTCGAACGGCACCCAGCCGATCCCGCCGAAGTAGACCTCGCTCCAGGCGTGCAGGTTCTGGTTGGTCAGCACGTAGGTGCCGCCGTCTGCCCTGCTGCCGTTCGTGAACCCGACCGCCACCCGGGCGGGGATGCCGGCGGCCCGGACCAGCCAGGCCATCGCCGCGGCGTACTGCTGGCAGTAGCCGACCTTGGTGGCGAGGAAGTCGGTGATGTCCTCCCCGCTGCTGCCGTTGCGGGTGGACAGCGAGTAGGTGAAGCCGTTCTCCACCGAGAAGTAGTCGTAGATCGCCCGGACCTTGTCGTAGTCGTTCGGCTTGCCCTTCACCAACTGCGCGACCAGTTCCTCGACGGCCGGGACCGACGGCCGCTCGGTCTGCTGCCGCATCACCGGGCTGTCCGAGGGCAGCGACGGGGCCGCGCGCAGCGCCGTGGGGCTGAACGTGGACCGGACGTAGTCGAACGAGTAGCTCTTGCCGCGGGCGTTGTCCCGGTTGGAGAAGACGACCTGCTGGTTCGGGTCGTACAGCCAGTTGCCGTTGAGGTCGTCGGTGTCGACCGGCTCGGCGTAGACCGGCAGCAACGGCATGTTGAGGTTCTTCGTCACCTCGACCGTGGCGCGGTAGCGCCGCTGCTCCACGCCGCGCGTGGCGCGTTCCCCCGGGTCGGGCAGCGGGCGGCTGATCGGCCGCCCGGTAGGCACGCGTGCCTGGAAGCCGCTCGGCCGCAGGTCGTCCACCACGCCCAGGCGCAGGTAGAACGGGGTCGTCTCGTCGGTGCTGACCTTGACCAGCTCGACTTCCTGACTCTGGTTGAGCTGGCCGCTGAGCGCCGCGAACAGGTCGACCCGGCCCGAGGTGCCGCCCTGGCCCGGCCGCCCGCTGCCGTCGCCGGGCCCGTTGCCGACGTTGTTCATCAGCCCGCCGGTCATCCCGGGCACGGCCAGCGGCAGCGCCACCGCCACGATCACGCCGACCACTGCGAGCCGTCGTCCCGCCGCGGCCAGCGGGGACGCCTCCCAGACGTCCACGTCGCGCCCCTCACCGGTGAACCGGCGGCCGAACCGGCGTACCCGGTCGACGTTGTCGGTGACCAGCAGCCAGAGGTAACCGGCGGCGCCGAGCACGAACGGGGTGGCCGGGACGCTGTCCACGTACACCGCGACCGGCACCGAGTAGATGGCGAGCATCGGCAGCCCGGCCAGCGCGGGCCGGCGCAACCCGACCGCGAGCACGTCCACCACCACGGCCACCGCGCCGATGCCGAGAACCGCGAGGAACAGCAGCGAGTCGACGTCCGGCACCTCCACGCCGTACGAGCGCATGTCCTGCAACGAGGACTGGAGCAGGTCGCCGAAGTGGGTGAACGTGGCCGGGGTCGGCACGAAGGCGAGCAGTTCGGTGCCGCCGGGGAAGACCCACGTCAGGCCCAGGGTCAGCCCGGCCAGCATGGCCAGCACCTGCCCCCACAGCGGGAACCGGCCCAGGCGGCTCAACGCGGCCGAGCCGGCCACCACGGCGACCACGATGGCGGCCTGGATCAGCCAGGTCCAGCGTTCGAAGATCGCCGACAGCGGGGCCGCCGCCAGCAGCGTCGCCGCCGCGGCGACGAACCCGATGTTGCGGTGCGGGGTCACAGGGGCATCCTTCCGGTCATCGTCGTCCGCCGGCCACCGTCTCGGCCATGGCCGCCCGCAGTGCGAAACCCTGCGAGCCCCGCCCGGCCTGCGGCCACACCATCGGCAGCCGGGTGCCGTGCTCCACCCCGATGACCCGCCAGCCGCTCTGCAGCAGCGCGAGCGCGGCGGCGCCGTGTGCCCGCTCCGCCTCGGCCCGGGCGTTCGGTGGCAGGTTGAGCCAGGTGTTGCTGTCCAGCAGGAACGCCACGCAGGTGGCGCCGTTGCCGCGCAGCCCGGCCAGCAGCTCCGCCTCGGCGGCGCCGAGCGTGCCGAGCAACGCGATGATCAGACCGCCGTCGGCCCGCTGCCGGACCTGCTGCACCAGCGTGGTGATCTCACCGCGCCGGTCCAGGTGCACGTCGGCGAGATGGTCGAGCAGCAGTCCCTCGCCGCCGGCCTCGGTGGCCCCGACGTCGGCGCCGTTGCCGGTGACCAGCCGCAGCTTGTAGCCGGCCTCCCGCAGGTGCACGGTGATGCTGGCCGCGGCCGAGACCGCCCACTCGAAGCTGGCCGTCGGGCCCTCGCCCCGGTGCCCGCCGGCACGGGTGTCGAGCACCACGGTGGCGCGGCTCTCCCACGGCTGCTCCTCGCGGCGCACCATCAGCTCACCGGTGCGGGCGGTGGACTTCCAGTGCACCCGGCGCAGGTCGTCGCCCCTCCGGTACTCCCGGGTGGCGGCGTCGTCCTCGCCGTGCACGGCCACCGAGCGGGCCCGGCTGTCGCCACTGCCCGCGTACTCACCGGGGAGTCGCACCGACGGCAGCGGGGTGACCTGCGGGATCACCGTGAGGTGGTCGGTGCTGGGGAACGACCGGGTCAGTTCACACAGCCCGAACGGGTCGGTCAGCCGGATCACCAGCGGCCCGACCTCGTAGCGGCCCCGCACGTCCGCCCGGACCGTGTACGCCACGGAGCTGGCCTGGTGCGCGCCGAGCCGTTCCAGCACCACCCGGGGCCGGCTGCCCAGCGCGTACGGCAGGCGGTCCTCCAGCAGCAGCGTGCCGGTGGGCAGCCGGGACAGGTTCTGCAACCGCAGCACCACCCGGGAGCTGGCCCCGACCGGCACCCGGTGCGGCTCCAGCGACCGGTTGCAGGCCAGCTTGTACCGGCTGCGTCCGACGTACGCGGCGGCCAGCAGGGGCAGCACGGCGAGCAGGACCGCCACCCGGAGCAGGTCCTTCTCGCCGAGGATGCCGGCGGAGATCGCGGCGGCCACCGCGGCCGCCAGGAACGAGCGGCCGCGGGTGGTCAGCCCACGCAGGCCGTCGCGCACGTCACGGCCTCCGCGGCTCGTACGGCCCGCGGCCGTTGTTGCCGCCGCCGGGCCGGGTGTCGTACGGCGAGCGCTGCCGGTCGTGCGGGAGCGTCAGGCGGTGCACCAGCTCGGAGACGATCGCGTCGGTGGTGCGCCGGGCCAGTTGCGCGTCGGCGGTGGGGATGATCCGGTGCGCCAGCACCGGCACCGCGAGGACCTGGAGGTCGTCCGGCAGGACGTAGTCGCGGCCCTCCAGGGCGGCCACCGCGCGGGCGGTGCGCAGCAACTGGAGCGTGGCGCGCGGGGACGCGCCCAGGCGCAGGTCGGGCGCCTCCCGGGTGGCGGTGACCAGGTCGATCGCGTACTGCTTGACGGCGTCGGCGACGTGCACCTGCCGGACGTGGCCGATCAGCCGGCGGACGGTGGCCGCGTCGGAGACCGGCCGCAGCCCCGGCAGCGGGTCGGTGGCGGCGTGCCCGTCGAGCATCGCCAGCTCGGCCCGCGGGTCCGGGTAGCCCATGGCGATCCGGGCGGTGAACCGGTCCCGCTGCGCCTCGGGCAGCGGGTAGGTCCCCTCCATCTCGATCGGGTTCTGCGTCGCGATCACCATGAACGGCGTCTGCAACTGGTAGGTGACCCCGTCGACTGTGACCTGCCGCTCCTCCATGCACTCCAGCAGCGCCGACTGGGTCTTCGGGGAGGCCCGGTTGATCTCGTCGCCGACGACCAGGTTGGCGAAGACCGCGCCGGGGCGGAACTCGAAGTCGTGCGTCTCCTGGTTGTAGACGCTGACGCCGGTGACGTCGCTGGGAAGCAGGTCGGGGGTGAACTGGATCCGCCGGACCGAGCAGTCGATGGACCGGGCCATCGCCTTGGCGAGCTTGGTCTTGCCGACGCCGGGCACGTCCTCGATGAGCAGGTGACCCTCGGCCAGCAGCACCGCCAGGGCGAGCCGGACGGTGGCGGTCTTGCCCTCGATGACCTGCTCGATGTTGGCCACGATGGCCTCGCTGGCGGCGCGGAACTCGTCGTGCGGCAGCAGACCGCCCACCTCGTCCCAGGTCTGTTGTGTCACGGGCCTCCTCCTCGTCGCCTGGACGGCAGCTCTTTATAGAGCACCTGGACCCGCCGTTGGGTTCGCGACGCCGAGCCTCGTCTGCCGCAGTAATCTCACTGGCCTCTCAGGCTAACCATGTTTGTCGTTATCGCCGACTCCCGCAGGTGGTCGGTCGGTTACGCCCGGAATATTCGCCAGACCGGGGGACCGGACGACCGGCCGGAACGGGCGCGCCGACGCCGAGGGGGGCGAGGTACACTGCGTGCATGGCCGGGTTCTTCCTGCTTCTTACCGAGCCGTGTTGATGCGCTGAAAACGCGCGACAGCACGGCCGCCCCTCCTGCGCGAGGGGCTTTTTTGTGCCCGCAGCAGACCGCCCACATATTTCGTATCGATCCGCGCCGAGGAGACGCCATGAGTGAGGCAGCCGCACCGGCGACCGACATCCCCCCGTTCCGGTACACCGCCGCCCTGGCCGACGAGATCGAGCACCGCTGGCAGGACACCTGGGAGCGGGACGGCACCTTCCACGCGCCGAACCCGACCGGGCCGCTGGCCGACCCGGGTCACCCGCGCGCCGACGCCGAGAAGCTGTACGTGCTGGACATGTTCCCGTACCCGTCCGGCGCGGGCCTGCACGTCGGGCACCCGCTGGGCTACATCGGCACCGACTGCTACGCCCGCTACCAGCGGATGGCCGGGCGCAACGTGCTGCACGCGATGGGCTTCGACGCGTTCGGCCTGCCCGCCGAGCAGTACGCGGTGCAGACCGGCACCCACCCCCGGACCACCACGGTGGCCAACGTCGAGCGGTACCGGGAGCAGCTGCGCCGGCTGGGCCTGGGCCACGACGAGCGGCGCTCGGTGGCGACCATCGACACCGACTTCTACCGCTGGACCCAGTGGATCTTCCTGCAGGTCTTCAACTCCTGGTACGACGCCGAGGCCAGGAAGGCCCGCCCGATCGCCGAGCTGATCGCCGAGTTCGAGGGCGGCACCCGTGCCACCCCCGACGGGCGTCAGTGGGCCGAGCTGACAGTGGGGGAGCGGCGGCGGATCGTCGACGACCACCGCCTGGCGTACGTCTCGGAGGCGCCGGTGAACTGGTGCCCGGGGCTGGGCACCGTGCTGGCGAACGAGGAGGTCACCGCCGACGGCCGCTCCGAGCGCGGCAACTTCCCGGTCTTCAAGCGCAATCTGAAGCAGTGGATGATGCGGATCACCGCGTACGGGGACCGGCTGCTGGAGGACCTGGACACACTGGACTGGCCCGAGCCGATCAAGCTGCAGCAGCGCAACTGGATCGGCCGGTCGACCGGCGCGCACATCGACTTCCCGACCGGCGCGGCCCCGGTGCGGGTGTTCACGACCCGGCCGGACACCGTCTTCGGCGCCACCTACATGGTGCTGGCGCCCGAGCACGAGCTGGTCGACGTGCTGACGCCGGCCGCCTGGCCGGAGGGCACCCGGGACGCCTGGACCGGTGGGCACGCCGGCCCGCGCGAGGCCGTCGAGGCGTACCGGAAGGCCGCCGCGGCCAAGACGGACGTGGAGCGGCAGGCGGACAGCAAGGAGAAGACCGGCGTCTTCGTCGGCGCCTACGCCATCAACCCGGCGACCGGTGGGCAGATCCCGATCTTCATCGCCGACTACGTGCTGGCCGGGTACGGCACCGGCGCGATCATGGCAGTGCCCGCCCAGGACGAGCGGGACTGGGACTTCGCCGAGGTCTTCGAGCTGCCGATCGTGCGGACCGTGCAGCCGCCGGAGGGCTTCGACGGCAAGGCGTACACCGGGGACGGCCCGGCCGTCAACAGCGCCGCGCCGGAGCGCGGCATCGACCTGGACGGCCTGGGCGTGGCCGACGCCAAGGCGCGCATCATCGGGTGGCTGGAGGCGAACGGGCACGGGGCCGGCGCGGTCACCTGGCGGCTGCGCGACTGGCTGTTCTCCCGGCAGCGCTACTGGGGCGAGCCGTTCCCGATCGTGTACGACTCCACCGGCGCGCCGATCGCGCTGCCCGAGTCGATGCTGCCGGTCGAGCTGCCCGAGGTGGAGGACTTCTCGCCGAAGACGTTCGACCCGGAGGACGCCGGCAGCAACCCGGAGACCCCGCTGTCGCGGCGGCGCGACTGGGTGGAGGTGGAGCTGGACCTGGGTGACGGGCCCAAGCGCTACACCCGGGAGACCAACGTGATGCCGCAGTGGGCCGGCTCCTGCTGGTACGAGCTGCGTTACCTGGACCCGACCAACTCGCAACGCTTCGCCGACCCGGAGAACGAGGCGTACTGGATGGGGCCGCGCGGCGCGGGCGACTGCGGGGGCACCGACCTGTACGTCGGCGGCGCCGAGCACGCCGTGCTGCACCTGCTGTACGCCCGGTTCTGGCACAAGGTGCTGTACGACCTGGGCCACGTCTCGTCGTTCGAGCCGTTCCGCCGGCTGTTCAACCAGGGCATGATCCAGGCGTACGCGTTCGTCGACCCGCGCGGCGCCTACGTGCCCGCCGAGGAGGTCGTCGAGGTCGACGGCCGCTGGTTCCACGGCGAGACCGAGGTCCGGCGCGAGTACGGCAAGATGGGCAAGTCGCTGAAGAACGTGGTCACCCCGGACGACATGTGTGCGGCGTACGGGGCGGACACGTTCCGGGTGTACGAGATGTCGATGGGCCCGCTGGAGGTGTCCCGCCCGTGGGAGACCCGGGCGGTGGTCGGCTCGTACCGCTTCCTGCAGCGCGTCTGGCGCACCGTCGTCGACGAGCAGACCGGTGAGCTGCGGGTCACCGACGAGCCGGCCGACGACGCGACCCGGCGGCTGCTGCACAAGGCGATCGACGGGGTCCGCGCCGACATGGACGGGATCCGGTTCAACACCGCCATCGCCAAGCTGATCGAGCTGACGAACGGCCTGACCCGGCTGGCGCGTACCCCGCGTGAGGTGGCCGAGCCGCTGGTGCTGATGGTCGCGCCGTTCGCCCCGCACATGGCCGAGGAGCTGTGGCACAAGCTGGGCCACGAGGACTCGCTGGCGTACGCGGACTTCCCGGTCGCCGACCCGGCCCTGCTGGTGGCCGAGTCGGTCACGTACCCGGTGCAGGTCAACGGCAAGGTCCGCGGCCGGGTCGAGGTGCCGGCCGACGCGACCGAGGAGACCGTGCGCGCGGCGGCGCTGGAGGCGGTGGCCGGCGCGCTGGCCGGCAAGGAGCCGCGCAAGGTGATCGTGGTGAAGGGGCGGATGGTCTCCGTCGTCGCCTGAGACCGCGGCGTGGGCGTGCCGATCCGGGTGCGCCCCCGCCGGGTCGCCGGCCGGCTCAGCCCTGGTCGAGGCGGCGGCGCCGTTCCGCCCGCCACCAGCGGTGGATGAGCAGCGCGCTGGCGATCAGGCCGAGGCTGGCCGGCGCGGCCGCGTACCAGTTGATCGAACCGGGACTGGTGGCGGCCGCGCCGATCGCCGCGTAGCCGATCGCGGTCGGGGCGGAGGCGATCACGCTGCCGGCCAGGAACGGCAGCACCCGGGCGGCGGTGGTGCCGTAGCCGTAGCTGACCAGACCGAACCCGGCGATCGGCAGCAGCCGCACGGTGACCACGCCGACGACGCTCTGCCGGGCGAACCAGCCGTCGAGGCGGGCCAGCCGGCCGCGTACCCGCTCGGCGACGAAGTCGCGCCCGAGCACCCGGCCGACAGTGAAGCCGATGGCCGCCGCGAGCAGCGCCGCGCCGAGCGCGTACGCGGCGCCCTGCACCGGGCCGAAGATCGCGCCCGCGGCGAGCGTGACGAACGTCCGCGGCACCAGCGCCACCAGCAGCAGCGCACCGCCGATCACCGCCGCGGGCGGGCCGTAGCCGCCGAGCGAGTCGGCGAGCCGGGGCAGGGCGGCCGGATCCGGCCGGGGCGCCAGCAGCAGCGTCACGCCGAACCCGGCGAGCAGCAGCAGAAGCAGCCCGAACCGGCGCGCCGAGGGCTGCCGCAGCAACCCGGCGAGCCTGCGGGCCACCGGTCGCCGCCCCGGCCGGGCGGCGTCGGTCACGGCCTCGGTGCGGCGGCCACCGCTGCGCGGCGCTCGGAGCGGAGCCGGTCGGCCCAGGTGTCGTCGAGCGGGGGGAGCTGGTGGATGCCGGTCGCCCAGCGCAGCAGCAGGTCGGCCAGGTCCGGGTTGCGGGCCAGCGCCGGGCCGTGCGAGTAGGTGCCGAGCAGCTTGCCCCGCCACGCGCCCTCGGTGGCCCCGTCGTTGCCGACCCCGGCGGTGACCCGGGCCAGCGGGGACACGCCCGGGCCGAGGTGGGTGCGGCCGCCGTGGTTCTCGAAGCCGGACAGGTGCGGGATGCCCAGCCGCGGGTCGACCTCGCCGGCCAGCTCGCCCACCGCGCGGGTGGGGCCCCGGTCGGAGGAGAGGTCGAGCAGTTCCAGCCCGGTGCATCGGGTGCCCTTGGCGAAGAAGGAGGTGCCGAGAAGCTGGTAGCCGGCGCAGACGCCGAACACCACCGAACCCTGGGCCACCGCCCGGTGCAGGCCGCCGTCGGCGATCAGGCGCTGGGCGCCGAGCGCCTGCGGGCCGTCCTCGCCGCCGCCGATCAGGTAGATGTCGGCGGTGGCGGGCAGCCGCTGGTCGGAGCGGACCTCGAGCACCTCGACCGGCATGCCGCGCAGCTGGGCCCGGCGGGCCAGGATCAGCATGTTGCCCCGGTCGCCGTAGGTGGACAGCAGGTCGGGATAGATCCAGACGATGCGCAGGCTCTCAGTTGACACGGTCCAGCTCCGCTCGGATGTCCTGGAAGGCGGTGTAGTTGGCGATGACCTCCAGCCGGCCCGGCGGCACCGCGCGGACCGCCTCGTCGAAGCTGCGTACGTGCTGGAACGGCACGCCGTTCACCTCCAGCCGCACCGCCAGGTCGTACGCCCGGTCGCCGGTGATCAGCACCTGTCGGCCGATCAGTGGGGAGAAGTCCACGTCGAACAGCCAGGAGGTGTCCAGCCCGTCGGGGTCGCGGGCGTTTATGGACAGCAGTGTCGGCGCGACGTCGGCCATGTCGAACGCCTCCAGCCAGCTCGCCGGGTTCTTCGCCAGCAGCAGCCGGATGTTGCGCCCGTCGCGGTCCACCTGGGCGTAGCGGCCGGCCACCGAGGTGACGCTGCCGAGCCGGGAGACCGCGTCCACCGGGCGTACGCCGAACTCGGCGGCGACGGCCAGGGCGGTGGCCGCGTTGCCCAGGTTGACCTTGCCGGGGAGCTGGAGCTGGATCTTGTGCCAGGCCCCTGTGGGGTCGAGCACGCCGTCGTCCTCGACCGTCCAGTTCGGCTCGGGACGGCGCAGCGGGCAGCCGGTGCACCACCACTGCTCGCCGGAACGCTGGATGGTGGAGCCGCACTCGGGGCAGACCCAGGAGTCGTCGTGCCAGCGCTGCCCGGCGCTGAACCAGGTGACGTGCGGCGGCACGTGGCCCTGGGCCGGGTCGGCCGGCGGGCAGGCGGCCCACACCACCATCGGGTCGTCGGCGTTGGCGACCACCCGTACCCGCGGGTGCCGGACCAGGGCGGCGCGCCAGAGCTGCGCCATCATGGCGACCTCCTTGGCGCGGTCGAGCTGGTCGC
Organism: Micromonospora sp. NPDC005686; assembly: GCF_042871665.1. NCBI lineage: Bacteria > Bacillati > Actinomycetota > Actinomycetes > Micromonosporales > Micromonosporaceae > Micromonospora > Micromonospora sp. NPDC005686. The sequence continues at coordinate 45,226 of NZ_JBIAIY010000001.1, forward strand.
GCGAGAGGTTGAGCAGCGCCACCACGTGCGGCTCGGTCGCCTCCAGCACCTGGGCGAGGTAGTGCTCGTCCACCTCCAGCACCGCGTACGGCGTGCTGCCGGCCTTGGCCAGCGCCGAGGTGTGGCCGGTGGGCATGTTCGCGCCGAAGGAGTTGGTGGCGACCCGGCCGAGCACGCCGACCGCGGCGGTGGTGAGCCGGGTCGTGGTGGTCTTGCCGTTGGTGCCGGACACCAGGGCGATCGCGCGCCCGGCCGAGAGGTGGGCGAGCAGGTCCGGGTCGATCTTGAGGCCGATCCAGCCGCCGATCACCGAGCCGTCGCCACGGCCCGCGGCCCGCGACAGCGCCGCGGCGGTGCGCGACACAGAGCTGGCCACCTTCGCCCGCAAGGGCATCTTCGCGTCCGTCACCCGAGCGAGGTTACCGGACCGCCACCTCCACCAGATCGCCGCCGACGGCGAACCGTTCGGCCGGGGACGGCGCGGCGGACGGCCGGAGCGCGTGGGGCCGGACGGCGGCGGTCGATGTCGGGTAGCGGACGGTGCGGCGGGCGCCCTGCCCCCTCCACTCCGCCCCACCCGGGTTGACGTGCGGTTTTGCGCGCGGAAACGCCACGCCGCGCGGGCGATTCTGGTTGCAGGTGGAGGGAAGTGGAGTAGAGTGGGGCGCGATGGTGAGGCCGGGAGGGCCGCACCGGCCCGGGGGGTCAGCGGCGCCGCGAACGCCGCTCAGGGCGAGGGGGTTGGGCCGATGTTCCTCGGCACCCACACTCCGCGCCTGGACGACAAAGGCCGGTTGATCCTTCCGGCGAAGTTCCGGGATGAGCTGGCGGGGGGTGTCGTGATCACCAAAGGGCAGGAGCGCTGCCTCTACGTCTTCCCGATGCCCGAGTTCCAGCGCATCGCCGACCAGTTGCGCGCGCAGCCGATGACGAGCAAGGCGGCCCGGGCCTACAGCCGGGTCTTCTTCGCCAGCGCGCACGACGAGGTGCCGGACAAGCAGGGGCGGGTCACGATTCCCGGCCACCTGCGGTCGTACGCGGCACTGGACCGGGATCTGGTCGTGATCGGAGCGAGCACCCGGGTGGAGATCTGGGACAGGGCGGCCTGGGAGGCCTACCTCGCGGAGAGCGAAGACGACTTCGCCGACATCGAGGAGGGGGTGCTGCCCGGCGGTCTGTAGGGCGTGACGGCGCCCGACGTACTGCGAGATCTCCAGCCGCTTTCGAGTTCCTGGCACCCCTTCCCCGGTGCCAGGCGCACGATCCGACACGGAGGGCCTCGGCCTCCGGCGGGCGGGAGCGGATGGGGATCTGGCGGTATGGCGAGGCGTCGTGGCGACGACGGACACGTGACCGAACGGCTGGCGAACGGGGTGGGGGTCGACATGGGGGAGCTACGCGGCACGCACGTGCCGGTGCTGCTCGAGCGGTGCCTCGAGCTGCTGGCCCCCGCACTGGGCCGGCCCGGTCGCACCGTGCACGTCGACGCCACGCTCGGCCTGGCCGGACACGCCGAGGCGGTGCTCACGGCGCACCCGGACACGGTGCTGATCGGCCTGGACCGGGACACCGAGGCGCTGGCCCACGCGCGGGTCCGCCTGGCCCGGTTCGCCGACCGGATCCACCTGGAGCACGCCGTCTACGACGAGCTGCCCGAGGTGCTCGACCGGCTCGGTTACCCGGCGATCGACGGGGTGCTGTTCGACCTCGGCGTCTCGTCCCTGCAACTCGACGCGCCCGACCGCGGGTTCGCGTACGCGCAGGACGCGCCGCTGGACATGCGGATGGACCAGACCCGGGGGGTGACCGCCGAGGAGGTGGTCAACACCTACTCCCACCCGGACCTGGCCCGCCTGCTGCGGGTGTACGGCGAGGAGAAGTTCGCCGGAAAGATCGCCTCGGCGATCATCCGGGAGCGGGAGCGGACCCGGATCACGTCCTCGGCCCGGCTGGCCGAGCTGGTCCGCGACGCCATTCCGGCCCCGGCCCGACGAACCGGTGGACACCCGGCGAAGAGAACGTTTCAGGCTTTACGGATCGAGGTAAACAGAGAGCTGGCAGCGCTGGAGACGGCGCTGCCGGCTGCTCTGGACAAGCTCACAGTGGGCGGCCGCATGGTGGTCCTGTCCTACCACTCGCTGGAGGACCGGCTCACCAAGCAGGCGCTCGCCGACCGGGTCCGCAGTAAGGGCCCGATCGACCTCCCGGTCGAGCTGCCCGGGTCGGGCCCGACGTTCCGGCTGTTGAGCCGGGGCGCCGAGCTGCCCGGGGAGACGGAGGTGGCCGCGAACCCGCGTGCCGCCTCGGTGCGGCTGCGAGCAGCGGAACGCCTCGACCCGGAGGCGGCCCGGCAGGGGCGTACCGACCGCGAACGGTACCGCCGCCGGGCGAAGGCGATGCACCAACCGGGGACGGGGTCACCGGGGTCCGGCGAGGACCCGCGGTCGGCCCCGGGAGACGCGAACGGGACGGACGAGGAGGGGGAGGGGACATGAACGTCGAGAAGCGCGACGGCCGGGGAGCCGTCGGGCAGCGCGCACCGCGGTCGGGGGGCCGGACCGCGGCGCAGCGCACCACGCGAGACACGACGGCGGCCGGCGGCCGGGAGGACACTCGCGCCCGGGGGGCGGCGCGCGAGTTCCCGACCCAGGGCAGCGCCGCCCTGCGGCCGGCCGAGCGTACCCGGGTCACCGGCACGCCGGCGCCGCGCCTGCGGGTCGCCCCGCCGGCGCCGATCCGGGTTCCCCGGGCGCCCTTCGTCGCGTTGATCCTGGTGCTCGTGGTCGGCGGGGTGCTGGGCATCCTGGCCGTCAACACCAAGATCAACGAGAACGCCTTCAAGCTGGAGAAGCTCCAGCAGCAGCAGAACAAGCTCAACGTCGACGAGCAGGAGCTGAAGAAGGAGATCGCCGAGCAGAAGGCGCCCGGCAACCTGACCGCGAACGCCCGCAAGCTGGGCCTGGTCGAGTCCGAGGACCCGGCGTACATCCGGCTGCCGGACGGGCAGACCATCGGGGTGCCGCACCCCGCGCAGGGCGCCCCGTCGGTCACCAGCCAGCAGGGCAACGGAGGCTGAGCGATGCCGCCGAGATCGGAGGATCCGCGCCGGGACGCCACTGGCTCCCGGCGCGGATCGTCGCGGGGGTCGGAGCCGCGCGAGCCGGGCCTCGGCGGGATCTCCGACGCCCGCGCGTACACCCCGCGCGGGCGGACCGTGCGTGAGGGCGGTGGCGCCGAGCAACGGCGTACCCCCCGGAGCAACCGGTCCGGCGACCCGTTCCGACCCGCGTTGCAGGTGCTCGACGGCGGCCGGGCCGGGCGGGCCGGCACACGCGAGCCCGCCACCGACGGCGCCCGGTCCGGCCGCCGGTCCACCGCCGCGGGCAGCCGGGCCGGCGTGGTGCGGACTGTCTCGTCCCGGCCGGTGCGGGAACCGTTCGACGACGAGGACGACGCACCGCCGCCGCGCCGCCGGTCCCAGCCGCGCCGCCCGGCCGCCCAGCCCCGCCGCCCGGTCCGCAAGCCGCGCCGGCCGCCGCGGCTGGGCGACCCGCGCCGGCGCCTGCGGCTCGGCACCCTGCTGGCGCTGACGCTGTTCGCCAGCATCGGCGTGCGCCTGGTCTACCTCCAGACCGTGGACACCCCGGCATACGCCGACGGCGGCCTGCCCAACCGGCTCGCCGTGGTCGAGCTGCCCGCCGCGCGCGGGGCGATCCTCGACCGCAGCGGCGAGCCGCTGGCGCACAGCGTCGAGGCCCGGTACGTGTTCGCCGACCCGACCCGGGTCAAGGACCGGTTCGCCGCCGCGCGCCTGCTCTCCCCGCTGCTCGGGATGCCCGCCTCCGACCTGGCCGAGAAGATGCGCAAGCGCACCCTGCCCGGCACCGACACCCCGTTGCAGTTCGTCTACCTGGCCCGTGGCGTCGAGATCGGCACCGCCAAGCGGATCATGGCGCTCGAACTGGCCGGCATCAACGTGCACCGCGACGAGCGTCGTGAGGTGCCCGGCGGCGACCTGGCCGCCAACCTGATCGGCTTCGTCAGCCAGGACATGAACGGCCTGGAGGGCTTGGAGGCCAAGTACGACGACGTGCTGCGCGGGCAGGCGGGTAAGCGGACCTACGAGGTGGGCCTCGGAGACCTGGCCGCACCCATCCCGGGCGGCTACAGCCGCACCACCCAGCCGCAACCGGGCAGCTCGCTGAAGCTCACCGTCGACCGGGACCTGCAGTTCATGACGCAGCGGATCCTGGCCCGGCAGACGGCGAAGGTGAAGGGCAGCGTCGGCGCGGCGGTGATCATCGAGGTGCCGAGCGGTGAGGTGCTGGCGCAGGCCAGCCAGCCCACGTACGACGCGGCCAACCCCACGAAGGTCGGCTCGCCGGCCGACCGGGACGACGCGGCCACCACCTTCGTGGTCGACCCCGGCTCGATCCACAAGGCGATCACGTACGGCGCGGCGCTCCAGGAGGGCGTGATCACGCCGGACACCTCGTTCCCGGTGGCGAACACGATCGTGCGGGGCGGCATCACCTTCCGCGACACCCACCCGGTGGGCGGCCGCACCATGAGCATCCCCGGCATGCTCGCCTACTCGTCGAACGTCGGCACCATCGAGGTCGCCGAGAAACTGGGCAAGGAGCGGCTGTTCGACTACCAGAAGCGGTTCGGGCTGGGCCAGGCGACGGGCGAGGGCATGCCCGGTGAGGCGCCCGGCCGGCTGCTGCCGCCGGACCAGTGGAGCGGCTCGGCGTACGGGTCGGTGCCGATCGGGCACAGCGTGGACGCCACGCCGCTGCAGATGGCCGCCGCGTACGCCGCCATCGCCAACAACGGCACGTACGTGCAGCCGCACCTGGTCAAGGAGACCATCGGCGCGGACGGCGCGCGCAGCCCCGCCGCGGCGCCCACCACCCGTTCGGTGCTCAGCCCGGCCAACGCGGCGGCGCTGCGCCAGATGATGGAGGCGGTCACCACGGTCGACGGCCCGGAAGGCCCGGCGACCGGGCTGGCCGCGGCGGTGCCCGGCTACCGGGTGGCCGGCAAGACCGGCACCGGGCTGCGCTACGACGGCGGCAAGCTCCAGCCCGGCGAGGTCGGCTCGTTCATCGGCATGGCCCCGGCGGAGAACCCCCGGTACGTGGTGGCGGTCTTCGTGTGGAGCCCCGGCGGCGGTGGCGGCGCGGTCGCCGCGCCCGCGTTCCGGGAGATGATGGGCTTCACTCTCCGCCACTACCGGGTGCCGCCGTCGCTCACGAACAAGTCCCCGAAGTTCGAGGTCTTTCCGCGCTGAGCGGGGACGGCGGGACATCATCGGTGAGTGGCGACGAACCACCGGGGCGGCTGTGCGGTCGGAACCGGACGACCGGGTAGGGTCTGACGCCGTGCCCGGCAATCCACGTCCCACAACCGTGCGTCCCGTACGGCTCGGCGACCTCGCCGCCCGCCTGGCGGCGACCGTGCCGGAGGAGGCCGCCGAGCCGGCCGTCACCGGCGTGACCCACGCCAGCCAGGAGGTACGCCCCGGCGACCTGTACGCCGCCCTGCCCGGCGTCCGGCGCCACGGCGCGGAGTTCGCCGCCGCCGCCGCCGAGGCGGGCGCGGTGGCGCTGCTCACCGACCCGGCAGGCGTGGCGCTGGCGGCCGGCACGGACCTGCCCGTGCTCGTCGTCGACGACCCGCGCGACGCGCTCGGCGAGGTGGCCTCGACCATCTACGGCGACCCGACCGCCGGCCTGGCCGTGATCGGGGTGACCGGCACCGCCGGCAAGACCTCCACCAGCTACCTGGTGGAGTCCGGGCTGCGCGCCGCCGGGCACGTCACCGGACTCATCGGCACCGTGGAGACCCGCCTCGGGGACCTGGTGATCGACAGCGTCCGGACCACACCGGAGGCCACCGACCTGCATGCCATGCTCGCGGTGGCCCGCGAGCACGGGGTGGACACCGTGGTCATGGAGGTGTCCAGCCACGCCCTCGCCATGGGCCGGGTCGGCGGTGTCCGGTTCGACGTCGGCGGCTACACCAACTTCGGCTCCGACCACCTGGACTTCCACGCCGACGAGGCGGACTACTTCGCGGCCAAGGCCAGGCTGTTCGACGGCCGCTGCCGGGTCGAGGTGCTCAACCACGACGATCCGGCGCTGCGCCCGCTGTACAAGCCGGGCACCGTCACCTACTCGGCGGCCGGCGACCCGGACGCGACCTGGTGGGCCGACGGCGTCGACGGCGAGGGGTACGCGCAGCGCTTCACGCTGCACGGGCCGGACGGCCTGATGTTGCCCACCGGCGTGGCGCTGCCCGGCCGGCACAACGTCGCGAACGCGCTGCTGGCCGTCGCGCTGCTGGTCGCCGCCGGGGTGGACGCGGAGACGGCGGCGCGCGGCGTGGCCGCCTGCGGTGGCGTGCCGGGCCGGCTGGAACTGGTCAGCGGGGACGCCCCGGTGCGCGGGGTCGTCGACTACGCCCACAAGGCCAACGCGATCGAGGCGGTGCTGACCGCGCTGCGCGGCCTGACCACCGGCCGGCTGATCTGCGTGCTCGGCGCCGGCGGCGACCGGGACCGGGGCAAGCGGCCGGTGATGGGCGGCGTGGCCGCGCGCGGCGCCGACGTGGTGCTGGTGACCGACGACAACCCGCGGACCGAGGACCCGGCCGCGATCCGGGCCGAGGTGCTGGCCGGCGCGTACGCCGCCGCGACCCCGGCCCGCGCCATCGAGGTGCCCGGACGGCGGGCGGCGATCGAGGAGGCGGTCCGGGTGGCCGAACCGGGTGACGTGGTGGCCGTGCTGGGTAAGGGCCAGGAACGCGGACAGGAGATCGGCGGCGAGGTGCTGCCGTTCGACGACCGGGTGGAGCTGGCGGCGGCGCTGCGCGCCCGCTTCGGTGACCTGGTGGGTCAGCGGTGATCCCGCTGACGCTGGCCGAGGTGGCCGCCGCTGTCGACGGCCGGCTGGCCGGTGCCGACCCGGACGCCCGGATCACCGGCACCGTCGAGTTCGACTCCCGCAAGGTGAGCCCGGGCGGGCTGTTCGTCGCCTTCCCCGGGGAGCAGGTGGACGGCCACGACTACGCGGCCGGCGCAATCTCCGCCGGCGCGGTGGCGGTGCTCGGCACCCGGGAGGTGCCGGGCGTGCCGATGGTGCTGGTCGGCGACGCGCTCGACGCGATGGGCCGGTTGGCCCGCACGGTGGTCGACCGGCTGCCCGGGCTGACGGTGATCGGGCTGACCGGATCGTCCGGCAAGACCACCACCAAGGACCTGATCGCCCAGATCGCGGTCCGGCTCGGCGCGACGGTGGCGCCGCCCGGCTCGTTCAACAACGAGCTGGGGCACCCGTACACGGCGTTGCAGGCCACCTCCCAGACCCGCTACCTGGTGATGGAGAAGGGCGCCCGCGGGGTCGGGCACGTCCGCTACCTGTGCGACGTGGTGCCGCCGCGGATCTCGGTGGTGCTCAACGTCGGCGTGGCGCACCTGGGCGAGTTCGGCTCGGTGGAGGCCATCGCGCTCGCCAAGGGGGAGCTGGTCGAGGCGCTGCCGGAAGACGGGCTGGCCGTGCTCAACGCCGACGACCCGCGGGTCGACGCGATGGCGACGCGTACCCGGGCCCGGGTGATCCGCTACGGCGAGTCGGAGCGCGCCGACGTGCGGGCCGTGGAGGTGACGCTCGACGGCCGGGGACGGCCGTCGTACACCCTTGTCACCCCGGAGGGCAGCGCGCCGGTGCGGCTCGGGCTGACCGGCCGGCACCAGGTCTCCAACTCGCTCGCCGCCGCAGCGGTCGGCCGGGAGCTGGGCCTGCCGCTGCCCGACCTGGCGGCGGCGCTGAACGAGCTGGGCCTGGTCTCCACCCGGCGGATGGACGTCTTCGAGCGTCCCGACGGGGTGACCGTGATCGACGACTCGTACAACGCCAACCCGGCCTCCACCGGCGTGGCGCTGCGGGCGTTGGCCAGCATGCGCGGGGAGGGGCGTACCGTCGCGGTGCTCGGCTACATGGCCGAGCTGGGCGACTTCGAACGCGAGGGGCATCAGCAGGTCGGCCGGCTCGCGGCCGAGCTGGGAGTGGACCGGCTGCTCGTGGTGGGCGAGCCGGCGGCGCCGATCCACGAGGGCGCGACAGCGGTAGGTAACTGGGGAGGAGAGTCGGTGCTGCTCACCGATCAGGCGGCGGCCGTCGAGGTGCTGCGGAGCGGGCTGCGTCCGGGAGACGTGGTGCTGGTTAAGGGCTCCCGGTACCGGACCTGGGAGGTGGCCGACGCGCTGCGCGCGGACGCCCCCGAGGGCGCGACGGAGGGCGGCGCCGCATGAGGGCGGTCATCGTCGCCATCGGCGTCGCGTTCCTGATCTCGCTGTTCGGCACCCCGATCGCGATCAAGGTGTTCACCCGGCTCAAGGCCGGGCAGCCGATCCGGGCCGAGGGCCCGGCCATGCACCAGGGCAAGAAGGGCACGCCGACGATGGGCGGCGTGGTGTTCATCCTGGCCACCGTCATCGCGTACGTCGCCGGGCACCTGGCGCTGACCACGCTGCCGGACAAGCAGATCGCGCAGGTCGAGCCGACCATCACGGCGCTGGTGCTGCTGGGGCTGATGGTGTTCTCCGGTGCGGTCGGCTTCATCGACGACTTCCTGAAGGTGCGCAAGCGGCACAGCGGCGGCCTCAACAAGCGCGGCAAGCTGGCCGGGCAGATCCTTGTCGGCGCGGCGTTCGGCGCGGTGGCGGTCTACTTCCCGTCGAGCATGACCGACGTCAGCGGCAACGCGACGAACACCGAGACGGTCGGCAGCACCACGCTGAGCTTCATCCGGGACATCACGGCGCTGGAGATCGGCAAGGTCGGCGCGGTGATCGTGATCATCATGGTGGTGATGGCGGCCACGAACGGCGTCAACCTCACCGACGGCCTGGACGGACTGGCCACCGGCGCCTCGGTGATGGTGCTCGCGGCGTACGCGCTCATCGCGTTCTGGCAGTACCGGCACTGGTGCGCCGACCCGAACTACACCGAGTCGTACTGCTACGCCGTGCGTGACCCGCTGGAGATCGCGCTGATCGCCGGTGCGGCGGCCGGGGCGTGTGTGGGCTTCCTGTGGTGGAACACGTCCCCGGCGCGGATCTTCATGGGTGACACCGGCGCGCTCGGCCTGGGTGGCCTGATCGCCGGCATGGCGATGTCCACCCGGACCATCCTGCTGCTGCCGATCCTGGGCGGCCTGTTCGTGATCGTCACGATGTCCGTGGTCATCCAGATCATCTCCTTCCGTACCACCGGCAAGCGCGTGTTCCGGATGTCGCCGCTGCAGCACCACTTCGAGCTGGCCGGCTGGAGCGAGGTAAACATCGTGGTCCGCTTCTGGATCATCGCCGGCATCGGCGTGGCCATCGCGCTGGGGCTGTTCTACAGCGAGTTCCTCGCCGCCGTGAGCTGACGGCCGACACGCCGACCGGGCCGTTGCGCCACGGGCGGGCGGGTCGAGCGGCCATGATGGGCCTGTGGGGGAGGGACGAGACATCCAGGTGACCAGCGACCCGCCGGCCCGCCGTGCCCCGGCGGCCACGCCACCGGCCGACCCGCCCGGGGCGCGCTGGGATCCGGCCGGCGGCCTGGCCGCGCTGCGCGGTCTGCTGGCCCGGCCGCTGGCCTCGTACTACCTGCTGCTGTCCAGCGCCGGCCTGCTGCTGCTCATCGGCCTCACCATGGTCTTCTCCGCCACCAGCGTGAAGGACTTCGCCGAGGGCGGCGACGCGTCCGCGTCGCTGACCAAACAGGCCGTGTTCGCGGTGATCGGCATCGGCGCGTTCTGGGCCTGCCAGCGGCTGCCCGCGCGCACGTTCCGGGCGGTGAGCCGCCCGGCGCTCGGCGTGGCGGTGGCGCTGCTGCTCACACTCAACCTGCTCGTCGCGTTGAACTCGCTGTTCGGGGTGACGTCGATCGGGCCGTTGAAGGCCGAGCTCCTCTGGCTGTCCCTCGGCCCGATCTCGCTGCAACCGGTCGAGGTGGCGAAGTTCGCGCTGGTGCTGTGGGCGGCGCACGTGCTGGCCCGCAAGGGCGCGGCGCTGGGCTGGTGGAAGGAACTGGCCACGCCGCTGTTCCCGGTGGTGGGCCTGCTGTTCGTCCTGGTCGGCTACAACGACCTGGGCAGCATGCTCTGCCTGCTCGCGCTGGTGGTCGGCATGCTCTGGGCGGCGGGGGTGCGGGCCCGGGTGTTCGCCGCGCTGTCCGCGATCGGCCTTGCCGGCGTCGGCCTGCTGGTGGCCGCCGCCTCACTCGGCGCGGGCTCCGGCTCCCGGGACGCCGACAACTACCGGCTCGGCCGCCTCACCATGTGGCTCGACCCGCCGGACCCGAAGACCTGCTTCGAGCAGCAGCTCGACTACTGCTACCAGCTCGTGCAGGCGCGCTACGCGATCGGCAACGGCGGCTGGTTCGGCGTCGGCCTGGGGCAGAGCTCGCTGAAGTGGAACTACCTGCCCGAGGCGCACAACGACTTCATCTTCGCCATCGTCGCCGAGGAACTGGGCGTGGTGGGCTGCACGGTGGTCCTGACGCTGTTCGCCGTGCTCGCGTACACCGGGATGCGGATCGCCCGCCGGGTCGAGGACCCGTTCCGCCGGCTCGCCGCCGCCGGGGTGACCGCCTGGCTGGTCGGCCAGGCCGTCATCAACGTCGGCGGCGTGACCGGGCTGCTGCCACTGACCGGCGTGCCGCTGCCGTTCATCTCCGACGGCGGCAGCGCCCTCGTGGTGACGCTCGCCGCGATCGGCATGCTCGCCTCGTTCGCCCGCGCGGAGCCGGACGCGGCGCGAGCGCTGCACGCCCGTCCGCCCGCCCGATGGGTCCGACTAGTGTGGGCCCCGTTGCCGCCGCTTCCCGGCCGGCGCCGCCGACCGGCGCCGCCTCCGGCCGACCGAGGGTCCGTGCCCCGGTCCCGGCAGCGGCGGCAGGACGACCAGGCCGCGCCGCGCGGCGCCCGGTCCGACCGGGCGCGCGCCGGAACGGCGAACGAGAGGAGACGCTGATGGGTCCGCTGCGTTCGGTGGTGCTCTGCGGAGGGGGTACGGGCGGGCACATCTACCCGCTGCTCGCCTTCGCCGACTGCCTGCGCCGACACGACCCGAGCGTCCGGATCACCTGTCTGGGCACGCCGAAAGGGCTGGAGAACGAGCTGATCCCGCCGGCCGGCTACGACCTGCGGCAGATCCCGGCCTACCAGCTTCCCCGGTCGGTGAACATGAGCCTGGTGCGCACCCCGGACCGGATGTGGAAGGCGGCGCGCGCGGCGGGCAAGGTGATCGACGAGGTCCAGGCCGACGCCGTGGTCGGCTTCGGCGGGTACGTCTCGGTGCCCGGCTACCTGGCCGCGTGGCGGCGGGAACTGCCCATCGTCATCCACGAGGTGAACGTGCCGCCGGGCGTGGCGAACCGGCTCGGGATGAAGTTCACCAAGAACGTCGCGGTGGGCTTCCCGCACCAGCCGGCTCAGGCTGAGGCGTTGCGTGACGCCCGCGTGGTGGGTGTGCCGCTGCGCCGGGGCATCGCCGGGCTGGACCGGGCCGCCCTGCGCGACGCCGCCCGCGCCCACTTCGGACTCCGTCCCGACCTGCCGGTGCTGTTCGTCGCCGGTGGTTCGCAGGGCGCCCGCTCGATCAACCTGGCCGTCTCCGGCGCGGCGAAGGAGCTGGCCCGCAACGGCGTTCAGGTGCTGCACGTCATCGGCGCCCGCAACGAGCCGGTCTCGGTCCCCACCGACCTGCCGGTGCCGTACGTCACGCTGCCGTACCTGTCCGAGATGGAGCTGGGCTACGCCGCCGCCGACCTGATGCTGGCCCGGGGCGGCGCGATGACCTGCGCCGAGGTGGCCGCGATCGGCCTCCCGGCCGTCTACGTGCCCTACCCGCACAGCAACCAGGAGCAGAAGCGCAACGCGCTGCCGGTGGTGGAGGCCGGCGGCGGGTTGCTGGTCGACGACGCCGAGATGACCCCGGCGTGGCTGGAGCGGACGGTGATCCCGCTGATCCGGGACCCGCAGCGACTGCACGCGATGGGCGCCGCCGCGGCCGGGTACGGCCGCCGGGACGGCGACGTGGCGCTGCTGAACTTCGTCTACGAGGCGGTGGCCCGCTGATGAAGGGCGCCGCGACGGGAAGGTACGTCTGATGAACACCGCGCAGTTCACGCCCGCCGGCACCATGACGGCGGAGGACCTGGGCCGGATCCACCTGATCGGGGTGGGCGGCGTCGGGATGGCCGGGCTGGCCCGGCTCTTCCTCACCCGGGGCCTGCCGGTCTCCGGCAGCGAGCTGCGGGAGTGGCCGTCACTGGCCGGCCTGCGGGCGCTGGGCGGCACCATCCACTCCAGCCACGAGGCGTCCAACCTCGACGGGGTGGACACGGTGGTCTACTCCTCCGCCATCCCGCAGGACCACCTGGAGATGGTCGAGGCGCGTCGGCGGGGCCTGCGGGTGCTGCACCGCTCCGAGGCGCTCGCCGCCGCGATGACCGGCCGCCGCACGGTGGCGGTGGCCGGCACCCACGGCAAGACGTCCACCACCTCGATGGTCACCATGGTGCTCCAGCAGGCCGGCACCGACCCGTCGTTCGTGATCGGCGGCGAGATCTCCGAGGTGGGTTCCGGCGCGCACCACGGCACCGGCGAGCACTTCGTGGTCGAGGCGGACGAGAGCGACCGTTCCTTCCTCATCTACCGGCCGTTCGTGTCGATCATCACGAACGTCGAGGCGGACCACCTCAACACCTACGGCGACCTGGCCACCCTGGAGGCGGCGTTCGCCGAGTTCGCCCGGCTCACCGACCCGGCCGGGTTCGTGATCACCTGCGCCGACGACGCGGGCGGGCGCCGGCTGGCCGAGACGCTGCGCGCCGAGGGCCGCCGGGTCTGGACCTACGGCGAGTCCGCCGACGCGGACCTGCGGATGAGCGAGGTCGTCTCCTCCGCGCACGGGGTGCGCTTCCAGGCCGAGATCGAGGGCCGGCCGCTGGGCGAGATCCGGCTGCCCGTACCGGGCCGGCACATGGCGCTCAACAGCGCCGCCGCGGTGCTCGCCGCGTACCTGCTGGAACTGCCGGTGGCCGCCGCGGAGGCCGCGCTCGGCGCGTTCCCCGGCGTGCGGCGCCGCTTCGAGCGCAAGGGCGCGGCGGACGGCGTGCTGGTCTACGACGAGTACGCCTACCACCCGACCTCGATGACGCTGGCGTTGCAGACGTTGCGCGAGGTCGCCGGCGACGGCCGGCTGATCGTGGTTTTCCAGCCGTACCGGCTCTACCGCACGCGCGACAACCAGGCGGAGATCGCCGCCGCGCTCGGCATCGCCGACGAGGTGGTGCTGCTGGAGGTCTTCGGTCCCGGCGAGACACGCCGCCCCGGCGAGGGCTCGGCCGCGCTGATCGAGGTGGTGCCGCTGCCGGCCGAGCGCAAGGTGTTCGTGGAGGCGTGGGACGACGTGCCGGGCGAGGTGGCCCGGCGGGCGCGTGCCGGCGACGTCGTGGTGACCATGGGGGCGCCGCCGATCTCGCTGATGGGTGACCAGTTGCTCGACGGCCTGCTCGCCCGCTCCGGCGAGGGCGCGGGGCTCGGCGCCGGCGTCGACCCGGACGGCGCGGCGACCCCCGCCGGATGAGTCCCGGTCCGGCCCGCGGCCGTACCCCCGGACCGGACGGCGGCGCCGGGCGGCGAAGCCCGGCCCGGCGCTGGCAGCTCGTGCGGGCCAACGCGGACGCCGTGCCGCCGTCGACCCGCCGGTTCATGGCCCGGGCCCGGCAGCGGCGGATGCGGGCCGCGCTGCCCTGGGCGGTGGCCGCCGCGGTGCTGGCCGTCGCGGGCCTGGTCGCGTGGACGGTGCTGGGCACCGGCCTGTTCGGCGTGCGCGAGGTACGGGTGGTCGGCGCGCGGCTGGTCACTCCGGTGCAGATCCGCGACGCGGCGGCGGTGCCGGACGACGAGCCGCTGGCCCGGGTGGACCTGGACGCGACCGCGCGCCGGGTCGGCACGCTGCCGCCGGTGGCCCGTGCCACTGTGGAGCGGGAGTGGCCGGGCACGCTGGTGATCCGGGTGCAGGAGCGCACGCCGGTGGCGGCGGTGCCGCAGGGTGACGGTTTCGTGGTCGTCGACGGCTCCGGCGTGGTGTTCCAGCGCCTGGACCGGGCGCCGGACGGGTTGCCGCAGGTCCGGGTCGCCCGGCCCGGCCCCGACGACCCGGGTACGCGGGCCGGCCTGGCGGTGCTCGCCGCGCTGGGCGAGAAGCTGCGTGCGGAGCTGGTCGCGGTGGACGTGGCCGGGTTGGCGCGGATCACGCTGCTGCTGCGCGGCGAGCGTCAGGTCTTCTGGGGCGACGCCTCCCGGGGCGCGGACAAGTCGACGGTGGCCACCGCCCTGCTGAGCCGCAAGGCGGACCGGATCGACGTCAGCGCGCCGGACGTGGTCACGTTCGAGTGACCCTCGGCTCAGCGGGCAGGTGATGTGTCCCCTGTCGCTCGGTCGGCGACACGCCGGAACAGGTCCTTGGCTCCTGGCGCGGCGGCGCATACGTTGCCCGGAAGAGATCAGTGGTTGACATAACTGTAAGCCTCTAGTAGAGGGTGAGAGTTCAGCCGTCGGAGGCGACGAGGGACATGTTCGACCGCTGATCCGGCCAAGCCGTGTGGGGTCGGCCCATGCCAATCTCGAAGGGAAAGGACCGGAGATGACACCTCCGCACAACTACCTGGCGGTCATCAAGGTCGTCGGCATCGGGGGCGGCGGCGTCAACGCCGTCAACCGGATGATCGAGGTTGGGCTCAAGGGCGTCGAGTTCATCGCGATCAACACCGACGCGCAGGCGCTGCTGATGAGTGACGCCGACGTCAAGCTCGACGTGGGCCGGGAGCTGACCCGGGGACTGGGCGCGGGCGCCAACCCGGACGTCGGCAAGAACGCCGCCGAGGACCACCGCGACGAGATCGAGGAGGTCCTCAAGGGCGCGGACATGGTGTTCGTGACCTGTGGCGAGGGCGGCGGCACCGGCACCGGCGGCGCGCCGGTGGTGGCGAACATCGCCCGCAAGCTCGGCGCGCTCACCATCGGCGTGGTCACCCGGCCGTTCTCGTTCGAGGGCAAGCGCCGGCAGGTCCAGGCCGAGGCGGGCATCGAGGAGCTGCGCAACCAGTGCGACACGCTCATCGTGATCCCGAACGACCGGCTGCTCGCGCTCGGCGACCGCAACATCTCCATGATGGACGCGTTCCGGACCGCGGACCAGGTGCTCCTCTCCGGTGTCCAGGGCATCACCGACCTGATCACCACGCCGGGCCTGATCAACCTGGACTTCGCCGACGTCAAGAGCGTGATGAGTGGCGCCGGCAGCGCGCTGATGGGCATCGGTAGCGCCCGCGGCGAGAACCGCGCCGTGGAGGCGGCCGAGGCGGCCATCTCCAGCCCGCTGCTGGAGCAGAGCATGGACGGCGCGCGCGGCGTGCTGCTGTCCATCGCCGGCGGGTCGGACCTCGGCCTGTTCGAGATCAACGACGCGGCGCAACTGGTCACCGACGCGGCCCACCCGGACGCGAACATCATCTTCGGCGCCGTCATCGACGACGCGCTCGGCGACGAGGTGCGGGTCACCGTGATCGCGGCCGGCTTCGACGGGGGCACGCCGGCGTACAAGGCGGTGGAGCCGCCGCGCAAGAGCAACCAGAACCCGCCGGCCCAGCCGAACGCGCCGGTGAGCCCGCCGTCCACCATGCCGGCGCCGCAGCAGCCGTCGCGCCGGGTGCTCTTCGACGACGTCGACGTGCCCGACTTCCTCAAGAACGGGTCCTGAGCCGCGCCGATGACGGAGTCACAGACGGCGGTGCGTCCCGAGCGGCGCGCCGAACTCGCGGCCGGACTGGCCCGGGTCCGGGCCCGCATCGCCGACGCCTGCGTGGCGGCCGGACGGCAGCGCGACGAGGTCACCCTGGTCGCGGTGACCAAGACGTACCCGGCGGCGGACGTGGTCGCGCTGGCCGGTCTGGGCGTGACCGACGTCGGCGAGAACCGCGACCAGGAGGCGGCGCCGAAGGCCGAGACGGTGGCCGCCGCCGGGGTGGCGCCGCGCTGGCACTTCATCGGCCAGCTGCAGCGCAACAAGGCCCGTTCGGTGGTCCGGTACGCCGACGTGGTCCAGTCGGTGGACAGCGTCCGGCTGGCCGCCGCGCTGGACGCCGCGGCCGGCGCCCTCCGGGACCGGCCGCTGGACGTGCTGGTGCAGGTGAGCATCGACGGCGACGCGGCCCGGGGCGGGGCGCTGCCGGGCGCGGCCGATCCGCAGCGCGGGCTCGGCCCGGTGGCCGCGGCGGTGGCCGGTGCCGACGGGCTGCGGCTGGCCGGCCTGATGGCGGTGGCGCCGCTGGGCTGGGAGCCGGACCGGGCGTTCGCCCGGCTGGCCGAGGTGGTGGCGGCGCTGCGGGCCGACCATCCGGGCGCCACGGCGCTGTCGGCGGGCATGAGCGGAGACCTGGAGAGCGCGATCGGGTACGGCGCGACACATGTCCGTGTCGGCAGCGCGTTGCTCGGAATGCGCCCTGCGCTGCGGTAGCCTCACGAAGACGGAAGCAAATTACATCAGTGTTGTTCAGGACGGCGTTCCCGTAGCCGGGGGCCGTGACGGGCGGACCGCGAACCGCGCGTCAGGGGATTGCCGATCCAGTCCGGTGGGCATGATCGTCCACTTGTGATCAAGCGACACGGCACGGGGGCGCGTGCCGCACGGCGGACGGAAGGGCGCGGGGATGGGTGCACTGCGCAAGGCGGGGGTCTGGCTCGGTCTCGTCGAGGAGGACGACGAGCGGGCGTACGAGGACGGTGGCTACGACAAGGGCAGCTACCGGGACTCGTCGCGCTACCGGTCGAGCCGGTACGCCGAGGAGTTCGCCGACGAGGACGACGACGAGGCCGAGGAGCCGCCGACGACGCGCAGCCGGCTCGGCGACCGCGGCCGGCTGTCCGAGCGCGCCTCCAGCCGCTCGGTCGACACCGACCGGGGCGAGTCCGAGCGCCCGGAGCGGGTCGAGCGCTCCAGCGTGCGGTCGATCACCCGGTCCTCCGGCGGTGACACGTCGGGCGCCCTGTCGTACCACACCCGGGACAATCTCGCCCTCGCGCCGCAGGTCCAGCCGCGCGAGCGGGCGGTGGCGCCGGAGGACGAGCAGCGGTATCAGATCACCACGCTGCACCCGACCACGTACCGCGAGGCGCGGACCATCGGCGAGCACTTCCGCGACGGCGTACCGGTGATCATCAATCTCACCGAGATGGACGAGGCGGACGCCCGCCGGCTGGTCGACTTCGCCGCCGGGCTCGCGTTCGGCCTGCGCGGTACGATCGAGCGCGTGACCAACCGGGTGTTCCTGCTCTCACCGGCCAACGTCCAGGTCACCGCGGAGGACAAGGCCAAGATCGCTGAGGGCGGCTTCTTCAGCCTGAGCTGACCATGACCGAGGGACGTCGCCTGCCGTGTTGTCGATCCTGTTCCAGGTGCTCTACCTGTTGCTGTATATCTTCCTAATTGTCCTTTTGGGGCGATTCGTTCTGGGCGCGGTACTGGCCTACGGTCGCCGCTGGCAACCGGGCCGGGGAGCGTCGGCGGGCCTGGAAGTCGTGTGGAGCGTCACTGATCCGCCCCTGCGAGCGTTGAGGCGTGTGATCCCGCCACTGCGAATTGGTACCGTGAGCATCGACCTGGCCTCCCTTGTGCTCCTGGTTATCCTGTTCGTGCTGATGGAGTTCGTGTTTAGGCGCCTGATCTTCGCGTTTGCCTGACCAGAGCGCTTTCGCGGCCGCAACTGACCCGAGGAGTTTCGATGCCGCTGACCCCGGCCGACGTTCACAACGTCGCCTTCAAAAAGCCGCCGATCGGCAAGCGGGGGTATGACGAGGAGGAGGTCGACGCCTTCCTGGACGAGGTCGAGCGCGAGCTGGCCCGTCTGATCGAGGAGAACAACGAGCTGCGCGCCCAGGTGGAGCGCGGCGGTCGGGGTGGCGCTCCCGCCGGCCCCGGCGGTGACGCCCGCCTCGCGGCGGAGCTCAACGACGTCAAGGCCCAGCTCGACCGGGTGCAGCGCGACAAGGCGGCCGCCGAGCAGGCGGCCCGTGCGATGCAGGCCGAGCTGGAGCAGGTGCGCACGCAGGGTGGCCCGGCCGGGGTGACCGGCGACGGCGAGCAGCAGGCGCTGCGGGTGCTCATGATGGCCCAGCGCACCGCCGACGACCACGTCTCCGACGCCCGTCGCGAGGCCGACCAGCTGCTCTCCGAGGCCCGTTCCAAGGCCGAGGAGGTCACCCGGGAGGCGCGCGCCAAGGCCGACGCCCTGGAGCGGGACGCCCGCCAGCGGCACCAGGAGGCCATGGGCGGCCTGGACGCCAAGCGCACCGCGCTGCAGAAGCACATCGAGGAGCTCAAGCAGTTCGAGCGCGAGTACCGCACCCGCCTCAAGGCGTACCTGGAGAGCCAGCTGCGTGACCTCGACGGTCGCGGTCAGGGTCTCGAGGTCGAGATGAACCGCGAGGGCAACCGCGCCACCGGCAGCAACGGTCTCGCCACGGCCGGCTCCTACGGCGGTGGCCGCGCGGGCTCGCTCGAGTCCGGCCGCTGATCCCGCATCGGTGGCCGTCCCCCCGGGACGGCCACCGACCGCCCAGACCGACACGACGCGGCCGGGGGTGAGCCGTGGTAGCCGCCAGCATCCTGCTCATCCTCGTCGCGGTCGTGCTGCTGATCGCCGGCCTCGTCGGCGGATCCAGCCTCCTGCTCATCGTCTCGATCGCGGCCAGTCTGCTGTCCGCCGTCGCCTTCGTCGCGTTCGCCCGCCAGGCCGCCGCGGCGCGGGCCACGGCCGGCCGGGAGACCGGGCCGCGGCTGCGGACCCCGCACACCGTCTCGTCCCCTGACGAAACGGTGAGCCCGGTCCCGCACCACACGTCCACCGCCGGCACCGGCGGATCCGGGTGGCGGCAACCGCCCGGGTCGCCGGTGACCGAGCCGGACGACGCACCGCCGCCGGCCGCGTACTCGCCGCCAGCCGAGCCGTTCGAAACCGACCCGTACGAGCCCGCCGCCACCGCGCCGTACCCGCCGCCGTCCGACGCCGGAGCCGCCGCCGGGCCGTACGAGGAACCCGCGCCCTACTCGCCGCCCGGCCCGCGCGTTCCGCAGGCCCCCCGCCCCACCTCGCCCGCACCCGGCGAGGCGTTCGACGGCGATCCGCCGGCCGAGTTCCTCTCCGCCGGGGAGGTCGCCCGGCTGGTCCGGTTGCCCGCCGACGTCCTGGTGGTCGACGGGCACCCCCGCTTCCATCTGCCCGACTGCCCGCACCTGGTGGGCCGCGACGACGAGCCGCTGCCGGTGGCCGAGGCGGTCGGGCTGGGCTTCACCCCGTGCGCGCACTGCGCCGCCGCCACCACCCTGCTCGCCGAGGCTCCGCGCTGACCATGGCGATCGCGGACGACACGCTCACCGTCGCGGTGCGGGTGAAGCCCGGCGCGGCCCGTGCCCGGGTGGGCGGACGGTTCGACGGCCCGTACGGTCCCGCGCTCGTCGTCGCGGTGCACGCGCCCGCGGTGGACGGCCGCGCCACCGAGGCGGCCCGCCGGGCGCTCGCCGACGCGCTCGGCGTCCGGCCGGCGACCGTGTCGCTGCGCTCCGGCGCGGCCAGTCGGGACAAGCTCTTCCTGGTGGAGCGCCCGCACGACGGGCTGCCCGAGGTGCTGCGCCGGCTGCGTGACGGCAGCACGGCGTGAGATCCGGTCCGGCCGGCCGGCGATGACCCCGGGGCTCGACGTCGCGTTGCTCGTGGGCGCCGCCGTGCTGCTGGTCGCGGTGGGCGCGGTGCGGTTCTCCACCCGGCTCGGCGTACCGAGTCTCCTGGTCTACCTGGCGCTCGGCGTGCTGCTCGGCGAGGCCGGCCTGGGTATCCGGTTCGACGACGTCGAGCTGACCCGGGTGCTCGGCTTCTGCGCGCTCATCGTGATCATCGCGGAGGGGGGCCTGACCGCGCGGTGGAGCACGTTGCGGCCGGTGCTCGGCCTGGCCGCGGCGCTGTCCACGGTCGGCGTCGTGGTCAGCATCGTGGTCGTCGGCGTGGTGGTGCACCTGCTGCTCGGCCTGGACTGGCGGCTGGCGCTGCTCTACGGCGCGGTGCTCTCCTCCACCGACGCGGCGGCCGTGTTCGCCACGCTGCGCCGGCTGCGCCTGCCGCCCCGGCTGGTGGCCGCGCTGGAGGCCGAGTCCGGGGTGAACGACGCCCCGGTCGTGCTGCTGGTGCTGCTGCTCTCCCGCGCCGGCGCCGAGTCGTCCCACGCCTGGTGGTACGAGGTGCTGCTGGTCGGCTACGAGCTGAGCGCGGGCGTGGCGGTCGGGGTCGGTGCCGGGCTGGCCGGCCGGTACGCGCTGCGCCGGGCCGCGCTGCCGTCGGCCGGCCTGTACCCGATCGCTGTGGTCGGCTTCACCGTGCTGGCGTACGCGGCCGGGTCGGTGCTGCACGCCTCGGGTTTCCTCGCCGTCTACGTCGCGGGCGTGCTGCTCGGCAACTCCAGGCTGCCGCACCGGCAGGCCATCCTCGGCTTCGCCGACGGGCTGGCCTGGCTGGCCCAGATCGGCCTGTTCGTGCTGCTCGGCCTGCTGGTGTCGCCGAGCCGGCTGGATGCGGCGGTGCTGCCGGCCGTGATCACCGGGCTGGCGCTGCTGCTGCTCGCCCGGCCGCTGTCGGTGGCGATCTCCGCGCTGCCGTTCCGGGTGAACCTGCGTGAGCAGCTCTTCCTGTCCTGGGCCGGGCTGCGCGGCGCGGTGCCGGTGGTGCTGGCGACCATCCCGTTGTCGCTGCACGTGCCGGGGGCGGGCCGGCTGTTCGACGCGGTCTTCGTCCTGGTGGTGATCTTCACGTTGCTCCAAGCGGGCACGCTGGCGTCGGCGGCCCGCCGGCTGGGCGTGACCGCGCCGGCCGAGGCGAGCGAGATCCTGCTGGAGACCGCCCCGCTGGAACGGATGCGCGCCGACCTGCTCCAGCTGGAGGTGCCGGCCGGGTCGCGGATGGCCGGGGTGCACGTGGACGAGCTGCGGCTGCCGGTCGGTGCCGCCGTCACCCTGGTGCTGCGCGACGGCGTCGGTTTCGTGCCCGGCCCGGACACCCGGCTCAAGATCGGGGACAGCCTGCTCATCGTCGCCACGGCGGGCGTGCGGGACGAGACCGAGCGGCGGCTGCGGGCGGTGAGCCGCCGGGGCCGGCTGGCGAGGTGGTTCGGGGAGTACGGCGAGGAATCGACCCCCTGATCTGCTACCGTTCCTTTTGCCCCGATTGATGGCAGTCCGGGGCGGATACGTGGGATGACGGTGCGGCACATTGTCGGACGCCTGTACGTTCCGTATTCTTGCCAACCTCCGGAGTGCACGGCGGTCCCGTTCGCCGTGCACCCTTCCGTACGCGGAGACGCCGACGAGGGCGTCCCCGCCCACGTACCGCTGACCGCCGCGCCATGCGGCTGAGGGAGCTGACGATGGCGAAGCCAGCCGACACCAGGACCGCCGGTCGCAAGCCGGTGGCGAAGGCCACCCGCAGCGCGGCGGAGACCGAGAAGATCCGGGCCGCCCTGGCGGCGCGGCGGGACGAGCTCAACGCCGAGTACGATCAGACGCTGAGCGAGATCACCGAGCTGCAGCGCGACCGGCTGACCGACTCGGCCGGGGACGACCAGGCCGACACCGGGACCAAGACGTTCGAGCGTGAGCAGGAGATCTCTCTCGCCAACAGCATCAAGGAACGGATCACGCAGGTCGAGCGCGCGCTGGAGCGCCTCGACGAGGGTGGCTACGGCTGGTGCGAGCGGTGCGGCAACCCGATCCCGGTGGAGCGGCTCGCCGCGTTCCCGTCGGCCACCCTCTGCGTGACGTGCAAGCAGCTGGAGGAGCGGCGCTGATCACCGCTCCCCGGCGGCCGTACGGCAGACGGTGACCACGCCGTCGCGAACGTCGATGGGGAGCAGATGACCGCAGCACCGCCCGCCGGGGCCGGCACCACCGAGTCGGGCGCCGGCGCGCCCCGCCGCAGGGCCGTCGGCCTGCTGCTGGGCGTGTCCGTGCTCTCGCTGCTGGCGGATCTCGGCACGAAGCAGCTCGCGCTCGCCGAGCTGACCGGCCGGGAGCCGGTGTCGGTGCTCGGCGGCGCGGTCTACTTCAGCCTCACCCGCAACAGCGGCGCGGCCTGGAGCATCGGCTCCGACCACACCTGGGTCTTCCCGATCATCACGTTCGTGGTGATCGGGTGGATCGCCTGGATGGCGGTGCGGCTGCGCTCACTGCCGTGGGCGGTGTCGCTCGGCCTGGTGCTGGGCGGCGCGCTGGGCAACCTGATCGACCGGATCTTCCGCGCGCCGGGGCACTTCGTCGGCCACGTGGTCGACATGATCAGCCTCTTCGACCCGTACGGCCAGGTCTGGCCGGTGTTCAACCTGGCCGACAGCTCGCTGGTGTGCGGCGTGGTGCTCGCGGTCTTCCTGGAGCTGACCGGCCGGCAGCGCGACGGCTCCCGGCTGCGTGACGAGAAGCGCGCCGGCAACCGCGACGCCGCTGCCCCGGCCGAGCAGCGGGAGACCGCGTGACCTCCGCCTTCGCCGCCGGCGGCGACACCCGCTCCCTGCCCGTCCCCGACGGCCTCGACGGCATGCGCCTGGACCAGGCCGTGTCCCGGCTGTTCGGGCTCTCCCGCACCGCCGCCGCCGGTCTGATCGACGCCGGCGACGCGCTCGTCGACGGCGTGGCCCGGCCCAACTCGTACAAGGTCAAGGCGGGCTCGTGGCTGGAGGTCACCCTGCCCGCGCCGGCCGCGCCGCCGACAGTGGTGCCGCAGGCGGTGCCCGGCCTCACGGTGGTGTACGCCGACGACGACATCGTGGTGGTGGACAAGCCGGTCGGGGTGGCGGCGCACCCGAGCCCGGGCTGGACCGGCCCGACCGTGATCGGCGGGCTGGCCGGCATCGGCCACCGGATCTCCACCAGCGGCGCCGCCGAGCGGCAGGGCGTGGTGCACCGGCTCGACGTGGGCACTACCGGGATCATGGCGGTGGCCAAGAGCGAGCGCGCATACACCGCGCTGAAGCGGGCGTTCAAGTACCGCGAGGTGGAGAAGCGCTACCACGCCGTGGTGCAGGGCCACCCGGACCCGTCGAGCGGCACCGTCGACGCGCCGATCGACAGGCATCCCCACCACGACTACCGCTGGGCGGTGGTCTCCGGCGGCAAGCCGAGCATCACCCACTACGACACGCTGGAGGCGTTCCCCGCGGCCAGCCTGCTCGACGTGCGGCTGGAGACCGGGCGGACGCACCAGATCCGGGTGCACTTCTCCAGCATGCGGCACCCCTGCGTGGGTGACCTGACCTACGGCGCGGACCCGACGCTGTCGGCCCGGCTGGGGCTGGCCCGGCAGTGGCTGCACGCCCGCTCGCTGAGCTTCGCGCACCCGGGCACCGGCGACGAGGTGATGTTCGTCAGCGAGTACCCGGACGACCTGGCCCGGGCGCTGGAGATCCTGCGCGACTGACGTGAGCGACCATCCCGCGCCGCCGCGCCGGTCCCGGTCCGCCGCGCTGACCTGGCTCGCGCTGGCCTGCGCGCTCGTGGTGCTGGTGGTGGCGGTGGCGCAGCGGCGGGACCGGCCGGTGAGCGACCGCACGGTCGGCGAGGTCACCAGGGTCGGCGTGACCGGCGGCGCGAGCATCCCGGAGTACCTGCGCGCCGCCGGGGACGAACTGGCCCGCCTCGACGCGCCGGACGGCTACGCGCTCGTCTCGTTCGCCGACTACCTGACCCCGGCGCGGGCGGCCGCCGCGCTGGACGGCACGCGGGTCTCGGCGGTGGTCGCGCGGGTGCCGCTGCCCGGCCGGCAGACCGAGATCGTCCGGATCGCGGCGCTGCGGCTGCCGCAGGACGTGGTGGCCGGGATGGCCGGCGTCGCCGGGCGCAAGGACCGGGAGGCCGCCGACTACCGCTCCCGCGCCGCCGCCACCGCCGACACGGAACTGCGCCGGGTGTACGACAGCGGCGCCGAGGTCGCCGTCCGCGAGGCGGCGGCGTACCGGACGGGCTGCGCCTGCGTCTACGCCGCGGTGGTGAGTGCCGCGCCGGACGCCCTGCGGGCCCTCGCCGGGCGTGCGGGGGTGCGGGTGGTGGACCCGGCGCCGGAGGTGCGCCGCCTGGACCGGACGGTGTTCACCCCGCCGCTGCCCGAGCAACGTGACGTGGTGCGGCCGCCGGCCGACACCGGCCCGGACGAGGCAGGCGGAATGGGCGATTCGTCGGAAGCCGCACGGACAGTGAGCGGACCTTCACCGACCGCCCCCGCCCCGGCCGCCGGCTCCGGGGCGCCCAATCCCGCTCCCACCTCCTGAGACGTCCAGGCGCGCGGTGACCCGGCCGATCCCATCGTGCGGCGGGTCGATGGGCGATGCGCGGCGCGGGGAGTGGTCCGAATAGGGTTTCGTTCGTAGCCTGTCAGGCGGAGATCGATGGGCTGGGGGAGGGCGAATCCTTGGACGGCAGCGAGACCGGCTGGGGTCGGCAGGGCGAGCCGGCGCCGCGGTGGCGTGCGCTGCTCGACCGGGCCCGGCTCGGCGGTCGCGGCGCGGAGCACGCCGACGCCGACCGGCACGTCGAGGAGCATCCGGCCCCGCCGCCCGACCCGCTGCCGCGTCGTGGCGCGGGCACCGGCTGGACCGGTCGCGCCACACCCGTCGGTCGTGCCCCTGACGGGTCGTACGGCGCCGAGCCCGATTACCGGGCCGAGGCCACGTTCCGGGTCGACCCGGCCTTCCGCGCCGACCCCCGGCACGACGGCGAGCCGGCCTACCGGGCCGAACCGGCGTACCGCAGCGACCCGGAGCCGTCCTGGCGGGCCGGGCAGCCCTACCCGCCCGACCCGTCCTGGCGTGCCGGCCCGTCCTTCGTGCCCGACCCACGCCCTGAGCAGCCCTTCACCGCCGAGCCACGCCCGGAACGGTCCTGGCGGCCCGAGCCCGCCCGCCCGGAGCCGCTCGGCCGGACCGAGCCCGCCCGCCCCGAGCCGCTCGGCCGGACCGAGCCCGCCCGCCCCGAGCCGCTCGGCCGGACCGAGCCCGCCCGCGCGGAGCCGCTCGGCCGGGCCGAGGCGCCGGTCGAGTCCCGGTACTCCCTTCTCGACGGCGGCTACCGGCCCGCGCCGCCGGCCGAGTCCCGTTACGCGTTGCTCGACCGGGGCCGCTACCGGCCCGACACGCCGCCCGTCCCGGAGCCGGTGGTGCCCGCGCCCCGTCGTCCGCCCGAGGGGCGGTCCGGCCGGGTCGAGGCGGCCCAGGTGCAGTGGCGTGCCCCGGAGCCGGACCCGGAGGTGGAACGGGCGACCAGCGTTCTCCGCCGCGAGCTGGGCACCCCGAGGGTGCTCGCCTTCGCCAACCCCAAGGGCGGGGTGCACAAGACCACGGCGACGGTGCTCGCCGCCGCGACGGTGGGCAGCGTACGCGGGCGCGGCGTGCTCGCCTGGGACGACAACGAGCTGCGCGGCACGCTCGGTCTGCGGGCCGGCAGCGCCCGGCACGCCCGTACCATCCGCCACCTGATCCACGACCTGGCGCAGATCGAGATCCTCGACGGCAACACGCTGCTGTCGCACCTCGACGACTACCTGCGGCACGCCTCCGACGGCTCGTACGACGTGCTGGCCGGCGAGGAGAGCCCGCGCTTCGCCCAGCGGCTCGACCAGTTCACCGTCAAGCGGGTGCTGGAGCTGCTGCGCCGCACCCACGAGGTGGTCTGCGTGGACACCGGCAACAACGTGGAGAGCCCCAACTGGCGCACCGTCATGCAGGCCGCCGACCAGCTCGTGGTGACCACGGTGCCGCGCGAGGACGCGGCGTTCAGCGCGGACTGGATGCTCGACCTGCTGCACGAGGAGGGCATGGGCGAGCTGGCCGACAACGCGGTCACGCTGATCTCGTGCCCCACCCCGGGGCGTACCTCGTTGCAGGACGACCTGGAACGGCACTTCGCCACCCGGACCCGCGTGGTCGCCGTGGTGCCCTACGACCCGGCGCTGGAGACCGGCTCCTCGATCGAGTACCACCAGCTCCAGGCGGAGACCCGCAACGCCTGGCTCAAGGCGGCAGCGGTGATGCTGGAACCGTTCGCGCGCTGAGCGCCGACCACCGCCCCGCACCGTGCCCGGGCCTGAGAGGATCAACGCGTGAGTCCGGACACCAGTGAGCCCGAGCGGGCGCGCGAGCGCAGCGACGGCGCCGACGCGCGTACCGGCGGTCCCGGCCCGCGCCCCGACGGCGTCGCCCGGCCCGAGCCCGCTCAGCCGCCCGGCTGGCCCGGCGGCCTGCCGGTGCCGGCCGGCACACCGGTCACCGCGCCCGGCGCCGACCCGCTCGCCGGGCATCCGTTCATGGCGGCGGAGCTGCCCGGCGCCACCCGGTCCGGCCGCCCGCTGCTCACCGTGCTCGGCGTGGTCGCGCTGCTCACCGCGCTCGGCGCCCCGCTGGGGCTGCTGTGGGTGTGGGCGGCCCCAGCCACCCCGGTGCGGCAGACCCCGGCCGGCACGGTCTACGCGACCACCCAGCCGGAACAGCCGATCGCCGCGGACGGCTGGTTCAGCCTCCTGACGCTCGGCTTCGGCGTGCTCGCCGCCGTCGCCCTGTGGGTGCTGCTGCGCCGCCGGCGTGGCCCGGCCGGCCTGCTCACGGTGACGCTCGGCGGCCTCGGCGCGGCGGTGGTGGCCTGGCAGGTCGGCCGCCGGATCGGGCTGTCGACGTTCCAGCGGCTGGTGGAGACCGCGCCGCCGGGCACCGCGTTCACCAAGCCCGTCGACCTGCGCGCCGGTGGCGTCGACTGGTACGGCCCGCTGCCGCTGCCGCACGGGAACCTGCTGCTCGCCGCGTTCGGTGCGGCCGTCACGTACACGCTGCTGGCGGGCTGGTCGCGGTGGCCGTCGCTGCGGCCGGAGCCGGAGCCCGACGCCGCCTGGCCGCCGCCTCCGCCCGGTTTCAGTTCGGCGCCGGGGGACCAGCCAGCTCGCTGAGCGGCACCGGCACCGCGCGCACCCGCCGCAGCAACGCCGTCTCCCGGTTGAGCAGGCGCAGCTCGGCGCGCAGCCGGCCGGCCGTGTCGTCGACGGCGAGCAGCCGCTGCCGGTCGGCGACGGTCAGCGCGGCGGTCGCCGCGACCAGGTGCGACAGGACCGTGGGATCCTCCGGCAGCTGTTCGGTGATCTCCTGCTGGTCCGGCCGGATCAGGCCCAGATAGTGCCGGAACACCGAGATCACCCGGGCCGCCAGCAGGTCGGCGGTCTCGTCCGGGCCGTCCGGCTCGGGCAGCCACTCCACCTCGGCGGTGAGGTAGGGCTCGGCGGAGGCGTCCACCTCGGCGACCCGGAACCGTCGCCGCCCGACGGTGACGATGTCGAAGCCGCCGTCGGCCAGCTCGGTGACCTGCCGCAGCTCGGCGGTGCAGCCGACCTCGTGCAGCGTGACCTCTCCGCCGGCCGGCCCGGAACGCCCCGGCGGCCCGGCCGGCGCCACCTCCCAGCCGGCCTGGATCGCCACCACGCCGAACTCGCGTGGCGCGTCCTCGGGCAGCCCGACGAGGTGGCGCACCAGCGCCTTGTAGCGCTCCTCGAAGATGTGCAGCGGAAGGACCAGCCCGGGGAAGAGGACGGTCCCGAGCGGGAACACCGGCAGCCGTGCGCTCACGTGATCGAGCGTATCGCCAACGCGCCCGCCCGCGCGTGTCCCGGCTCACCGTCCCGGCGTGCGGGCGGGCCCGGCCGGCGGCGCCGGCGGCGGCCTAGACTCGCAGGCGTGTTGAATCGGATCGACCTGCGCGGCGGGGTCCGTGACCCGCGCCGCCTGCTGCCCCGTGCCCAGCTCGACGTCTCCGTGGCGGTCGAGCGGATCCGCCCGCTCGTGGAGGCGGTCCGGGACCATGGGTACCCGGCGGTCCGGGAAGCCAGCGAACGGTTCGACGGCGTCTCCCCGGAGCGGCTGCGGGTGCCGGTCGAGACGATCCGCGCCGCCGAGGCCGAGCTGGACCCGCAGGTACGCGCCGCGCTGCTGGAGTCGATCACCCGGGCCCGCAAGGTGCACGCCGACCAGCGCCGTACCGACCACACCACGACAGTCGTGCCCGGCGGCACGGTGACCGAGCGGTGGGTGCCGGTCGACCGGGTCGGCCTCTACGTCCCGGGCGGCCTGGCCATGTACCCGTCGACGGTGGTGATGAACGTGGTGCCGGCCCAGGCGGCCGGGGTGCGCTCGCTGGTCGTGGTGAGCCCGCCGCAGAAGGACAACGACGGCCTGCCCGACCGGCGGGTCCTCGCCGCGTGCGCGCTGCTCGGCGTGGACGAGGTGTACGCGGTCGGCGGCGCCCAGGCGGTCGCCATGCTCGCCTACGGCGCGAGCGTCGACCCGGCCGGGGACGAGCGCTGCGAGCCGGTCGACATGATCACCGGTCCGGGCAACATCTGGGTCACCGCCGCGAAGCGGCTGCTGCGCGGCGTGGTCGGCATCGACGCCGAGGCCGGCCCGACCGAGATCGCGATCCTGGCCGACGACACCGCCGACCCGGCGCACGTCGCCGCGGACCTGATCAGCCAGGCCGAGCACGACCCTCTCGCGGCGAGCGTGCTGGTCACCCCGTCGACCGCGCTGGCCGACGCGGTCGACGCGGAGCTGGCCCGGCAGGCGCCGGCGGCCAAGCACGCCGAGCGGATCGGCACCGCGCTGCGCGGCGAGCAGAGCGGCGTGGTCCTGGTCGACGATCTGGAGGCCGGGCTGCGCGTGGTCGACGCGTACGCGGCCGAGCACCTGGAGATCCAGACCGAGAACGCCCGCGAGTGGGCGCTGCGGGTCCGCAACGCCGGGGCGGTGTTCGTGGGCGCCTGGTCGCCGGTGTCGCTCGGCGACTACTGCGCGGGCTCCAACCACGTGCTACCCACCGGTGGCTGCGCGCGGCACTCCTCGGGGCTGTCGGTGCAGTCGTTCCTGCGCGGCGTGCACCTGGTCGAATACACCCGCGACGCGCTGCGCGACGTGGCGCCGCACGTGGTGACGCTGGCGACGGTGGAGGACCTGCCGGCGCACGGCCAGGCGGTCAGCGTCCGGTTCGGCGAGGGCGGCGCGTCGTGACCACGCTCGACGACCTGCCGATCCGCGACGACCTGCGCGGGCGTACGCCGTACGGGGCGCCGCAGCTCGACGTGCCGGTGCGGCTGAACACCAACGAGAACTCCTACCCGGTGCCCGAGCCGGTGGTCGAGGCGATCGGCAAGGCGGTCGCCGCCGAGCTGCGCGACCTCAACCGCTACCCGGACCGGGACGCGGTGGCCCTGCGCGCCGACCTGGCCGCCTACCTCGGCCACGGGCTCACCGCCGACCACGTGTGGGCGGCGAACGGCTCCAACGAGATCCAGCAGCAACTGCTCCAGGCGTTCGGCGGTCCCGGGCGCACCGCGCTCGGCTTCACCCCGGCGTACTCGATGCACCCGCTGCTGGCGCTCGGCACCGGCACCCGGTGGGTGCCCGGCCGGCGCGGCGAGGACTTCGGGCTCACCGCCGACCAGGCGGTGGCCCAGGTCCGCGAGCACCGGCCGGACGTGGTGTTCCTCTGCTCGCCGAACAACCCGACCGGCACCGCGCTCGACCCGGCGGTGGTCGCCGCCGTGCTGGACGAGGCGCCCGGCATGGTGATCGTGGACGAGGCGTACGCCGAGTTCGCCCGTCCCGGCACGGTCAGTGCCCTCGCCGTGCTGCCCGGCCACCCTCGGCTGGTGGTGACCCGCACCATGAGCAAGGCGTTCGGCTTCGCCGGGGGCCGGCTCGGCTACCTGGCCGCCGACCCGGCGGTGGTGGACGCGGTGCAACTGGTCCGGCTGCCGTACCACCTGTCCGCGCTCACCCAGGCCGCGGCCCGCGCGGCGCTGGCGCACCGGGACGCCCTGCTCGGCACCGTGACCGCGATCATGGCGCAGCGGGACCGGATCGTCGCCGAGCTGCGCGCCCGGGGCCACCGGGTGGCCGACAGCGACGCCAACTTCGTGCTGTTCGCCGTCGAGGGGGACCAGGCGGTGGCCTGGCGTACCCTGCTCGATGCCGGCGTGCTGGTGCGCGACGTCGGCCTGCCCGGCTGGCTGCGCGTCACCGCCGGCACCCCGACCGAGACCGACGCCTTCCTCACCGCGATGGAGAGAGTTTCATGAGCCGGATCGCCCGGATCGAGCGGGTCACAAACGAGACGAAGGTGCTCGTCGAGATCGACCTCGACGGCACCGGCAAGGCGGACATCGAGACCGGCGTCGGCTTCTACGACCACATGCTCAACCAGATCGCCCGGCACGGGGGCTTCGACCTGACCGTGCACACCGTCGGCGACCTGGAGATCGACGCGCACCACACGATGGAGGACACGGCGCTCGCGCTGGGCGCCGCGTTCGACCGGGCGCTGGGCGACAAGGCCGGCATCCGGCGGTACGGATCGGCGACCGTCCCGATGGACGAGGTGCTGGTCCGGGCCGCCGTCGACCTGTCCGGCCGCCCGTACGTGGTGCACGACGAGCCGGCGCTGGCCCCGTACATCGGGCCGGTCTACCCGACGAGCATGACCCGGCACATCTGGGAGTCGTTCGGCCAGTCGGCCCGGATCACGCTGCACGTGGACGTGCTGCGCGCGGCCCGCCCCGGCGGCCACCCGGACGCGCACCACGTGGTCGAGGCGCAGTTCAAGGCCGTCTCCCGCGCGCTGCGCGAGGCCACCGCGCTCGACCCGCGCAACGCGGGCGTGGTGCCGTCCACGAAGGGCGCCCTCTGATGAGCGCGAGGAACGCAGCGCAGCGGAGTCCCGCAGTCGCGAATGAAGGGCGGTTCTGATGAAGGTGCTGCCCACACTTCTGTTGATCGTGGCCGGCCTGTTGCTCGGCGGGACGTGGTCGCTGCTCAAGCAGGGCGCTCCCCGCGCCGCCGTGGTGATCACCGGCCTGCTGGCGGTGCTGGCCACCGCCGCCGGGGTGCTCTGGCTGCTGCCGGGGGAGAGCTGATGGCACGGGTGGTGGTGCTCGACTACGGCTCGGGCAACCTGCGCTCGGCCGAGCGCGCGGTGGCGCGCGCCGGCGCCGACGTGACCGTGACCGACGACCTGGACGCCGCCGCGTCGGCCGACGGCCTGGTGGTGCCGGGCGTCGGCGCGTTCGCCGCGTGCATGGCCGGGATCGAGGCGTCGGGCGCCGGGCCGGTCATCGCCGACCGGGTCGCCGCCGGGCGGCCGGTGCTGGGCATCTGCGTCGGCATGCAGATCCTCTTCGGGCACGGCGAGGAGCACGGCGTGGTCACCAAAGGGCTCGGGCTGCTGCCCGGGGGCGTGACCCGGCTGCCCGCGCGGCGGCTGCCGCACATGGGCTGGAACACCGTGCAGCCGCCGGCCGGCTCGGCGCTGTTCGCCGGGCTGCCGGAGGGCACCCGGTTCTACTTCGTCCACTCCTACGGGGTGACCGACCCGGCGGCGCTGGCCGAGGCGGGCGCGACGGTGACGACAGCGCACCACGGCGCGGACTTTGTCGCGGCGGTGGAGCGGGGGCCGCTGTCGGCCGCGCAGTTCCACCCGGAGAAGTCGGCCGACGCCGGCGCCGCGCTGCTGCGCAACTGGCTCGGCACGCTGTGAGCGCACCGGCCGCGGGCGTCGGCCCGCGGGCGTCGGCGTGAGCAAGGAGCGGGCCCGCCGCCGGGCGGCGCGCGAGGCCGAGCAGGAGCGGGCGCGCGCCGTCCGCGCCCGCCGGTCGGCGCGCCGGGAGCGGCGTCGTTCTCTGGTACGCCGGCTGACGCCGTCGCTGCGGCGCGGGCGTACCGGCCGGCTGCGCCGGCACACCCGCCGCGAGCGGGCGACGATCCTGGTGCTCACCGCGGCAGCGGTGGTCGCCATCTGGAGTCTGGTGGACGACCTCGCGCTGCGGCTGGTGCTGGTCGTGTTGTTGTTGCTGGTCCTGCCCGCGATCGTGGTGATCGCACTGGACCGTCGTTGAGGACCCGAGGAGAGATGCGTTGAGCCTCACCCTGTTGCCCGCCGTGGATGTCGCCGACGGCCAGGCCGTCCGGCTCGTGCAGGGCGCCGCCGGTAGCGAGACCGCGTACGGCGACCCGCTGGACGCGGCTCTGGCCTGGCAGTCCGACGGCGCGGAGTGGATCCACCTGGTCGACCTGGACGCCGCGTTCGGGCGGGGCTCCAACGCCGCGCTGCTCGCCGAGGTGGTCGGCAAGCTGGACGTGAAGGTGGAGCTGTCCGGCGGGATCCGCGACGACGAGTCGCTGCGGGCGGCGCTGGGCACCGGGGCGGCCCGGGTCAACATCGGCACCGCCGCGCTGGAGGACCCGCAGTGGTGCGACCGGATCTGCGGCGAGTACGGCGACCGGGTGGCGATCGGGTTGGACGTGCGCGGCCGTACCCTGTCGGCGCGCGGCTGGACCCGCGACGGCGGTGACCTCTACGAGGTGCTGGCCCGGCTCGACGCCGCGGGCGCGGCGCGCTACGTGGTCACCGACATCACCAAGGACGGCACCATGCGCGGGCCGAACCTGGACCTGCTGCGCGAGGTGTGCGCCCGCACCGACGCCCCGGTGATCGCCTCCGGTGGCGTGTCCACGCTGGACGACCTGCGGGCGCTGGCCACGCTGGAGCCGGTGGGCGTGGAGGGCGTGATCGCCGGCAAGGCGCTCTACGCGGGCGCGTTCACCGTCGCCGAGGCACTGGCGACGCTGCGGGCCGGCGCGTGACGACCGAGCCGCCGGCCGACCCCGGGGTGGTGACCCGGCTCGGCTCGGGCGGCCCGTGGGAGGCGCTGTACGGCTACTCCCGGGTGGTGCGGGCCGGTGCGCTCGCGATCACCGCCGGCTGCACCTCCACGGTGGACGGCCGGGTCGCGCACGCCGGTGACGCGGCGGCGCAGACCGCGCAGGCGATCCGGATCGGTCTGGACGCGCTGGCCGAGGTCGGCGCCGGGCCGGGTGACGTGGTGCGGACCCGGATGTACGTGACGGACCGGATCTATGCCGACGAGGTGGGCCGGGCGCACAACGCGGTGTTCGGCCCGGTGCGCCCGGTGGCCACGATGGTGGTGGTGGCCGGGCTGATCGACCCGGGCCTGCTGGTCGAGGTCGAGCTGGAGGCGTACCTCCCGGACCGCTGACCGCGCCGCTGCGCTGCGGCGGGCTTCGTCGGTGCCCGCCCGCCATATGAGTTGTGCACAACTTAATTGCGCGCTACGGTTCCAGGCGTGACCGATGATCTGGTACTGCGCCGGCAGGTGTGCTTCGCGCTCTACGCGGCGTCGCGCGCCCTGACCGACGTCTACCGGCCCATCCTCGACGAGCACGGCTTGACCTACCCGCAGTACCTGGTGCTGCTGGTGCTCTGGGAGCGCGACGACGACGCCCCCACGGTCTCCGAGCTCGGCGGTCAGCTCCGGCTCGACTCCGGCACCCTCTCCCCGCTGCTCAAGCGGCTGGAGGCGGCCGGTCTGGTGGTGCGAACCCGCTCGGCGGCAGATGAGCGCCGGGTCGAGGTGGGGCTCACCGATCGGGGCCGGACGCTGCGGGAGCGGATGGGTGACGTGCCACGGCGGGTGGCCGCCGCGACCGGGCTCACCGAGGCCGAACTGGTCTCCCTCCACGGCATCCTCACCCGGGTCACCGAGACGATCCACCGACAGAAGGAGCAGTGACATGCAGGTGCTCTACACCGCCTCCGCCCGCGCCACCGGCGACGGCCGCGACGGTCACGTCCGGACCTCCGACGGCACGGTCGAGCTGGACCTGGCCGTACCGAAGGAGATGGGCGGCGCCGGCGGCGCGGCCAACCCGGAGCAGCTCTTCGCCGCCGGCTACGCGGCCTGCTTCCACTCCGCGCTGCGCGTGGTGGCCCGCCAGGCCAAGGCGGACGTCTCCGGCTCCGTCGTCGAGGCCGAGGTGGGCATCGGGCCGAACGGCAGCGGCGGCTACGGCCTCGCCGTGACGCTCGTGGTGGACCTGCCCGCGGTCGAGCGCTCGGCCGCCGAGCAGCTCGTCGACGCGGCCCACCAGGTCTGCCCCTACTCCAACGCGACCCGTGGCAACGTCGAGGTGACCCGCACGGTCCGCGAGGCCCTGTGAGTACGAGGAGTGCAGCGCAGCGGAGCCCCGCAGTGCGAACCGAGGAGGCCCAGTGAGTGAGGCGAGCGTCAACCGGGAGATCCACCTGGCGTCCCGGCCGGACGGCTGGCCGACCGCGGAGAACTTCCGGCTGGTCACCACCGAGGTGCCGACGCCGGGCCCGGGACAGGTGGTGGTCCGCAACCGGTTCATGTCCGTCGACCCGTACATGCGCGGGCGGATGAACGACGTCAAGTCGTATGTGCCGCCGTTCGCGCTCGACGCTCCGCTGGACGGCGGCGCGATCGGTGAGGTCGTCGCCGGTGAGGCCGAGGGCGTCAAGCCCGGTGACACGGTGCTGCACGGGCTCGGCTGGCGCGAGTACGCGCTCGTGGACGCCAAGGGCGTACGCAAGGTCGATCCCGGCCTGGCGCCGGTCACCGCGCACCTGAGCGTGCTCGGCATGACCGGGCTGACCGCGTACGCCGGGCTGCTCGACGTGGCCGCGATGAAGCCGGGGGAGACCGTGTTCGTCTCCGGCGCGGCCGGCGCGGTGGGCAGCATGGTCGGCCAGATCGCGAAGCTGCGCGGCGCCGGCCGGGTGATCGGCAGCGCCGGTTCGGCGGCGAAGGTGGAACGGCTCGCCGCGCTCGGCTTCGACGCGGCCTTCGACTACCACGACGGGCCGGTGTCCAAGCAGCTCAAGGCCGCCGCCCCGGACGGCGTCGACGTGTACTTCGACAACGTCGGCGGCGAGCACCTGGAGGCGGCGATCGGGGCGATGAACCTGCACGGCCGGGCCGCCGTCTGCGGCATGATCGCGCAGTACAACGCCACCGAGCCGCCCGCCGCGCCGCGCAACCTGGCGCTGGTCATCGGCAAGCGGCTGACGCTGCGTGGCTTCCTGGTCAGTGACCACGGTCACCTGCGGGAGCAGTTCGTGCGGGAGGTGGCGGGCTGGCTGCGCGAGGGCCGGCTGTCGTACGACGAGACGATCGTCGACGGCATCGAGCAGGCGCCCGAGGCGTTCCTCGGCCTGCTGCGCGGCGAGAACCTCGGCAAGATGCTGGTCCGTCTCTGACCGGCGCGAACGCACACCGCTTCGGGCGGTGGTGACCGGCCTCACCGGCGGGTCGCCACCGCCCGCGCGTTCGTTAGGCTCGGGGCATGACGGTGGCGGTACGGGTCATCCCGTGTCTGGACGTGGACGCCGGGCGCGTGGTCAAGGGGGTCAACTTCCTCGACCTGCGCGACGCCGGCGACCCGGTGGAGCTGGCGGCGGCGTACGACCGGGCCGGCGCGGACGAGCTGACCTTCCTCGACGTCACCGCCTCGTCCAGCGACCGGGGCACCATGCTCGACGTGGTACGGCGTACCGCCGAGTCGGTCTTCATCCCGCTCACCGTGGGCGGTGGTGTCCGCCAGGTCGCCGACGTCGACACGCTGTTGCGTGCCGGGGCGGACAAGGTCGGCGTGAACACCGCCGCCATCGCCCGTCCGGAGCTGATCGCCGAGATCGCCGACCGGTTCGGCCGGCAGGTGCTGGTGCTCTCGCTGGACGTGCGCCGCGCACCGGACGGCACGACGCCGAGCGGCTTCGAGGTGACCACGCACGGCGGGCGGCGGGGCACCGGCCTGGACGCGGTCGAGTGGGCGGCGCGCGGCGCCGAGCTGGGTGCGGGCGAGATCCTGCTCAACTCGATGGACGCCGACGGCACCAAGGCCGGGTTCGACCTGCCGCTGATCCAGGCGGTTCGCGAGGTGGTCGACGTGCCGGTGATCGCCAGCGGCGGCGCGGGCGAGGTGGCCCACTTCCCGCCGGCCATCGGCGCGGGTGCGGACGCGGTGCTCGCGGCGAGCGTCTTCCACTTCGGCGAGCTCACCGTCGGCGAGGTCAAGGACGCGCTGCGCGGCGCCGGGCACCCGGTGCGCTGAGGCGGCGGTCCCTTACCGGCCGGAGTGCTCCTCGGGGGAGCGGCGCGGCATCGGGATCGACCGGACCACATACTCCTGCACGGCGGCGGCGTGGTCGTCCTCGTCGAGGTGCCACTCGGACTCG
This sequence comes from Micromonospora sp. NPDC005686, assembly GCF_042871665.1. NCBI lineage: Bacteria > Bacillati > Actinomycetota > Actinomycetes > Micromonosporales > Micromonosporaceae > Micromonospora > Micromonospora sp. NPDC005686. Next base: position 81,455 of record NZ_JBIAIY010000001.1, read on the forward strand.
GCGGGCGGGTGCCGCCGGGTCAGCACGCCCTGCACCGTGTCCACGGTGGTGCCGAGCCCGGCGCTGGGCCGGGTGCGCCAGAGCCGCTCACCGTCGGGGGTGACCCGGAACCAGCCGTCGGCGACGCTGACCAGACCCGCGCCGACCAGCCGCCGGACCGCACCCTCCACCTCGTGCCGTTCCGGGATCGCCTGGTTGAGGTGGTCGGCGGTGGAGAGGATGTCGGCCAGCCGGACACCCTCCGGCCTGCGTGTCGCGGCGGCCCGTCGGTGCCGGCCGGCGCCACTGGCGATGACCAACGCGACGAAGATCCAGGCGTCGCTCCAACGCCATCCGTTCTCCCCCATGCAGGAATGATGCCCGGCCTCGACGGCGGAGGAAACACCTGGTTTCCCGCTTGTGTGTCGCCGCAGCTCAACGCGTTGTGCGGCGTCCCGGTCCGTGGCGGTCGGCCCGGCGTCGGTCACGTAGCGTAGGCGCCATCCACCGGCCGCGGCGGCAGCGCGAAGACCGGGATGAAGAACTGGGCCAGCGGGCCGATGGTCAGCGCGTACGCCACGGTGCCGAGACCGACGGTGCCGCCGAGCAGCCAGCCGAGGCCCAGCACGGTGACCTCGATTCCGGTGCGGACCAGCCGGACCGAGAAGCGGGGACGGCGGGCGACGAAGCCGGTCATCAGGCCGTCGCGCGGCCCCGGACCGAGCCCGGCGCCGAGGTAGAGCCCGGTCGCGGCGCCGTTGGCGACGATCCCGGCGACGAGCAGCGCGACGCGGGCCGGCATGCCCTCCTCGGGCGGCAGCACGGCCAGGGTGGCGTCGACGACCAGCCCGATCACCACGACGTTGCTGACCGTGCCGAGGCCGGGTCGCTGCCGCAGCGGGATCCAGAGCAGCAGCACGAGGGCGCCGACCGCGATGGTGACGGTCCCGAAGGACAGGCCGGTCTGCCGGGCCAGCCCCTGGTGGAACACGTCCCACGGGTCCAGCCCCAGCTCCGAGCGGATCATCAGCGCCATGCTCAGGCCGTAGAGGACCAGCCCGGCGTAGAGCTGGGTGAGCCGTCGTGCCGGCCGGTGCCGGAGATTGCCAAGCTGTGCCACGCATGCCACCCTAGGTGCCAATCATGGTCATCAAGGGTGCCAATTTCGGGGGTGTGGCATGACCAGTCAGGTGCGCGGCGCCCAATTGGCGCGACTCCTCGGTCAGTGGCACGCGCTGCCGGGCCGCCGGCGCAGCCCTGACTACGCCGCGCTCGCCGGCGCCGTCCGCGGGTTGCTCGCCGACGGGCGGCTCCCCCTCGGGGTACGCCTGCCGGCCGAGCGGGAACTGGCCGAGGCGCTGCGGATCAGCCGGACCACCGTCACCGCCGCGTACCGGGAACTGCGGGAGAGCGGCCACCTGGCCAGCCGCCGGGGCGCGGGCAGCTGGACCATGCTGCCCGGCGGGCACCGGGTGGCCAGCACCGGGCTGTGGACGCCGCTCGACGACCGCGACATGATCGACCTCGGGGTGGCCGCGCTGTCCGCGCCCCCGCAGCTCGTCCCCGCCGCCCGGGCCGCGGCCGAGGACCTGCCCCGCTACCTCAGCGGCGCCGGCTACCACCCGACCGGCATCATCGAGCTGCGCGAGGCGGTGGCCCGCGGGTACACCGAACGGGGCCTGCCCACCAGCCCGGAGCAGATCATGGTCACCAACGGCACCCAGCACGCGCTGGACCTGGTGCTGCGGCTGGCCCTGTCGCCCGGCGGCGCGGTGCTCGTCGAGTCGCCCACCTACCCCAACGCGCTGGCCGCGCTCTCCGCCCGGCGGGCCAGGATCGCCACGCACGGCCTGTCCGACGAGGGCTGGGACGCCGAACTGCTGCTGGGCAGCCTGCGGCAGACCCGGCCGAAGCTCGCGTACGTCATCCCCGAGTTCCAGAACCCGACCGGCCACCTGATGGCGGCCGACCTGCGCGAGCGGCTGGTCGGCACGGCCCACGCGGCCGGCACCGACCTGGTGGTCGACGAGTCCTTCGTCGACCTGCCGCTCGACGACACCACGCTGCCGCCACCGGTGGCGGTCTTCGACAGGCACTCCCGGGTGATCAGCATCGGCGGCATGAGCAAGCCCTACTGGGGTGGGCTGCGGATCGGGTGGGTACGCGCCTCCGCGCCCCAGGTGCAGCGGCTGGCCGCGGCCCGGGTCGGGGTCGACATGGCCAGCCCGGTGCTCGACCAACTCGTCGCCGTGCACCTGCTCACCGAGGCGCAGGCCATCGTCGCCGCCCGCCGGGCCCAGCTCGTCGCACAGCGCGACGCCCTGGTCGCGGCGCTCGCCGAGCGCCTGCCCGACTGGCGGGTGCGGGTGCCCGGCGGCGGCGTCACGCTCTGGGCCGAGATGGACGGCCCGATCTCCAGCGCGCTGGCCCGTGCGGCCGAGGAGGTCGGCGTACGACTGGCGCCCGGACCCCGCTTCGGCCTGGACGGGACGCTGGAGCGCTTCCTGCGGCTGCCCTTCACCCTGCCCGCCGGTGAGCTGGTGGAGGCGGTCGGGCGGCTCGCCGCGGTCCGTTACGACCTGGACCGCACCAGCCGCCCGCAGTGGCGGGAGCCGAGCGTCATCGCCTGACCCGGTCCGCCCGATCCGGTGGTGAAAGGTCCGAACCCCGGCTCCGGGGGGCCGCTGCCCGCAGACTGCGCGGGTGGGGAACGGGAGGGGAGTCCGCCGGCCGTGGACGGTGCGGCGCAGCGCGCCGGGCTCCCGCACGACCCGGCTTGAACTCTTCTACGACCTGGTCTTCGTCTTCGCGTTCCTGAGCGTCACCACGCTCACCGCCTCGGAGCTCACGCCGGTCAACCTCTACCGCTTCATGCTGGTGCTGGCGCTGCTCTGGTGGTCGTGGACCGGCTTCGCCCGGATGGGCAACGCGTTCCGCGCCGACCAGGGACTGCTGCCGCTGGTCGGCGTCGTCACCGTCGCGGCGACGTTCCTCCTCGTGCTCAGTACGCCCAGCGCGTTCGCCACCCGCGGGGACTGGCTGCCCGGGCCGCTGGTCTTCGCCGGGTGCTACTTCGTGATCCGGACCGCCCAGCTCACCGTCTTCGCCTGGGCCGACCGCGCCGACCCGGCCCGGCGCCGAGGGCTGCGGATACGCTTCCTGGCCCCGACCGTGGCCACGGTGCTGCTGGTCGTCGCCGGCACCCTGCCCGGGCGGCTGTCGCAGGAGCGGTTCGCGGTGGGGCTGCAGCTGGCGCTCTGGACCGTGGCGCTGCTGGTCGAGTACCTCGCCGGGACGATCCTGGGCCACCAGTGGTGGGTGGTGCTCTCGGCCGGGCACTGGGCGGAGCGGCACGCGTTGATCGTGCTCGTCGCGCTCGGCGAGTCGATCATCGCGCTCGGACTCGGTCCGAAGCGCGGACTGCCGCTCACCGGCCCGGTGGCGGTCGCCGCGCTGCTCGGCGTGGTGATCGTGGCGGCACTGTGGTGGGCGTACTTCGACACGCTCGCGTTCGCGCTGGAACAGGCGCTGCACCAGGCCCGGGACCGGGACGCGCGACTGCGGCTGGCGCGCACCGCCTACACGTTCCTGCACCTGCCGATGGTCGCCGGGATCATCCTGTTCGCCCTCGGGCTCAAGGACCTGCTGGCCGAGGCCGCCTCACCGGCGACGCCCGAGTGGGGCCCGCCACTGGGGACCTTCTGGGGCGGGATCCTGTTCGGTGGCATCGGGCTCTACCTGCTCAGCCTCGCCGCGTGCTGGTGGCTGGCGGAGCGCCGGGTGCGGATGCCGCTGCTGGTGACAGTGCTGGTGCTCGTCGCCGCCGTACCGGCCGTCGCCCGGCTCCACGAGCTGAACGCGCTCGTCGTGCTGGCGGTGCTCACCGGCGCCGGCATCGCCTGGGAGACCCGGGGCGAGGGTGGGCGCCGGGGCCGGGTGCGCCGGCTCGCGCTGGAGGAGCAGGTCGCCGCCGAGGCCGAGCAGAGCCACTGGCGCCAGGAACACCTGTGACCGGCGCGGCCGTGCCCCGGGACGGTGGGGCACGGCCGGCGCGACCGGGTGACGGTGCGGGCTACAGCTCGGCGAGCGTGCCCTCGTACATCTTGTCGATCTCGGAGGAGAAGTTCGTCTCCACACTGCGGCGCTTGATCTTCAGCGACGGCGTGACCTCGCCGTCCTCGATGGTCAGGTCACGGGGGAGGATCGTCACCTTCTTGATCGTCTCCCAGCGGTTGAGCCTGGCGTTCAGCTCGGCCACGTGTCCCTCGACCATCTCCCGCGCCTGCGGCGAGGTGACGATCGTGGTGTAGTCGCTGCCCTCCAGCGGGGTGCCGGCGGCCCAGCCCTTGATCGCGTCCGGGTCGAGCGTGACGAGCATGGTGCAGTAGTTGCGCGCCTGCCCGATCACCACCGCCTGCGAGGTGTACGGGCACACCGCCTTGAACATGCCCTCGATGTGCGACGGCGCGACGTACTTGCCGCCGGACGTCTTGACCAGGTCCTTCTTCCGGTCGGTGATGCGCAGGTAGCCGTCGGCGTCGAGCGTGCCGATGTCGCCGGTGCGGAAGAAGCCGTCCTCGGTGAACGCGGCGGCGGTCTCCTCCGGCAGGTTGTGGTAGCCGCGCATGATCGGCTTGCCGCGCAGCAGGACCTCACCGTCGGTGTCGATCCGGCACTCCAGGTCGCCCATGGCCCGGCCCACGCTGCCGATCTTCAGCCCGTCGGGCGGGTTCACGAACGCGCCGGCGCTGGTCTCGGTCAGCCCGTAGCCCTCGGAGATGGGCAGGTTGGCGGCGGCGAAGAAGGTGGCGATCTCCTTGCTCAGCGGCGCCGCGCCGGAGACCAGCACCCGCATCTGGCCGCCGAGCCGGGCCTGGAGCTTGCTGAACACGAGCTTCTCGGCCAGCGCGTACTTCATCCGCAGCCCGGCCGGGACCGGCTTGCCGGCCTGCTCCAGCGCGACCTTCTCCTTGCCGACCCCGACGCCCCAGGCGAAGATCTTGGCCTTCGCACCGCCCGCGCCCTGCGCGGTGGTGACCGCCTTGTTGTAGACCTTCTCGAAGACCCGGGGCGCGCCGCACATGAGCGTCGGCTGCACCACGCCCAGCAGGTCGACGAGCTTGTCCACCCGGCCGTCGACGTACGTGGGCAGGCCGACGTGGGTGGCGCCGCAGAGCAGCGTCTTGCCGAAGGAGTGCGACAGCGGCAGCCAGAGGTATTGCAGGTCGTCGACGCGCAGCAGGCCCAGGTCGGCCTGCGCCACGCCCTCCCAGCACCAGCCGCCGTGCAGCAGCTCCACGCCCTTCGGGCGGCCGGTGGTGCCCGAGGTGTAGATGAGCGTGGCCAGGTGGTCCGGGCCGATGCCGGCGACCAGCGTGTCGATCAGGTCGGGCTCGGCGCTCAGCGCCGCGGCGCCGCGCTCCTCCAGCTCGGCCAGGGTGAGCTGCGGAACGGGCGCCGCCGGGTCGGGGGCGCCGTCGAAGAGCACCACGTGGGTCAGCGCGGGCAGGTCCGCCCCGGCGATCTTCGCCGCCTGGGCCGGGTTCTCCGCGAACAGCACCCTCGAGCCGGAGTCGGCGATGATGTAGACCGCGTCCTCGGGCTCGGTGGTGGGGTAGACGGTGGTGGTGGCACCACCGGCGCACATGATGCCGAAGTCGGCGAGCACCCACTCCAGGCGCGTGTTGGCCAGGATCGCCACCGGGTTCTCCAGGCCGACACCGAGCCCGTGCAGCCCGGCGGCGATCGCCTTGGCGCGCTGCCCGACCTGCTCCCACGTCAGCCAGACCGGGCCCGAGTCGTCGGGTGCGGGGTGGGCGAAGGCGTGCCGGTCGGGGGAGTCCGCCACGCGCTTGAGGAACATGTCGGGTACGGAACGGTACGGTACATCGAGAGCCATCGCTGTAGCCGCCTTCAGGGGTGGAGGGACGTGACGGGGGTCACGTCGGTCTGCGGTTACCGAAGGGTATTGCCTGCACCCGGCCAGCGGCTAGCCCTGATCGGCCGGGTAGTCCCCGGTCCCGCGTGCTGGAAGCGACTCAGGCGTACCGGCCGGCGGCACGGGGCCAGTCGTCGGTGGCCCGGACCCGGTCGCGGCGGGTGTCCCGGAGGGCCCGCGTCCCCTCGTCGGCGCGGGCGCTCGGTGCCGCGTCCCGCTCCGCGTACGCGGCCAGGGAGGGCGTGACGGCTGCCGATGTATCGGCGTCCACTTTCGACTGTCGGTGGGTGAACGGTCACCGCACTCCGGTCACAGGCCCAGTTCGGCGGTACGCAGCCGCTCGGCGCTCCCGGCCGGGCCGTCCACCTGCACCCGGGCCACCCGCTGCCGTCCGGTGAGGAACAGCACCAGCTCGCCCGGCGCGCCCACCACCCGCAGCCGTTCGCCGCCACCGCCGGCCCGCAGTTCGCCGTGCCCCGGCGCCTGCACCAGCACCTCGGCCGGGAACCGCCGCAGCGCCATCCGGGCCAGCAGGGACGCGTGCTTCCACAGCACCGCCTGCTGCCCGGCCGGCAGGTCGCGCGGGTGCCAGCCCGGCTGCGCCCGTCGCACGTCCTCGTGGTGGATGAAGAACTCCATCCCGTTGGCGAGCTCGTCGGTGAGGGGGTTGCTCACCGGGCTCCATACCGGGGGACGGCGTACCCGGGCGATCAGGTCGGCGTACGGCCCGGCGGCGATCCGCTTGCGGACCGACTCGCCGTAGGCGCGCAGCGGGGGCAGCAGGATGCCGCCGGCCGCGTCCGGCCGGCGCTCCCGCACCAGCAGGTGCGCCGCCAGGTCACGGGTGGTCCACCCCTCATTGACAGTCGGTGCGTCCGGTCCCAGTTCCAGCATCAGGTCGGCGAGCGCGTCGCGCTCCGCTCGGGCGTACCGCGGCATCCCCTGATCGTAGGCCCGTCCCGGCCGATCGGCGCGCCACGCCCGGCCGGACCACGCCGCGCAACCGATCCAGCCGCCGTCCGCCCAGCTCTGTGCGAACGTGACGGCGGACATACCCCGGCCGGGTCGGCGCGAGCGCCGAGGAGCGGTAAGGATGGGGGAGAAAACTGCGGCTTACGGCGGGGGAGAGCGTGGCGAGCGGGACAAGTCGGGACGTGCTCGGCAGAGGGATACGGGTGCTCGGCCGGGCCATCCGGGAACAGCCGCGGATCTTCGCGGTCGCGGTCAGCGGCAGCGTGCTGTTCGGCCTCCTGGTGATCGCGAGCGCGTACGTGGTCGGCGCGGTGATCGGCGAGGTGGTCGTGCCGGCCGTGGAGCGCGGCGAGGTGGCGGGCGGGGCGCTGGCGCTGGCCGCGACCGCACTGTTCGGCATCAGCGTGCTGCGGGTCGTCGGCATCTTCGGCCGCCGCCTCGGCGCCGGCTACATGCAGTACCGCCTCCAAGCCGCCTACCGCCGCCGGGTCACCCGCCGCTACCTGGAACTGCCGCTGGCCTGGCACCACCGCAACTCCACCGGCACGCTGCTGTCCAACGCCAACTCCGACGTCGAGGCCGCCTGGTACCCGATCGCGCCCATGCCGTTCGCGGTCGGCACGCTGGTGATGCTCGTCGGCGCGGTGGCCTCGCTGTTCTTCACCGACTGGGCGCTGGCCCTGGTCGGCCTGACGGTGTTCCCCGCGCTGTTCGCGCTCAACGTGGTCTACTCCCGCCGGATGGCGCCCCGGCAGGCCCGGGCGCAGCGGTTGCGGGCCGAGGTCAGCGGCATCGCCCACGAGAGCTTCGACGGCGCGCTGGTGGTCAAGACGATGGGCCGGGAGGCCCAGGAGACGGCCCGCTTCGCCTCCCGCGCCGGTGAGCTGCGCGACGCGCTGATCTCGGTCGGCCGGCTGCGGGGCGTGTTCGACCCGATGCTGGAGACGCTGCCCAGCCTCGGCACGCTCGCCGTGCTGGTGGTCGGCGCGGTGCGGCTGCGGCAGGGCGCGATCACGGTGACCGAGCTGGTCAGCGTCGCGTTCCTGTTCACCGTGCTGGCCTTCCCGGTCCGCGCCATCGGCTGGGTGCTGGCCGAGCTGCCGCGCAGCGTCGCCGGATGGGACCGGGTCCGCCGGGTGCTGGACGCGACCGGCGAGATGCCGTACGGCACGAGGACGCTCGACCCGGCCACCCGGGAACCGGCCACGCTCGCCTTCGACGACGTGCACTTCGCGTACGAGCCGGCAGAGGCGCACCTGCCCGGTGCCCAGGTGCTCGGCGAGGTGACGTTCACCGTGCCGGCCGGGAAGACGGTCGCCCTGGTCGGCCCCACCGGCGCGGGCAAGTCCACGATCACCTCGCTGGCCGTGCGCCTGGTCGACCCGGGCGCCGGGCGGGTGACGCTGGACGGCGTGGACGTGCGGGAGCTGGCCGCCGCGTCGCTGGCCGAGACGGTGGCGCTCGTGGCGCAGGTGCCGTTCGTCTTCGACGACACGGTCCGGGCCAACATCGCGCTGGACCGGGCCGGTATCGGCGACGACGAGGTGTGGGCGGCGCTGCGGCTGGCCGAGGCGGACGGCTTCGTGGCCGCGCTGCCGGACGGGCTGGACACCATGGTCGGTGAGCGGGGCACGTCGCTGTCCGGCGGACAGCGTCAACGGCTGACGCTGGCCCGGGCGCTCGCCGGGCGGCCCCGGCTGCTGGTGCTCGACGACGCCACGAGCGCCGTCGACCCACGGGTCGAGGCGGCCATCCTGGCCGGTCTGCGCGCGCCGACAGACGGCGGCGCCCCGGCGTCCATCCTGGTGGTGGCGTACCGCCGGGCGACGATCGCGCTCGCCGACGAGGTGATCTACGTGGAGCAGGGCCGGGTGGTGGCGCGCGGCACCCACACCGAGCTGCTGGCCGGCGTGCCCGGCTACGCCGACCTGGTCACCGCGTACGAGCAGGCCGAGCAGGAACGCGAGCAGAATCGGACGTACGACGAGGTCACGCCGATGACCTCGGGCCTGGAGGTGGACCGGTGAGCACGACCACGGGGGAGAACGCCGAGGCCACCGAGACCACCTGGCAGACGCTGCGGCGTGGGCTGGCACTCTCTCCGGAGCTGCGCACCGGACTCGCCGGCACGCTGGCGCTGGCGCTGGTCTACATGGTCGGCCGGGTGGCCGTGCCGGTGGCGGTGCAGCGCGGCATCGACCACGGCATCGTCGGCGGCCCCGACCTGAACGTCATCTCACTCACCGTGGCGATCACCGCCGGGGTGCTGGTGATCACCACCGCGTGCGGCTACCTCATGATGCGCCGGCTGTTCACGGTGAGCGAGACCGCGCTGGCCGGGGTGCGCACCCGGGCGTTCCGGCACGTGCACGACCTGTCCATGCTGCACCAGCAGTCCGAGCGGCGCGGTTCGCTGGTCTCCCGGGTCACCAGCGACGTCGACCAGATCACCCAGTTCCTCCAGTGGGGCGGCGTGATCCTGATCGTCAACCTGGGCCAGTTGCTGGTCACCACCGTCGTGATGCTCGCGTACTCCTGGCAGTTGACGCTCGTGGTGCTCGTCGCGTTCGCGCCCGCGGTGCTGGTGATCCGGCGGTTGCAGAGCCGCCTCGCCGGGGCGTACGGGCTGGTGCGGCAGCGCACCGGCACACTCCTCGGCGCGATCGGCGAGAGCGTGGTGGGCGCCCCGGTGATCCGGGCGTACGGCGTCGCCGGGCGCACCGCGCGGCGGCTGGACACGGCCATCGACGGGCAGCGGGTGGCCCAGCAGCGGGCCATCCGGATCAGCATCATGGGCAGCTCGGTGGGGGAGCTGGCCGCCGGGCTGGCGCTGGCCGGCGTGGTGGTGGTCGGGGTCAGCCTCGGCGTCGACGGCACGCTGACGGTCGGCCAGCTCACCGCGTTCCTGTTCCTGGTCACGCTGTTCATCCAGCCGGTGCAGATCGCCACCGAGGTGCTGAACGAGGCGCAGAACGCGATCGCCGGCTGGCGCCGGGTGCTCGACGTGCTGGACGTCTCCCCGGACGTGGCCGACCCGGGCGAGCAGGGTCGGGAGCTGCCGTCCGGGCCGCTGGACGCCCGGTTCGCCGGTGTGACGTTCGCCTATCCGGGCGGGCCGCCGGTGCTGCACGGCGTGACGCTGGACATCCCGGCCAAGAGCCGGGTGGCGGTGGTGGGCGAGACCGGAAGCGGCAAGACCACGTTCGCCAAGCTGCTCACCCGGCTGATGGACCCCACCGAGGGCGCGGTGCTGCTCTCCGGGGTGGACCTGCGCCAGGTGCGCTTCGACTCGCTGCGCTCCCGGGTGGTGATGGTGCCGCAGGACGGCTTCCTGTTCGACGCCACGGTCGGGGAGAACGTCCGCTTCGCCCGCCCGGACCTGACCGACGAGCGGCTCACCACCGCCTTCACCGAGCTGGGCCTGTCCGACTGGCTGGACGGGCTGCCGTCCGGGCTGGACACGCCGGTCGGTGAGCGCGGGGAGGCACTGAGCGTCGGCGAGCGGCAGCTCGTGGCGCTGGCCCGGGCGTACGTCGCGGACCCGGACCTCCTGGTGCTGGACGAGGCGACGAGCGCCGTCGACCCGGCCACCGAGGTCCGCCTGCAGCGGACGCTCGACGCGGTGACCCGGGGCCGGACCACACTCGCCATCGCGCACCGGCTGTCCACCGCGCAGGCCGCCGACGAGGTGATCGTGGTGGACCGGGGCCGGATCGTGCAGCGCGGCCCGCACGAGGAGCTGGTCCGCGACCCGGACTCGGTGTACGCGCTGTTGTACGCGTCCTGGCTTGAGCAGACCCGCTGATCCTGGCGGGTCCGTCAGGTCAGGTCGCCGGTGAGGTAACGCTGGACCGTCGGGCCGACGGCGGCCACCAGCGTCGCCGGCTCGGCGGTGGCCACCGCGTCGAGGCGGAGCACGTACCGCATCATGGCCAGCCCGGCGAGCTGGGTGGCGACCAGCCCGCCGCGCAGCGCGCGCTGCGCCGGGTCGGCGTCGAGATGGTCGAGCACCCGGCGCAGCACCTGCGTGACCAGGAATTCGCGCAGCAGCCGGGCGGTCCAGTCGTTGCTCACCGCCGAACGCAGCAGCGCCACCCCGGCGCTGCCGGCGGGGGAGTCCCAGACCTGCAGGAACACCCGGACCAGCCGCTCGCCGACGCCGTCCGGGTCGCCCGCCAGCACCGCCGGCAGCAGCCGCCCCGGGTCGGCCGGGAACGCCGTCGCGGCCCGGAACAGCTCCTCCTTGCCGCCGAAGTAGTGGTGCACGAGCGCCGGGTCCACGCCGGACGCGGTGGCGATGGCCCGGATCGACGCGGCGTCGAAGCCGCGCTCGGCGAACGCCTCCCGTGCCGCGGCGAGGATGGCCTCGCGGGTGTCCGGGTTGCCGGGCCGCCGCCCGGTGCGCCGCGCGTTCACCCGCTGCGCCGGCGCAGCGTCGCGGCGGCCAGCACCAGCGCCGCCACCGCCGCGCCGGCCACGATCGCCACGTCCCGCCACATCGTCCCGGTCGGCTCGGCGTGCGCGCCGACCTCCTGCAACGCCTCGACCGCGTACGACAGCGGCAGCGCGTCGCTGACCGCCTGGAGCCAGCCGGCCATCTCGCCGCGCGGCACGAACAGGCCGCACAGCAGCAGTTGCGGGGCCACCACCACCGGCATGAACTGGACCGCCTGGAACTCGGTGCGGGCGAACGCCGAGCAGAACAGCCCGAGCGCCACCGCGAGCACCGCGTTCACCCCGGCGATCAGCACGACCAGCCACGCGCTGCCCGCGGTCTCCAGACCGAACACCTGGTACGCGACCACCGATGCCACAGTCGACTGGAGCACCCCGGCCAGGCCGAACGCGATGCCGTACCCGAACAGCAGGTCGAGCTTTCCCAGCGGCGTGGTGAGCAGGCGCTCCAGCGTGCCGGTGGTGCGCTCGCGGAGCATGGCGATGCTGGTCACCAGGAACATGATGATGAACGGGAAGAAGCCCAGCATGATCAGGGCCACCCGGTCGAACGTGCCGGGCGCGCCGGGCGGGGCGGGCTGGTCGACGTACATGAAGTAGACGAGCGTGAGAAGCACCGACGGCACCACCACGAGCAGCGCCACGGTCCGCCGGTCGTGCCGGAGCTGGCGCAGGATGCGCCCGGTGGTGGCGGCCAGGATCCGTCCGTTCATCGCGCCTCTCCCTCGGCGTCGCGGATCAGGCGCAGGAACGCCTCCTCCAGGTCGTCGGTCCCGGTGGCGGCGCGGACCGCCGCCGGGGTGTCGTCGGCGATCAGCCGGCCCTCGCGGATCAGCAGCAGCCGGTCGCAGCGGGCGGCCTCGTCCATCACGTGGCTGGAGACCAGCAGCGTGGTGCCGTTCGCGGCCATGGCGTGGAACCGGGCCCACAGGTCGGCCCGCAGCACCGGGTCCTGGCCGACGGTGGGTTCGTCGAGGACGACCAGCTCCGGTTCGCCGACGAGCGCGCAGGCCAGCGAGGCGCGGCTGCGCTGGCCGCCGGAGAGCGTGCCGACGAGCTGGCCGGCGGCGGTGGCCAGGCCGACGTCGGCGACCGCGCGGTCGGCCTCGGCGCGGCCCCGGCCCTGGAGCACCGCGAAGTAGCGGGCGTTCTCCCGCACCGTCAGGTCGGCGTAGACGCTCGGCGCCTGGGTCAGGTAGCCCACCCGGCGGCGAAGCTCGGCCGAGCCGGCCGGGCGGCCGAGCACCTCCACGGCGCCGGCGCCGATGGTCTGCACGCCGACCACCGCGCGCATCAGCGTGGTCTTGCCGCTGCCGCTGGGCCCGAGCAGCCCGGTGACGCTGCCCCGGGGCACCGCGCAGGTGATGCCGTGCAGCACCCGCCGCCCGCCCCGGTCGACCACCAGCTCGCGGACCGACACCGCGTCGTCCATGCTCGCCTCCGTCAATTCATCATCCGTTGAACTCAACGGTAGGTGAATTCCGCGTCCACGGCAATGAGGGACTTGACTTCGAGCGTGCTCGAACTGGAAGCCTGGAGGGCGTGGACATCAGCACGCGGGAGATGAGCCTCACCGTGGGTGAGGCGGCGGAACGGGTCGGCCTGACCACCTACACGCTGCGCTGGTACGAGCAGGAGGGCCTGGTGGGCCGCGTCGGGCGGGACTCGTCCGGCCGCCGGCGCTACACCGAGTCCGACGTCAACTGGCTGTTCCTGCTCACCCGGCTGCGGCGCACCGGGATGCCGGTGCGCGACATGCGCCGCTACGCCGAGCTGGCCCGGCACGGGGACAGCACGCTCGGCGCGCGACGGGCGCTGTTCGAGGCGCACCGGGCCCGGGTGCTCGCCCGGATGGCCGAGCTGTCGGAGGACCTGAAGGTGCTCGAATACAAGATCGACGCGTACCGCCGGGCCGAGGAGGAATCCGGCTGAACGCCTCTGCCGGGGGTGCGAGTGGCCCGTCTCCCGGGACACGTCGGCGCGGCCCGGGCCGCGTGCGGGAGAATGGTCAACCGTGCCCGCCCCTGACGCGCCGCTGACCGGCGCCCCCGCTCCCGGACCGGCCCGCCCGTCCCGGCTCGACCCGGCCATCGCCGCGAAGCTCCGCCGCACCCCGGACGGCCTGGTCGCCGCCGTGGTCCGCGCCCACGACTCGGGCGAGGTGCTGATGGTCGCCTGGATGGACGACGAGGCGCTGCACCGCACGCTCACCACCGGGCGGGCCACCTACTGGTCGCGCAGCCGCGGCGAGTACTGGGTCAAGGGCACCACCTCGGGCAACCACCAGTACGTGCGCTCGGTCGCGCTGGACTGCGACGGCGACGCGCTGCTGGTCGGCGTGGAGCAGGTCGGCGCGGCCTGCCACACCGGGCAGCGCACCTGCTTTTTCACCGAGCTGCCGGTCAGCTCCCCGGAGGCGACCCCGTGACCGACGGCACCGTCCATCCGGACCGGTCCACCTTCGCCGACCTGGCCGCCCGCTGGCGGGTCGTGCCGGTGACCCGGCGGCTGCTCGCCGACGCGGAGACGCCGGTCGGCGTCTACCGCAAGCTGGCCGGCGGTCCCGGCACGTTCCTGCTGGAGTCCGCCGAACAGGGCGTCGGCTCGGCCGGCACGGCCTGGTCGCGCTACTCGTTCATCGGCGTACGCAGCAGCGCCACGCTCACCGAGCGCGACGGCGCCGCGAGCTGGACCGGCACGCCGCCGGCCGGCGTGCCCACCTCCGGCGACCCGGTCACCGTGCTGCGCGAGTCGGTCGCGGCGCTCGCCGGGCCGGCCTTCGACCCCGCCGGTGACATGCCGCCGCTGACCGGCGGCCTGGTCGGCTACCTCGCGTACGACCTGGTGCGCCGCTTCGAGCGCCTGCCCGAGCTGACCGAGGACGAGCTGGACGTGCCCGAGCTGGGCATGATGCTCGCGACCGACCTGGTGGTCCTGGACCACTACGAGGGATCGGCGATCCTGGTCGCCAACGCGGTGCTGCCGCCGCTGGACACCCCCGGCCGGGCCGAGCGGGTCGAGGCCGCGTACCACCACGCCGTCGGCCGCCTGGACGCGATGACCTCAGCGCTGTCCCGACCGATTCCGCCCATGGTCTCGACGGTCGGCCGGCCCGGCGTCGGCGAGGTGGTCAGCCGCACCCCCGAGGGCGGCTACCCGAAGGCGGTGGAGACGGCCAAGGAGGCGATCCGGGCCGGCGAGTGCTTCCAGATCGTGCTCAGCCAGCGCTTCGAGCGCCCCACCGACGCCGACCCGCTCGACGTCTACCGGGTGCTGCGCACCACGAACCCCAGTCCGTACATGTACCTGCTGCGCTTCGACGGCTTCGACATCGTCGGCTCGTCTCCGGAGGCGCACCTGAAGGTCAGCGCCGGCCCGGACGGGCGGCGGCGGGCGCTGCTGCACCCGATCGCCGGCACCCGGCCGCGCGGCGGCTCCCCGGACGGCGACGCCCGGCTCGCCGCCGAACTGCTCGCCGACCCCAAGGAACGCGCCGAGCACGTGATGCTCGTCGACCTGGGCCGCAACGACCTGGGCCGGGTGTGCCGGCCGGGCACCGTCGAGGTGCCCGAGTTCGCCACCATCGAGCGCTACAGCCACGTCATGCACATCGTCTCCACAGTCGTCGGCGAGCTGCGCGACGACCGCACCGCGTTCGACGCGCTGGCCGCGACGTTCCCCGCCGGGACGCTCAGCGGGGCGCCCAAGGTGCGTGCCATGGAGATCATCGAGGAGCTGGAGCCGGTCCGGCGCGGCGTCTACGGCGGCACCGTCGGCTACTTCGCCTTCGGCGGCGACCTGGACATGGCCATCGCGATCCGTACCGCGCTGATCCGCGACGGCCGCGCCTACGTGCAGGCCGGGGCCGGCATCGTGGCCGATTCCGACCCCGCTGCCGAGGACCGGGAGACGCGGAGCAAGGCCGCCGCCGTCCTCGCCGCCATCGCGGCCGCCGAGACCCTGCGGGCGGCCCGGTGAGCGCGCCCGGCGCCATCGCGCCGCCGGCCCGCGGCCGGCGCGAACTGGCGTACGCGGTGCTGCTCTGCCTGGCCGGCGCGGGCCTGGCCTGCTGGGCGGTGACCCGGACCTGGTCGGTCGAGGTGACCGCCCGGGGGTCGCTGCCGTCCGGGCGGGCCGAGCGCACCGGCACGGACCTGCTGCCCTGGGTGCTGGCGCTGACGTACGTCGGACTCGCCGGCGGTGGCGCGGTGCTCGCCACCCGGGGGCGGCTGCGCCGCCTGCTGGGTGTCCTGCTGGCCGGAATCGGCGTGGCGGTGGCGGTCGGCGGCGGGATCGGCCTGACCGAGGCCGGGGTGAGCCGGCAGTGGCCGGCGCTGGTGCTGGCCGGCGGCCTGGCCCTGGCGGCCGGCGGCGCGTTCACCGCGCTGCGCGGCGACGGCTGGCCGGCGATGGGCGCCCGGTACGAGCGGCGGCCCGCCCGGGCGGACGAGCCCGGCCGTCCGGCGGTCGAGCGCGGCACCCGGGACGCGTGGGACGCGCTGGACCGGGGCGAGGACCCGACGGTCAGCTGACCGGCTGCGCCTCGCGGGCGTCGCGGCGCCGCCGGGCCGCGGCGCGCGCGGCGGTCAGCTCGGCCACCAGCCGCTCCAGCTCGCGGCGCTGTTCGGCGCGGGCCCGGTCGGCGCAGACCGCCTCCCAGGCGTTGCCCCGGGCGGTGCGCATCCGGCCGTCACCGGCCACCGCGCGCTCCAGCGTCTCCACCACGCCGACGGCGAGGGAGGCGACGGTACGGGAGATGGTGGTCAAGTCGATGCCCTGGGTCGGCCCGTTGGCGCTCATGGTCACCCCACACGAGATCGTTTGCGACGGTCGGCAGCCGCCGGCGTCGAGTGTGCCCGACGACGATGCTTCCGGGCACACGTTTCGCCGTCGTGAAGCACAGGTCAACGGTGTGGCACCGGGTACGACCTGGGCAGGGCCGGAGGTCCTTGACCTTGGTCACAGCCGCCCGCCGGAGCCCGTCCTGCGGGCCCGGAACGATCGTGGTGAGATAGGGATGGGTGACGGTCGATGCCATCGGTGGCGCTGCGTGACATGGTGTTCACCGCAAGTCGGCCATCATGCCACAGCCCATGTCGTGAGGTGCGCCATACCCCCGGCACTCGTCGCCAGGTGGCGCCCCCTAGCATCGGCCCATGACGCCCGGAGAGGGGAGTCCGTTGGTGACTGCTGAGCATGCGCACGCGGAGGGGGACGACGCCGGAGCGGCGCCGTCCGCAGGGGTGCTCGACGAGATCCTGGCCGGCGTGCGCGAGGACGTGGCCCGGCGCCAGGAGCAGATTCCGCTGGAGCGGATCCGTGAGCTGGCCGCCGCCGCGCCACCACCGCTCGACGCGTACGCGGCCCTGCGCCGGCCCGGCGTGGCCGTGATCGCCGAGGTGAAGCGCTCGTCGCCGTCCAAGGGGCGGCTGGCCGAGATCGCCGACCCGGCGGACCTGGCCGGTGACTACGCGGCAGGTGGCGCGCGGGCGATCAGCGTGCTGACCGAGGGCCGCTGGTTCGGCGGGTCGCTCGACGACCTGGCGGCGGTGCGGGCCGCGGTGAACGTGCCGGTGCTGCGCAAGGACTTCGTGGTCTCCAGCTACCAGGTGCACGAGGCGCGCGCGCACGGCGCCGACATGGTGCTGCTGATCGTCGCCGCGCTGGAGCAGAACGCGCTGGTCGGCCTGCTGGAGCGGATCGAGTCGCTGGGCATGACCGCGCTGGTCGAGGTGCACACCGAGGAGGAGGCGGACCGCGCCCTGGAGGCCGGCGCGCGGGTGATCGGCGTGAACGCACGCGACCTGCGCACGCTCGAGGTCGACCGCTCGGTGTTCGAGCGGATCGCGCCCGGCCTGCCCAGCAGCGTCGTCAAGATCGCCGAGTCCGGGGTGCGCGGTCCGCACGACCTGATCCGGTACGCCTCCGCCGGCGCCGACGCCGTGCTGGTGGGCGAGGGCCTGGTCACCCAGAAGAGCCCGCGCGAAGCGGTCGCCGAGCTGGTGAACGCCGGTAACCACCCGGCCACGCCCCGCCCGGTGCGCTGAGCCGCCGGGCCACCCGATCCGAGAGGACGCCCGCGATGAGCGCCGCACCCGCAGCCGGCCAGGTCCCCGACGCCGCCGGTCACTTCGGCCGGTTCGGCGGCCGGTTCGTCCCCGAGGCGCTCGTCGCCGCGCTCGACGAGCTGGACGCGGCATACCGCAAGGCGATGGGCGACGAGGGGTTCCTCGCCGAGTTCGACGCGCTGCTGCGCGACTACGCGGGCACGCCCTCGCTGCTGTACGAGGCCCGGCGGTTCTCCGCGCAGATCGGCGCGCGGGTCCTGCTCAAGCGGGAGGACCTCAACCACACCGGCGCGCACAAGGTCCGCAACGTGCTGGGCCAGGCGCTGCTCACCAAGCGGATGGGCAAGCGGCGGGTCATCGCGGAGACCGGCGCCGGCCAGCACGGCGTCGCCACCGCCACCGCCGCCGCGCTGTTCGACCTGGAATGCGTCGTCTACATGGGCCAGGTGGACACCGAGCGGCAGGCGCTGAACGTGGCCCGGATGCGGATGCTCGGCGCCACTGTCGTCCCGGTGACCGCCGGCTCGCGCACGCTCAAGGACGCGATGAACGAGGCGATGCGGGACTGGGTCGCCAACGTCGAGGAGACCCACTACCTGATCGGCACCGCCGCCGGCCCGCACCCGTTCCCGGAGATGGTCCGCGACTTCGTGCGCGGCATCGGCGTGGAGGCCCGCCAGCAGTGCCTGGACCTGACCGGCACGCTGCCGGACGCGGTCGCGGCGTGTGTCGGCGGCGGCTCCAACGCGCTGGGCATCTTCCACGCGTTCGTGCCGGACGCCGGGGTCCGCCTCTACGGCTTCGAAGCCGGCGGCGAGGGCGTCGACAGCGGCCGGCACGCCGCCAGCATCACCGGCGGCTCGTCCGGCGTGCTGCACGGCACCCGCACGTACGTCCTGCAGGACGCCGACGGGCAGACCATCGAGTCGCACTCGATCTCGGCCGGCCTGGACTACCCGGGCGTCGGGCCGGAGCACGCCTGGCTGCACGACACCGGCCGGGCCACCTACCTGCCGGTCGACGACGCGGACGCGATGGCCGCGTTCGAGCTGCTGTGCCGCACCGAGGGCGTCATCCCGGCGATCGAGAGCGCGCACGCCCTCGCGGGCGCCCGCGCCATCGCCCCCCGGCTCGCCGAGGAGCTGGGCCGGGAACCGTTGATCGTGGTCAACCTGTCCGGCCGGGGCGACAAGGACGTGCACACCGCCGGCGCGTACTTCGGCATCCTCGACAAGGAGTGACAGCGTGAGCCGCATCGGGGTCGCCTTCGACAAGGCGCGGGCGGACGGACGGGCCGTCCTGGTCGGCTGCATGCCGGCCGGCTTCCCGACCGTCGAGGGCAGCATCGCCGCCATGAGGGCCATGGTCGAGGCGGGCGTGGACGTCATCGAGGTGGAGATCCCGTACTCCGACCCGGTGATGGACGGCCCGGTCATCCAGAAGGCCAGCGACATCGCGCTCGCCGGCGGCGTCCGCGTCGCCGACGCGCTGCGCGTCGTCGAGGCGGTCGCCGCGACCGGGGCGAGCGTGGTCACCATGACCTACTGGAACCCGATCGAGCAGTACGGCGTGGACGCGTTCGCCCGCGACATGGCCGCCGCCGGTGGCACCGGCCTGATCACGCCGGACCTGATCCCGGACGAGGCCGCCGAGTGGCTGGCCGCCTCCGACGCGCACGGTCTGGACCGGACGTTCCTGGTCTCCCCGTCCTCGACCGACGCGCGGCTGCGGATGACGGCCGGGCACTGCCGCGGCTTCGTCTACGCCACGGCGATCATGGGCGTCACCGGCGCCCGCGCGCAGACCTCCGAGGCGGCCCCGGTGCTGGTCTCCCGGCTGCGCGAGGTCACCGACATCCCGGTCGGGGTGGGGCTGGGCGTGGGCACCGGCGCGCAGGCCGCCACCGTCGCCGGGTACGCCGACGCGGTGATCGTGGGCAGCGCCCTGGTCCGCTGCGTGCTGGACGCCCCGGACCAGGCCGCCGGCCTGACGGCCCTGCGCAAGCTCAGCGCCGAGTTGGCCGAGGGAGTCCGCGCCCCCGTCCGGTGACCCGGGCGAAGCAGAAGATGCCGACCCGCGTGGCAGGCGGCCCGGGGTGCCGCGCACACGGTCCGCACCGGTACCGTGTGCACCCGTGACCCTCGCCCCGATGACCCCACTGGCGGCCATGCCCAGCCCCAGCACCGCCGTCTGGCAGCTCGGTCCGGTTCCGATCCGGGCGTACGCGCTCTGCATCATCCTCGGCATCGTGGTGGCCTGCGTGGTCACCGAGTACCGGCTGCGCCGTCGCGGTGTGGCGCCGGGCGCGGTGCTCGACATCGCCGTCTGGGCCGTGCCGGCGGGCATCATCGGCGCGCGGATCTACCACGTGATCACCTCGCCGGAGAAATACTTCGGCGCCGGTGGTGAGCCGATCAAGGCGCTCTACATCTGGGAGGGCGGGCTCGGCATCTGGGGCGCGGTGGCCGGTGGCGCGGTCGGTGCGTGGCTCGCCGCCCGGCAACTCGGCATCCCGTTCACCGTCATCGCCGACGCGCTGGCGCCGGGGCTGCCGCTGGCGCAGGCCGTCGGCCGCCTGGGCAACTGGTTCAACAACGAGCTGTACGGCGGGCGGACCACGCTGCCGTGGGGCCTGGAGGTGCACGTGATGGACCCGGACAATCCGGGTCATGCGCTGCGTGACGACGCCGGCAACCCGGTGCTCCAGCCGGGGCTCTACCACCCGGCGTTCCTCTACGAGGCGCTGTGGAACGTCGGTGTCGCCGCGCTGGTGCTGGTCCTCGACCGCAAGCTGCGGCTCGGGCGCGGCCGGGCGTTCGCGCTCTACGTGATGGGCTACACGGTGGGCCGGTTCTGGATCGAGCTGATGCGCACCGACGAGGCGAACCTGATCCTCGGCGTCCGGCTCAACGTCTGGACCGCCGTGCTCGTCTTCCTCGGCGCGCTCGCCTACTTCGTCCGGGTCCGCGGGCCCCGCGAATACCTGGTGCCGGTGGGCGAGCCCGCCCCCGTGACCGTCCCGGCCGGCGACGTGTCCCAGGTCGACCTCTCCGCCCGGGAGGCCGCCGCGCAGCCGGCCGTGCCCGAGGGCTATCGGGTGGTGACCGAGGAACAGTTCGACGCGTACCGGGAGACCGGCGTGCTGCCCCCGGCGGATCCGGAGGGCGACGACGAACGCCCGGAAGCCCCGGACGACGTCACGAAGGCCGACGACGTCACCGACGTCACTGACGACGCCGGACGCGCGAAGAACGAGGACGTCACCCGGAGCGCGGACGACGCCGGCGGGAGCGCGGACGACGCCGGCGGGAGCCCGGAACGCACGAACGCCGGCCGCGCCGATGCCGGCGGGCGTCCGGCGGACCGGGACAGCTGAGCGGGGGAGTCATGCGCAGCGCGGTGGTGGTCGGCGCCGGCCTCGGTGGAATGGCGGCGGCTGGTGTGCTGGCCCGGTCGGGCTGGCAGGTCACGCTGCTCGAACACGCCGACCGGTTCCGCCCGGAGCCGACCGCCGTGGTGCTCTGGCCCAACGGGGTACGCGCGCTGCGCGCCCTCGGGCTGGGCGACGGGCTGGACGCGATCGCCACCCCGCTGCCCGACGGTGGCGTGCGCCGCCCGGACGGCCACTGGCTGGTGCAGCCCCGGTCCACGCCGGCCGAGCGGATGCCGGTGGTGGTGCACCGGGAGGATCTGCACGACGCGCTCATCGCCGGCCTGGGCGAACGGGTCGAGCTGCGCACCGGCGTGACGGTGCGGACGGTGCGGGCGGCCTCCGGTGAGCGACCCGCGGTGGGCGACGGCCGGCACACCTACGAGGCGGACCTGGTGGTGGCCGCCGACGGCGCCGACAGCGAGATCCGCCGGCACCTCGCCCCGGAGACCGCTGTGGTCAGCTCGGGGTGCGCCGCCTGGCGGGCGGTCATCCCCTGGTACCGGGCTCCCCAATTGCCGGACGACCAGCCGGTGCACGGCGAGACGCTCGGCGCCGGATACCGCTTCCTGGCCGCCTCGCTCGGCGAGCGGGGCGCCGCTGGCGCGTCCCGCCGGGGCGGCGTCTACTGGGTCGCCACCGCGGCCGGCGCGCCCCGCCCGGAGCCGCCGGAGACCCAGCTCGCGCTGCTCAAGCGCTGGTTCGCGGGCTGGCCCGCGCCGATCGGCACGCTGCTGGAGGCGACCGACCCGGAGGACGTGGTCCAGCAGGAGATCCGCGAGCTGCGCCCGCTGCCCAAGGCGTACGGCTTTCCGGCCGGCCCGGGCGGCGTGGTGCTGCTCGGCGACGCCGCGCATGCCATGCCGCCGCACCTCGGGCAGGGCGCCTGCCTGGCGTTCGAGGACGCGGCGACGCTGGCCGGGCTGCTGCGGGAGTCTCGGCTGCCGGACGCGGTGACCGCGTACGACAGGTTGCGCCGCCCCCGCGCGGCCACCATGGTCCGGCAGACCCGGCGGATGTCGGCGGTCCTGCAGGCCCGGGGACGCCTGGCGCTGCGGGCCCGGGACGCCGCACTGGGCACGATCAGCCCGCGACTGCGCAACACGGCCGCCGCGGCGGCCGCCGCCTGGCAGCCGCCGTCCTGACGCGGCCCGCTTCGGTGCGGAGGGCGGGCCCCCGCGGCCCGGTCTCCGGTGGGCGGGCCACGCCGGCGCTCAGATGACGGCGGCCGGTTCGGCGATGCAGGCGGTGCCGACCCGGCGGAACCCGACCCGCAGGTAGACGCGGGCTATGTCCTCGCTGCCGGCGCTCAGGAAGATCAGGGCGGTGCCGGCGGCGAGCAGTTCCCGCGCCAGCGTGGCGGCCACCACCGCGCCCAGTCCGCGGCGCCGGGCGGACGGCAGCGTGGCCACGCCGGCGATCTCCGCCACGTCGTCCACCCGCATGGCCATCCCGCTGGCGACCGCGCCCTCCTCGGGCAGCTCGGCGAGCACCGAGATGCGCCGCCCGTCGGCGAACCGGGTCGCCTCCTCCTCCAGCGCCGCCACGTCCAGTTGGGCGAGGGCGGCGTCCCGCTCGGCCGGTCCGGCGTCGCCGCGCGCGGTGCCGCCGTTGGCGAAGCCGACAGCGGCGACCGCCCGCCGCAGCGCGATGTCCGCGGCGAAGCCGGGGTCGCCGGGGTCCAGCACCCGCACCGGTACGTCACTGAACGTCCCCGGCTCGGGCAGCCGCTCCGGCTCCAGCAGCATCAGCGGCGCCTCCAGCACGCCGAGCCCGGCCGAGCGGGCCACGGCGAGCAGGTTCGGCTGGTGCTCGTGCACCCACTCGAACGTCTCCGGCAGGCCCAGCTCCTGCTGCCGGGCGCGGACGGCTGTCACGTCGGCGAGCGTCGGCGGCTCGGTGGCGTCGAGGCGGGGGCGGGCGTAGAACGGCCACCCGGCGCCGTCCCGGACGAACAGCACCAGGGCGCCGTATTCCTCGGTCCGCGCCCCGTCGCGGGGCACCGCGTCGTAGAACCGCTCCAACCGGGCGAGTACGTCAGCGCGTGCGAGATCCACCGCGCGAGACTACACGTCCCAGCATCTGGAAGTGTGATCAATCTGAACTGGCCTTGCGTCGGAAGCCCTAACGTAGACTCAATAAACCGCAGAGGGCCGACGTCGTCCCCATCATGATCCATCCTGAGTGACGACAGGAGGCCCGGTGGCCTTTCCGTACCCTCACAGCCCGCAGTCGGCCCCGCAGACGACCGGGCTCTACGACCCCGCGTACGAGCACGACGCCTGCGGCGTGGCCTTCGTGGCCGACCTGCACGGGCGGCGCTCGCACCAGGTCGTCGCCAACGGCCTCGGGGCGCTGTGCCGGCTGGACCACCGGGGCGCCCGGGGCGCGGAGCACAACACCGGCGACGGCGCCGGCATCATGATCCAGGTGCCGGACGCGTTCCTGCGCGCCACCGTCGACTTCCCGCTGCCCCCGGCCGGCCAGTACGCCACCGGCCTGGTGTTCCTGCCCGACGACGACGCGGCCGAGGCCCGGGCCCGGCAGGTGGTCGACAAGTACGCGCTCGTCGAGGGCGCCGACGTGCTCGGCTGGCGGGACGTGCCGACCGACGCGTCCGGCCTGGGGGAGACCGCGCTCGCGGCGATGCCCCGGGTCCGGCAGCTCTTCCTGGCCGCGCACCGGTTGACCGACTCGCCGGCCGGTCCGGCCGGCTCCCCGCTGTCCGGGCTCGACCTGGACCGGGTGGCGTTCTGCCTGCGCAAGCAGGTCGAGCGGGAGACCGCCGAGCGGGGCGTGCCGGCGTACTTCCCGTCGCTGTCCGGCCGCACGATGGTGTTCAAGGGCATGCTCACCCCGGACCAGCTCCCGGCGTTCTACCCGGAGCTGACCGACGAGCGGGTGGAGAGCGCCATCGCGCTGGTGCACTCCCGCTTCTCCACGAACACGTTCCCGTCCTGGCCGCTCGCGCACCCGTACCGGTTCATCGCGCACAACGGCGAGATCAACACGATCCGCGGCAACCGCAACTGGATGCAGGCCCGCGAGGCCCTGCTCCGGAGTCCGAGCATTCCGGGCAACATCCGCCGGGTCTTCCCGGTGTGCACGCCGGCGGCGTCCGACTCGGCCAACTTCGACGAGGTGCTGGAACTGCTGCACCTGGCCGGGCGGAGCCTGCCGCACGCGGTGCTCATGATGATCCCCGAGGCGTGGGAGAACGACCCGGACATGCGCGCCGACAAGCGCGCGTTCTACCGCTTCCACGCCAGCCTGATGGAGCCGTGGGACGGCCCGGCGTCGGTCGCGTTCACCGACGGCGAGATCGTCGGCGCGGTGCTGGACCGCAACGGCCTGCGCCCGGGCCGCTGGTGGCACACCGCCGACGGCCTGGTGGTGCTCGGCAGCGAGGCGGGCGTGCTCGACCTGGACCCGGCCACCGTGGTCGCCAAGGGCCGGCTCCAGCCCGGGAAGATGTTCCTGGTCGACACCGTCAACGGCCGGATCGTCTCCGACGACGAGATCAAGACCGAGCTGGCCGCCGCACAGCCGTACCAGGAGTGGCTGCACGCCGGCCTGATCGAGCTGGACGACCTGCCGCCGCGCGAGCACACCGTCTACACCCACGACTCGGTACGCCGCCGGCAGCAGACCTTCGGCTACACCGAGGAGGAGATGAAGATCCTGCTCGGCCCGATGGCCCGCAGCGGCGCGGAGCCGATCGGCTCGATGGGCACCGACACCCCGATCGCGCCGCTGTCCACCCGGCCGCGGTTGCTCTACGACTACTTCCATCAGCTCTTCGCCCAGGTCACCAACCCGCCGCTGGACGCCATCCGGGAGGAGCTGGTGACCAGCCTGGCGTCCACCATCGGGCCGGAGGGCAACCTGCTGGACCCGGGTGCGGCGAGCTGCCGCCAGATCGTGCTGCCCCACCCGGTGATCGACAACGACGAGCTGGCCAAGATCCTGTCCATCGACGAGGACGGCGACCTGCCGGGCTTCAAGGCGGTCCGGGTGTCCGGCCTGTACCGGATCCGCGACGGCGGCGCCGGCATCAAGGCCCGGCTGACCGAGATCTGCCGGCACGTCTCCGAGGCGATCGAGGACGGCGTGCGCATCCTGGTGCTGTCCGACCGGGACTCCAACGCCGACCTGGCGCCGATCCCGTCGCTGCTGCTCACCGCCGCGGTGCACCAGCACCTGGTCCGCGAGCAGACCCGCACCCAGGTGGCGCTGATCGTCGAGTCCGGCGACTGCCGCGAGGTGCACCACGCGGCGGTGCTGATCGGGTACGGCGCGGCGGCGGTCAACCCGTACCTGGCCTTCGAGTCGGTCGAGGACATGACCTCCACCGGGGCGTTGACCGGCGTGGACCCGGTGAAGGCGGTCCGCAACTACGTCAAGGCGCTCGGCAAGGGCGTCCTGAAGATCATGTCCAAGATGGGCATCTCGACCGTGTCGTCGTACTGCGGCGCGCAGGTCTTCGAGGCCGTCGGCCTGGACACCCGCCTTGTCCACAGATACTTCCGCGGCACGCCGAGCACCATCGGCGGCATCGGCCTGAACGAGATCCACGCGGAGGTCGCGGCCCGGCACGCGCGGGCCTGGCCGGCCCCGGGCGCGCAGGGCGACGACCGGCTGGAGGTCGGCGGCGAGTACCAGTGGCGCCGCGAGGGCGAGCTGCACCTGTTCAACCCGGAGACCGTCTTCCTGCTCCAGCACGCCACCCGCAGCCGCCAGTACGACGTGTTCCGGCAGTACACCGCCAAGGTCGACGAGCTGGCCGCGCAGGCGGGCTCACTGCGCGGGCTGTTCACGCTGCGCACCGGCGCACGCCCGGCGGTGCCCCTGGACGAGGTCGAGCCGGCCACCGAGATCGTCAAGCGCTTCGCCACCGGCGCCATGTCGTACGGGTCGATCTCGGCGGAGGCGCACGAGACGCTCGCCATCGCGATGAACCGGCTCGGCGGCAAGTCCAACACCGGCGAGGGCGGCGAGGACGTCGAGCGGCTGCACGATCCGGAGCGGCGCTCGGCGGTCAAGCAGATCGCCAGCGGCCGGTTCGGCGTGACCAGCGAATACCTCGTCAACGCCGACGACCTGCAGATCAAGATGGCGCAGGGCGCGAAGCCCGGCGAGGGCGGGCAGCTGCCCGGCAACAAGGTCTGGCCGTGGATCGCCCGGACCCGGCACGCCACCCCCGGCGTCGGCCTGATCTCCCCGCCGCCGCACCACGACATCTACTCCATCGAGGACCTGGCCCAGCTCGTCCACGACCTGAAGTGCGTCAACCCGGCCGCCCGGGTGCACGTCAAGCTGGTCAGCGAGGTGGGCGTGGGCACCGTCGCGGCGGGTGTGGCCAAGCTCAAGGCCGACGTCATCCTGATCTCCGGGCACGACGGCGGCACCGGCGCGTCCCCGCTCAACTCGCTCAAGCACGCCGGCACCCCGTGGGAGCTGGGCCTGGCCGAGGCGCAGCAGACGCTGCTGCTGAACAAGCTGCGCGACCGGGTGACAGTGCAGGTCGACGGCCAGCTCAAGACCGGCCGGGACGTGCTGGTCGCGGCGCTGCTCGGCGCCGAGGAGTTCGGCTTCGCCACCGCGCCGCTGATCGTCGAGGGCTGCGTGATGATGCGCGTCTGTCACCTGGACACCTGTCCGGTCGGCATCGCCACCCAGAACCCGGTGCTGCGCGAGCGCTTCACCGGCCGCCCCGAGTTCGTGGAGAACTTCTTCCTCTTCCTCGCCGAGGAGGTCCGCGGCTACCTGGCCGAGCTGGGCTTCCGCAGCATCGAGGAGGCGATCGGCCACACCGAGCTGCTCGACGTGGTCGGCGCGATCGACCACTGGAAGGGCCACGGGCTGGACCTGAGCCGCGTGTTGCACCTGCCGGAGCTGCCCGAGGGCGCGGCCCGCCGGGGCGTACGCGCCCAGGACCACGGCCTCGACGCGGCGCTGGACAACCGGCTCATCGAGCTGGCCGGGCCGGCGCTGCGCGACCGTACCCCGGTCCGGGTCGAGGTCGAGGTGCGCAACGAGCACCGCAGCGTCGGCGCGATGCTCGGCGGCGAGGTGACCCGCCGCTTCGGCGGTGCCGGGCTGCCCGACGACACCGTCGAGTTCCTGCTGCGCGGCACCGCCGGCCAGTCGTTCGGCGCGTTCCTGCCGCGCGGGGTCACGCTGCGCCTGTACGGCGACGCCAACGACTACGTCGGCAAGGGACTGTCCGGCGGGCGGATCGTGGTCCGGCCGGACGGCGCCGCGCCGTTCGTCGGCGTGGACGCCGCGCCGGGCCGCCGCGCCGAGGACCAGATCATCGCCGGCAACACCATCCTGTACGGCGCCACCGGCGGCGAGGTGTTCCTGCGCGGCCGGGTGGGGGAGCGGTTCGCGGTGCGCAACTCCGGCGCGGTGGCGGTGGTCGAGGGACTCGGCGACCACGGCTGCGAGTACATGACCGGCGGCACCGTCGTGGTGCTCGGGCCGACCGGGCGCAACTTCGCCGCCGGCATGTCCGGCGGCACCGCGTTCGTGCACCGGCTCGACGAGCGGCTGGTGAACGCGGAGCTGGTCGACCTGTCGCCGCTGCGCGACGAGGAGCGTGAACGGCTGCACGAGCTGCTCCAACGGCACTTCGCCGAGACGGACTCGGCGGTCGCCGAGGACCTGCTCAAGCGCTGGCCGCAGGCGGTGGAGGAGTTCACCGCCGTGGTACCCCGGGACTACCGCCGGGTCATGGAGATCATGCGGGCCGCCGAAGCCGCCGGCCGAGACGTCGACGACGCGGTGATGAGCGCACTGGCGGCGACAGCCGCCCCGCCGGCTCAGCCTGCCGCGTCCTTGCCACCCGCGCCCCGGGTGGTCGCCCAGGAGGTGGCTCGTGCCTGACCCGAACGGTTTTCTGCGCTACGACCGGCGGCTGCCGGCCCGCCGTCCGGTGCCGGTGCGCATCTCCGACTGGCGGGAGGTCTACCCGCCGGCCGGTGCGGAGCTGATCCGCGAGCAGGCCACCCGCTGCATGGACTGCGGCATCCCGTTCTGCCACGACGGCTGCCCGCTGGGCAACCGCATCCCGGACTGGAACGACCTGGTCCGCACCGGCAACTGGGACGCCGCCGTGGAGTCGCTGCACGCCACCAACAACTTCCCCGAGTTCACCGGCCGGCTCTGCCCGGCGCCGTGCGAGGCGGCCTGCGTGCTCGGCCTGGGCGGCCAGCAGCCGGTCACGATCAAGCAGGTCGAGGTGGAGATCGCCGACGCGGCGGTGGCCCGCGACGGCCTGCGCCCCCGGCCCGCCTCCGCCCCGACCGGCCGGTCGGTCGCCGTGGTCGGTTCCGGCCCGGCCGGGCTGGCCGCCGCGCAGCAGCTCGCGCGCGCCGGTCACACGGTCACCGTGTACGAGCGCGACGACGCGATCGGCGGCCTGCTCCGCTACGGCATCCCCGACTTCAAGCTGGAGAAGCAGCACATCGACAGGCGGCTGGCCCAGCTCACCGCCGAGGGTGTGCGGTTCCGGACCGGCGTCGAGGTCGGCGTCGACGTGACCGCCGAGCAGTTGCGCGCCGAGCACGACGCGGTGCTGCTCGCCTGTGGCGCGTTGCAGGGCCGGGACACCCCGGAGACGGCGGGCCGGGCGCTGCGCGGCGTGCACCAGGCGATGACGCATCTGGTCGCCGCGAACCGGGTGGTCGCCGCCGCCGGGGACGGGCGGCCCGCCCTGGCGACCCTGCCGGACGGTACGCCGATGGACGCCGCCGGCAAGCACGTGGTGATCATCGGTGGTGGCGACACCGCCGCGGACTGCCTCGGCGTGGCGCACCGGCAGGGCGCGGCCGGCGTACACCAGCTCGACCTCTACCCGCAGCCGCCGACCGAGCGCGACGCGGCCCGTGACCCGTGGCCGACCTGGCCGTGGGTGTTGCGCAACTACCCGGCGCACGAGGAGGGCGGCGACCGCGTCTTCGCGGTGGCGGTGCAGGAGTTCGTGGACGACGGCACCGGCCAGGTCCGCGCGGTCCGCATCGCCGAGGTGACAGTGGAGAAGGTGGACGGTCGCCGTATCGTCACAGCCCTGCCCGGCTCCGAGCGGGAGATCCCGGCCGACCTGGTGCTGCTCGCCATCGGCTTCGAGGGCACCGAGGAGCAGCCGCTGCTGGCCCAGTTCGGGGTGACCCGCAACGGCCGGGGCGCTGTCGACGCCCGTCCGGACTGGCAGGCCGCCGACGGCGTCTTCGTCGCCGGTGACATGCACCGGGGTGCTTCGTTGATCGTCTGGGCGATCGCCGAGGGACGCGCCGCCGCGGCGGCGATCCACACGTACCTGGGTGGGGTGGGCGACCTGCCCGCCCCGGTCGACCCGGCCCGCCAGCCGCTCGCCGCCAGATGAGAGGAAGGGCCCCCTCTTAACGCCTCGGGTAGAGGAGGGGGCCCTTCTTAACATCCGCCGCCCGCGCGGCGGCCTCGCTCAGCGGTCGAGCAGGTCGTGCGCCGCGCGGATCTTCGTCCAGGAGGCCGGCTGCGCCGGTGCGGCGCCGCTCCGCGCGGCGGCGGCCACGACGGGCCGGCCGGGCGTGAACAGCCAGGTGGTGAACACCGCGTCGAGGTCGCGTCCGGAGATCTGCTCGGCGAGCGCCTGGAACTGCGTGACGGTGCCGTTGCCGTACTGCCGGTCGGCGGTCCAGGTGCGCAGGATACGGAAGAACGCGGCGTCGCCGACGGCGAGCCGGATCTGGTGCAGCGCCATCGCGCCCCGGTCGTAGACCGCGTCGTCGAACACCCGCGCGGCCCCCGGGTCGCCGGGGAGCACCTGCCAGAACGCGGAATCGGCCGGGTAGCTGTCGTAGGTGAAGTCGAACAGCTCCTGCGCGGTGCCCTCGCCCTGCTCCTCGGACCAGAGCCACTCGGCGTACGAGGCGAAGCCCTCGTTGAGCCAGATGTGCCGCCAGTCCGCCACCGACACCGAGTCACCGAACCACTGGTGGGCGTTCTCGTGCACCACCACGTACGGGTTGGCGCCGCGCCGCCAGAAGCCGGGGCCGTACACCGGGCGGGTCTGCGTCTCCAACGCGAAGCCGATGCCGTCGATCGGCCCGGCCACGCCGCCCTGCGCCTCGAACGGGTACGGGCCGAACAGCCCGCTCTCCCAGTCGACGATCTCGGCGGTGCGCTCGATGCTGGCCCGGGCGGCCGGCAGGCGCTCGCCGAGCGTGGTGCTGTACGCGTTCACCACCGGCTGCCCGTTCGGCGCGATGTCGGTGACGATGTCGTACTGGCCGATGGCCAGGAACGCCTGGTACGTGGCACCGGGCTTGACGCTGCGCCAGCTCCACCGGGTGCGGTTGCCGGCCTCGGGCAGCGGGTCGCGCGGCTGCACGCCGTTGCTGACCACCTCGACGCCGGTCGGCACCGAGACGGAGACGTCCCAGGTGGCCTTGTCCTTCGGGTGGTCGTTGCTCGGGTACCACCACCAGGCCGACTCGGGCTCGTTGACGGCGAGCGCCCCGTCGGCGGTACGGGTCCAGCCGGTGTAGCCGTAGACGGTGGTCTGCGACGGCACGCCGGCGTACTTCACCACGACGGTGAGCTGCTGGCCGGTGGTCAGCGGCCGGGCCGGGGTGATCACCAGCTCGTGGTCGCCGGCCCGGGCGAAGCCGGCGACCCACCCGTTCACCCGTACCGACTCGACGTCGAGCGCGAAGTCCAGGTTGAACCGGGACAGGTCCTTCGTGGCGGTGGCGAGGATCGTGGTGGTGCCGCTGAGCCGGTCGGTGGCCGGCTCGTAGCGCAGCCGGATGTCGTAGTGGCCGACGTCGTAGCCGCCGTTGCCGTAGTCGGGGAAGTAGCTGTCGCCCAGGCCGGGGCTGCCGGGCGTCGGAGTGGCCGCCGCGACCTGCGGCCGGCCCCAGCCGGTGGGTGCGGCCTGACCGGGTGCGCCGGTCACTGTGGTGCCGGCCGCGGTGAGGGTCAGGGCGGCGATGGCCGCGGTGAGTGCGCGTCGCACGGTGGGACTCCCTCCGTCGGGTGTCGTCACCGCCAACCTAATCGACAGATGTGAACATATCGCTCCCGTTCGGCTGATCTTTGCTATTCAATTTTGGCAAATGTTTCGATAGCATTACCGCCCAGTAACAGCACCGATCCCTCGGCCACGCGCGCGGTCAACGGGCTCCACCACCCCTGCCCCGTGGAGGTTCTGCCATGTCCCGTCGCGTCCACACCGCGCTCGCCGCCGTCCTGGCGGCCGTGCTCGGCGCCGTGCTCCTGCCTGGCGCCGCCCGCGCGGCCACCGTCAACTACGTCGCCCTCGGCGACTCCTACTCCTCCGGCGTCGGCGCCGCGCCGTACGACCTGTCCACCTGCCTGCGCAGCCAGAAGTCGTACGCCCCGCTCTGGGCCGCTGCCCACTCGGTCACCAGCTTCAAGTTCCCGGCCTGCGGCGGCGCGGTGACCGCCGACGTGCTGAACAACCAGGTCGGCCAGCTCAGCAGCAGCACCACGCTGGTCACCATCACCATCGGCGGCAACGACGCCGGCTTCGCCGACGTGATGACCAGTTGCCGTTTCGGCAGCACCTCCAGCTGCGAGAGCGCCGTCAACGAGTCCAGGGCGTTCACCACCGCCACGCTGCCGGCCCGGCTCGACGCCACGTACACCGCGATCCGCAACCGGGCCCCGAACGCCCGGCTGGTGGTGCTCGGCTACCCGCGGCTGTTCGAGACCGGCTCCTGCGGCCTGCTCGCCATGAGCAGCTACAAGCGCACCATCCTCAACCAGGCCGCCGACACGCTCAACGGCGTCATCGCCGGCCGGGTGGCCGCGGCCGGGGGCACCTTCGTCGACGCGCGGCCGTTCTTCGCCGGGCACGGCGTGTGCGCCGCCCAGCCGTGGATCCGCGACGTCAGCGGCGTCATCGAGGCGTACCACCCGAACGCCGACGGCTACCGCTACGGCTACCTGGCCGCGCTGACCGCCGCGATCGGCTGATCCGGCACAGCGGAGCCCTCGGCCGGCGTGAGTGAGTCGGCCGAGGGCTCCGCTGTTCCCGGCGCTGTGGACCTGAGATTCTGTCGGATACCTGATTCCGGCGTTCGACTGTGCTGCGTGAAGCATCGATCGTTCCTATCCTGACGTGTTCATTCCCCGGCGACGCGCGTGGAGAGCTGTGGATCAGCGACAGGTACGACGGCTGGCAGAGCAGTCCGCCAACTTCGGCTTCCTCAAGGATCATCCACTCCTGGTCTGGTACGGCGCCGGCGCCGAGCTGCTCGTCTACGTCGACGCGCAGGCGGCGATGTTCAAGATCCGCGCCTTCGGCGACGAGCTGGCGAAGGATCTGGTGCGCCGCACCGACGCCCGGCCACAAGGTGACAAGTTCTTCCACCGCGTGCAGGCCCTTCAGGCCAACGGCACGCTCGTCCCGGAGATCTACCGCGCGTTCGATCGGCTGCGTGACCAGGGCAACCGCGCCGTACACGATCATCTGGGTGAGGTGCGCGCCGCGCTGGAACTGCTGCGGACCTGCTTCGAGTTGGGCGTCTGGTTCCACCGCGCCCTGACCGGCGACCGCTCACCGATCGGCTTCGTACCGCCCACGCCGCCCCCTCAGCAGGTGCCCCAGAGCGTCGCCGACGCGCTCGCGGCCGAGCTTGAGCGCTACAAGAACGAGCTGGCGCAGACCAAGCTGTTGCTCGACGGCAAGCTGTCGCTGGTACAGGCCAAGGCCGACGCGCAGGCGGCGGCGGAACAGGCGGTACGGGCGGCGAGCGCGCGTCAGGGCGAGGCCGCCGCCCTGGTGGCGAGCCTGGAGCCGGCGGCGCACGAGGCGCAGCGGGCCGCCGAGCAGCGCAAGCCGGCGCGGGTCTCCGCCGCCCGGCGGGAGGAGTTCATCGCCCGTGCCCGCCGCGCCTCCCACGAACCACTCAACGAGGTGCAGACCCGGGCCGAGATCGACAGGCAGTTGCGCGCCGCCGGGTGGGTGGTCCAGGACGAGAACGAGATCAACCTGTTCGCGGCAACCGGCGTCGCCGTCCGCGAGGTGACGCTCGCCACCGGGCGAGCCGACTACCTGCTCTACGTGGACCAGCGACTTGTCGGAGTGATCGAGGCGAAGCGGGAGGGCACCGCCCCGCGCGGAGTGGAGGCGCAGCTCGACCGTTACCTGAGTGGGCTCACCCCGGCCCAGAAACTCAGCGCGTGGCGACGGGACGAGCCACTGCCGTTCGGGTACGTCGCCACCGGCACGGAGACCGCCTTCGTCAACCGGCTGGACCCCTTCCCGCGTACCCGGGAGGTCTTCGCCTTCCACCAGCCGGCCACGTTCGCGCGGTGGATGCGGGAGGCGGACGACGACCGGGCCGCGCCGACGCTGCGGTCCCGGCTGCGGCGAATGCCGGCGCTGGACCGGCTCGGCCTGCGGCCGGCGCAGGTCGACGCCGTCGCCGGGCTGGAGCGGTCGCTCGCCGAGGACCGGCCGCGTTCGCTGATCCAGATGGCGACCGGTGCGGGCAAGACCTTCACCGCGGTGACCGCCAGCTACCGGCTGCTCAAGCACGCCCGCGCCGCCCGGATCCTCTTTCTGGTCGACCGCAACAA
This sequence comes from Micromonospora sp. NPDC005686, assembly GCF_042871665.1. Classification (NCBI taxonomy): domain Bacteria; kingdom Bacillati; phylum Actinomycetota; class Actinomycetes; order Micromonosporales; family Micromonosporaceae; genus Micromonospora; species Micromonospora sp. NPDC005686. The sequence continues at coordinate 114,888 of NZ_JBIAIY010000001.1, forward strand.
CCTCGGCAAGCAGACGCTGCGCGAGTACGCCGGCTACCAGGCCCCCGACGACGGGCGGAAGTTCACCGACCTCTACAACGTCGACCGGCTCTCCGGCGCCGGCATGCTCGACTCGTCCGCAGTGGTCATCTCCACCATCCAGCGCCTCTACGGCGCCCTGCGCGGCGTCGAGCTGCCCGACGTCGACCTGGACGACCGCGACTACGACAGTTACGACCTGGACGAGCCGGCCGAGGTGGCCTACAACCCGCAGCTCCCGCCGGAGACGTTCGACCTGATCGTGGTGGACGAGTGCCACCGCTCGATCTACGGCAAGTGGCGGGCGGTCATCGAATACTTCGACGCGTTCGTGGTCGGGCTGACCGCCACGCCGGTCAAGCAGACGCTCGGCTTCTTCCAGCAGAACCTGGTGTCCGAGTACACCTACGAGCAGGCCGTCGCCGACGGGGTCAACGTCGACTTCGACGTCTACCGGATCAAGACGGAGATCACCGAGCGTGGCGCGGACATCGAGGCCGGCACCGTCGTGCCGCTGCGGGACCGGCGCACCCGCGCCGAGCGCTACCAGGAGCTGGAGGACGACTTCACGTACGGCGGCAGCCAGGTGGGCCGGTCGGTGATCTCGAAGGGGCAGCTCAAACTGGTGCTGGAGACGTTCCGCGAGAAGCTCTTCGAGGAGATATTCCCGGGACGGTCGACAGTGCCCAAGACGCTGATCTTCGCGCGGGACGACAACCACGCCGAGGAAATCGTGCAGATGGTCCGGCTCGTCTTCAACCGGGGCAACGACTTCGTCAAGAAGATCACGTACGCCTCACGGCGCGAGGGCGACAACCCGGACACGCTGATCCAGGCGTTCCGCAACAGCCCTGAGCTGCGGATCGCGGTGACCGTGGACATGATCGCCACCGGCACGGACGTACGGCCCCTGGAGTGCGTCTTCTTCCTGCGCCCGGTGCGCAGCTCCACCTACTTCGAGCAGATGAAGGGACGCGGCGCCCGGACCATCGACGCCGCCGACTTCCAGGCCGTCACGCCCGACGCCGAGGTCAAGGACCGCTTCGTCATCGTCGACGCGGTCGGTGTCACCGAGGCCGACCTGGACGAGGCGGTCCCGCTGCAACGCCACACCGAACGCCAGATCTCGCTGCGCGACCTGCTCCGCAAGGCCGGCACCCTGACCGCCGACGCCGACGAGGTGGCCACGCTCGCCTCGCGGCTGTCCCGGCTCAACCAGCAGCTCACCGACGACGAACGCGCCGAGCTGGCCGACCTCGCCGGTCAGCCGCTCAAGGACGTCGTGCGCGGCCTTACCGACGCGGTAGCGCCGGAACAGCTCAACCCCGCCACCCAGGCCGGCCCGGCCGCGGTACGGGACCTGCTGGCCGGCGCGCTGCGCCCACTCGCCGCGAACCCGCCGCTGCGGGAACGCATCCTGGAGATCCGCCGGGCGCACGACATCACCATCGACGAGGTGAACGCCGACCGGCTGATCTCGGCGCAGGGCGTGCCGGCCGAGGAGCGCGCACAGGTCACCGTGAAGAGCTGGCACGACTACCTGGAGGAGCACCGCGACGAGATCACCGCGTTGCAGGTCTTCTACGAGGGCCGGGGCCGGGTGGGCTACGAACAGCTCAAGGAACTGGCCGCGCGGATCGCCCGGCCGCCGCAGGCGTGGACGCCCGAGTCGCTGTGGAAGTCGTACGTGCTGCTCGGGCGTACCGCCGAGGCCCCCGGCAACCGGGGCATCACCGATCTTGTCAGCCTCGTGCGGTATGAGTTGGGGCTGGACCAGGAGCTGCGCCCGTACCGGAGCCTGGTCGAGGAGCGCTTCCGTGGGTGGCTGCTGCGACAGGAGCAGGCGGGCGCTACGTTCACTGCCGATCAGGCGTGGTGGCTGGAGAGGATCAAGGACGTGATAGCGGTCAGCGTGGAAATCACCGCGGACGACCTGGAGGGCGCGCCGTTCACCGAGCGCGGCGGCATCGACGGGTACGCGGGCGCATTCGGGGAGCGCGCCGAACCGTTGCTGACGGAACTGAACCAGGAGTTGTCCGCGTGACGGTTCCATTCGTCGTTCCAGAATCATGGGTATGGGGAACCCTGGGTGACGTGGTCAGTAGAGTGGAGGCAGGCAAGTCGTTCACCTGTCTGCCTCGCCCCGCTGAGGATGGCGAATGGGGAGTCATCAAGGTCAGCGCAATGACCTGGGGTGAATTTCGCGCAACGGAGAATAAGGCTGTCCCCGAAGGTGCGGCAGTAGACTCTCGCTTCGAGATCCGGCCCGGAGATGTCCTGGTAAGCCGAGCCAATACAGAGCAGTACGTGGGTGCGCCGGTCCTTGTCGGACCCTGTCGACCAGGATTGCTCTTGAGTGACAAGAGTCTGCGCCTAGTGCCGGCGGCGGGGATTGACAGGACCTGGCTCCTGTATGCGTTATCGTCGCCGTTCGTGCGACATCAAATCTCGATGCAAGCCAGCGGGCAGCAGGATTCAATGCGAAACATTTCGCAAAAGGCTCTGTTGGCGACCCCGTTGCCCATTCCACCCAGAGATGAGCAGCGCCGTATCGTCGCGGCCCTTGAGGAGAAGTTGTCTCGGCTTGCTGAAGCTGAGCGTCGGGTTGCCTCACCCATGCGTCGCCTACCGCTTCTTCGGTCGGCGATCATCGGGCATATGATCAGATCCAGTAAGGCATCCCCGCGCACTCTCGAATCACTTCTTCTGGTCAAAATGATCAATGGTAAGTCGGTGCCGACTCGGGCTGGAGGGTTTCCCGTCCTGCGTCTGACAGCTCTGCGGGACGGCCGGATCGATCTTGATGAGAGTAAGCACGGTGCTTGGGACGCGGCGGCGGCCGCTCCTTTTGTTGTTCGCGGTGGGGACTTCTTGGTTAGTCGGGGTAATGGTTCACTTCGCCTCGTTGGTCAAGGTGGCTTAGTTCCGGCTGATCCAGATCCGGTGGCTTTTCCTGACACGCTTATTCGAGTGAGAACTGACCCATCGCAAGTTCGGGCAGAGTATCTCGCGCTTGTCTGGAATTCTCGATACGTGCGACGACAGATCGAAGCGAGTGCCAGGACCACCGCAGGAATTTTTAAGATCAACCAGGCGCTGATGGCGAAGGTGGAAATCCCCGTTCCAGAGTTGAGCGACCAGGATGACATCCTCCTGCGCTGGCAGATGGCAGACGGCGGGCTCCGACGTCTCCGTGCCGTTGTTGACTCGGCTGCCCGTCGTGCGGCAGCGCTCCGTTTGTCATTGCTTACGGAGGCGTTCGCCGGACGATTGGTGCCCCAAGGTGATGACGACGAGTCAGCGCAGCAGCTTCTTGCGCGGATTCGAGCTGAGCGGAAGATCGCTGGACCAAAGCAGCGTACGGAAGGTGAGCGCGCCCGGCGGGAGCTGGTGGCCCCGCCGACCAGGGTGACCGGTGACGACTACCAGCAGGAGGCACTGCCGCTGTGAGCACTGTGGATTCGCGCCGACTCGTGCAGAAGCTGTGGAACTACTGCGACGTGCTGCGTGACGACGGCGTCTCGACCATCGACTACGTCGAGCAGTTGACCTACCTGCTGTTCCTCAAAATGGCCGACGAACGGGCCCGCCGACCGCTGAAGCCCGAGAAGATCGTCCCTGACGAGCTGAGCTGGCAGACCCTGCTCGATGCCGAAGGCGACGCGCTGGAGATGCAGTACCGGCACATCCTGACCGGGCTGGGCAAGGAGAGCGGCACGCTCGGCACGATCTTCCGCAAGGCGCAGAACAAGATCCAGGATCCGGCGAAGCTCAAGCGGCTGATTGTGGACCTGATCGACAAGGAGGCCTGGTCGGGCACCGGCGTCGACGTCAAGGGCGACGCCTATGAGGAACTGCTCGCCAAGGGGGCGGAGGATGCCAAGTCCGGCGCGGGCCAGTACTTCACCCCCCGTGCGTTGACCGCCGCCATGGTCGACTGCATGTTGCCCACACCGGACGACACGATCACCGACCCGGCCTGCGGCACGGGCGGGTTCCTGCTCGCCGCCTACGAGCACATCCAGCGGCACCACGGCAGCGCGCTCACGCCCGACCAGCGACGGCGGCTTGCTCAGGGCGCGATCACCGGTACCGAGCTGGTCGACGGCACGGCACGGCTCGCGGCGATGAACATGCTGCTGCACGGCATCGGCACGCCGAACGGGCCGTCGCTCATCGCCGTCCGGGATGCGCTCGGCAAGGAGCCCGCGAGCCGGGTGAGCCTGATTCTCGCCAACCCGCCGTTCGGTCGTAGCTCCTCGATTCGAGTTGTCGGTGAGGACGGCCGGTCCACCCGTGAGGAACGAGAGATCGAGCGAACTGACTTCTGGGCCACCACCGCCAACAAACAACTAAACTTCGTCCAGCACATCGCCTCCCTGCTGGAGATCGACGGTCGCGCCGCCGTCGTCCTGCCGGACAACGTGCTCTTCGAGGGCGGTGCGGGTGAGACCATCCGCCGCCGGCTGCTCAAGCAGTACGACCTGCACACCCTGCTGCGACTGCCCACCGGCATCTTCTACGCGGGCGGTGTCAAGGCCAACGTGCTCTTCTTCGAGCGCAAGCGTGCCCGTGAGGAGCCGTGGACCCAGAAGCTCTGGGTGTACGACTTCCGCACCAACCAGCACTTCACGCTCAAGCAGAACCCGCTGCGGCGCGAGCACCTCCAAGACTTCGTCGACTGCTATCTGCCCGGCGAGGACCGCGCCGAGCGGGTGGAGACCGAGCGCTTCCGCGCGTTCTCGTACGACGAGTTGATCGCCCGCGACAAGGTCGACCTCGACATCACCTGGCTCAAGGACGCCTCGCTTGAGGATGCCGACTCGCTGCTGCCACCCGAGGTGATCGCCCAGGAGATCGTCGACGATCTGCAAGCAGCTCTCGCGGAGTTCGCTGCCATCGCTGACGCGCTCGGGTCGAGGTCGAAGGATCGAGCCGTGGAGGCGTAGCGCTCCGTCCTCAGGGAAGCGGTGGCGTGCGCAACGGTGCCCAGCCGACGAAGCGGGCGAACAGCGCCTGTGGGCTCGGTGCCTCGTGCGGGTTGAGGCGATGCAGCTCCTGAGCTGCGTCGTAAAGCTGCCCGCACAGATAGACCGACAGGGCGAGGCGGTCACCCGCGTACTCGGCCAGCAGCGCCAGCCGGGCCTCCGCGCACGGCCACGGGTGAGCGCAGCGCTTGCAGATCCAGAGTGGACGCATCGGTAGATGCGGACGGGTGCCGGTGCTCACGCCGGCACCCGTGGCCGGGCGGCGATCCGAACACGGTGCCCAATGGCCGCCCCCTGCCCGGCACCGGCATTAAGCCAGCGCAGCCCGGCGAGCCGCACGAACAGCTCTCGCTTGGCGACCGCGACGCCCTTGCCGTTCAACTCGTACGCCTCGATCCACGCCCAACCGTCGTACGGGTGGCGCTCGGCGATCTCCTGAATGACGCGCACCGTGATCGGGCGGCAGAACTGCACGCTCGCCGCGCGGCCGAGGCGCAGGAGGTCGCCCGCCTTGATCGGTCGAGTGTTCGTCGGCGTGGTCGGCGGTGCGCCGGCACGCCTCGCCTTCAGCCTGTCGTCGGGCATGGGTTCTCCCCCTTGGGATATCGGCGGCATCAACCTGTGCCCCACCTTGCCGACGGCTACGGGACCAATACACAGCGTTGTCGTATGGTGTCGGGGTGTCCTGGACGTCCGTAGGGGAGGAAGGATGAATCACGCACTCCAGGTGGCGATGACCGAAGCTGGCGAAACGGCAGAGAGCCTCGCAGCTCAGACCGGTGTGGATCCGAAGACGGCGGCCCGTTGGATCTCTCCGGGACGAGTTCCGCAACCTCGCCGACGTGTGCAGGTGGCCGCGCTCCTCGGCCGGGACGTCGGGGACCTTTGGCCCGATGTCCTCAAGCGTCGCGAGCCGCCGTGGTTGCGTGAATGGGTCGACTGGGAACGGGACGCCGTGTCGATCCGCTGGTTCGAGCACACCTGGGTGCCCGGACTGTTGCAGACGGAGGCGTACGCGCGGGCCACGCTCACGGGTGAGGCGCTGACCTTGGCGGAGATCGATGAGCTGGTCGCCTCGCGGCTCGAACGACAGGCGATCCTCCGTCGGGACCGCCCGCCCCTGGTCGTCGCGGTCATCTTCGAGGGCGTGCTGCATCAGTCGGCCTACGGCGACCGTGAGCTGATGCGAGAGCAGCTTGAGCACCTACTCCGCTGCGCAGCCCTGCCCGGTGTGCAGCTACACGTCGTGCCGGGGGACATCGGCATGTATCCGGGGCTCGGTGGTGGCTTCATCCTCGCTGAACTGCCCACCGGTGAACATGTCGCGCACGTCGACAGTCAGGCGTCCGCGCAGCTCCTAAAGGAGCCTGCGGCCGTTGCTACGCTCAGCCGTAGGTGGGAGCGCATCAGGGGCGAGGCCCTCTCTCGAACCCAGTCACTAGACCTGATCGGGGAAGCGGCAGGATCATGGACATGACCGCTGCGCGATGGCGCAAGAGCACGAAGAGCGGCAACAACGGCGGCTCCTGTGTCGAGGTCGCCGACAATCTCGCGGAGGTCGTACTGGTCCGGGACACCAAAGATCGAGCCGGGGGAACCTTGGCCTTCGAGCCAGCCGCATGGCAGCGCTTCGTCAGTCTGGCCAAGGTCATCGGCGCGAGCGAGCGCCGATGACACCAGCACCGACGCTGGCTGAGGATGTCGATGCCGAACTGGCCCGGAGGGGGATGGCCGTCTCTGCACAGGGCTGCGCTCGCGCACGGAAGCAACGCGTTCAGGTGGAGCAGCAGTGGCCTCTCGGCCGCCGAGTGATGCTGCGCGAGCGTTCGCGTCAAGCAGCGCAGGAGATGTGGGCTCAGCCCTGACTGCCGGGTTGATCTGATTGCTGAAGAGGGCCCGTCACGTCCACATGCCGTTGTGGCGGCGGGCCGGAGGCTCCTCTCCGGGAACCGCCGGCCGCCTTCTCAGCGGTGCCCGTTGCCCGGCCGCCCCCACGGTCCGGTGATCGCGAACACGTACCCCGGCGACTGGATGTTGGCGAACAACGTCCTCCCGTCCGCGCTGAACGTCGGCCCGGTGAACTCGCTGTCGTTCAACTCGTTGCGCGCCAGCGGGTACGCCCTGCCCTGCTCGGTGACGCCGACCAGGTGCGACACGCCCGCGCCGTCCTCGGCCAGGATCACCCCGCCGTACGGCGACACGGTGATGTTGTCCGGCCCGTCGTAGGTGCCGTTGTCGGCCTCCGGGTCGGTGTTCACCCCGAAGATGGTCTTCAACGTCACGGTCTGCCGGCGCGGGTCGTAGAACCACACCTGCCCGTCGTGCTCGTGCGCGCTGCCGTCGTCGTGGCGGGCGTAGCTGGCCACGAAGTACGCGCCGCCGTCGCCCCACCAGGCGCCCTCCAGCTTGCGGCTGCGGGTCACCTCGGCGTCGGTGAACTGCTTGCGTACCGACACGGTCCGCGCGTCGCGGTCCGGCACCTCGACCCACTGGACCCGGTAGCGGGTGCCGGGCGTGGTGGCCTCGGACAGGTCGGCCACGTGCGCGTCGCCGCGCAGGCAGCGCATCGCGGCGAGGCTCCCGGCGGTGCCGCCGTCGGGCCGCCGGGCCAGCGCGCGCAGCGCGCCCTTGCCGGCCCGGAAGCCGGGCGGCGGCGTCCACCGGAAGTACAGGCCGTTGGGCCCGCTCGCGTCCTCGGTCAGGTAGATCGAGTGGGTGTACGGGTCGACCGCCACCGCCTCGTGGGAGTACCGGCCGAGGAACGTCAGCGGCACCGGGTCGGTGTTGGCGGACCGGTCGTGCGGGTCGACCTCGAAGACGTACCCGTGGTCCTTCAGATATCGCCCACCGGCCCGCTGCTCGGTCTCCTCGCAGGTCAGCCACGTGCCCCACGGGGTGATGCCACCGGCGCAGTTGTTGTGCGTGCCGGCCACGCTGACGTACTCGCGCAGCCGCCGCCCGTGCCGGTCCACCTCGACGGTGGTGGTGCCGCCGCGGGCGCCCGGGTCGTAGGTGAGGCCGGGCAGCGCCGGCACCGGGTACGGCTCGTCGCCGCCGATCTCGTGGTTGTTCACCAGCACCGAGCCGTGCGGGCCGCGGAAGCATCCGGTGCCGTCCGCGTCGCTCGGGGTGGGCTGCCCGGACTCCAGCAGCGTCGCGCCGGCCTGCGCGACGATGGTGTACGAGAAGCCGGGCGGCAGCGCCAGCAGGCCCGCCGGGTCCGGCACCAGGTCGCCGTAGCCGACGGCGGGGCGGCACGCGGGCCGGGCCGCGGCCGGTCCGGCGATGGCCTCCAGACTGCCGGCCACCACGATGCCGAGGCCGCCGGCCGCACCGCCGCGCAGCAGGGACCGCCGGGAGAGAGGTGAGGTGGTCACGTCGTCGCCTTCCTGTAGGCACGGTTGCCTGAGGTAAGGCAAGCCGGGCCGGGGGAACGGCGGGCGGCGCGGGCGTCCGCCGCCGGGTGAACAGTGGACGAATCCGCGGTGCGGAGCGCCATGTGCCGCGGTGGCGCGCGTCCGTTAGGGTTCCCTCGATCGCAAACGTCGGAGGGCGGACGGTGGGCAGACTCGCGGCGGCGTACCGGCAGGCGGTCGATCGGCATCGACGGGCGGTGCGGCACTGGGAGGCGGCCCGGCGGCTGCTGGGCGCCGCCGGCCCGGCGCCCGTCGGCAGCCCGGAGCTGGTCGCGCGGCTGGCCCGCCTCGGCGGTGAGCTGGCCGCCGCGGTGCCCGGCACCGCCCGCGTCGCGACCCACCCCGTGCCGGTACGCCTCGGCGCGGCGACCACAGTCGACGGCACGTTCCCGGTGCTCGTGCCGGTGGGGGCGGGCGCGCACCTGGCGGTCGACGTGGACGCCCGTGACCCGCGCGTCGGCGAGCTGTTGCGGGCGGTGGTGGTACGGCTGCTGACCGCCGCCCCGGCCGGCGCGATCCGGGTGGCCGGCATCGACCAGGCCGCCTTCGGCGCGGCGTTCCTGCCGCTGCGCCCGCTGCAGGACGCCGGGGTGCTCGCCGCGGCGGCGACCACCGAGGCGGAGACGACGGCCCTGCTCGACCTGGCCGAGCGGCACGCGCGTACCGCCCAGCGATCCGCGCCGGAGGACCGCGAGCTGCTGGTGGTGGTCGCCGCGTCCGCGCCGCCGCCCCGGGAGCTGGCCCGGCTGGCGGCGCTCACCCACGCCGGACCGGCCGCCGCCGTCTGCGTGCTGCTCGCCGGCCACCCACCGGCCGGGCCGACCGCCGCGCCGCCGCTGGGCGCCACCACCCAGCTTCGCGTCACCGAGCGGTACACCCTCGTCGGAGACCCGCCCGGCCGCCCGTTCAGCACCGACGGCAGCGGGCTGGCCGCGCCGGTGGTGCTCGACGGCGACCCGTCGCACGCCACGGTGACCGCGCTGGCCCGCCGGTACGCCGAGGCGGCCGGCCAGGACGGCGTCGCGTTCGCCGACCTGCTCCCGGCGCAGCGCTGGACCGACTCGGCCGCGTCCGGGCTGCGTACCGTGCTCGGCCGGGCCGGCCGCCGGCCGCTCACGGTGGCGTTCGACGACGCCACCCCGCACTGGCTGATCGGCGGGCGCACCGGCGCCGGCAAGACGGTGCTGCTGCTCGACGTGCTCTACGGGCTGGCCGCCCGCTACTCCCCGGCGGAGCTGCGGCTGATGCTGCTCGACTTCAAGGAGGGCGTCAGCTTCACCGAGTTCGTGCCCACCGACCGGGACCCGTCGTGGCTGCCGCACGCCGACGCGGTGGGCATCGAGTCCGACCGCGAGTACGGCGTGGCGGTGCTGCGCGAGCTGCGCGCCGAACTGGGCCGCCGCGCGGACCTGCTGAAGCGGCACGGCGTCAGCCGGCTCGCCGACCTGCCGCCCAACGCCCGGCCGCCCCGGATCGTCACGGTTGTCGACGAGTTCCACGTGCTGTTCGCCGGCAACGACGCGCTGGCCCGGCAGGCCGTCGACCTGATCGAGGAACTGGCCCGCAAGGGCCGCTCGTACGGCCTGCACCTGGTCCTGGCGAGCCAGAGCACCACCGGCATCGAGGCGCTCTACGGCCGGGCCGAGGCGATCTTCGGGCAGTTCCCGCTGCGGATCGCGCTGCCCGGCGGCGACGCCGTGCTGGACCCGCGCAACGACGCCGCACGCGGGCTCACCGTCGGCGTCGCGGTGGTGAACACCGGCGCGGGCGCGCCCGGCGCGGACGTGGAGGTGCGGTTCCCGGACGCGCACGCCGCCTCGGCCGACCTGGCGGCGCTGCGACACGAGCTGCACGCCGCCCGCCCGGCGGGTTCGCGCCCGCCGGCGGTCTTCCGGGGACACGAGACGCCCCGGCTCACCGACGACCCCGCCTGGACGGCGCTGACGCCCGGCGCCGATCCGCCGTACGCGCTCGTCGGCCGGGTGGTCGACGTGGCCGGCAGTCCGGCCGGGTTCGCGCTCGACGCCAGCCCGGGCCGGCACCTGGCGGTGGTCGGCACCGCCGCGATCGGCGCCGACGTGCTCCGGTCGGCCGCCCTGTCCCTGGCCCGCCAGCACGCCCCCGGCACCGCCCGGTTCCTGTTCGCGCCGCTGGCGCCGGGCACCACCGACGCCGCCGACGACCTGGCCATGACGCTCGCCGCCGCCGGGCACCCGGTCCGGCGCCTCGACGCCGCCGCGCTGCGCGCCCAGTTCGCCGAGGACGCCGCCGGGAACGCCCCGGCGTCCGGGCGCACGTACCTGGTGGTGTTCGGAATGGACGCCGCCGCCACGACGCTGGCCGCCTCCGACCCGGCGACGTTCCGATCCGGATACGACGACCTGCGCGCCGTGCTGCGCCAGGGGCCCGCTCGCGGTGTGCACGTGCTCGGCTGGTGGCGTGGGCTGCGCCGGCTCGCCGACGACCTCGGCGGCAGCGGGCACCGCGACGACGTGACCGGACTTGTGGCGCTGAACGTGCCCGCCGCCGACCTGGGGCTGCACCTCGGCGTGCACGACCTGGCGTACGTCCCGCGCGAGGGTCGCGCCCTGCTCGTCGACCGGCACGAGCACCGCACCGCGCTGACAGTGCCGTTCGCGGGTGGGAGCGACACCCCATGAGTGGATTCGACGAGTACGCGGCGCTGCTGCGGGAGCTGTCCACCCGGCAGCGGGGTGGGGAGCGGGAGATCGCCGCCGAGGCGGAGCGCCGCCGTGGCCTCCAGGCTGCCGTCGACTCGCTCGGGCAGCGGCTCGCCGTCCAGGGGCAGCACCTGGACCGGCTCGGACAGGCGATCGGCGTGCCGATGACCTCGGTGCCGGCGGAGGCGCCGGTGCCGGCGGCGGTGGCCGCCGGGGGAGCGCCGGATCCCGCCCCCGGTCCGGGGGACGGGGCGACCGGCGGCGCAGCCGACGCGCCGGGGCGGCCGGAGGTCGGGGCGTACCCCTCGGGGGGTGTGCCCGCACCGCGGGCCGGTGACCCGGCGGCGGAGCTGGCGGCGGCGGGGCGGCTCGCCGAGGAGGCCGACGGGTACGGCCGGCAGGCCGACACGCTGGCCCGCACGCCGGTGCTGCTGCCCACCTGGTCCGCGCCGGCCCGGGCGGTGGTGGTGTACGCGGGCTGCGCGCTCGCCGGCTCGCTGCTGATGCTGATCGCGATCATCGGTTCGTCGCTGCCGGTGACCGGGCTGGACCTGGTGGCGGCGTTGTCCTGTGCGGGTGTGCCGTTGCTGTCCTTCGTGGCCGGTCAGGTCGTGCTGGCCCGCTGGGGCCGCCCGGCCCTGGAGGGCGACGCGCCGCCCGGGCGGTACGTGCCGCTGGGCTTCGTGATCTGCGCCCTGGTCTCCCCGTCCTTCTTCTGCCTCTACCTCCTCCTGTTCCGCCTCCTCCGCTGACCCCGGCCCGCCCCTTGATCGCGAGGGTGGTGGGGTGGGGTGGGGCGGTAGGGTGAGGCGGGCGGGCGGGCGGAGTGGGGGAGGGCGTGTGAGCGCTGCGGAGATCATCGCGAGGCTGGCAGCGGCGGCGCAGAAGCTGGACGAGGCCAAGGCCCGCACCGCCGCTGCCGCCCAGGACGCGGCCGAGGCGCGGGCGCTGGTGGCGGGCGCGCTGGAGGGGGCCACCGCGGGTCCGCTGATCGGCGTCATCGACTCCTACCGGCAGGCGCTGGCGCAGGCCGCGCAGGGCGGAGAGCCGGCCCGGCAGCACGTGCAGGAGACCATCGCGAAGGTCCAGGCGCTGGGCAACTGAGCCCGGCCCCGCCGCCGCGCGGCCCGGCCCGTCCGGCCCTGTCCGGCCGGTCGCTCAGTCCGCGTCCCGTCCCGTGATCACGTCGGCGGCCCGCCAGGCCAGCGCGGTCACCGGCGCGCTGGTCCAGCCGGCCACCATCACCGGCAGCACCGACGCGTCGACCACCCGCAACCCGTCCACCCCGCGTACCCGCAGTTCGGTGTCGACCACGTGGTCGTCGCCGGGGCCCATCGCGCAGGTGCCGATCGCGTGGTAGCCGCAGTAGCCGCGCGCCACCGCCGCCTCGACGATCTCCGCGTCGGTGGTGGTCGCCGTTCCGGGCACCGTCTCGGCCCGGATCCGCTTCGCGATCGGCCCGGCGCCGAAGAACTCCCGCATCCGGCGGAACAGGTCCACCGCCACCCGCCGGTCGTGCTCCGTGGCGAGGTGGTTCGCCACGATGTCCGGCGGCGTACGCGGGTCCGCGTCGGTGATCGTCAGGCTGCCCTCGCTGTCCGGCCGGGTGACCGTGCCCAGGCACATCACGCCCGGCTCCCGTTCCAGCTCCAGCGCCTTGCCGGGCCGCGGCGGGGCAGCCGAGAACGGCGCCATCAGCAGGTGCGCGTCCGGGCGGTCCAGATCCGGCCGGGACTTGAGGTGGGCGGCCACGTCCAGCACCGGCAGGGCGAGCGGGCCGCCCCGGGTGAGCAGCCAGCGCAGTGTCGCCCGGGCCTGGCCGAGCGGGCTGCCGATCGTCATGTTGTGGCCGCCGGGCTCGGCGAGGCGGTACTGGAGCACCATCGACCGGTGCTCGCGCAGCCCCGCGCCGACCCGGGGCCGGTCGAGCAGCACCGGCACCCCGGCGGCGCGCAGCGTGTCCGCCGGGCCGATGCCGGAGACCTGTAACAGGTGCGGCGTGGCGAGGGCGCCGGCGGCGAGGATCACCTCACCCGCCGCCCGGTACTCGGCCTCCCGGCCGCCGTGCGTCACCCGTACGCCGGTGGCCCGGCCGCCCTCGATGAGCACCCGCAGGACGACGGCGCCGGCCTCGACGGTCAGGTTGGGCCGGCGCCGGACCGGGTGCAGGAACGCGTCCGCGGCGCTGACCCGGCGTCCGCCGTGGATGGTGGCGGTGGGGTAGCCGATCCGCTCGTCGTCGTGGGCGTCCAGGTCCTCGGCGCGGCGCCAGCCCAGCTCGGCGCCGGTGGCCACCATCTCCTCGGCGAGCGGGTCGGTGCCGGTGGCGATGGACAGCCGCACCGGGCCGCCCGTGCCCCGGTGCGGCGCGGGCCCGAGCGGGTGGTCCTCCAGCCGCTGGAACACCGGCCGCATTGTCGACCAGCCCCAGCCCAGCGGTTCGAGGGCGTCCCAGTCCCGGGCCGCGCCGCGGCTCCAGATCATGCCGTTCACCGACGTCGAGCCGCCGACCATCCGCCCGCGCTGCCAGATCTCCTGGCGGCCCGGCGCGGTGGTGGCCGGGTAGTGCCAGGCGGTGCGCTCGTCGTCCATCAGCCGGGAGAACGCCTTGGGCACCCGCACGTACGGGCTGCGATCCCAGCCGCCCGCCTCCAGCAGCAACACCCGGGTGCCCGGATCCTCGGTGAGCCGGTTGGCCAGCACGCACCCCGCCGCCCCGGCGCCCACGACGACGTAGTCGAACTCCTCCACAGCGGACCCCCACTCGCGAGAATCCTTCTGACGGTAGTTGCTCGATCACAGTCCGCGAAAGGGGCCGGTCGGGGGAGGCGCGGTGACCCGCTCAGGCCGCCTTGGCCAGCGCCTCGAACTCGTCGTCGGTCAGCTCCACCTCGGCCGCCGCCACGTTCTCCTCCAGGTGCGCCACCGACGACGTGCCCGGAATCGGCAGCATCACCGGCGACCGGCGCAGCAGCCAGGCCAGCGCGAGCTGCGCCGGAGTGGCGCCGTGCGCGGTCGAGATCGCGTCGAGCGGGCCGCCGGACCGGGCCAGGTTGCCGGTGGCGATCGGGAACCACGGGATGAACGCCAGGTCGTGGCGCTCGCAGTGCTCCAGCACGTCCTCCGCGCCGCGGTCGGCCAGGTTGTAGAGGTTCTGCACGGACACGATCGGCGCGATCGCCCGGGCCGCCTCGATCTCCTCGACACTGACCTGGGACAGCCCGATGTGCCGGATCTTGCCCTCCTGCCGCAGCAACGCCAGCTCACCGAGCTGGTCGGCCAGCGGCACCGTCGCGTCGATGCGGTGCAACTGGTAGAGCGGGATGCAGTCCAGGCCCAGGTGGCGCAGGCTCAGCTCGCACTGCTGGCGCAGGTACTCCGGGCGGCCCACCGGCCGCCAGTCGTCCGGGCCGGAGCGGGTCAGGCCGGCCTTCGTCGCGATGACCAGGTCGTCGGCGTACGGGTGCAGCGCCTCGCGGATCAGCAGCTCGCTGACGAACGGCCCGTACGAGTCGGCGGTGTCGATGAACGTGACGCCCAGCTCGTACGCGCGGCGCAGCACCCGTACCGCCTCGGCCGGATCCTTCGGGTCACCCCACACACCGGGGCCGGTGAGCTGCATCGCCCCGTAGCCGAGGCGGTCGACCGGCAGGTCGCCACCGATCCGGTAGGTGCCCGACGCCTTGGCGGGCTGGGTGCTGGTGGCCATTTCGTGGTCCTCCTGTGCTCGTGCGCGATCGCGGGCGGCGTGCGCCCGGACCCCTGGACATTCCCCGAATCGTGGCGGCGAAGCCTGGATCGGTTTGCGGCGAGCGGCCCCGGCGCACCCGGCCGCCGTGGGAGGCTGGGCGGGACGGGGCTCAGGAGGTGCGCATGGCCGCGACGCCACAGCTCGACTTCGCGCTGGACACGTACGAGTGCATCGTGCTCTACCCGGGGCCCTCCGGGCGGGCCCTGCCGGACGAGACGGTGCAGCGGTTGCAGGCCGAGCACCTTCAGCACATGCGGGCGCTGCAACGGCGCGGCATCGTGCTCGTGGACGGGTCGGTGGACGGGCCGGCCCGGGAACCCGACCCGCCGATCGGCTTCGGCCTGGCCCGGACCGGCTCGGTGGACGACGTACGCGGCGTCATGGAGGCCGACCCGGCGGTGCAGGCCGGGCTCTACCGCGTCGAGGTGCTCACCTTCCTGTGCCCGGCCGGCTCGCTGGAGTTCCCGCTGGTCAAGACGGAGAGCTGAGGCCCGTCCCGGCATCCCCGCCCGCGGCGCCGCTCGCTGGCGCGTACCCCTGCCCGCCCCCGGCCCACCGGCCGGCGCGGCGGGCGTCACCCTGCCCCCGGCCGGCTCGTGACGGGGAGCGGTACGATTTCTCACCGCGCGGTCGCTGATGCCCGCCACACGACGTTCCGGTGGGTACGCCCACCGCCCGCCCACGCGGTTGACGCGCGTCGTTGGACAGATGTTCCACAGTCCGCAAGGGGTCGGCCGGGAGGCCGACCCGGAGGAGAGACTAGCCTGATGGGCGTGACACGCCGCGCGAAGATCGTCTGTACTCTCGGCCCCGCCACCGCGTCCCCGGAGCGTATCCGCGGACTCGTCGAGGCGGGCATGAACGTGGCGAGGCTCAATTTCAGCCACGGCAGTCACGCCGACCACGAGTCGGTCTGCCGGCTGGTCCGCGAGGCCGCCGAGGCGGCCGGCCGGCCGGTCGCCGTGCTCGCCGACCTCCAGGGGCCCAAGATCCGTCTCGGCCGGTTCGTCGACGGCCCGCACGAGTGGCGCACCGGCGACTCGGTGGTGATCACCGGGGACGAGGTGGAGGGCACCAAGGAGCGGGTCTCCTGCACCTACCGCAAGCTGCCCCAGGAGGTGAAGCCGGGTGACCGGCTGCTGATCGACGACGGCCGGGTCGCGGTCGAGGTCAGCGACGTCACCGGTAACGACATCCGGTGCCTGGTCACCGAGGGCGGCCCGGTCTCCAACAACAAGGGCGTCTCGCTGCCGAACGTCGCGGTGAGCGTCCCGGCCCTGTCCGACAAGGACGCCGCGGACCTGCGCTTCGCCCTCGGCCTCGGCGTCGACCTGGTCGCGCTCTCCTTCGTCCGCTCGCCCGACGACATCAAGCTCGTCCACTCGATCATGGACGAGGAGGGCGTGCGCCGCCCGGTCCTGGCCAAGGTCGAGAAGCCGGAGGCGGTCGACCACCTGGAGGCGATCGTGCTCGCCTTCGACGGGGTCATGGTCGCCCGCGGCGACCTCGGCGTCGAACTGCCGCTGGACCAGGTGCCGCTGGTGCAGAAGCGCGCCGTGCAGCTGTGCCGGGAGAACGCCAAGCCGGTCATCGTGGCCACCCAGATGCTCGACTCGATGATCGAGAACTCGCGCCCGACCCGCGCCGAGGCGTCCGACGTGGCGAACGCGGTGCTCGACGGCGCGGACGCGGTGATGCTCTCCGGCGAGACGAGCGTCGGCAAGTACCCGGTGCTCACCGTCAGCACCATGGCCAAGATCGTCACCACCACCGAGGCCGGGTCCATCGCCGTCCCCCGGTTGCAGCACGATCCGCGTACGCACGGCGGCGCGCTCACCGTCGCCGCCTCGTCGATCGCCCGGGCCATCGGCGCCAAGGCCATGGTCGCGTTCTCGCAGACCGGTGACACCGTCAAGCGGCTGGCCCGGCTGCACTGCGACCTGCCGCTGCTGGCGTTCACGCCGGTGGCGGAGGTGCGCAACCAGCTCGCGCTGTCCTGGGGCGTGGAGACGTTCCTGATGCCGTTCGTCCAGCACACCGACGACATGTTCCGCCAGGTCGACCAGGCGCTGCTCGGCCTCAACCGGGCCAACCCGGGCGACTACGTGGTGATCGTGGCGGGCAGCCCGCCCGGCACCCCCGGCTCCACCAACACCCTGCGCGTGCACCAGTTGGGTTCGCTGGTCGACGCGGCCTCGGCCCGAGCTCTCCAATGAGCGCGGTGGCGACCGGGCAGGCGGCGGTCGACCAACTGCTGGAGGTGCTCGACCTCGCCCGTACCGGGGAGATGACCTTCCGGGGGATGAGCCCGCAGGTCGGCCCGCAGCGGGTCTACGGCGGCCAGGTCGCCGGCCAGGCCCTGGTGGCGGCCGGCCGCACCGTCGACGCGGAGCGGGCCGTGCACTCCCTGCACGGCTACTTCGTGCGCCCCGGCGACCCGGCCGAGCCGATCGAGTACCAGGTGGAGAACGTCCGCGACGGCCGGTCCTTCTCGGTGCGCCGCTCGGTGGCGCTGCAGCACGACAAGCCGATCTTCTTCATGTCGGCGTCGTTCCAGCGGCAGGACGAAGGGCTGGACCACCACGCCCCGCTGCCGCCGGACGTGCCCGGCCCGGACGACGTGCCGACCATGGCCGACCGGCTCGCCCGCTACCCGGAGCGGCTCGGCATCTGGGGGATGATCCCGCGCCCGATCGACGTGCGCTACGTCGGCGAGCCCGGCTGGGTACGCCCCGGCGACCGCCCGGCCGAGCCGCACCAGCGGGTGTGGATGCGCCTGGACGGCAAGCTGCCGGACGATCCGCTGTTGCACGCGTGCGCCCTCACGTACGCCTCCGACCTCACGCTGCTGGACTCGGTGCTGTCGGTGCACGGCGAGGTGTGGGGTCCGGGCGGCGTGGTCGGCGCGAGCCTCGACCACGCGCTGTGGTTCCACAGGTCGTTCCGCGCCGACGAGTGGTTCCTGTACGACTGCTGGAGTCCGTCCGCTTCCGGCGCGCGAGGTCTGGCCACGGGCCGGATGTTCACCGTCGAGGGGCGGCACATCGCCAGCGCCGTGCAGGAGGGTCTGCTGCGCCGGGTCGGGGGCTGACCCGAGCGTGGGAAGCCTCCCGGCCGGGAGGCCGGCGTTCGGCCGTCCACAGTGTTCTCATGCGGCCGGGGTCACCGGCGACGCTCCGGGACCGCGACGATAGTGTGCTGTCATGAGTTTCGATCTCATTCTGCTGCCCGAACCCGCCGGCCAGACCTGGGAGGAGGCGCTGGAGAACGAGCGGCAGGGCACCGATGAACCTCTCGATCTCCGCGCGTGGGACGAGATCGTCGCTGGTGTGCGGGATATTGCCGGCGAGGTGGTCGTGCGCGACGACGGCCGGTGCCGCACGCTCATACACGAGCCCAGCGGCCTCACCGTCCGCTACGAGCCGGGCGAGGCTGCCGTCAACGTGCCGTACTGGTACACCGGCGCGCAGGCCGAGTCGGTAGTCCGGGCCGTGTACCGCATCGGCTGGGTCGTGGCGAAGGCGACGGGCCTTGCCGGTTACGACCCTCAGCTCGAGCTGCCACTGGCCGACGCCGAGTCCCGCATCGAGGCCGCCGTCGCCGTCTTCGACCGGGCCGCGCTCGACCTGTCGCAGCTCCAGGCCGCGCTCGACCTGTCGCAGCTCCTGGACGTCGAGTACATGCATGTCTACTTCACCGGGCAGGCCACCCTCGCCGATGCCGCGCGCCAGCTGGACACGATGCCGGTGGCCGAGGAGGACGGCCGGTTGACCGTGCAGTGGGCCGACGGCCCCGAGATGCGGGTGACCTTCAATGCGAAGCCAGAGGTCGCCGCCGAGGCGGCCGAGCTCGCCGACGAGTATGCGCTGCCCGTGATGAGGACCTTCGACCGCCGGTTCGAGGTGACGTTCGACGACCTCGACGAGGTGCTCGATGACATCAACACCTTGATCGAGGTGCAGGGGCATCTCCAGGATCTCACCGGCGGATACGTGGTCCGTTCCTGGAACCGTCAGGTGTCGGCGCCCTACAGCAACGACTGAACCGGCTGGCGGAGTCCGATCAAGCCGCGCTGCTGCCCGCCGACGCGATGGCCTTCTCCACGCCCGCGCCACGACGCCGAAGTCGAGAGCTGTGGGAGTACTAGGCTGGGCGTATGCGTCTCTCCGCCCGGGTCGACTATGCCCTCCGCGCTGCTGCCGAGCTGGCCTCGGTCGCGGACGGGGGGACCACCGGGCGGCAGCGGCCGGTGACCGCCGAACAGATCGCCCGCGCGCAGGACATCCCGCCGAAGTTCCTGGAGAGCATCCTGCTGCAACTGCGCCGGGGCGGCATCGTGCACGCCCAGCGTGGCCCCGAGGGCGGCTACTGGCTGGCCCGGCCCGCCGGGGAGATCTCCCTGGCCGAGGTGATCCGCGTCATCGACGGCCCGCTCGCGCACGTGCGCGGGCAGCGCCCGGAACAGCTCGGCTACCAGGGCGCGGCCCGCGCGTTGCAAGACGTCTGGATCGCGCTGCGGGCCAGTGAGCGGGAGATCCTCGAGCTGGTCACCGTCGCCGACGTGGCCGCCGGCGCGCTGCCCGGCCGGGTCAACGAACTGGCCGCCGACCCGCGCGCCTGGAGCTGACGGGCGCCTCCGCACGCCCGGCACACCGTCCGGCGTCTCCTACCAACCGGATGGGGGACTTGACCCGGGGCGCCCTCGTGCCGCATTGTCGACCAAGTTGATAGGAGATACCGAAAAGTCAGGGGGCGCTCGTGCGCAAGCTGCTGGTCCTCGCCCTCGTCGGGCTCGCCGCGCAACTCGTCGACGGCGCGCTCGGCATGGCGTACGGGCTGACCTCCTCGACCCTGCTCCTGTTCGCCGGTGTCGCGCCGGCCGCCGCGTCCGCCTCGGTGCACCTGGCCGAGATCGGCACCACGCTCGCGGCGGGCGTCTCGCACTGGCGGTTCGGCAACGTCGACTGGAAGGTGGTCGGCCGCATCGCGCTCCCCGGCGCGATCGGCGCGTTCGCCGGGGCGACGTTCCTCAGCTCCATCTCCACCGAGGCCGCGGCGCCGTGGATGGCGGCCATCCTGTTCACGCTCGGCGCGTACCTGCTGGTGCGGTTCTCCCGGCCGCTGCGCGCCCACCGGGCCGGCGGCCGGCTGCGCAGCCGGTTCCTCGCCCCGCTCGGCCTCGTCGCCGGCTTCGTCGACGCCACCGGCGGCGGTGGCTGGGGCCCGGTCGCCACCCCGGCGCTGCTGGTCTCCGGCCGGATGGAACCCCGCAAGGTCATCGGCTCGGTGGACACCTCCGAGTTCGTGGTGGCCGGCGCGGCCAGCATCGGCTTCCTGATCGGCCTCGGCTCTGAGGGCTTCCTGCTGCCCACAGTGGCCGCGCTCCTGGTCGGCGGCCTGATCGCCGCCCCGATCGCGGCCTGGCTGGTGCGCATCGTCCCCGCCCAGCTGCTCGGCGCGGTGATCGGCGGCGTGATCGTGCTGACCAACGCCCGGACGCTGCTGAGCGCCGGCGGCGTGGGCGGTTCGCTGCCGGCCGTGGTGTACGTGCTGCTCGGCGCCGCCTGGCTGGTCGCCGTCGGGCTGGCGGTACGCGCGCTGCGCCGTACTCGCCGCGCCCGCGCCACTGTCGACGCGGCCCTCGCCTCCGCCGAGACGGCGGAGTCCGCCGAGTCGCGGAAGCTCGCCGCCGCCGTCGAAAGCTGAGCCTCTCGCCGTTCCTGGGTCGGGGGATCCATCCGGGATGCTGCTCCCCGGCGTGTCGCCCGCCGGAGACGGCCTCTTCTCGCCGGCCTTCGCGCCGCCGGCCGTCCCGTCGCCCGCCGCGCGCCGGCGCTTGTGGGGGTGTCCGGCGGTGACCTAGGCTGACGGAGCGCGGAGCCTAATCACCGACGTCGATGCGTTGACGTCGCCCCTCGCGTCAGGGCACCCATCCGCCGGTCCGGGCAGGCCGGCGGCCTCGCGTGCCCGACCTCCGCGAAAGGCCTTCCCCGTGCACCTCACCACCCCGCGCCGCCGGCTCGCGCTGCTCGCCGCAGCCTCGGCGGTCACCCTGTCGGCCGGCGCGCTCACGACGATGACGGCCGCCGCGGCGGCCGTCGCCTGCCGGGTCGACTACCGGATCACCAACCAGTGGAGCGGCGGCTTCGGCGCCGACGTGACAGTCACCAACCTCGGCGACCCGGTCAACGGCTGGACCATCGGCTGGAGCTTCGCCGCCGGCCAGCAGGTCGTCCAGGCGTGGAACGCGACGGTCAGCCAGTCCGGCACGCAGGTGAGTGCCCGCGACGCCGGCTACAACGCGGCCCTCGGCACCGGCGGCACCGCCAACTTCGGCTTCAACGGCTCGTGGGACAACGCGTCGAACCCGGTCCCGGCCGCGTTCACGCTCAACGGCACCGCCTGCACCGGCGCGCCGTCCACCACGCCACCGCCGACCACCCCACCACCCACCACGCCACCGGCGACCACCCCACCACCCACCACGCCACCGGCGACCACCCCACCACCCACCACGCCGCCGCCGACCACCCCGCCGGCCGGGGCCAAGCAGATGGAGAAGCTCGACCGGGGCCTGGTCAGCGTCCGCTCCGGCAACGGGAACCTGGTCTCGTGGCGGCTGCTCGGCACCGAGACCTCGGGTGTGGCGTTCAACCTCTACCGGGGCGGCACCAAGGTCAACGACAGTCCGATCACCGGCGCCACCACGTACCTGGACAGCGGCGCGGCGGCCGGCACGGCGTACACCGTGCGGGCCGTGGTGAACGGCGCCGAGCAGGCGGCGTCGGCCCCGGCGCTGCAGTTCGCCAACGGCTGGCTGGACGTGCCGATCCAGCCGCCGCCCGGCGGCACCACCCCGTCCGGGGAGGGATACAGCTACTCCGCGAACGACGCGAGCGTCGGTGACCTCGACGGCGACGGCCGCTACGAGTTCGTGCTGAAGTGGGACCCGTCGAACGCCAAGGACAACTCGCAGTCCGGCTACACCGGCAACGTCTACGTCGACGCGTACACGCTCACCGGCGCCCGGCTGTGGCGCATCGACCTCGGTCGCAACATCCGCGCCGGCGCCCACTACACGCAGTTCCAGGTGTACGACTACGACGGCGACGGGGACGCCGAGGTGGCCATGAAGACTGCCGACGGCACCCGCTCCGGCACCGGCCAGGTGATCGGGAACGGCTCGGCCGACTACCGCAACTCCAGCGGTTACGTGCTCGCCGGCCCGGAGTACCTGACCATGTTCGACGGTCGCACCGGCGCGGCCCTGTCCACTGTCGACTACGACCCGCCGCGCGGCACCGTCTCGTCCTGGGGCGACTCGTACGGCAACCGGGTCGACCGGTTCCTCGCCGGCACCGCGTACCTGGACGGGCAGCGTCCCTCGCTGATCATGGCGCGCGGCTACTACACCCGCGCCGTCGTCGCGGCCTGGGACTTTCGCGACGGCACGCTGCGCAAGCGCTGGACGTTCGACTCGAACGCCTCCGGCAACGGCGCCGCCGCCGGCCAGGGCAACCACCAGCTCTCGGTGGCCGACGTGGACAACGACGGCCGCCAGGAGATCGTGTACGGGGCCGCCACGATCGACGACAACGGCCGGCTGCTGTACTCCACCGGCAACGGCCACGGCGACGCCCTGCACGTCGGCGACCTCGACCCCTCCCGTTCCGGCCTGGAGGTGTTCAAGGTCGACGAGGGCGGCAGCAAGCCCAGCTCCTGGATGGCCGACGCGCGCACCGGGCAGATCATCTGGCAGACCGCACCCAACGGTGACAACGGCCGCGGCGTCTCCGGCGACGTCTGGGCGGGCAGCCCGGGTGCGGAGTCCTGGTCGTCGGCGGCCGACGGGCTGCTCAACACCAGGGGGCAGAACGTGGGGCGCAAGCCGTCGTCGGCGAACTTCCTGATCTGGTGGGACGGTGACCCGGTACGGGAGCTGCTCGACGCCACGAAGATCGACAAGTACGGCACCGGCGGGGAGACGCGGCTGCTCACCGGCAGCGGCGTCGCCTCGAACAACGGCACCAAGTCAACCCCGGCGCTGTCGGCGGACCTGTTCGGTGACTGGCGCGAGGAGGTGGTCTGGCGCACCTCCGACAGCACCGCGCTGCGGATCTACAGCACGCCGGTCAGCACCGGCCTGCGCCTGCCGACGCTGATGCACGACCCGCAGTACCGGGTGGCGGTGGCCTGGCAGAACACCGCCTACAACCAGCCGCCGCACCCGGGCTTCTTCCTGGGCGACGGCATGAGCACACCGCCCGCGCCGAACATCTACCTGCGCTGAAACGGCAGGCACCGGGTCGCCGGCCGCGGAATCCGCTCCGCCGGCGACCCGGTGCACCACACCGCAGCATTCCCGACCCGTCCCGACCGGGAATGCCGTACCACCACCGGGGACAAAGTTATGCGTCCCACGCGACGGGGCGGTGACGTGGCTATGAAGAGCATGTTTCAGGCGTCCCGGCGCAGCCCGCCGGCCACCTTCTCGGCGATCAGCTCGAACGAGCGGACCCGGTCGGCCACGTCGTAGACCATCGTGGTGAGCATCAGCTCGTCCGCGCCGGTGCGCTCCAGCAACTGACCGAGCTGCCGGGCCACCGTCTCCGGCGAGCCGGTCGCCTGGCCGTCGCGGCGCTGGGTGACGAACTCCCGCTCGAACTCCGAGTACGGGTACGCCGCCGCCTCCTCCGGTGTGACGAGCGGCTCCGGCCGGCCCGACCGCAGCTTCAGGAACGACAGCCCGGCCGGGCCGGCCAGCCACTCGGCCCGCTCGTCGGTCTCCGCGCAGACCGCGTTGACCGCCACCATCGCGTACGGCCGGTCCAGCCACTGCGAGGGCCGGAAGTTCTGCCGGTAGAGCTGCAGCGCGGGGATCGTGTTCTGCGAGCTGAAGTGGTGCGCGAACGAGAACGGCAACCCGAGCAGGCCGGCGAGCTGCGCGCTGAACCCGCTGGACCCGAGCAGCCACACCTGCGGCGACTGGCCCCGGCCCGGCGTCGCGGTGATCGGGCCCGGCTCGGCGCCGGAGAAGTAGTTCATCAGGTCGGCCAGCTCACGCGGGAAGTGCTCGGCGGACAGGCCCTCCATGGTGCGGCGCAGCGCCAGCGCGGTCCCCTGGTCGGTGCCCGGGGCGCGGCCGATGCCCAGGTCGATCCGGCCCGGGTGCAGCGCGTCGAGGGTGCCGAACTGCTCGGCCACCACCAGCGGCGCGTGGTTGGGCAGCATCACCCCGCCCGAGCCGAGCCGGATCGTGCTGGTGTTGGCCGCCAGGTGCGCCAGCAGCACGGCCGGGGCGGAGCTGGCGATGGCGGGCATGTTGTGGTGCTCGGCCACCCAGAACCGGCGGTAGCCCAGCTCCTCGGTGCGGCGGGCCAGCTCCGTGGTGTATCGCAGCGCCTCACCGGCGTTGCCGGTAGCCGCCACCGGGGCAAGATCAAGAACAGACATGGGTACGTCGATCACAGGGTGGTGCAACAGGCCGCGTGCCGGAATTGTTCCGCCGGGTGCGCTACCCCATACCCCGGGCCTGCTCGAAGATCAGGCTGGTCTGCGTGTGCTGCACCGCCGGATCGACCGCCAGATGGTCGAGGACGAAGTCCCGCAGCGCGTCTCCGGAGGCGGCCCGCACGTGCAGCACGTAGTCGTCCGCGCCGGCCACGTGGAACACCGACACCACCCCGGGCAGCCGTACCGACCGGGCCCGGAACGCGTCCACGGCGGCCCGCTCGTGCGCGGTCAGCCGCACCGAGACCAGCGCCTGCAACGGCAGGCCCACCGCCGCCGGGTCCACCTCCGCGTGGAACCCGCGGATCGCTCCGCGCTCGCGCAGCGCCCGGGTGCGTGTCAGGCACGTCGACGGCGCCACCCCGACCCGCTCGGCCAGCGCGTTGTTCGGCAGCCGGCCGTCGGCCGCCAGTTCGGTGAGGATCGCGCGGTCGGTGTCGTCCAGGTCGGCGAACGGCCGTACATCATTCGGTGCGGCAGGCATGTGACCATCCTTCACCGAATCCCCGCCGGACGAAAGCGTGATCACAAGAATCTTCTTCGCTGCTATTGCCTCCCGCCAGCGTCATGTTCGACGCTTCCGGCATGACTTCCGTGGACACCGCAGCCGTACACGCCGGGCGCGCCGACCTCGCCGGGCTCGGCGTCCACGTCCCGCCGATCGACCTGTCCACCACGAACCCGCTGCCCTCGGTGGCGGGCGGTGGTGACGACTACGAGACGCTCGCCACCGGCGGCACCCTCCCGGCCGGCGGCAGCGCCGTCTACCAGCGCCTCTGGAATCCCACCGTGGCCCGGTTCGAGACCGCGCTCGCCCAGCTCGAAGGCACCGCCGAAGCCGTCGCGTTCGCCAGCGGCATGGCCGCGCTCACCGCCACCCTCCTCGCCGCCACCCGCGACGGCAACCGCCACGTCGTCGCCGTCCGCCCCCTCTACGGCGGCACCGATCACGTCCTCGCCACCGGCCTGCTCGGCACCGAGGTCACCTGGGCCACCCCCGCCGACGTGGCCGCCGCGATCCGCCCCGACACCGCGCTGGTGCTGGTCGAGACGCCGGCCAACCCCAGCCTCGACCTGGTCGACATCGCCGCGCTCGCCCGCGCCGCCGGTGACGTCCCGCTGCTGGTCGACAACACCGTCGCCACCCCGGTGCTCCAGCAGCCCGCCCGCCACGGCGCCGCGCTCGTGCTGCACAGCGCCACCAAGAGCATCGGCGGCCACGGCGACGTCCTCGCCGGCGTCGTCGCCTGCGGACCCGAGTGGGCCGCACGGCTCCGCCAGGTCCGCGCCGTCACCGGCGCCGTCCTGCACCCGCTCGGCGCGTACCTGCTGCACCGCGGCATCCAGACCCTCCCGCTGCGCGTCCGCGCCCAGCAGGCCGGCGCGGAGAAGCTCGCCGCCTGGCTCGCCGGGCACCCCGCCGTCGAGCGCGTCCACCACCCGTCGCTGCACGACCCGGCCGGGCTGGTCGGCCGGCAGATGTCCGGCACCGGCAGCCTGCTGGCCTTCGAGGTACGCGGCGGCGCGTCCGCCGCGGCCGAGGTCGCCGGCGCCTG
This sequence comes from Micromonospora sp. NPDC005686, assembly GCF_042871665.1. Lineage (NCBI taxonomy): Bacteria > Bacillati > Actinomycetota > Actinomycetes > Micromonosporales > Micromonosporaceae > Micromonospora > Micromonospora sp. NPDC005686. The sequence goes on from NZ_JBIAIY010000001.1 coordinate 140,808, forward strand.
CGAACTGATCACGCATGCGGTGTCGCTCGGTGGTGTCGACACGCTGATCCAGCACCCGGCCTCGCTCACCCACCGGCCGGTCGAGGGCGAAGCCAAGCCCGCCGGCGGGCTGCTGCGCGTCTCGGTCGGCCTGGAGGACCCGGAGGATCTGCGGGCGGATCTCGCGCGGGCGCTGTCGCGGATCTGACGGCGGCCGGCCGCCCGCGTCCGCGGCGTCGGCCAGTCACGACTTCGGGCCGACGTGCTGGTCGAGGGCGGCGACGGCGTCCCGGCGCGCCACGGACAGGGAGTTTCGGCGGTTCATCCGCCAGGCGATGCCGAGCCGGTCGAGTGCCTGCTGGCACAGGCCCATGATGTCGGCCGACTCGTTGACGAACATGTAGCGCGGATAGACGTACTTCTTGCCGTGCACGGTCACCCGGTTGCTGACCCGGCAGCCGTCGGAATGGAACAGGCCGCGTAGGAAGTCGCCGGGGTGTGCCTGGATGATGGGCCGCTGCCAGTCGGCCAGGACGATCGGGCGCTCGTGCTTCTTGCCCGGCCCGTGCTGGGGGAGCAGGCACGGCCAGTGCATTCCGTAGCTCTGCACGGCGACGCACCCGCGCTTCTGCACCCGCTGCACCGACGTGGCCAGGACCGCACGCATCGCGTCCTCGCAGGCGGCGATCAGGTTCGGCCAGGCGTCGGCGCAGAAAACGCGCAGCACCGGCACCCGGCCGACGACGAGGTGACCGTCGCCGAGGTAGAGGCCGAGAAGGTAGGCGTACTGCGCCGGATCTGGCGGATTGTCGACACCTTCCCGGCAGCGGAAACACCGCTCCGCCGTGCTCCGCTGCCTCGGCTCGGGGTGCTCCTTGCACCAGTGCCGGACGGTCGCATAGGACAACCCGACGGCGCGGGCGGCCTCGGCGACCGTCGCTCCGGCGAGGTGCAGGCTTCGTGCGCGGGCGCGTATCTCGGGTGGATGCACCAGGCGATTTTCGAACGCCTGTATGACAATCTGTGCCCCCGGTGGGATTCGAACCCACACTGTCGATCTTTTGAGAATCGCGCCTCTGCCGGTTGGGCTACAGGGGCTTCTGTAGTTCGGCTCCAACAGGTTACCTACTAGGCTAGGGGCGGCGACACCCGGCAGGGCGGGTGTCGGGCTCGAACCGGTGGGAGTGGCTCGTGGGCGAGATGCAGGCGGACGCCGAGCGCAAGCGCGTTCTGATCGCCGAGGACGAGGCGCTCATCCGGCTGGACCTGGCCGAGATGCTCGTCGAAGAGGGCTACGAGGTGGTCGGTGAGGCCGGTGACGGCGAGACCGCCGTCAAGCTCGCCGAGGAGCTCAAGCCGGATCTGGTCATCCTCGACATCAAGATGCCGATCATGGACGGGCTGGCCGCCGCCGAGCGGATCGCCGCCGCGCGCATCGCCCCGGTGATCATCCTGACCGCGTTCAGCCAGCGTGACCTGGTGGAGCGGGCGCGGGCGGCGGGCGCGATGGCGTACCTGGTCAAGCCGTTCCAGAAGAGCGACCTGGTGCCGGCCGTGGAGATCGCGCTGTCCCGCTACTCGGAGATCGCCGCGCTGGAGTCGGAGGTCGCCGGCCTCACCGACCGGCTGGAGATCCGCAAGACCGTCGAGCGCGCCAAGGGCGCGCTGATGACCACGTACGGCATGACCGAGCCGCAGGCGTTCAAGTGGATCCAGCGGACCGCGATGGACCACCGGATGACCATGAAGGAGGTCGCCGAGCGGATCCTCGCCGAGACCGCCGGCGGCGAGGTGGAGATGCCCGCGTCCTGACCTCCCCGGAAGGCCTCCGATCGATAGGATCGGATCCATGCCTTCCGCGCGCGTCCGGCCGGTCCTCGCTGCCGCCGCGCTGCTCCTGACAGCCTGCCACGCCACCCCGCGACCGCTGCCCGAGCCCGTGCGCCCGCGGTGGCAGCCCGTGGAGCTGGTCCTTCCCGCCGGCGCCGCGGGGCGTGCGGTGCCACGCGACGTCGCGCGGTGTGCCGGCCGGTGGTACGTGGTGGGCGGGCTGGTCGATCCGGCGGGGGAGACCCGGCCGGCGGCGTGGTCCAGTTCGGACGGCGTGACCTGGTCACCGATTCCGGTGCGCGGGCAGACGTTCTACGGCCGCCGGCACGTGCTCTACGCGATGGCGTGCCGCGACGACGGGATGGCCGCGCTGGGCGCGAAGACCGGTGGCGTGCACGGCAATCCGCGTACCGGAACGTGGGTGTGGCGGCCGGGCGGGCCGTTGCGGGAGGTGCCGGCGGCGTTCGAGTTGTTCGGCGGCCCGCGTGCGGTGAGCGCGTCGCGGCTGGCGGCGGGGCCGGGCGGTTGGCTGGTCGCCGGTGTCCGTGCGGACGGCGCGGCGGTGTGGACGTCGCCGGACGCCGAGGGGTTCGCCCTGCGTGAGGGGGTCGCGGAGCTGGCCGGCGACGGCCGGGGCCGGACGGCGGCGTACGACGCGACAGCGGTGGGGTCGGGCTGGCTGGTGGTGGGGTCGTTGTTGCCGCCCGGCGGGACGGCCCGGACGCCGCTGGCGTGGTTCTCGGCGGACGGCCGGGTGTGGCGGCGGGTGGCCCTGCCGGTGCCGGCGGGGGCGGGCGGGGCGGCGGAGCGGGTGGCTTCGGCCGACGGCGGGCCGGTGGTCCTCGGTCCGGTGGGGGACCGCTTCGCGGTGTGGCGGGCGTGCGACGACTGCGGTTCGCGCTCCGCCGGGTCGGCGGGTGTGGAGCAGGGGTGGCGGCGGGTCGGCGGGTTCGGCGCGTCGGGTCCCGGGGTGTCGTCGGTGGACGCGCTCGCGGCGTCGGGTGGGCGGCTGGTCGCGGTGACCGGTGACGGGGCTGAGCGACGGCTCTGGATGTCGCGTGACGGGGGCGCGTCGTGGCTTCCGGTGATCACGCCGGTGCCGGTGCCGGACGGGGGCGACGCCGCGCTGTCGGTGGCCGTAGGCGATGACAGGCTCCTTGTGGTCGTCGATGACGGAAAATCGTCCCGTGCCTGGTGGGGGGCGTTGCCAGTCGTCGATCGGTAGCGGGTGAACCGATATTGACTCATTACCGATGAATAGTCGGTGAAAGCCTTGCCGCGCCTACGGTTCTTACGGGGATCGGCTTGAAACCGCCACGGCGTGTAACGGTTCGGTCAACCCCGCTTTCCAGGTCTTACGCCACCGCCCACGGTGGGATAACGTCCCGGCCCAGACCGGCGACGACGGTCTTGGTTCGTCCACCCCGCAAGGGCCAATCAGCGGCAGGTGGTTCGGATCATGGACGGAGGAGGGTTCGGGACTTGAGGCAGAAGCTCGCACGCGTGATCGGCGGGGTCGCCATGCTGGCGCTCGTCGCCGGTGGCACCGCTTGTTCCAGCGGCAGCGACGATGAGGGTTCCGGGGGCAGCGCCTGCGGGAGCAAGATCGCTTTCTTCGGCGCGCTGACCGGTAGCTCGGCCGCGCTGGGCATCAATGAGAAGAACGGCGTGAAGGTGGCCGTCGACAAGTACAACAAGGAGAACCCGGACTGCAAGGTCGAGCTCGCCGAGCTCGACTCGCAGGGCAGCCCGGACCAGGCGCCCGGTCTGGCCCAGAAGGCGATCGACGACTCCAAGATCCTCGGCGTCGTCGGCCCGGCCTACTCGGGCGAGTCCGAGGCCGCGGGCCCGCTGTTCAACGAGGCCGGTCTGGTCACCATCACCCCCTCCGCGACCCGCCCCAGCCTTGCCGAGCAGGGCTGGAAGACGTTCTTCCGCGCGGTCGGCAACGACCTGAGCCAGGGCCCCGGCGCCGGTAACTACATCAAGAACGTGATGAAGGCCGACCGGGTCTACGTCATCGACGACCAGTCCGCGTACGGCGCCGGCCTGGCCGACGAGGTCAAGAAGGTTCTCGGCGCCTCGGTCGTGGGCAGCGACAAGGTCCAGGGCGAGGGCAAGCAGACCGAGTTCTCCGGCGTGGTCACCAAGGTCAAGGCCGCCAACGTCAAGGCGATCTTCTACGGCGGCTACTACCAGGAGGCCGGCCTGATCCGCAAGCAGCTCACCGCTGCCGGCGTCACCGCCCCGCTGGTCGCCGGTGACGGCGTGAACGACGGCGCGTACATCACCTCCGCCGGTGCCGCCGCCGCCGAGGGCACCATCCTGACCTGCCCCTGCGCTCCGTCCACCGAGGCGCGCGGCACCTTCATCGCCGACTACAAGGCGCTCAACGGCACCGACCCGGGCACCTACAGCGACACCGCCTACGACGCGGCGACCATCCTGCTGGCGGGCATCAAGGCCGGCAAGAGCACCCGCGCCGACCTGCTGGAGTTCGTGAAGGGCTACAGCGGCGAGGGCGTCGCCGCCACCTACAAGTTCGTCGAGGGCGGCGAGCTCGACCCGGCGCAGGTCAAGGTCTGGGCGTTCAAGGTGCAGGGCGGCAAGGTCGTCCCGGACCAGGAGATCCCCAAGTCCTGAGCGTTCGATCGCTGGACTGGCGATTGAGTAGTGATCGCGGGTGCGGCCGGGAGCTGGCTCCCGGCCGCACCCTCTTTTTCTCTTGAGCGACGGAGCGTCCCTCCCTTGGACTTCGACGGATTGTTCTCCAACTTCGGGGAACTCACCACGACCGGCTTGACGCAGGGCGCCATCTACGCCCTGGTCGCGCTCGGCTACACGCTTGTGTACGGCGTGCTAAGGCTCATCAACTTCGCCCACTCCGAGGTCTTCATCGCCGGCGCGTTCGCCGCGATCTGGACCTGGAACGGATTCGGGCTCGACCAGAACTCGCAGGTCAGTGGCCTCGGCTCGATCCTGTTCTACCTGCTGGTGGCGATGATCGTGGCGGCCATCGCCTCGGCGGGCACCGCGACGGTGATCGAACGGGTGGCGTACCGGCCGCTGCGCAAGCGCAACGCGCCGCCGCTGGCGTTCCTCATCACCGCCATCGGCGCCTCGATCGCCATCTCCGAGGCGTTCGGCGTCTACACCCGGCGCCGTCCGGAGGGCGCGCCGATCCTGGTCAGCTCGGAGCCGCTGTTCCACATCGCCGGGGTGCCGATCGACGCGGTGCAGCTGCTCACGGTCGGCTCCGCCCTGGTGATGATGTTCGCGCTGGACCAGTTCATCAACCGCAGCCGTACCGGCCGCGGCATCCGCGCGGTGGCCCAGGACGCCAACACGGCGGCCCTGATGGGCGTCAACAAGGACCGCATCATCCTGATGGTCTTCATCGCCGGTGGCACCATGGCCGGCGTCGCGGGCCTGCTCTACGACGTGCGGATCCAGACGCTGACCTACAGCGTCGGCTTCCTGCTGGGCCTCAAGGCGTTCACCGCGGCGGTGCTCGGCGGTATCGGCAACCTGCGCGGCGCGCTCGTCGGCGGTCTTCTGCTCGGCGTCGTGGAGAACTACGCCGCGGGCCTGTTCGGCAGTCAGTGGAAGGACTTCGCCGCGTTCGCGGTGCTGGTCGTGCTGCTGATGTTCCGGCCGACCGGTCTGCTCGGCGAATCACTGGGGAGGGCACGCGCATGACGACCACCATCGACCCGCCGGAGCGGCGGGAGACGGCGGCGGACAAGCTGCGGCAGGGCCGGCACGCGATCTCGGAGCGCTGGCACCACGCGCCGCGCTGGGTGCGCTGGGTGCTGCTGGTCGCGGTCATCGCGTTCTTCTACGCGCTGCCGAACAAGGAGTTCTACCAGTACCTCGGGCCGATCCCGACGCCCGGCGCGAACTTCACCCAGGTGATGTTCACGGTCTCGATCTACGTGCTGCTGGCGGTCGGGCTGAACATCGTGGTCGGCTTCGCCGGCCTGCTCGACCTCGGCTACTTCGGCTTCTTCGCCGTCGGTGCGTACACCGTGGCGGTGCTGACCTCGCCGAGCAGCGACCTCAAGACGCTGTGGCCGTGGCTGGCGGTGGTGCCGATCGCGATCGGCCTGACCATGGTCTCCGGCGTCATGCTCGGCACACCGACGCTGCGCCTGCGCGGTGACTACCTGGCGCTGGTGACGCTCGGCTTCGCCGAGATGATCCGGATCGCGGCGGTCAGCTCGGAGTTCCTCAAGGGACAGCGCGGCTTCAACCAGATCCCGCACCCGCCCGGCGAGTACGCCGACGGCCGGCCGTGGTTCGGCGTGCTCGACGCCCGCCCGTACTACTGGCTGGTGCTCACGCTGATCATCCTGGTGGTGATCGGGGTGCGGAACCTGACCCACAGCCGGGTCGGCCGGGCCTGGATCTCGATCCGCGAGGACGAGGACGCGGCCCAGCTCATGGGCGTGCCGACGTTCAAGTTCAAGCTGTGGGCGTTCGCCTCCGGCGCGGCCATCGCCGGCCTGGCCGGGGCGCTGTTCGCCGGTAAGCAGAACTTCGTCAACTCGCAGAACTTCGAGCTGCTCAACTCGATCATCATCCTGGCCGCTGTCATCTTCGGCGGCTCGGGCAACATCGTCGGCGCGATCGTCGGCGGCGGCCTGGTGGCGTACATGATCGAGCGGTTCCGTGGCATCGAGCTGTTCGGCATCGAGCTGTACGAGTACCGGTTCCTCTTCTTCGGCCTGGTGCTCGTGGTGATGATGATCTTCCGGCCGCAGGGCCTGATCCCGAACCGGCGACGAGCGGCGGAGTTCAAGGACCGCCGCAAGGAGGTGATCGTCGGTGAGTGACACCGAGCAGAACCCGAAGGTTCCGGTCCAGGCGGCGGCCCCCGCCGTCGAGACGGTGAGCGAGCGGGAGCCGTTGCTGGAGGTCGACCACGTCACGCTGCGCTTCGGCGGCGTGGTGGCCCTCAACGACGTGGACTTCACCCTCTACAAGGGTGAGATCCTCGGTCTGATCGGCCCGAACGGTGCCGGCAAGACCACCTGCTTCAACGCGATGACCGGCATCTACCAGCCCACCGAGGGGCAGATCCGGTTCCTGGGCCAGAAGATCAGTGGCAAGAAGCGCCACCAGATCACCCGGATGGGCATGGCCCGTACGTTCCAGAACATCCGTCTCTTCCCGGAGATGACCGCGCTGGAGAACGTCCAGGTCGGCGCGGACGCGCACCACAAGACCAGCGTGATCTCCGCCCTGCTGCGCCTGCCGCGGCACTGGAAGGAGGAGCGCGAGGGCCGGGAGAAGGCCGAGCGCCTGCTGGAGTTCGTCGGCATCCGCAACCGGATGCACGAGTTCGCCCGCAACCTGTCCTACGGCGAGCAGCGGCGGTTGGAGATCGCCCGCGCGCTGGCCACCGATCCGAAACTGCTCTGCCTGGACGAGCCGGCCGCCGGCTTCAACCCGGCGGAGAAGGAGGAACTGCTCCAGCTCATCCGGCAGATCCGGGACCAGGGCGTGACGGTGCTGCTGATCGAGCACGACATGCGCCTGGTGATGGGCGTGACCGACCGGATCGTGGTCCTGGAGTTCGGAAAGAAGATCGCCGAAGGGCTGCCCGCCGAGGTGCGGGACAACCCGAAGGTGGTCGCGGCGTACCTGGGGGTGCCGGACGATGCTGCTTGAGATCGAGGACGTGAGCCTGCTCTACGGGCGGATCCAGGCGCTGCACGGCATCAGCCTGACCGTGGACGAGGGGGAGATCGTCGCGCTGATCGGCGCGAACGGCGCCGGCAAGTCCACCACCATGCGGGCGATCTCCGGCATCCGGCCGGTCGCCTCCGGCCGGATCAAGTTCGCCGGCGAGGACATCACCAAGCTCCGCGCCGACCTCCGGGTCCGGCGCGGGCTGTGCCAGGCGCCCGAGGGCCGGGGCATCTTCCCCGGCATGTCGGTGCTGGAGAACCTCGACATGGGCGCGTACACCCGGCGCGACAAGGCCGGCATCGCGCAGGACCTGGCCCGGGTGCTGGAGCTGTTTCCGCGGCTGGCCGAGCGGCGTAAGCAGGCCGGCGGCACGCTCTCCGGCGGCGAGCAGCAGATGCTCGCGGTCGGCCGGGCGCTGATGAGCCGGCCGAAGCTGCTGCTGCTCGACGAGCCGTCGATGGGTCTCGCGCCGATGCTGATCCAGCAGATCTTCACGATCATCACGGAGATCAACCAGCAGGGCACCACCATCCTGCTGGTGGAGCAGAACGCCCAGCAGGCGCTGGCGCGCGCCCACCGGGCGTACGTGCTGGAGACCGGCCGGATCGTCAAGAGCGGTTCCGGCGCGGACCTGCTGCACGACCCCTCGGTCAAAGAGGCCTACCTCGGCGTGGCCTGACCGACCGACCCCTCGCAATAAGGAGTACAGCCATGTTCCACCCCAACCCCGGACGGCGGGCGGCGCTCGGCGTCGCCGGTGCGGCCGTCCTGCTGCTCTCCCTCGCCGCGTGCGGCGAGAAGGAGAACTCGGCCGAGCCGGGCGACGGCCCGTCGGTGTCCGCCTCGGCCGACTCCACCCTCGCCGCGAAGGTGCCGGACGCCATCAAGGCCGACGGCGTGATCAAGGTCGGCACCGACTCGACGTACGCCCCGGCCGAGTTCCTCGACGCCGACGGCAAGACCGTGGTCGGCTTCGACGTGGAGCTGTTCAACGCGGTGGCCCAGAAGCTCGGCCTCAAGGCCGAGTACGAGTCGGCGCCGTTCGACGCGATCCTGCCCGGTGTGGGTTCGGGCAAGTACGAGGTCGGCGTCTCGTCGTTCACCATCAACCCCGACCGTCTCAAGACGGTCAACATGGTGAGCTACTACTCGGCGGGCACCCAGTGGGCGACCAAGAAGGGCAACCCGGCCGGGGTCGACCCGGAGAACGCCTGCGGCAAGAAGATCGCCGTGCAGGTCGGCACCGTCCAGCTCGACGACATCACCGCCCGGTCGAAGAAGTGCACCGACGCCGGCAAGCCGGCCATCAAGATCGACCAGTACCAGGCGCAGAGCGACGCCACCGCCGCCGTGGGCAGCGGCAAGAACGACGCCATGCTGGCCGACTCCCCGGTCGGCGCGTACGCGGTGAAGCAGAGCAACGACCAGCTTGAGGTGCTCGGCGACATCTACGAGTCGGCGCCGTACGGCTACGCGGTGAAAAAGGACCAGCAGGCGTTCGCCGAGGTGCTCAAGGAGGCCGTGCAGGCGGTCATCGCCGACGGCAGCTACAAGGCGGCGCTCAGCAAGTGGGGTGTCGAGGGCGGCGCGATCACCAACGCCGAACTGAACCCGTCGGTCTGACCATGTCGGCCGACACATCCGGACGGGCACGGCCAGAACCGATCAAGGCCGTGCCCGTGCGGCACCCCGGGCGCTGGGCCGGTGTGGCGGTCATCGCCGTGCTGGTCGCGATGTTCGTGCACATGCTGGTCACGAACTCCGCGTTCCAGTGGTCGTTCATGGTGGACGAGATGTTCCGCCCGCCGATCATCGAAGGGCTGCGCGGCACCATCCTGCTGCTGATCACGTCGATGGTGATCGGCATCGGCCTGGGCATCGTCATCGCGATCATGCGGCTGTCGCCCAACCCGGTGCTGCGGAGCGTGGCCTGGGTCTACACCTGGTTCTTCCGGGCGGTGCCCCGGCTGGTGCTGGCGATCCTCTTCGGCAACCTCGGCATCCTCTGGTCGCGGCTGGAGTTCGGTCTGCCGTTCGATCGGCAGATCGGCGCCCTGTTCGGGTTGCACGACTTCGAGGCCCGGCTGTTCGGGTTCAGCGCGGTGGACATCCTGACCGGCTTCGTCGCCGGCATGCTGGCGCTGGGTCTGTCCGAGGCCGCGTACATGGCCGAGATCGTCCGGGCCGGCATCCAGTCGGTGGACGAGGGGCAGACCGAGGCGGCTCAGGCGCTGGGCATGAGCCGGGCGCAGATCCTGCGGCGGATCGTGTTGCCGCAGGCGATGCGGGTGATCATTCCGCCGACCGGGAACGAGACCATCGCGATGCTCAAGGACACCTCGCTGGTGGCCTTCGTGCCGGTGTCGATGGAGCTGTTCTTCCAGCTCAAGGCCGTCGGTTCCCGGACCTTCCAACCCTTCCCGATGTACGTCGCCGCGACGCTGTGGTACCTGCTCCTGACCAGCGTCCTGCTGGTGGGGCAGTACTACCTGGAGCGGCACTACTCCAAGGGCGTCGGACGCAGTACGCGGGCTCGGCAGCGGCTGCGCGGGCTCGCCGCCGAGAGTGGCAGCACGACGAGTGGGACGGCGCAATGACGGACATGACCGCTTCCCCGCAGGTGTCGGGGGCCGAGTCCGGGCTGATGGTGCGGGCCGAGCAGGTGCACAAGTCGTTCGGGCCGCTGGAGGTGCTCAAGGGCATCGACCTGGAGGTCCGCTCCGGCGAGGTGTGCTGCCTGCTCGGGCCCTCCGGCTCCGGCAAGTCGACGTTCCTGCGCTGCATCAACCACCTGGAGAAGATCGACGCCGGCCGGATCCGGGTGGACGGCGACCTGATCGGCTACCGGGAGCGCGGCGGCAAGCTGTACGAGATGCGGGACAGGGACGTGGCAGCGCAGCGCCGCGCCATCGGCATGGTGTTCCAGCGGTTCAACCTGTTCCCGCACATGACGGTGCTGCAGAACGTCATGGAGGCCCCGGTGCTGCTGCGCCAGGCCAAGAAGGCGCAGGCCCGGGAGCACGCCGCGCAGCTGCTGGACCGGGTCGGGCTGGGCGACAAGCTCGGCGCGTACCCCGGTCAGCTCTCCGGTGGCCAGCAGCAGCGGGTGGCCATCGCCCGGGCGCTGGCCATGCGGCCGAAGCTGATGCTGTTCGACGAGCCGACCAGCGCGCTCGACCCGGAGCTGGTGGGCGAGGTGCTGGACACGATGAAGGACCTGGCCCGCGACGGCATGACGATGATCGTGGTGACCCACGAGATCGGCTTCGCCCGGGAGGTCGGCGACCACCTCGTGTTCATGGACGGTGGCGTGGTGGTCGAGCAGGGCGACCCGCGCGAGGTGATCTCGGCGCCGCAGCACGAGCGGACCAAGGCGTTCCTGGCCAAGGTTCTCTGACCTCGGCCTCCGGTGCGGCGCGCGCCGCACCGGAGGCCGGAGTTGTCGGGCGTACGGACTAGAGTCGCTGCCGTGACAGCTACGACGCCGCGCCTGCTCCTCGTCGACGGACACTCCCTGGCATACCGGGCTTTCTTCGCCCTGCCTGTGGAGAACTTCTCCACCACCACGGGGCAGCCGACAAACGCCGTCTACGGCTTCACCTCCATGCTGATCAACGTGCTGCGCGACGAGCAGCCGACGCACATCGTGGTGGCGTTCGACGTCTCCCGCCGCTCCTTCCGCACGGACAAGTACGCCGAGTACAAGGCCGGCCGCAGCGAGACCCCCACCGACTTCAAGGGCCAGGTCAGCCTGGTCAAGGAGGTCCTCGCCGCGCTGCGGGTGCCGGTGGTCGAGCGGGAGGGCTACGAGGCCGACGACGTCATCGCCACGCTCGCCTTCCAGGCCCGCGATCAGGGCATGGACGTGCTGATCACCACCGGCGACCGGGACGCGTTCCAGCTCGTCGGCGAGCGGGTCACTGTGCTCTACCCGCGTAAGGGCGTCTCCGACCTGGCCCGGATGGATCCGGCCGCGGTCGAGGCGAAGTACGGCGTCACCCCGGACCGCTACCGCGACCTGGCCGCGCTGGTCGGCGAGACCAGCGACAACCTGCCGGGCGTACCGGGTGTCGGCCCGAAGACCGCGGCCAAGTGGATCAACCTGTACGGCGGCGTCGAGGGCGTGGTGGCCCGCGCCGACGAGATCAAGGGCAAGGCCGGCGACAGCCTGCGCGAGCGGCTGGCCGACGTGATCCGCAACTACGAGATCAACTGCCTGGTCTCCGACCTTGAGCTGCCGGTCCGCCCCGAGGACGCCCGCTGGCAGGGCTGGGACCGCGAAGCCGTGCACCAGGTCTTCGACACGCTCCAGTTCCGCATCCTGCGCGACCGGCTCTACCAATACCTGGAGGCTGTCGAGCCGGAGGCCGAGGCGGGCTTCGATCTGGCCGGCGAGGTGCTCACCGAGCCGGGCGCGCTCGTCGGCTGGCTCGACACGCACGCCCCGGCGGGCGCCCCGGTGGGCCTGGCGGTCACGCTCGACACCGGCCCCAACCGCCGGCACACCGCCACGGTGACCGCGATGGCGCTGGCCACCGCCGCCGGCGCGGGCGCCTGGTTCGACCCGAGCGCCCTGGGCGCCGGTGACGAGGCCGCGCTGGCCGGGTGGCTCGCCGACGCCGAGCGCCCGAAGGTGCTGCACGACAGCAAACCGGCGGTGCTGGCGTTCGCCGCGCACGGCTGGGAGCTGCAGGGCATCGCCCGCGACACCCAGATCGCCGCCTACCTGGCCCGCCCCGACCAGCGCTCCTACGACCTCACCGACCTGGCCCTGCGCTACCTGCACCGGGAGCTGCGCGTCGACGCGCCGGAAACCGGTCAGCTCACCCTCGACGGGCTCGGCGACGAGAGCGTGGCCGAGCAGAACCTCATGCTCCAGGCCCGCGCCACGCTCGACCTGGCCGACGCGATCGACGCCGAGCTGTCCCGCGACGGCGAGCAGTCGGCCCGGCTGATGGCCGGCGTGGAGCTGCCGCTGATGCGGGTGCTCGCCACCATGGAGCGCACCGGCATCGCCGCCGACACCGACTACCTCTCCGAGCTGGAGGCGCACTTCGCCGCCGAGGTGAAGGCCGCCGCCCAGGGCGCCTACGAGGTGGTCGGCCGCGAGTTCAACCTGGGGTCGCCGAAGCAGTTGCAGGAGATCCTCTTCACCGAGCTGGGCCTGCCCAAGACCAAGAAGATCAAGACCGGCTACACCACCGACGCCGACGCGCTGCAGTGGCTCTACGCCCAGACCGAGCACCCGCTGCTGCACCACCTGCTGCGCCACCGCGACGTCGCCAAGCTCAAGTCGACAGTCGACGGTCTGCTCAAGTCGGTCTCCGACGACGGCCGGATCCACACCACGTTCAACCAGACGGTGGCGGCGACCGGGCGGCTGTCCTCCACCGAGCCGAACCTGCAGAACATCCCGATCCGCACCGAGGAGGGGCGCCGGATCCGGCGTGCGTTCGTGGTCGGCGAGGGTTACGAGTGCCTGCTCACCGCCGACTACAGCCAGATCGAGATGCGGATCATGGCGCACCTGTCCTCGGACGACGCGCTGATCGAGGCGTTCAACTCCGGGCACGACTTCCACGCCGCCACCGCGTCCTCGGTCTTCACGGTCGAGGTCGGCGACGTGACCGCCGACCAGCGCCGCAAGATCAAGGCGATGAACTACGGCCTGGCGTACGGGCTCAGCGCGTTCGGCCTGTCCCAGCAGCTCGGCATCAGCGCCGAGGAGGCGCGCGGGCTGATGGAGAACTACTTCGCCGGGTTCGGCGGGGTCCGCGACTACCTCCAGGAGGTGGTGGCCCGCGCCCGCCAGGACGGCTACACCTCCACCATCCTGGGCCGTCGCCGCTACCTGCCCGACCTGGTCAGCGACAACCGGCAGCGCCGGGAGATGGCCGAGCGGATGGCGCTCAACGCCCCGATCCAGGGTTCGGCGGCCGACATCATCAAGGTCGCCATGCTGCACGTCGACAGCGCGCTGCGCGACGCCGGGCTGCGCTCCCGGATGCTGTTGCAGGTGCACGACGAGCTGGTCTTCGAGGTCGCGCCGGGCGAGCGGGAGGCGCTGGAGGCGTTGGTGCGCAAGGAGATGGGCGAGGCGTACCCGCTGTCGGTGCCGCTGGAGGTGTCGGTGGGCGAGGGCCGCGACTGGAACAGCGCCGACCACTAGTCGTTCTTGCCCGCGCCCGTCGCCATCCTTATAGTTGTCTATATTCATCGACTTCTAAGAGGTGGCGGCGATGGGCGTACGTCAGATGGTGAGCCGGGTGGCGGCAGCCGGTTTGTTGGCCGCCGTGGCGGCCCTCACGCCCGCCACGGCCGCGCAGGCGGCCCCGACCGGGTGCAGCGCCTGGAGCTTGAACGGCGCCGGACACGCGACCTGCACCGGCGGCACCGGCACCGTCTGGGTGAAGGTCACCTGCATAACCGTCGGGGGAATCGAGTGGAGGAAGACGGGTCCCAGAGTGGCGGTCGGCCAGGTGTCCTCGGTGCCCTGCCAGTTGCCGAAATGGTCGGTGATGGATGTGGGATTCGGAACGTCTGACTGAGCCGTTGCGGCTCCCGGCCGCCGGCCAGCGCCACCTGGCGTCCCGCACGTCCCCCCGGAGCTCACCGGCGGTGATCAAGGAGTTGGCGTCCCCGAACGGGCCCGGGCGTGACACGAACTCCTTGATCACCGCGAGCGGGGCGGCGGCGGGGACGAGGGCGGCGGGGAGAGCAGAGGCGCGGAGGGTGGGGTGGCGGCCTGGAGGGTGGCGCCCAAGCGGTCCCGGACGGCCGTCTGAGCCGCGATCCGGGCGTCCAGCACGGCCAGACGGTCCCGGCAGACCCGCAGCCCGGCCGGAGACGGCGGCGCCGACGCCACGTCCCCGTCCAGGCAGGGCAGGAAGACCCGCACGTCGTCCAGCGTCAGCCCGGCGTCGAGCAGGTGACGGATGTTGCGGACCCGGGTGACGACCCCGGCGTCGTACTCGCGGTAGCCGTTCGCCGCCCGGGCCGAGGCGATGAGCCCGTGTTCCTCGTAGTGCCGCAGTGCACGCGGCGAGCGGACCGGCCGGCTCAACCCTTGAGCGGGTCGTGCCCCCAGTTCATCAGCGACCAGCGCCACCTGGTGTCCCGGACGTCGCCGGACGGCCGCTGCGCCAGGTGCCGGTGGACGTACCCGATCACCTTGCGCATGTGCTTGTAGTCGGCGGCGGTCAGGTCGGCGCGCTTGCGGCGCAGCAGGTCGACGATGCGCCGGCCGGAGTCGTGCCCGACCGATTCGCCACCCTGCGTGCCCTTCTTGTGCCAGCCGACGTGCTTGGACTCCGCGGTCTCCAGCCAGCGGGTCAGCTCACCCGGCTTCATGTTCACCGCGTCGGTGAACTCCCGGTACGTCTGCTGCGGGTCCTCATCGCGACTCATGACGCAGCACCTCCGGGCGGTGGGCGACGTCGCGGCCCGAGTCGTCGTTGGTGATCCGGTACTGCGGCTGCTCCGGGGAGGCGTTCACCGTGTGCCCGCGTACGTGGGTGCGCTCGGTCAGCTTCTCCTTGACGACGCCGTACGCCCGGCCGCTGTGGCTGGCCCAGGAGACGTGGTCGCCGGCGCGGAACTCGTTCTCGGCCATGCCGCGCGGTTACCCGCGGTGGATACCGAGTAACGGCGTCGTCAGGGCCGGATCTCCGCGATCGGCAGCTTGATCGCGAAGGGCTCGGCCAGCTCGATCACCTCGCTGCTGAGCCTCTGGCTGCGAGTTCGACGCCGGGGGGCGTCCGGCAGGGTGAGCGATCCTCCAGCTCAGTCCGCCGGCTTCTCGGCCACGAAGATCGCGGTGCCGGGGAACAGGCGGCCGCGCAGCGGGCTCCACTGGCCCCAGATTCCCTCGTGGCCGGCCGGCCACTCCGGTTCCACCAGGTCCAGCAGGTGGAAGCCCGCCCCGACCAGTTCCCGGATCCGGTCGCCCAGGGTGCGGTGCTGCTCGACGTACGTGGCCACGCCGGCCTGGTCCTGCTCGACGTACGGCGAACGGTCGAAGTACGAGTGCACCGCGGTCAGCCCGCCCTCGCCCGGGTCGTCCAGGAAGATCCAGCGCATCGGGTGGGTGACCGAGAAGACCCACCGGCCGCCGGGCCGCAGCACCCTTGCCACCTCACGCATCGCCGCCGCCGACTCGTCCACGAACGGGATCGCGCCGAACGCGGTGCAGACCGTGTCGAACGCGGCGTCGGCGAAGGGCAGCGCGAGCGCGTCGGCCTGCACGAGCGGCACGCGTACCCCGGTGCGTCCGGCGGCCTCGGCGGCGTGCCGCAACATGCCGGCGGACAGGTCGAGCGCGACCGGCCGGGCGCCCTGGGCGGCGAGCCAGCGGGCGGCGGCGGCCGCCCCGGCGCCGAGTTCGAGGATCCGCCGGCCGGCCACGTCGCCGAGCAGCCGGGCCTCGGCCTCGCGCAGCCCTTCCGGGCACCAGACGAAGTCGACCTCGCCGAGGAACGCGCCGTGCTCGGCCTGGTACGTGTCGGCGTCGGTGTCCCACCAGCCGCGGTTGGCGCGGCGGATCTCCCCGGCGTCGACCCGTCGGTGGGTCACCCTGTCGTCGTCCACGGGTTCACGCTAGGTCCGGCGGCGGGGACGCGGTGCGGTGGGGTGGCGGCTGGGGCGGATGTGACGGACGAGACAGCGATGGCACCTTACCGAGCAAAATCTCCGCTTTCGCAGGGGATGAGTTCGCGCGTACCCGGGAGGGCTTGCACGCTGTGGTAATGCAGCGGGTAGGCTAGACGATGCGCTCGCGGATCGTGTGCCTCGGCAGGGAGCAGGTGCGCGGTCACCGGAGCCACTAATGATCTTCTCGCGTCGATCGTTCGGTGTGCCCGGCGACGGATCCGTTGGCGCGGAAGAGTCACCGCGACACCCATGCCCGCTGTGACAACCCATCCGACCGGAGCAACCGCCCACATGACGAGCAGCATCGAGGCCACCTCGAGCGCCAACAAGGTCACCCACGACGACCTCGGCTCTGAGGAAGCTTTCCTCGCCGCGATCGACGAGACCATCAAGTACTTCAACGACGGCGACATTGTCGAAGGCACCGTCGTCAAGGTCGATCGGGACGAGGTCCTGCTCGACATCGGCTACAAGACCGAGGGTGTCATCCCCTCTCGGGAGTTGTCGATCAAGCACGACGTGGACCCGGCCGAGGTCGTCTCGGTGGGTGACCACATCGAGGCCCTCGTCCTCCAGAAGGAGGACAAGGAGGGTCGGCTGATCCTCTCCAAGAAGCGGGCGCAGTACGAGCGGGCCTGGGGCACGATCGAGAAGATCAAGGACGAGGACGGCGTCGTCCGCGGCTCGGTCATCGAGGTCGTCAAGGGTGGTCTCATCCTCGACATCGGCCTGCGCGGCTTCCTGCCCGCGTCGCTGGTGGAGATGCGGCGTGTGCGTGACCTGCAGCCGTACGTCGGCCGCGAACTCGAAGCCAAGATCATCGAGCTGGACAAGAACCGCAACAACGTGGTCCTGTCCCGCCGGGCCTGGCTGGAGCAGACGCAGTCCGAGGTGCGCACCGAGTTCCTCAACAAGCTCCAGAAGGGGCAGGTCCGCAAGGGCGTCGTCTCCTCGATCGTCAACTTCGGCGCGTTCGTCGACCTGGGCGGCGTGGACGGCCTCGTGCACGTCTCCGAGCTGTCCTGGAAGCACATCGACCACCCGTCCGAGGTCGTCGAGGTGGGCCAGGAGGTCGAGGTCGAGGTCCTGGACGTCGACCTGGACCGCGAGCGGGTCTCGCTGTCGCTGAAGGCGACGCAGGAGGACCCGTGGCGTCAGTTCGCCCGCACCCACGCGATCCAGCAGATCGTGCCGGGTAAGGTCACCAAGCTGGTGCCGTTCGGCGCGTTCGTCCGGGTGGACGACGGCATCGAGGGCCTGGTCCACATCTCCGAGCTGGCCGAGCGCCACGTGGAGATCCCGGAGCAGGTCGTGCAGGTCGGCTCCGAGGTCATGGTCAAGGTCATCGACATCGACCTGGAGCGCCGCCGGATCTCGCTGTCGCTCAAGCAGGCCAACGAGGGCTTCGTCGAGGGCGAGGAGCACTTCGACCCGACCCTCTACGGCATGGCTGCCACGTACGACAACGAGGGCAACTACATCTACCCCGAGGGCTTCGACCCGGAGACGGGCGAGTGGCTCGAGGGCTACGACAAGCAGCGCGAGACCTGGGAGCAGCAGTACGCCGAGGCGCGTCAGCGCTGGGAGGCCCACACCAAGCAGGTGCAGACCTCCCGCGCAGCCGACGCCGAGGCCGCCGCCAACCCGGCTCCGCCCACCACCGGCACCACCTCGACCTCGACCTCGGCCCCGAGCCGTCAGGCCGAGGAGCCGGCCGGCACGCTGGCCACCGACGAGGCGCTCGCCGCGCTGCGGGAGAAGCTCGCCGGCGGCAAGTGACCGGACGCTGACGCCTGATCGTCCCACCGGACGAATCGGCGACTGCCTCTGACGACGGGCCCCGTCCCCGCGTTCCGCACCAGCGGAGCGCCGGGGGCGGGGCTCTCGTCGTACGGCGGGCGGGTTTGGCATGCGGCCGGCGATCCGGTTGACTGTCCGGGTGCTGAAAGTGGGGCTGACCGGCGGAATCGGATCGGGAAAGAGCGCTGTGGCGAGGCGGCTCGCCACGCTGGGCGCGGTGATCGTCGACTCGGACCGCATCGCCCGCGAGGTCGTCGCGCCCGGCACCGACGGGCTGGCCGAGGTGGTCGCCGCCTTCTCCGACAAGGTGCTGGACGCCGACGGGACGCTGGACCGGGCCGCCCTCGGCGCGGTGGTCTTCGGCGACGAGGCCGCCCGCCGCAGGCTCGAAGGGATCACCCACCCCCGGGTACGCGCGCGCAGCGCCGAACTGGTCGCCGCCGCCCCCGCCGATGCGACAGTGGTGAACGACGTACCGCTCCTGGTCGAGGTGGGACTGGCGCCGACGTACCACCTGGTGGTCGTGGTGCAGACGGCCGTGCCCACCCGGATGGCCCGGCTGACCCGCGACCGGGGCATGGCCCCGGCGGAGGCCGAGCGGCGCATCGCCGCGCAGGCCGACGACGCCACCCGCCGCGCGGTCGCCGACGTGCTGCTCACCAACGACGGCACGCTCGCCGAGCTGCATGCCGCGGTCGACGCCCTCTGGCGGGATCGCCTGCTGCCCTACGAGCGCAACGTCCGCGAGCGCCGCGCCGTCCAGCCCGACCCGGCGCCGGCCGGGCCGGACCCGACCTGGCCCGCGCAGTACTCCCGGCTGGCCGCCCGGATCCGCCACGCGGCCGGCGGCGACATCCGGGTCGACCACGTCGGCTCCACGGCCGTGCCGGGCATCGCCGCCCCGGACGTGATCGACATCCAGGTGACGGTGTCCTCGCTGGCGGAGGCGGACGGGCCGCTGGCGCAGCGACTGGCCGAGGCGGGTTTCCCGCGGCTGCCGGGCGAGTGGTGGGACACGCCGCGTCAGCCGGAGGAGGTGCGCTGGGCCAAGCGGCTGCACGGCGGCGCGGACCCGGGTCGGCCGGTGCGCCTGCACCTGCGGGAGGCCGGTTCGCCCGGCTGGCGGTACGCGCTGCTCATGCGCGAGCACCTGCGCGCCGACCCGGCGCGGCGGGCCGACTACCTCCAGGTGAAGCGGGAGCTGGCGGCGGCCGCGCCGGAGCGCGCCGCGTGGGGCACGGTGGCCGATCCCTGGTTCGACGAGGAGCACCTGCGCGCCGAGGAGTGGGCGGCGCAGACCGGCTGGCGGCCCTGACCGAGCCGTCCCGAGCGCGCCGGCTCGGCGGGCCGTGGAGCCGCGCCGGCTCAGCGGGCCGACGATCCGCCGCTGCCCGGCGTGAGGTCGAGCCGGATCCACACGCCCCGCCGGGTGCGCAGTTCCATCCGGCGCGGCAGGCCGCCGCGGTCCAGCCACAGGCGGCGGTTGCCCGGCAGCGCGAACACGTCGACCGTCCGGTCGCCCAGCCGGTCCTCCCGGACCCGGGCGGTGGCGCCGGGCGCGTGCTGGGCCACCCGCAGGGCCGCGTCGAGCAGCCGGTCCAGGTCATCGCCGGGCGGTCGCGCGGGGGCGGCGAGCAGCGCGGCCGGCATCGGCGTCGGAAGCGCCGCGGGCCCAGCGGGGGAGCGCGGCGCCTCGGCCACCCGGCCCGGCCGGGCCCACCGCAGGGTACGCCGGCCGCTGCCCTCCTCGGCCACGACGAGGTACGCCGACGGGCTCGTCCAGTCCACCGTGCCGGCGGCCCGCAGGTCGGCGGACGGGCTGAGCGGAGCGGCCACGTCCACCGACGTGCCGCGCAGTGCCCGTAGCCGGGCGGGCAGCGCGGCCAGCCGGGCGGCCTCGTCGTCGGTGAGTGCCCTGGGCTGCCCGGGCCGGCCACCGAGGGCGTCCACCGGGCGCAGGGCGGGCCGGTCGGCACGGATCAGGTCGACGGTGACGGGTGTGCCGTCGGCCAGCCGGCCGGTGAGCCGGTGCAGCCGGGCGTCCGCGTCCACCCACAGCGTCGACCGGTCGCCGAGCGGGGCCAGGGGCGCCTGGAACACGTCCACCGGGACTCCGTCGACCTGCTCGCGGCGCAGCCACCGCCCGCCGAGGACGGGCCTGTCGACCCGGTCGGCCCCGAGCCCGAGCAGCAGGTCGCGTACCGCGCCGAGGCCGTGCCCGCCGGCCGGATCGCGCATCCGCCACCGGTCCGCCGGTGGCACCAGCGGGGGCCGGGCCGGGGTGGGAAGCGCGGCGGGGCCGGGCCGAACCAGCAGCGCGGACGCGACGGCCTGCACCAGGCCCCGGTCGGCGCCCGCGCCCGGGCCGCCGACGTCCAGGTAGACCAGGGGACGGGCCCAGTCGACCCAGCCGGCCAGCTCGGTACGGGCGGCGTCCGCGCCCACTGTGATCCGGACGCCGGCGCGTACGTCGCGCAGGTTGGTGACCCGCAGCGCGGCCACCCGGTCGGCCTCGGCGGCGGTGAGCGGGCGTTCGGCTCCGGCCTCGCCGGCCCGGTCGGGCATCCAGGCCGGCAGGCCGGCGACGAGCGTCACGGCGGAGATCGCGGCCACGGCCACGAGCGCCGCGAGCGCGATCCGGCGCCGGTCCGGCCCGTCCGGCGGGTCGTCGGCGCCGTCCAGTTCCGCCTCACCCGCCGGCCGGGTGGTGAGCGCGGGGTGATGGCCGGCGAGCAGGCCGGCCCGGCGGCGCCGGCCGGCCACGGTGGCGGGCCGGGCCGGTGTGCTGGTGCGGGCGCGGCGGTGGCCGCGCCCCGGCTCCCGGGGTACGGCCTGGTCGCCGTCGCCACGCGCGGCCGACCGGTGGAGGCGGCTCACGCCGCGCCGGTGACCCGGCTCGCCGGCGGGCGGGGGCGTGCCGGCGTCGGGCTCGCGTCGCGGCCGGCGATCGGGAGAGGTCCCCACGAGTGGAGAACGCGAGAGCGGGGTTTCGGTGACGAGCAGGGGCGCTCGCGGCGGCCGGTCAGCGCTGCGCGCGACCACCGTCGGCGCGCACGCCGGTCGTCCCGGGTGCTGCGGCCCTGGCGCCGGGGGCGACCGGCCCCGCGAGGGGGCGATCACCGTGCCCGGTCGGCCGCCGCGAGCGGCCTACGGTACGAGGGTAGACCAGTGAGATGCGCCACACAATGCGAATATCGAAGCCGATCAGGGACGGTAAGTGGTCGTGGCCGGAAGTGTCGGACCGCGGGCGTACCGTTGAGGTCATGGCGCTCGACATTCCCCGGCTCGACGGCCGCTTCCAGGTCGTCAGTGATTTCCAGCCGGCCGGTGACCAGCCGGCTGCCATCGACGAGCTTGAGCGTCGCGTGCGGCGCGGCGACCGCAACACGGTGCTGCTCGGCGCGACCGGCACGGGCAAGAGCGCCACCACGGCGTGGCTGGTCGAGCGGCTCCAGCGGCCGACCCTGGTGCTCGCCCCCAACAAGACGCTCGCCGCCCAGCTCGCGAAGGAGTTCGGCGAGCTCCTGCCGCGCAACGCTGTCGAATACTTCGTCTCGTACTACGACTACTACCAGCCCGAGGCGTACATCCCGCAGACCGACACCTACATCGAGAAGGACTCCTCGATCAACGAGGAGGTGGAACGGCTGCGGCACTCGGCCACCATGTCGCTGCTCACCCGGCGGGACGTCATCGTGGTGGCCACCGTCTCGGCGATCTACGGGCTCGGCACGCCGGAGGAATACCTCGACCGGGCCGTGCGGGTGAAGGTCGGGCAGGAGCTGGACCGCGACCAGTTGCTGCGGCGGCTGGTCGACATCCAGTACACGCGCAACGACATGGCCTTCCAGCGCGGCACGTTCCGGGTCCGCGGCGACACGCTGGAGATCATCCCGGCGTACGAGGAACTGGCGGTCCGGATCGAGCTGTTCGGTGACGAGATCGAGAAGCTCTACTACCTCAACCCGCTGACCGGTGACGTGGTCCGTGAGGTCGACAGCCTGGTGATCTTCCCGGCCACGCACTACGCCGCCGGCCCGGAGCGCATGGAGCGGGCCATCCGCGACATCGAGGCCGAGCTGGCCGAGCGGCTGGCCGAGCTGGAGCGGCAGGGCAAGCTGCTGGAGGCGCAGCGGCTGCGCATGCGCACCACGTACGACATCGAGATGATGCGGCAGGTGGGCTTCTGCTCCGGCATCGAGAACTACTCGATGCACATGGACGGCCGGCTGCCCGGCAGCCCGCCGCACTGCCTGCTGGACTACTTCCCCGACGACTTCCTCACCGTGGTCGACGAGTCGCACGTGACCATCCCGCAGATCGGCGGTATGTACGAGGGCGATGCCTCCCGCAAGCGGATGCTGATCGACCACGGCTTCCGGCTGCCCAGCGCCGCCGACAACCGGCCGCTGCGCTTCGACGAGTTCCTGGAGCGGGTGGGCCAGATGGTCTTCCTCTCCGCCACCCCCGGCCCGTGGGAGCTGGAGAAGGCGCAGGGCGAGTTCGTCGAGCAGGTGATCCGGCCGACCGGCCTGATCGACCCCGAGGTGGTGGTCAAGCCCACCAAGGGGCAGATCGACGACCTCATGCACGAGATCAAGCTGCGCACCGAGCGGGACGAGCGGGTGCTGGTCACCACGCTGACCAAGAAGATGGCCGAGGACCTCTCCGACTATCTGCTGGAGAACGGCATCCGGGTGCGCTACCTGCACTCCGAGGTCGACACGCTGCGCCGCGTCGAGCTGTTGAGCGAGCTGCGTAAGGGCGACTACGACGTGCTGGTGGGCATCAACCTGCTCCGGGAGGGTCTCGACCTGCCCGAGGTGTCGCTGGTGGCGATCCTCGACGCCGACAAGGAGGGTTTCCTGCGCAGCGGCCGGTCGCTGATCCAGACCATCGGCCGCGCGGCCCGTAACGTCTCCGGCCAGGTTCACATGTACGCCGACAAGATCACGCCGTCGATGGCGAACGCGATCGACGAGACCAACCGGCGCCGGGCCAAGCAGATCGCGCACAACGAGGCGAACGGCATCCGCCCGGAGCCGCTGCGCAAGAAGATCCACGACATCCTCGACGACATCTACCGCGAGGCGGAGGACACCGAGAACAGCAACGTCGGCGGTGCCGTGCGGCAGTTGTCCCGGGGCAAGGCGCCGGTCAAGGAGACGCGCAGCCGCCGGGGCGCCGCGGCCACCCCGTCGCGGGAGGGGATGGCCCGGGCCGACCTGGCCAACCTCATCCAGGAACTCAACGACCAGATGCTCGCTGCCGCGCGGGAGCTGCAGTTCGAGCTGGCCGCGCGCATCCGTGACGAGGTCGCCGACCTCAAGAAGGAACTGCGCGGGATGGACGCCGCAGGGGTCCGGTGACCGGCGCGGCGGCCGGGGCGGCGCGATGCTGACCGAGGCCGTCGTCGGGCGGCCCGATCCGCGGCTGCGTCAGTGGGTGGGCAGCTACCTCGGCTACCGCGAGGACGCGCCCGTCCCGCTGGTGCGCCGGGAGGTGGCGGGCGCGTTCGTGGTGCTGATCCTCGGCTGGGGTGACCCCCTCGACGTGACCGACCCGCGTGCCGCCGGCCGGAGCGCGTCCGCCGCGAACGCCTTCCTGGCCGGCCCGTTCGACGGCTGGTGCGTCACCCGGACGGCCGGGACCGGCACCGGGGTGCAGGTGCTGCTGACCGCCCCGGCGGCCCGCCGCCTGCTCGGGCTGCCGCTGGCCGAGCTGGCCAACCGGGCGGTGCCGGTCGACGCGGTGGCGGGCTGGCTGGCCCGGCTGCGCGACGAGCTGGCCGGCGAGCCGGGCTGGCCGGAGCGCTTCGCCCGGCTCGACGCCGCCCTGACCGCGCGGCTGGTGGTGACCGCGCCGGTGGACCCGCACCTGCTGGCGGCGTGGCGGCGGCTGGAGGGCAGCGGGGGAGCGGTCGGCGTGGCCGCGCTCGCCGGTGAGCTGGGCTGGTCCCGGCGCCACCTGTCGGTCCGGTTCCGGCGGGAGTTCGGCCTGCCGCCGAAGGCGGTCGGCCGGCTGCTGCGTTTCGAGCGGGCGTACGCGAGCCTGGGCCGCACCCTGCTCACCGCGCCGGTCGCCGTGCCGGACGACGCCGGGTGGGCGGAGCGGGCGGCCCGCTGGGGCTACTACGACCAGTCGCACCTGATCCGGGAGTTCCGCGAGTTCGCCGGCGTCACCCCGGCCGCGCTCACCACGTCCGGATCGCATTCGTCCAATCCGGCCTGACCGGGCGGGCGGCAGACTGACCGCCATGCGAAGCATCTATCCGGTCCTGCGGTATCCCGACGTGCGAGCCGCAGTCGACTTCCTCTGTTCCGCGTTCGGCTTCACCGTGCGCGAGGCCCACGAGCTACCCGACGGCACGACCGGCCACGCCGAGCTGGCGTACGGCGACGACCTGGTGATGCTCGGCCCGGGGCCGGCGCCGCAGCCCCGGCCCGCGGACGACGACTACCGCGTCTACGTGGCGCTCGACGACGTGGACGCGCACCACGAGCGCGCCCGGGCGGCCGGGGCGGAGATCGTCCGGGCGCCGTTCGACACCGACTACGGCTCCCGTGACTACGCCGCCCGCGACGTGGCCGGGCTGGTCTGGTCGTTCGGTACCTACCGCCCCTGAACTACCTGCCGCCCCTGAACACGCGATCCGCGCCATTGCGCTCTGTGGGGGAGGTATTGCCGAGCGTGACGGTGATGCGTACGCTCCCTCCCGGGAGGCGTGCATGCCGTTGTCAGCAAGTCCTGTGGTCCGGAGGGCGAGGCTCGGTGTGGAGCTGCGCCGGCTGCGCCGTCGCGAGTCGCTCACGCTCGAACAGGTCTGCGCCCGGCTGGGCTGGGCGTCCACGTCGAAGCTGTCCCGGATCGAGCTGGGGCAGAGCCGGCCAGACCTGGCCGACGTGCTCGACCTGCTCGACGTCTACGCGGTGCCGTCACCGCAGCGCGACGAGCTGATCGTCATCGCCCGCGACGCCGCCACCGGCCGGGGCTGGTCCAAGGCGCTCGGCGAGATGGGGGAGCGTCAGCGGGCGTACGCCGAGCTGGAGGCGGGCGCGGAGCGCATCGTGGAGTATCAGTGCGTGCTCGTGCCGGGGCTGCTCCAGACGCCGGCCTACGCCCGGTTGCGGGTGTCGGCCGGCGCGGCGCTGACCGGGGAGGTGGACGTGGAGGCCGACGTGCGCGCCCGGGTGGCACGCCAGGAGCTGTTGATCCGGCCGGACCCGCCGCACTACACCGCGCTCGTCGACGAGCGCGTCTGCGACCCGGACGGCCTACCCGCGGACGTGTGGCGCGACCAGATGCGGCACCTGCTCGCGCTCGCCGAGCGGCCCCGGGTCAGCGTCCGGGTGCTGCGGTCCGCGGCGTCGGGCGGCGACGGGCCGCACCCGCTGGCGCCGTTCTCCTACTACGCCTACCCCGACCCGGAGGACCCGCGCACCGTGCTGGTGGAGACGCTCACCACCGACCTGCGGCTGGTCGCCGAGGCGGACGTGACCCACTACGAGCGGGTCATCGAGCGGCTGCTGGCGGCGGCGCTGCCGCCGGACGCCTCCGCCGAGCTGGTGGCCCGGCGGCTCGGCGCGGCGTCGGTGCCCCGGCCGCGCGACCCGCACAAGTAGTGGTGGTCCGCACGAGTAGTGGTGGTCCGCGCGAGTAGTGGTGGTCCGCACGAGCGACCGTGCGCCGCGCGGCCCGTGGGCGGGCGCGGCCACCGGGCCCGGCGCCCCCGAGGCCCGTCGGGATCGATGGCCGCGCAGCTCGCAGGCTACGCCGGGGGTACGACAGTTCAGGCCGGAACGTCGATGAAGTGCTCGACCAGGGGCGGTCCGGCGAAGTGCGGACCGATCAGCCCGCGCCACTGCGCGAACCGCTCGGTCTGGCGGAAGTTCACGTCGTGGGCCTCGACCGAGTCCCACTCCACGAGCAGCACGAACCGGGTGGGCGACTCCACGCCCCGGGTCATCCGCACGGAACGGCAGCCTTCGGCTCCGGCGAGGATCGGCCGCGCCTGCGCGTAGGCGGCGGCGAACTCGTCCTCGTGTCCGGGCGTCACATCGATGAGCGCAACCTCAAGAACCATGCTGGCAGCCTGCCATGCCGGCCGATCGCCGGCGCGTCCCGGGTGACGTGCCGGCGTGCCGCACGCAAGCGCGAGGGCTAGCCTCCTAGGATGCCCTGCGGGACGTGAGCCGCGGCACCCCGGGAGATCAGGCGGCGGCCCGGAGATGCGCCATGCGGGTGCGATGGTGAACAATGGCGGCCGAGGAGGGGAGTATTCCCCCGCGACGGAGTCGTCAGCACGGAAGAGCGCCCGTACCCCCAGGCGCCCGACCCGGCTCCGTCGGTCGGAACCCGGCACTCGGGCCCCGGCGGAAGAGACCTCCGACAGTCACCCCAGTCAGCGTCGACGCACCCCGCGACCCCACCCGGCGTACGGTGTGCACCGACGCAGCGTGTCTGCCGGAGGATGGATTTGAACGTGTCCGCATTGGTGTGGGCGGTAACGCTGATCGCGATGACCGCGGTCCTGCTCGTCGACCTGTTCATCATCGGCCGGCGGCCGCACGAGCCGAGCGTCCGCGAGTCCAGCCTGTGGGTGGGCTTCTACGTCGGCCTGGCGCTGGTCTTCGGCGTGGTGCTCTGGCTGACCGCCGGTGGCCGCGTGGCCGGCGAGTTCTACACGGGCTGGCTCACCGAGTACAGCCTCTCGGTGGACAACCTCTTCGTCTTCGTGATCATCATGGCCCGGTTCGGGGTGCCCCGGCAGTACCAGCAGAAGGTGCTGCTCGTCGGCATCATCCTGGCGCTGATCATGCGGGGTGGTTTCATCGCGGCCGGCGCGGCGTTGATCTCCCAGTTCTCCTGGGTCTTCTACATCTTCGGCGCGTTCCTCATCTACACCGCGGTGAACCTGGCCCGGCAGGGCGAGCCGGACGAGGACGAGTTCAGCGAGAACCTGCTGATCCGGTGGAGCCGCAAGGCGCTGCCGCTGTCCCGGGACTACGACGGGGCGCGGATGACCACCCGGGAGCACGGGCGGCGCCTGTTCACCCCGATGCTCATCGTGATGATCGCGATCGGCACCACCGATCTGATCTTCGCGTTGGACTCGATCCCGGCGATCTTCGGCATCACCCAGGAGCCGTACCTGGTCTTCACCGCGAACGTGTTCGCGCTGATGGGGCTGCGGCAGCTCTACTTCCTGCTGGGCGGCCTGCTGGACCGGCTCATCTACCTCAGCTACGGCCTGGCCGTGGTGCTCGGCTTCATCGGCGTGAAGCTGATGCTGGAGGCGCTGGCCGAGAACAACCTGCCGTTCATCAACGGCGGCGAGCACGTGGCGTGGGCCCCGCACATCCCGATCTGGCTCTCGCTCACGGTCATCCTCGGCACCCTGGCCGTGGCCACTGTGGCCAGCCTGGCGAAGTCGTCGCGGGACCGGCGCCGGGAACTGGCGCAGGCCCGCCGCTGACCCGCCTTCGGGGCGCTCCCGCGCAGGGGGCGCCCCGAAGCGTGTCCGGGATCAGACGCGGTGCGCGCCGACGAGGGTGGCGGTCCGGTCGGCGGGCAGCTCCTCCTCGACCACGCGGCGGGTGAGGTAGCAGGCGTGCAGCATGCGGCGCCGGCCGCCGTGCGGCTCGGCCGACACGATCCCGACGTGGTGGATGCGCCGGCCGGGCCGGGCGAAGAAGTAGAGGTCGCCGGGGCGCTCGGCGTCCAGCGGCACCCATGAGGTCGCCGCCGCCTGGTCGTCGGCGTCGCGGGGCAGCGTGATCCCGTACCGCCGCCAGGCCAGGTGCACCAGCCCGGAACAGTCGATGCCGTCGGTGGACATGCCGCCCCAGACGTAGGCCAGGTCGCGCAGCCGCTCGGCGACAGCGAGCACCTTCTCGGCCTCGGGACGCTCGGCGGGCAGCGGCACCAGATCGTCCTCCGGTGCCCAGAGCGGATCGGCCCGGCCGGGCACGCGGACCGGACGCCTGCCGTTCACCGCCGGCCCGGCCGGCGTGAGCCGGGTGCCGAGGACCACGCCGGTGAGCGCCGCGTCGCCGTCCGACCCGGCACGCAACGCGGTGCGGGCGGCGTCGACGGTCAGCGGGCCGTCGGCCGCCGGTCCGGGCCCGGCCGCTGCCGGCCCGGCCGGAACGGTGCCGGACGCGGTGCGGCCGGCCGGGTCGGTGTCGGCCGGGTCGGTGTCGGCCGGGTCGGTGTCGGCCGGGTCGGCGTCGGCCGGGTCGGCGTCGGCCAGGTGGGCGGTCCGCAGCCAGCCCGGATAGCCGTCGGCGCCGAGTTTCGCCGCGGGCTGGCCCAGGGCCACCACCCGGGCCCAGCCGTCCGGCCGGGTCTCGGTGACACGCACCGGCTCGCCGAGCAGCAACTGGGTCAGCACGCAGTCGCCGACGCGCTGGTCGCGGTCCATGCCGGCGATCCAGGCGGCGACGTCGGGGGAGCCGGCGAGGGCGGGACGGTCGACCGGGCGTACCGCCTCGGGGGCGGTCCACAGGGTCGCCACCGGCACTCGTACGACGGCTCGCCGGCCGGGCTGAGGCGCCACGCGTACCCCTCTCTCCGGTGGTCGTCGAGGCGACCATATGAAAAATTCTGACGTTGCTCAACCAGCTGTCTGAATTTTAGCTTCACGCAGTCCGGTGATACCCAGACCCGGCGCGTCGGGCAGCAGCACGCTCGCGTCCTCGTACCGGATGCCGCCGGTGACCGGCGACCAGGCCAGCCACCAGGCGGCGTCGAGGTCCGACACGGCCGTGGTGCCGTAGGCGGCGACCAGGCTGGCCGCGGCGCCGACCCCCACCGGACCCTCCATCATCGAGCCGACGATAGCCCCCATGCCGTGCGCGGCGGCCAGGTCGAGCAGCGTGCGCGCCGGTTGCAGGCCGCCGCACTTGGCCAGCTTCACGTTGACCATGTCGGCCGCGCGGCGCCGGATCACCTCGACCAGGTCACGCACGTCGAAGACGGACTCGTCGGCCAGGATCGGCAGGTCGACCCGGTCGCTGACCCAGGCCAGCCCGTCCAGGTCGCGACGGTGCACCGGCTGCTCGATCAGCTCCACGTCGAGTCCCGCGTCCTCGATCGCGCGGATCACCCGGACCGCCTCCCGAGGTGTCCAGCCCTGGTTGGCGTCCAACCGGATCCGCACGCCCGGGCCTACCGCGGCGCGCACCGCGCGGACCCGGTCCAGGTCGCCGCGGGCGTCGGTGCCGACCTTGAGCTTGAGCACGGTGAAGCCCTCGGCGCCGCGCCGGGCCGCCGCCGCGGCCAGGTCGACCGCGTCACCGGCGGCGAGCGTGACGTCGGTCGGCACGCGCATCGCCGTGCCGCCGAGCAGACGCACCAGGGGTACGCCGAGCCGCCGCGCGGCCAGGTCGTGCAGCGCCACGTCGAGCGCCGCCTTCGCCGACTCGTTGCCCACCACGGCACGGCGCACCAGCGCGCAGGCCGCCTGGAGGTCGTCGGCGTCGCGGCCGATCAGCAGCGGCGCGAGCAGTTCGCGGACGCACGCCTCGGCGCCCGCCACCGACGCGCCGGTGACCTGCCAGACCTGCGGCGCCTCCCCGAAACCCGGGCGGCCGTCGCCGTCGACAACCTCCACGACCAGCGTTTCCACAGTGGTGGTGTGGCGCAGGGCGGTGACGAACGGGGTATGTAAGGGGGCCGACAGGCGGTGGGTGCGTACCGCGGCGATCGTCATGTGGGGCACCCTATAGCCAACTGGCGGCGAGCAGGGGAGGGCCGATGTCCGGGCGGGAATGGGAGCTGGTGGGCGCGCCGAACGCGCGTGACCTGGGTGGACTGCCGACGGTCGATGGGCGTCGGGTACGCGCGGGGCGGCTCATCCGCACGCCCGCGCTGGGCCGGCTCACCGACGAGGACCTGCCGGTGCTGGGCAAGCTCGGCCCGGCCTGCGTGGTGGACCTGCGCGGCGCCCACGAGCAGGCGGTGGCCCCGCCGGACCGGCTGGTGGGGGAGCCCCGCAGCGTGCACCTGCCGGTCTACGACGCGGCGCACCCCGTGTTCACGTACGTCTCGGCGGTGTTGCAGGGCCACGACCTGGACGCGTACGCGGCGCTGGCCCGCGAGGGCATGCCGGGCGCGATGACGGCGATCTACCGCTGGTTCGTCACCGGGGAGTCGGCGCGGGCCGGGTTCGGGGCGGCCGTGCGGCTGGCCGCCGACGGGACGAACCTGCCGCTGCTGTTCCACTGCTCGGCCGGCAAGGACCGCACCGGCTGGCTGTCGGTGGTGCTGCTGACCGTGCTGGGGGTGCAGGAGGAGGCGATCCGCGCCGACTACCTGGTGCACAACGAGCTGACCGAGAGCCTGCGCGAGGTACTGCTGTCGGCGATGATCCAGCGCCGGCCGGACCTGGACCCGGCGGTGGCCCGGCCGCTGCTGGAGGTGCGCCCGGAATACCTGGACGCCGCCTACGACGAGGTGCGCCGCGCGCACGGCTCGTTCGACGCGTACCTGCGCGACGGTCTGGGGGTGACCGACGCGCACCGCGCGGCGCTGCGCGAGCGGCTGCTGGAGTAGCCGGGTCAGCCGGCCAGGTCGTGCCGGACGGCCCAGACCCGCGCGGAGACGTGCGCGATCAGCCGGCAGGCGTCGTCTGAGGCTTCGTCTCCGTCCGCGCCGCCGTCGGCCAGGTCGGTGGTGGTGCAGACGACGATCGTGTACGGCGGCGCGTCGTCCGGGAACACCACGCCCGCGCCGTGGCGCACGCCGCGCACCCAGCCGTTCTTGTGCGCGATGCGGGTGTCGTCGGGCAGCCCGGCGGCCAGGTCCTCGCGGTGTTCCTGCGCGACGAGCACGTCGAGCATGGTGGCGCAGCCGGCCGGCGAGGCGAGCGGACCCGGCCGGGTCGCGCCGAGCGCCAGCTCGCCGAGCAGGGCGGCCAGGTCGGCAGCGGTGACCAGGTTGTCGGCGCCGGAGTCGCGGGCGGCGAAGTCCTCGATGCCGCGGCCGGTGACGCTGTGCCGCGCGCCGGCCAGCGCCCACGCCTGCGCCACGGCGGGCAGCCCGACCTGGCCGATGCAGACGTTCGTGGCCAGGTTGCTGGACCGGACGATCATCCGCTCGGCGAGCCAGCGCAGCGGCGCCTCGCCGCCGACGCGCTCCCAGACCGCCTCGTCGTTGTCGTAGTCGCGGGCGTTGGCGAACCGGGGCGCCCCGGGCAGCGCGGATTCGAACGAGTTGCGTACCGGCACCGGCGCGTCCAGGTCGAGCCGACCGGCCTCGGCGGCCCGGAACAGCGCCACCAGCACTGCCAGCTTCATGGTGCTCGCCGCGTAGTGGGTGGTGTCGGCCCGCCGCGCCCACGCCTGCCGCGCGCCGGGGCGGCCCACGTACGCGGAGACGGTTCCGGGCACCTCGTCCAGGTGCGCGTCGAGTTCGTCCTGCCAGGTCATGCCCGCACCGTAGCCGATCATCCCGGCGCTCGCGGGGCAGCGGTGACCGTGGGTGCGGGGCTAGCGTGCGGAGATGACGACCCCGTTGTACGACGACATCGCCGACTGGTACGAGGAGTACGCCAGCGAGACCTCGTCGGTCTACATGGACCGGGTCCGCTCGGTGCTGGCCGGCCTGCTGGGCGACGGCCCGGGTCGCTGTGTGGACCTGTGCTGCGGCACCGGCGCGCACGCGGCCGAGCTGCGCCGTCTCGGATGGACGCCGGTGGGCGTGGACCTGTCCGGCGGGCAACTGCGCCACGCCCGGTCCCGGCTGCCGGTGGCCCGGGCCGACGCCACGGCGTTGCCGCTGGCCACCGGTGCCGTATCGGCGGTGGTCTGCGTGCTGGCGCACACCGACATGCCGGACTATCCGGCGGCGATCGCCGAGGCGGCGCGGGTGCTGGCACCCGGCGGGCGGTTGGTGCACGTCGGGGTGCACCCGTGTTACGTCGGCGCGTTCGCCGACCGGTCCGAGCCGGAGCGGATCGTGATCGACGGCGGGTACGCCTCACGGGAGCACACGCTGCGGTCGTGGAACTCGGTGGGAGTGCGGGCGCGTGTCGGCGCCTGGCACCTGCCCCTGGCCGACCTGCTCAACGCCGTGGCCGCGGCCGGCCTGGTGGTGACGCGGGTGGTCGAGTCCGGCTCCGGCCCCGTGCCCGACGCCCTGGCGATCGCCGCCACCAAACCCCGCTGACGCCTCGTTCCCGTCATCCTCCGGCCTCGCGCAGATGCCTGCGCCCGCGCTCGCACCGTTGCCGCGTCCGCTCCCACCGCTGTCGGCTGCGCTCGTCCCGCTGCCGCGTCCGCTCACCCGTCGGCCGCCCTCACGCCCGTCTGCCGCTTCCACGCCGTCTGCGGAGACCGCCCCGGACCCGTCTCCGCCCACCCGTCGACTTCCCGTTCCGCGCTTCCCCGTCGATCATGAGGCTGGCGGCGGTTGTGGAGATCGAAATCGCCGCCAACCTCATGATCAACAGGGCAGGGCAGGGCAGGGCAGGGCGGAGACGGCGGAGCCCGGTCCGCCGAGGGGCGGGCCGGGCTCCGGGTGGGCGGGAGAGGTCAGCCGGCGTGCTTGCGGCGGGCGGCCATCCGGCCCCGCTGGGTCTGGTCCAGCACCACCTTGCGGATGCGCACCGCGACCGGGGTGACCTCGACGCACTCGTCCTCGCGGCAGAACTCGAGCGCCTGCTCCAGCGACAGCTTGCGTGGCGGAATCAGCTTCTCGGTCTCGTCGGAGGTCGAGGCCCGCATGTTGGTGAGCTTCTTCTCCTTGGTGATGTTGACGTCCATGTCGTCGGAGCGGGAGTTCTCCCCGACGATCATGCCCTCGTACACCTCGGTGGTCGGCTCGACGAAGAGCTGGCCACGCTCCTGAAGGTTGATCATCGCGAACGGGGTGACCACGCCGGACCGGTCGGCGACCAGGGACCCGTTGTTGCGGGTGCGCAGCTCGCCGAACCACGGCTCGTACGACTCGAAGACGTGGTGCAGGATGCCGGTGCCCCGGGTGTCGGTGAGGAACTCGGTGCGGAAGCCGATCAGGCCGCGCGCCGGGACCAGCCACTCCATCCGGATCCAGCCGGTGCCGTGGTTGACCAGCTGCTCCATCCGGCCCTTGCGGGTCGCCAGCAGCTGGGTGATCGCGCCGAGGTACTCCTCCGGCGCGTCGATGGTCAGCCGCTCGACCGGCTCGCAGGTCTTGCCGTCGATCTCCTTGGTGACCACCTGCGGCTTGCCGACGGTCAGCTCGTAGGACTCGCGGCGCATCTGCTCGACCAGGATGGCCAGGGCCAGCTCACCGCGGCCCTGCACCTCCCAGGCGTCCGGACGCTCGGTGGGCAGCACCCGCAGCGAGACGTTGCCGACCAGCTCCTTGTCGAGCCGGTCCTTGACCATCCGGGCGGTGACCTTGGCGCCCTTGACCCGGCCGACCAGCGGCGAGGTGTTGGTGCCGATGGTCATCGAGATGGCCGGCTCGTCCACCGTGATCAGCGGCAGCGGAACCGGGTTCTCGGCGTCGGCGAGCGTCTCGCCGATCATGATCTCCGGGATGCCGGCGACCGCGATGATGTCGCCCGGCCCGGCCGAGTCGGCCGGCTTGCGCTCCATGCCCTCGGTCATCAGCATCTCGGAGATGCGGACCCGCTCGGTGTTGCCGTCGGTGCGGCACCAGGCCACCGTCTGGCCCTTGGCGATCGTGCCCTGCCGCACCCGGCACAGCGCCAACCGACCCAGGAACGGCGAGGCGTCGAGGTTGGTGACGTGCGCCTGCAACGGCGCGTCCTCGTCATAGGAGGGCGGCGGGATGGTGTCCAGCAGGGTGCGGAACAGCGGCTCCAGGCTGGTGCTGTCGTCCGGCACCGAGCCGTCGGCGGGCTGGGTGAGCGAGGCGATGCCGTCGCGGGCGCAGGCGTAGACGATCGGGAAGTCGATCTGCTCCTCGTCGGCGTCCAGGTCGAGGAAGAGCTCGTAGGTGTCGTCCACGACCTCCTTGATCCGGGCGTCCGGCCGGTCCACCTTGTTGATCACCAGGATGATCGGCATCCGGGCCTTGAGCGCCTTGCGAAGCACGAACCGGGTCTGCGGCAGAGGACCCTCGCTGGCGTCGACCAGCAGCACCACGCCGTCGACCATGGTCAGGCCCCGCTCGACCTCACCGCCGAAGTCGGCGTGGCCGGGGGTGTCGATGATGTTGATGGTGACCGGGTCGGACCCGTCCGCCGGCAGGTAGCGCACGCCGGTGTTCTTGGCGAGGATGGTGATGCCCTTTTCCCGTTCGAGGTCCATCGAGTCCATGACGCGCTCGGTGTTCTCGCCGCGGGCGCCGTAGGCGCCGGCCTGCCGCAACATGGCGTCGACCAGGGTCGTCTTGCCGTGGTCGACGTGGGCGATGATGGCGACGTTGCGGAGGTCGGTGCGTAGCTGCATACCCTCCATACTCCTGTCTGCGGTTGCCGGGGCATGCCTCGGGGTCACCCCGAGATCGCCCGGATCTGCGTGGAAAGTGCTGTGCCGACCGTTCCAGCGACTGGCATGCTGGCACCCGTGCGGGGTGTCCGATGCCTGACCTGCTGACCTGGCTGCAGGAGCTGCCGCCCCTGCTGATCTACGTGGCCGCCGCGGCGATCGTCGCGGCGGAGACCGCGGTGATCGTCGGGCTGCTGATGCCCGGCGAGGCGACCCTGCTTCTGGTCGGCTTCCTAGCGTACGCGGGGACGCTGCGCCTCGCTCCCGTGCTCGTGGCGATGACCGCCGCCGCTGTGATCGGAGACACACTCGCGTGGCGGGCGGGCCGCCGGTACGGGCCGCGTCTGCGCGCCTCCGGCGTGGGCGCCCGGATCGGCGCGCACCGGTGGCGGCGGGCCGACTCGCTGCTGGAGCGCCTCGGCGGCCGGGGCGTGCTCGCCGCCCGCTGGATCGCGTTCGCCCGCACGCTGGCGCCCCGGCTGGCCGGGTCGGCCGGGATGCCGTACCGGCGGTTCGCGCCGTGGAACCTGGCCGGGGTGGCGAGCTGGGTCGGCGCCTCGGTGCTGGCCGGTTACCTGGCCGGTGAGTCGTACGAGCGGGTGTCGAAGCTGCTCGGCCGGGCCACCGGGGCGGTGCTGGCGCTGCTGCTGTGCCTGCTCGCCGTGGTGCTGGCCGGCCGCTGGCTGGGGCGCAACCCGGACCCGGTACGCGCGCTGGCGGGGCGGGCCGCCGCGCTGCCGCCGCTGCGCTGGCTGCGGGCCCGGTACGGGGTGCTGTTCTTCCTGGTGGCCATGCGGGTCGGCCCGGCCTGGACGCTGCTGATCAACCTGGCGCTGGGGCTGGCGCTGCTGTTCGTCGCCGGGCTGGCCGTGGCGGTGCTGCTGGAGGCGGTCGTCGCGCACAGCGGGCTGGGTGTGCTCGACGGGCTGGTCGCCGACGGGTTCGCCGCCCGGCGTACCCCTGGGGTGGTCGACACGGCGTTGCTCGCGGTGTCGGTGCTGCGTGGCTGGGTGCTGATCGCCGCGGTGGCGGTGGTGGCCGCGGTGGCCGCGCGGCGCGGACGGGTGTGGCGGGCCGACCCGCTCGGGGTGCTGGGCACGGTCGGCGCCGCCGTGCCGCTGGTGTTGCTCGTGGTGATCGCGGACCTGACCGGCCCGGGTGGCCCGGACCGTCCCGGTGGCCTGTTCCCGACGCAGAACGCGGTGGTGACGGCGAGCTTCGGCACACTCGCCTGGCTGCTGTCGCGTGGTGCCCGCTGGCCGGTGGGCGCGGCGGTGTGGACGGTCGCGTCGGCGGGCGTGGTCACTGTCACCGGCGCGCGGCTCTACCTGGGCTTCAGCACGGCCAGCGGCACCGTCACCGCGGTCCTGCTGGGCCTCGCCTGGACCACCGTGTTCGTGGTGGCGTGGGCGACCCGGGACCGCCTGACGGACCCGGACGAGCCGCCGGCCGGCGCGGACCGGGAGGAGCGGCCCGCCGACGCGGACCCGGGCGAGGCGGTGGTGGCGGAGCCGCCGCCCCGGCCCCGGCGGCGCCGGCCGGCGTCTCGGGTACCACGCGGACCGGCCGGCCCTTGTTAGGGTGCGCCGACGAGGACGACGGGGAGGTCCGATGCGGCGAGGACTCGGCCGGTGGGCTGTGGCAGCGGTGGCGCTGCTGGCGACGGGCATGCTGACGGCCTGCGGCGAGGAGGAACGGCCGGTCCGTGAGGTCGCCGTGGCGGTGCCCAGCACGGCGGCGCCGGTCGACGAGCCGCAGGAGGCGCCGGCCGACGCGCCGAGTGAGGAGCCACCGGCGGTGGCGGCGATGGGCGGCCGGCCCAGCCCGAGCGCGTCGGCGAGCGCGAAGCCGCGGGCCAAGCCGTCACGCACGTCGACGGCGCCGCTCGCGCGGCCGAAGCCGCCGACCGAGACCCAGGTTCCGCCGGCGCCGCCGAAGCCGGTGGAGAACGGCTGCAAGCCGAGCTACCGGGGCACCAAGGCCAGCCAGAGCCAGGTGAAGGCCGCGCTCGCCGACGCTGCGGCGCGCACCTACTGGCCGACCTCGGCGCCGGACATCCGCATCCCGTCGGCGCTGTTGAAGGCCACCGCCTGGCAGGAGAGCGGGTGGCAGTCGAACATCGTCGCCTGTGACGGCGGGGTCGGGCTGATGCAGGTCATGCCGGCCACGGCGGAGTGGATGAACCAGCGGTTCGGCCAGTCGTACGACATCGACGCCTACCGGGACAACGCCTACCTGGGCGGCACCTACCTGGCCTGGCTCACCAAGTACATCGGCGACATGTACTTCGAGTCCGACTACCGGCTGGACGCCTCGCTGTGCACCGCCGAGCCGAACTCCTGCCTGCTCAACGCCGTGATCGCCGCCTACAACTACGGACACGGGGCGGTGGCGCGGGAGGATCAGCCGCTGGCCGTCCCCAACCCGCAGTACGTGCGCAACGTGCGGGCGCTGATGACCGAGTGCGAGTGTCTGAGCTTCTAGGCGCGAGCGGACCGACGAGGGCGGGGCCGGCGCGCACGCGCCGGCCCCGCCCCGTCTGTTCGGCTCAGTCCCGTGCGGGAGCCGACTCGGCCGGCGCCAGGGCGGGCGCGTCGGCGTCCCGGGCGATCCGCCCGGGCCACCAGAACCGGTCGCCGAGCAGGAACGCCAGCGCCGGCACCAGCACGGTACGGACCAGCAGCGTGTCCAGCAGCACGCCGATGCAGACGATGATGCCGATCTGGGTGAGCGTGATCAGCGGCAGCACGCCGAGCACCGCGAACACCGCCGCCAGCAGGATGCCGGCGCTGGTGATGACGCCGCCGGTGACCCGAAGCGCCGACAGCATGCCGTCGCGGGTGCCGTTGCGGCGCGCGTCCTCCCGGGCCCGGGTGACCAGGAAGATGTTGTAGTCGACGCCGAGCGCCACCAGGAACACGAACGCGAGCAGCAGCA
The DNA here is from genome assembly GCF_042871665.1 of Micromonospora sp. NPDC005686. NCBI lineage: Bacteria > Bacillati > Actinomycetota > Actinomycetes > Micromonosporales > Micromonosporaceae > Micromonospora > Micromonospora sp. NPDC005686. Next base: position 178,139 of record NZ_JBIAIY010000001.1, read on the forward strand.
CCCCGCTGTCCAGTGCCGGGAAGTCCAGCACGTGGTCGAAGAGCAGCCAGGCCGCGCCGAGGCTGGCGAAGAACGACCCGATGACCGTCAGCACCAGCAGCAGCGGCGCCAGGATCCCGCGCAGCAGCAGCACCAGCACCGCACCGACCAGCAGCAGGATGAGCGGCAGGATCAGCTGGAGGTCCTTGGTGTTCGCCTCGTTCGAGTCGTATGTCGCGGCCACCGGACCACCGACCAGGGCGCCGCCGGGAGCGTCCGCGCCGTCCACGGCGGGCGGCGCCGAGTCCGGTACGGCGGCCACGGCGTCGCGCAGCGCCACCACGGCGCGGTCGGAGGCGGCGCTGCCCGGCTCGGCGGTGAGCACCACGTCGATCTGGGTAACCCGGTCCCCGGCGGTGCCGGGGCGGGCCGAGGCGACCCCGTCGACGTCGGAGGCGGCGGCGAGGACGGCCTGGGCGGCCCGCGGGTTGGTGATGACCGCGACCGGCTGGGTGCTGCCGGCCGGGAAGGCCCGGGCGAGCGTCTCCGCGCCGGCGACCGCCTCGGGCTTCTCGCTGAACTGCTCGGTCTCGGACAGCCCGGTGCGGATGCCCAGGCCGCCGAGCGCGAGGCCGGCGAGCAGCAGGACGGCGAGCGCGGCGACCGGCAGCGGGCGGCGGACCACCAGCTCGCCGAGGCGGCCCCAGATCCGGCCCTCGCGGGCGGCGCTGCCGACGCGGGGGATGAACGGCCAGAACAGGCCCCGGCCGAACAGCAGCAGCGCGGCGGGGAGCACGAACAGCGCGGAGAGCATGGCGAAGATCACACCGGTGGCGCAGGCCAGGGCGAGCGCCCGGTTGGTCTCCTGCTCGGACAGCAGCAGCGTCAGCACGCCGAGGACGACCGTGCTGCCGCTGGCCAGGATCGGCTCGGCGGTACGGCGCAGCGCGGCGCGCATGGCGGCGAACCGGTCCTCCTCGCGGCGTAGCTCCTCCCGGTAGCGGGCGATGAGCAGCAACGCGTAGTTGGTGGCGGCGCCGAACACCAGCACGCTGGCGATGCCCGTCACCTGCCCGCTGGGCAGGTAGATGCCGAACGCGGGGACGAGGGACTCCACCACGCGCAGCGTGATCTGCTCGGTGGCGCCCACCACCAGCAGCGGCACCAGCCACAGGAACGGGCTGCGGTAGGTGATCAGCAGCAGCACCGCCACCACGGCGGCGGTGATCAGCAGCAGCGTGGTGTCCGCGCCCTCGAACACCTTGCCCAGGTCGGCGGTGAACGCCGGACCGCCGGTGACCTCGACTTTCAGCTCGCCGGGCAGGTCACCGACCGCCTCGCGGAGCTTCTCCACCTCGTCGACCACCGCCGACGGGCCGCCCTCGGTGGACAGCGGCACCGCGACCAGCGCCACAGTGCCGTCCGGGGAGACCTGGGCGGGGGAGACCCGCCCGCCGGCCGCGAGTGAGCTCAGCTCGCCGGCGATGCCGTCGAGCGTGCCGCGGTCCGTGCCGCTGAGCGGTGCCTGGTCGGCGCGGCTGACCACCACCAGGGCGGTCTGGGCGTCCTTGGAGGGCAACTGGTCCTGGAGCCGTTCGACCTGCGTCGACTGCCATTCCACGGACAGGCCGGTGTCGGAGACCGGAGCGGGGTTGTCCGGCTTCGGCAGCCCGAAGGCGACCACGCCGACGACGAGCGCGACGGCCAGAGTGAGCCAGGCGGCGAGCTGGCCCCGGACGACGCGGGAGAACAGTGACATCGGATGCCCTCACATGTTGGTCGCGGAGTATTCTCTCTGAACAAGTATCTTGATGAGCGAGATTATCCGGGGTGGTTCTATGCTGCAACCGGACCGGTTCGGACAAGGGGGCGGCAAGCCGTGGCGGCGCACAGGATGTACCGGCGACGCGACGACCCGCGCGGTCGGATGGTCGCCGAGATCACCAACGACCTGCGCCGTTACTCGGTCGACGCCCAGCACATCGGGCACGCGTTCGCCGGGCTGCACGGGCTCAACGCCACCGACCTGTACGCCCTGATCGCGGTCATGGAGGCCGAGCTGGTGGGCGATCCGATCACCCCGGGCCGGCTCGGCGAGGCGCTCAATCTCTCCTCCGGCTCGGTCACCGCGCTCGTCGACCGGCTGGAGCGGGGCGGCCACATCCGGCGCGACCGGGACACCGCCGACCGGCGCAAGATCCTGCTGCACTACGCCGACCGCGGCGCCACGCTGGCGCAGAGCTTCTTCGGGCCGCTCGGACGCCGTACCGACGAGGTGATGGACCGGTTCAGCGACGACGAGCTGGCCGTGGTGCAGCGGTTCATGGCCGAGATGGTGCACTCCATGCGCACCCACCGGGACGAGATCCGCGCCGCGCCCCGCCCTGGCACCGGGTCCGGGGGCGCCTGACCGTGCGGCTGCTCACCCGGGCCGCCGCCGCGGCGCTGCGCCTGCCCGCCGCCCGCACCGGGCGGGTCGCCGTCCGCCGGGACATTCCGGTGCGGGTACGCGACGGGGTGACGCTGCGCACTGACCACTACGCGCCCGGCCTGCCCGCCGCGCCGTGCGTGCTGATCCGCACCCCGTACGGGCGGGGCGGGCCGATCCGGCTGCTGGGCCGCCTGATCGCCGAGCGGGGCTTCCACGTGGTGATCCAGTCGTGCCGCGGCACGTTCGGCTCCGGCGGCGAGTTCGCGCCGTTCGTGCACGAGCGCGACGACGGCCTGGACACGCTCGACTGGCTGCGCCGCCAGCCCTGGTGGACCGGCGCGTTCGGCATGTTCGGCGCCAGCTACCAGGGTTTCGTGCAGTGGGCGGTCGCCGCCGAGGCGGGCGAGGAACTGCGCGCGATGGTCGCCGTGGTGACCGCGTCGGCCACCCGCGACTCGACGTACGCGGGCGAGTCGTTCGCCCTGGACACGGTGCTCACCTGGGTCGAGCTGATCGAGGCGCAGACGGTGCCCTGGCTGGCCCGGCAGTGGGAACTCAAACGCGGCCAGCCCCGGCTCGCCCGCGCCCTGACGCACCTGCCGCTGGTCGAGGCCGACGGGATCGCCACCGGCGTGACCGTGCCCTTCTTCCAGGAGTGGCTGCGCCACCACACTCCCGACGCCGACTACTGGCGTACCCGGGTCTTCGGCGACCGGATCACCGAGGTCCGCGCGCCGGTCGCCATGGTCAGCGGCTGGCAGGACATCTTCCTGCCAGCCCAGCTCGACGACTACGCCCGCCTGCGGGCCGCCGGGGCACGCGTCCGCCTGGTCGTCGGGCCGTGGACGCACGGCAGTCCCGGGCTGCTCCTGGCGTCGCTGCGGGAGGGGGTGGACTGGCTCGACACGCACCTGGCCGGGCGGCCCGCGCCACCGCGGGCGCCGGTGCGGGTGCACGTCGGCGGCGGCTGGCGCGACCTGCCGGACTGGCCGCCGCCCGCCACGCCGGTCCGGTGGTATCTGCGGTCCGGTGGCGCGCTCGCCCCGCAGCCGCAGGAGCGCGGCACGCCGGACCGCATCCGGTACGACCCGGCCGACCCGACCCCGTCGCTGGGCGGGCCGCTGCTGGTGGCTCAGCGGGCCGGCCCGGTGGACAACCGGCCGGTGGAGGCCCGCCCGGACGTGCTCACCTACACCAGTGAGCCGTTGCGGGAGCCGGTCGAGGTGGCCGGGCCGGTACGCGCCGAGATCCACCTGCGGAGCGAACTGTCGTACCTGGACGTGTTCGTGCGCCTGTGTGACGTGGACCGGCGCGGGCGCTCCTGGAACGTCTGTGACGGCCTGGTACGCGTCGAGCCGGGCCGGTTCCCGCGCGACCCGTCCGGAGTGGTCACCGTGCCGGTCCCGCTCTGGCCGACCGCGTACCGCTTCGCGCCGGGGCACCGGCTGCGGGTACAGGTCTCCGGCGGCGCCCACCCCCGTTACGCGCGCAACCCCGGCACCGGTGAGCCGCTCGGCACCGCCGTGACCCTCCGCGCCGGCTGGCGGGAGGTGCTGCACGACGGCGAGCACCCCTCGGCGCTGGTGCTGCCGCTGGTGCCCGCGCTGTCCACCTGAGCCGGGCCGAGCCCGCCGGACGCCGACCGAGCCGTCCAGGTGCGCGACAGGCGTGGCAACTATTGCGCAATAGTAATTGCGCAACAGCTCTTGCGGATGCGAGAGTGGCGCCATGGCAGAGGGAACCGTCCGGCATATCACCGACTCGCGGGTGCTCGCCGCGCTCGCCCATCCGCTGCGCCGCCGGCTCATGGACGTGCTCAAGGTGTACGGCCCGTGCACCGTCGGCATGCTCGCCGTGCGCACCGATCAGGCACCGGCGAACGTGAGCCACCACCTCAAGGTGCTCGCCGCCGCCGACCTGCTGGTCGAGGCGCCCGAGCTGGCCCGGGACCGCCGGGAACGCTGGTGGAAGCCCCGCAACCGGGGCGTGCGCTGGTCCGAGTCCGACTTCGGTGACGACCCGTCCACCCGGGTCGTCGTCGAGGCCGCCGGCTCGCTCAACCTGGAGCGGCACACCGAACTGGTGCGGGCCTGGCACGCCGCGTCGGACGAGACGCACGCCGCCTGGAACGACGCCCCGTTCAGCACCGACCACTGGCTGCACCTGACCCCGGAGGAGCTGGACACGCTCGGCCGTGAGGTGATCGCCCTGCTCACCCGCTGGGCAGACCGGCCCGCCCCGGACGACGGACAGCGCCGCGAGCCGGTCTTCGTGTTCGCCCACGGCGTCCCGGGCCGGCCGTGAACGCCGTACCGGGGCGGCGGTCGTGACCGCCCCCGCGCGCACGTCCGGGCCGGTTGACGCTCCACCGGGCCGGCTGTTCCGGCACCACGACTTCCGGCTGCTCTGGACCGGCCACACGGTCAGCGCCGTGGGCAGCAACATGACCACAGTGGCGCTGCCGCTGGTCGCGGTCGCGGTGCTCGACGCGAGCACGTTCCAGGTGGCGGTGCTCACCGCCGCGGCCTGGCTGCCCTGGCTGCTGGCCGGCCTGCCGGTCGGGGCGTGGGTCGACCGGGTCCGCCGCCGCCCGGTGATGATCGCCGCCGACATCGTCGCCGCCGCGCTGTTCGCCAGCGTGCCGGTGGCCGCCCTGGCCGGACTGCTCACCGTCGGGCACCTGCTGACCGTGGCGCTCGGTGCCGGCCTGGCCCGGGTCTTCTTCGAAACCGCCGACCAGGTCTACCTGCCCACGCTGCTGCGTCCCGAGCAGGTGCCCGGCGCCAACGCCCGGCTGCACGCCACGCAGACGGCGAGCTACCTCGTCGGGCCCGGCCTCGCCGGACTGGTCGCCCAGCTCATCGGCGCGGTGACCGCTGTGGCACTGGACGCGTTCAGCTTCCTGCTGTCCGCGCTGTGCCTGCGTCGCATCCGCGCCGTCGAACCCCGGCCGCACCGTCCCGCCGGGACGACGTCGCTGCGCCGCGAGGTCGCCACCGGGCTGCGATTCGTCGCCCGCGACCCGTACCTGCGGGTGCTGACGGTGTTCGGGGCGGCGAGCAACATCGGGCTCACCGGCTACCAAGCGGTGCTCGTGGTGTTCCTGGTCCGCTCGGCCGACCTCTCGGCGGGCCTGGTCGGCCTCCTGATCGGGCTCGCCAGCCTCGGCGGCGTGATCGGCGCGACGCTCGCCGCGCGCCTGGCCCGCCGGTTCGGCAGCGCCCGCACCGTGCTGCTCGCCGGTGCCCTCACCGGCCCGCCCGCGCTGCTCATCCCGCTGGCCGGGCCCGGCGCGCGCACGGCGTGGCTGGTGCTCGGCGGCGTGCTGGTGAGTCTGGGCGTCGCGATCGGCAACGTGGTCAAGGGCAGCTTCCGGCAGACGTACACGCCGCACCGGCTGCTCGGCCGGGTCACGGTCAGCATGCATCTGCTCAACTACGGCACGATTCCGCTGGCCGCGCTGCTCGCCGGGGCGCTGGGCGCGGCCTGGGGGCCGGGCGGCGCGATCCGGGCGATGACCGCCTGGCTGGCGCTGACCCCGCTGATCCTGCTGGCCGGGCCGCTACGGAAGCGGCGCGACCTGCCGGTCGCGCCGTCCTGATGGTGCGCTGCGACGGCGGTCGGGTTGCGACCGCCGTCACCGGCACGTCACTACATGGGACGGACGTTGTCCGCCTGCGGGCCCTTCTGGCCCTGGGTCACCTCGAACTCGACCTTCTGGCCCTCGTTCAGCTCGCGGTAGCCATTGCTCTGAATGGCCGAGTAGTGGACGAACACGTCCGGGCCTCCGCCGTCCTGCTCGATGAAGCCGAAGCCCTTTTCCGAGTTGAACCACTTGACCGTGCCGGTTGCCATGCGTCTCTCCCTGTTCAATGCGGGCGAGCACCTGCCGCGGCCGGTGATCGCCCTGTACCACCCCGACAGTAACCTCCCGGGCGGCAATCCGCTGCCGGAAGCGCGCGGCGCGCCCGGGAATACGTGTGCGGCGGGAAAAAGACCCCGTCGTCGGGCGGGGCGCGGCATGCTTGCCCCGATGAGCACGCAGACGGCTCTGGCCGACCTGGAACAGGAGATCGCGGCGCCCGGCGTGGGCCCGGACCGCCTGCGTCTGGTCGGCACGCCGTTCGTGCCCGAGGTGCGCCTGCACCTGGCCGAGGACGCCATCCTGTGGTGGGCCCGGATGGAGGCCGCCGCCGGGCGGTCGCTGCCGCCGCCGTACTGGGCGTCGGTCTGGGCCGGTGGCCAGGCGCTCGCCCGGCACCTGCTGGACCATCCCGAGCTGGCCGCCGGGCGGCGCGTGCTCGACCTGGGCGCCGGATCGGGGCTGGTAGCCATCGCCGCCGCGCTCGCCGGGGCCGACGAGGTGGTCGCCAACGACATCGACCCGCACGCGGTGGCCGCCGTCACGGTGAACGCCCGCGCCAACCGGGTCCGGGTGAGCGTCGACGGCGCCGACCTGCTCGACGGGGTGGCTACCGCCGACCTGCTGGTGGCCGGCGACGCGCTCTACGACGCGGGCCTGGCCGCCCGGGTCCTGCCCTACCTGCGGCGTTGCGCCGCGCACGGGGTGCAGGTGCTGGTCGGCGACCCGGACCGGGGCCACCTGCCGCCGGACGGGCTGGAAGTGGTGGCCAGCTATCCGGTGCCGACCACCGAACCCGCCGTCGACTCCCCGGTACGCCGGGTGCAGGTGCTGCGCCCCCGCTGACCCCCAGGAAACTCCGGGTCGGGTGTCGGGGACCACTGGGGGTACGTGCCCGATGTGCCGGTGCGCCACCGGGACATAGCGTGCTGCTCATGAACGAACTCGTGGCCGCCGCCGGTGAGCTGCCCACCACCCTGCTGATGGGGCTGCTCGGCGTGGTCATGCTCGCTGACGCCGTACCCCTCATCGGGGTGCTGGTGCCCGGCGACGCCGCGGTCCTCGCGGCGGTCGGCGCGGGCCGCCCGGCCGGCGGGGCGCTCACCGTCGCGGCGGTGGTCGCCGGCTGCGTGGCCGGGTGGTCGCTGAGCTTCTTCGCCGGCCGGCGCTGGGGCGGGTGGCTGCGGGACAGCCGGGTGGGCGGCTGGATCGGCGAGTCCCGCTGGGCCGCCGCCGAGACGCTGCTGCACCGCGGCGGCGGACGGATCGTGCTGGTGGCCCCGTTCCTGCCGGTTTTCAACGCGCTGCTGCCGCTGGCGGCCGGCGGGCTGCGGATGTCGTACCGGCGGTTCCTGGCGTGCGCGGCGGCCGGGGCGACCGCGTGGGCCGGGCTCTACGTGGCGCTGGGGCTGGCCGCGCGGGCGCTGACCGGCCTGCTGCCCGCGGCGCTCAACCCGACGGTGCTGACCATGGCGGTCGGGCTGCTGCTGGCCGGTCCGGTGCTGCTCGTCACCCGGCGGCGGCTGCGGGCGGTCACCGGCTGATCGCGCCCGGCCCGGCCGCCACGGGGGAGGCCGGGCCGGGCGTGCTCACCAGCCGCGGGCGCGCCACTGCGGCAGCGCGGGCCGCTCGGCGCCGATTGTGCTGTCCGTGCCGTGGCCCGGGTAGAACCAGGTGTCGTCCGGCAGCCGGTCGAACAGCTTGGTCTCGACGTCGTCGATGAGCCGGCCGAAGCGCTCCGGGTCCTGGTCGGTGTTTCCCACGCCACCCGGGAAGAGGGAGTCCCCGGTGAAGAGATGCGGGGTGCCGGCCGGGTCGCGGTAGAGCAGCGCGATCGAACCCGGCGTGTGCCCGCGCACGTGGATGACCTCCAGCGCGCAGTCACCGACCGGCACCGTGTCGCCGTCGGCGAGCCGCTCGGCCTCGATGGGCAGGCCCTCGGCGTCGTCGGCGTGCACCAGCGCGCGCGCACCGGTCTTGGCCACCACCTCCTCCAGCGCGACCCAGTGGTCCATGTGCTGGTGGGTGGTCACCACGGCGGCCAGCCCGCCGTCGCCGACCAGCTCCAGCAGGCGCGGCGCCTCGTTCGCGGCGTCGATCAGCACCTGCTCGCCGGTGGCCTTGCAGCGCAGCAGATAGGCGTTGTTGTCCATCGGGCCCACCGACAGCTTGGTGACGGTGAGCCGGTCGAGCTCGCGTACGGCCGGCGGGCCGCCGGGCGTGACGTCTCCGGTGTAGGTCATGACGATGTTCAGATCCATTCCGGTGGGTTCGGCAGGGGGCCGTCGGGTTCGACGGTGAGCATCTCGCCCGCGCCCCGGCCGGTCAGCCAGGCGGCGAGTTCCGGCGCGGGGCCGGTGACCGTGGGCGCCCCCTCCGGGTCGCCCACGACGAGTTCGGACGCGGCGCCGTCGAAACGCAGCACCATGGATGGCGCGGCCGGGTCGCCGGCCAGCCCGGTCACCACCTCGTGCAGCAGCCGCTGGGCGAACGCCTCCGGCCAGTCCACGGGCCGGTAACCGGCGGCCAGGTCGACGTGGTGCACCTCGACCTCGCGCAGCCGGCCCCAGACCAGCATCGCCGCCGGCCACGGGCCACGCCGGGTCTGCACCGTGGTGCCCCAGGCGTCGACGGGCATCGCCGCGACCGCCGCGTCGAGGCGTTGGCCGCTGCGGCGTACGTCGTCCAGCAGGTCGGCCGGGCCACGGCCGGCACCGGCGTCGATGTCGTCGGCGCGGCTCTGCGCCGAGGCGTACATCGGGATCTCCTCGCCGGTGCGCGCGGAGGTGAGCAGGTTGACGAACCCGTCGGCGTTGCGGGCCAGGTGGGTGAGCACGTGCGCGCGGGACCAGCCCGGCAGCAGGGACGGCGCCGCGACGTCCGCGGCGGTCAGGCCGGACACGGTACGCAGCAGCCGGTCGTTCGCCTCGGCCAGCGCGCCGGTCAGCAGCAGGGGGTCGGCGGTCATCGGTTTCTCACGGTCCGACCCTAGCGGGCCGGACCGGGCCGTGCCGCCGGGGAAATCGCTTTCGGCGCGTCGGCGTGGCCCCTACCGTCGGGGCCGACGACACGGGGAGCGGGGCCGGACGCGCCGGGCTCCACGTCGTCCCGAACGCGGCACCGGGAGTCGGAGGGGAGGTGGTGCGCATGCCGGTCGCAACGCGTGTGTTCCGCCGTATCTCCCCTCGACACCGATGAGGACACCATGACTCTCGATCTGACCGCCCTCGGCTGGGATACCGGCTGGGCGGCCCATCTCGACCGTCGCTCCGGCCGTACACCCGGGCGTGTCGCCCGGGTGGACCGGGGCGTCTGCACCGTGCTGTGCCCGCAGGGGCCGGTGCGGGCCAGCCTCGGCGGCGGCGTGCTGTCCGCCGCCGCCCGCGACCTGACCGCGCTGCCCTGCGCGGGTGACTGGGTGCTGCTGTGCGCCTGGCCGGACGGCCCGGTCACCGTGGAGGCGGTGCTGCCCCGGCGTACCGCGCTGGTGCGGCGTACCGCCGGCAAGGACGCCAGTGGCCAGGTGCTGGCCGCCAACCTCGACGCCGCCGCGGTGGTCGAGCCGGTGCACCCGGAGCCGGACGCCGCGCGGATCGAACGGCTGCTGTCCCTGGTGCACGAATCCGGGGCGGAGCCGCTGGTCGTGCTCACCAAGGCCGACCTGGCCGCCGACCCGGCGGCGGTGGCCCGGCAACTGGCCGACCTCGCGCCGGGGGTGCCGGTGCTGCCGGTCAGCGCCGAGCGGGGCACCGGCCTGGCGCCGCTGCGCCGGCACGTCGGCCCGGGGCGCACGCTCGGCCTGCTCGGCCCGTCCGGGGCCGGCAAGTCGAGCCTGGTCAACGCGCTGGCCGGGGCTGACGTGATGCGCACCCAGGCGATCCGCCGGGTCGACGGCAAGGGCCGGCACACCACCACCTGGCGGTCGCTGGTGCCGCTGCCGGGTGGGGGAGCGGTGCTGGACACCCCCGGCGTACGGGCGGTCGGCCTGCTCGACGGCGCGGCCGGCCTGGACCGGGCGTTCGCCGACATCACCGAGCTGGCCGCCGGCTGCCGGTACGGCGACTGCGCCCACGACGCCGAGCCGGGCTGCGCGGTGCGGGCCGCGCTGGACGACGGTGCGCTGCCGGTGCGCCGCTGGGAGAGCTGGCGCCGGCTGCAGCGGGAGATCGAGTACGAGAGCGGCCGGCGCGCGGCCCGGTCGGCGGCCGAACGGCGGGGCGGCCGGCGGGCCGGGCGGCGACGCACCGGACGTCCGGCCACCCCGCCCGGTCCTGGGGGATTCTGAGCCGGCGCGGGCCGGTCGGGTGGTCCTGCGTGGTTCGCGCCCGACTGGCCTGAGCTGGGGGAATGTTCGCACGACGGAAGTTGTCATACGCCGGGGCTAGAGTTGCCGAGGCGTTTTCTCTGCGCCTCGACAACCTGTGAAAACCATCCAGACCCGGCGTCTGGTGCACAGATCCGCCTCATATTCTTCTTCCGGGAGCACACGCACCGTGGCCGACCGACTGATCATCCGTGGCGCGCGCGAGCACAACCTGCGTGACGTGAGTCTCGACCTGCCCCGGGACGCCCTGATCGTCTTCACCGGGCTCTCCGGTTCGGGCAAGTCGAGCCTGGCGTTCGACACCATCTTCGCCGAGGGGCAGCGCCGCTACGTCGAGTCGCTGTCGTCGTACGCCCGGCAGTTCCTCGGCCAGATGGACAAGCCCGACGTCGACTTCATCGAGGGCCTCAGTCCCGCCGTCTCCATCGACCAGAAGTCCACCTCGCGCAACCCGCGCTCCACCGTCGGCACCATCACCGAGGTCTACGACTACCTCCGCCTGCTGTTCGCCCGCATCGGCGAGCCGCACTGCCCGGTCTGCGGCGAGCGGATCTCCAAGCAGAGCCCGCAGCAGATCGTTGACCGGGTCCTGGCCATGGCCGAGGGCACCCGGTTCATGGTGCTCGCGCCGGTGGTGCGCGGCCGCAAGGGCGAGTACGTCGACCTCTTCGCCGAACTCCAGGCCAAGGGCTACGCCCGCGCCCGGGTCGACGGCGTGGTGCACCCGCTGACCGAGCCGCCGAAGCTCAAGAAGCAGGAGAAGCACACCATCGAGGTGGTGATCGACCGGCTCAGCGTCAAGCCGAGCGCCAAGCAGCGGCTGACCGACTCGGTCGAGGCCGCGCTCGGCCTGTCCGGCGGCCTGGTGCTGCTCGACTTCGTCGACCTGCCGGAGGACGACCCGGCCCGGGAGCGCCGCTACTCCGAGCACCTGGCCTGCCCGAACGACCACCCGCTCGCCATCGAGGACCTGGAACCCCGGGTCTTCTCCTTCAACGCCCCGTACGGCGCCTGCCCGGAGTGCACCGGCCTGGGCACCAAGAAGGAGGTGGACCCGGAGCTGGTCATCCCCGACCCGGAGCGCACCCTGCGCGAGGGCGCGATCCAGCCCTGGGCCACCGGGCACAACCTCGAATACTTCCTGCGGCTGCTGGAGGCGCTCGGCGAGGCCGAGCACTTCGACATCGACACGCCGTGGCGGGCGCTGCCGTCGCGGGCGCAGAAGACGATCCTGCACGGCTCCGACGACCAGGTGCACGTGCGCTACCGCAACAAGTACGGCCGCGAGCGGTCCTACTACACCGGCTTCGAGGGCGTGGTGCAGTGGATCGAGCGCCGGCACACCGACACCGAGTCGGAATGGTCCCGGGACAAGTACGAGGGCTACATGCGGGACGTGCCCTGCGCGGCCTGCGGCGGCACCCGGCTCAAGCCCGAGGTGCTCGCGGTCACCCTGGCCGGCAAGAGCATCGCCGAGGTCTGCAACCTCTCCGTCGGCGAGGCGGCCGACCTGCTGGCCGGCATCGAGCTGACCGACCGGCAGAAGATGATCGCCGAGCGGGTGCTCAAGGAGATCAACGCCCGGCTGAAGTTCCTGCTCGACGTGGGCCTGGACTACCTGTCCCTGGACCGCCCGGCCGGCACCCTCTCCGGCGGTGAGGCGCAGCGCATCCGGCTCGCCACCCAGATCGGCTCGGGCCTGGTCGGTGTGCTCTACGTGCTCGACGAGCCGTCGATCGGCCTGCACCAGCGGGACAACCACCGGCTCATCGAGACGCTGCTGCGGCTGCGCGGCCTGGGCAACACGCTGATCGTGGTCGAGCACGACGAGGACACCATCCGGGTCGCCGACTGGATCGTCGACATCGGCCCGGGCGCGGGCGAGCACGGCGGCAAGATCGTGCACAGCGGGTCGGTACCGGCGCTGCTGGACAACACCGAGTCGGTCACCGGGGCGTACCTGGCCGGCCGCAAGGCCATCCCGACGCCCGCCACCCGCCGGCCGCAGACGCCGGGCCGGGAGCTGGTGGTGCACGGCGCGCGCGAGCACAACCTGCGCAACCTCACCGTGAGCTTCCCGCTGGGCCAGCTCATCGCGGTCACCGGGGTCAGCGGGTCGGGCAAGTCGACGCTGGTGAACGACATCCTCTACGCCGTGCTGGCCAATCAGATCAACGGGGCCCGGCTGGTGCCCGGCCGGCACACCCGGGTCACCGGCCTGGAGCACGTGGACAAGGTCGTCGGCGTGGACCAGTCACCGATCGGGCGGACGCCGCGGTCCAACCCCGCCACGTACACCGGGGTCTGGGACCACGTCCGCAAACTCTTCGCCGAGACCACCGAGGCCAAGGTCCGGGGGTACGGCCCGGGCCGGTTCTCGTTCAACGTCAAGGGCGGGCGCTGCGAGGCGTGCTCCGGTGACGGCACCATCAAGATCGAGATGAACTTCCTGCCGGACGTCTACGTCCCCTGCGAGGTGTGCAAGGGCGCCCGCTACAACCGCGAGACCCTTGAGGTGCACTACAAGGGCAAGACGGTCGCCGAGGTGCTGGACATGCCGATCGAGGAGGCGGCCGAGTTCTTCTCCGCCATCCCGGCCATCCACCGGCACCTCAGGACGCTCGTCGACGTCGGCCTCGGCTACGTCCGCCTCGGCCAGCCCGCGCCGACGCTGTCCGGCGGCGAGGCGCAGCGCGTCAAGCTCGCCTCCGAACTCCAGAAGCGCTCCACCGGCCGCACCGTCTACGTGCTCGACGAGCCCACCACCGGCCTGCACTTCGAGGACATCCGCAAGCTGCTGATGGTGCTGGAGGGCCTGGTCGACAAGGGCAACACGGTCATCACCATCGAGCACAACCTCGACGTGATCAAGACGGCCGACTGGCTCATCGACATGGGCCCCGAGGGCGGCCACCGGGGCGGCACCGTACTCGCCACCGGCACGCCGGAGGAGGTCGCCGAGGTGCCGGAGAGCCACACCGGGGAGTTCCTGCGGCCGATCCTCAAGCTCGACGGCGAGGCCAAGGGCGCCAAGGCGGCCACCACCCGGGCGGCGAAGGCCAACGGCAGCGCCAAGCCGCGGGCCCGCAAGGTGCCCGCCGGGGCGCGCTGACCGGCCTCCTGCAACGGGCGGCCGTTAATTGACGCGTCAAAATGAACCGTGCCGCACGCATGTGCGTGTTCCGCAGTAAGTCGAGAGAAAGGCCGGAGATGAGTGATGATCAGGCGTTGACCCGACCGGTCACCCAGAGCCGCCGCAGTCTGCTCGCCGGTGCCGGCGCAGTGGGCGTGGCAGTGGTGCTCGCGGGCTGCGGCAGCGACGACGACGCGTCCCCGGGGCTCGCCCCGACCAGCGGTGGCCCGCCCGGCGCCACCGCGACCGGTGACGCCGGTGGCGGTGACCGGGCCGGCAGCAACGCCGTGGCCCGTACCTCGGACATCCCGGTCGGCGGGGGCGCGGTCTTCGCCACCCAGGGCGTGGTGATCACCCAGCCCGAGGCCGGCCAGTTCAAGGCGTTCGACCCGATCTGCACGCACCAGCGCTGCCCGGTGTCGAACGTCGACGGCGGCACGATCAACTGCACCTGCCACAACAGCCGGTTCTCGATCACCGACGGCTCGGTGAAGGGGGGCCCGGCCACCAAGCCGCTCGCGGCCAAGGAGATCAAGGTCGACGGCGACCAGATCCGCCTGGCCTGACCGGGTCCGCGTCCCCGCCACGTCGTGCGGGGACGCGGGCCTGCCGGCCGCCGCTCAGCCGGGGCCGTAGGACTCCCGCTCGGGTAGGCGCATCTCGTCCCGCAGGCCGTTCTCGGTGTACTCGATCGGGTGCTCGGGATCGATCTCGAAGTGGCCGTCGCCGTCCCGGTCGACGGGCAGCCCGCTCGCCTGACGTTCCGCTTCCTTCACCCCTTCGCCGTCCCGCCCGACATCCGGGTCTTCGGGGTTTTCGTAGCGGTCATCGAGATACGTGTCGTTGTCGTAGTCGTAGACGTGCGCCATCTCGTGGAAGAGCACGACCGGTGGCGGCGCGTGCCGGAAGTCGTCGAAGTCGGGGTTGTACTCGATCTCGGGCAAACCCATCGTTCCGTCGTCCGCCGTGGCGCTCTGGTCGTCGAACTCCCTGATCCAGGGATGGGCGTCGTTCATCTCCTCCAGCATGAGCCGGCCGTTCCGGTCTCGGTCTGCCGCTGCCCGTACACCAGGTCGCCGTCGCGCCCCGCGGTGCCACCCGAGACGGTGTCGGCGCCCTGGCCGGTGTAGATGGTGTCGTCACCGGCTCCACCGGCGATCGTGTCGCTGCCCCGGCCGCCCGAGAGCACGTCGTCGTGCCGACCGCCGTCGAGGCTGTCGTCGCCCCGTCCGCCGTCGAGATAGTCCCGGTTGTCGCCGCCGGAGAGGCGGTCGGAACCCGACCCGCCGTAGAGGGTGTCCCCGCCCTGCCCGCCGATGAGCCGGTCGTCACCGGTGTACGTGGACAGGTAATCCTGGCCCGCGCCGTCACCGGCCCCGGACTCGATGGTATCCGCGCCGTAGCCGCCGAGCACGACGTCAGCGCCCTCGCCGGTGTGGATGCGGTCGTCCCCGGCGCTGCCGAGCACTGTCACCCCGCCGGCACCCGGGCCGACCTGCACGCGGTCGTCACCGGAGCCGCCGCGGACCGTCAACTCGACGCCGTCCGGCACCGGCGCACTCCACGCGACCAACGAGCCGACCAGCAGCTCCACCCGCAGCTCGCCGGTGAGCGGGTCACGGACCACGCGGATGTCGTTGTCGCCGCTGCCGGCGTTGACGACCATCCGACCGCCGACGAAGATCACCCCGGGTCGGGACGGCTCGTTCGGCAGCGTGAACGGTGTCGTGCCGACGGTGTATCGCCACCACGCGTCGTTTATGACTCCCAGCGCCTCGCTGACCTTGCGAAGACCGGCCGCCGAGTCCTGCTGCACGTCCAGCGCCGGCCGGCGGATCGCCTCGGCGGCTGCCACTGCCGAACTCACGGCGGTGACGCCGGAGGCGTCGGACGGGGCGAAGGTGACCTGGTCGACGGACCGTCGCGCGGGCACGACCCCGCTCAGGGCCTTCCACTCGTGGTCGAGCAGCAGTTGGGCACGGCTGAGCGCGTCCGCCACGTCGTCGACCGCCCGGGCGCCGAGCTCGGCCTGCGTCGCGAACTCGTCGAGGTCCCGAACCAACTTCCGGCCGTGTTCGGCGTACGAGTCCGCGACGTCGCCGCTCCACCCGTTGGTGAACAACGCGCTCGCCCCGTGCTTGGCGCTCGCCGCGCCGTCCCGGGCGGCCTGGGCGAGGACGCGCCACGCCTTGGCCGCGGCGAGCAGTCGCTCCGGATCGGCGTTCAGCGACCACAGGTCGGCTGAGACGATCGGGGCGGGCGGCGTCTCGACGGCGAGCCCGGGGGCGGTCATGTCAGGTCACCGCCGAGCCGGGACCCCCTGAAGCCGCCGGCCTCCTCGTCGGTCCGTTGGGTCGTGAACGCGACCAGGTAGAGCCGGTCGGCGTCACCTTCCAGCACCGCCTGGAGCACGCCCGCGGTCGCCAGCGCGGCTTCCGTCGCGTCCTGGCAGGCGTTGTAGGTCGGCTCCGCAGCCGGTGTGTCACCGAACGCGGCCGACGCAGCGGGGAAGTGTTCCTGCGCCCCGCAGCATCGCGTCGCCGTACTCCTGCGATGCGGTGAGGACCCGCGTCGCGAAACCGGCGACGTCTTCGGGATCGACGGCGAAACCACCCATACCGCAAGCTAGCAACAGCGGCACGGCATCGACACGTACCTTTCGCCATCTGTCAGTTTCCGGCGCCCCGGTCCCGCAGCCGGGGCCGGTTCCCCGCGACGGCGGCGGACCTGCGCGCGGGTTTTGACACAGGTGCTGGCTAGGCTTGCTGCGTGGCTGACCCCTCGACCTACCGTCCCGCGACCGGCACCATCCCGGAGTCGCCAGGGGTCTACCGCTTCCGCGACGGCACCGGCCGGGTCATCTACGTCGGCAAGGCGCGCAACCTGCGCAGCCGGCTCAACTCCTACTTCGCCGACCCGGTCGGTCTGCACCAGCGCACCCGGCAGATGGTCTTCACCGCCGAGTCGGTCGACTGGATCACCGTCGCCACCGAGGTCGAGGCGCTCCAGCAGGAATACACCTGGATCAAGCAGTACGACCCCCGGTTCAACGTCCGCTACCGCGACGACAAGTCGTACCCCTATCTCGCCGTCACGCTCGACGAGGAATACCCGCGGTTGCAGGTGATGCGCGGGGTGAAGCGCAAGGGCGTGCGCTACTTCGGGCCGTACTCGCACGCGTGGGCGATCCGCGAGACGCTCGACCTGCTGCTGCGGGTCTTCCCGGCGCGGACCTGCTCGTCCGGGGTGTTCAAGCGCGCCGGCCAGGTCGGTCGGCCCTGCCTGCTGGGCTACATCGGCAAGTGCTCGGCGCCGTGCGTCGGCAGCGTCAGCGCCGAGCGGCACCGGGAGATCGTCGACGGCTTCTGCGACTTCATGGCCGGCCGCACCGACACGATGGTGCGGCGGCTGGAGAAGGAGATGCTCGACGCCAGCGAGCAGTTGGAGTTCGAGCGGGCCGCCCGCCTGCGCGACGACGTCGCGGCGCTGCGCCGGGCCATGGAGAAGCAGACGGTGGTGCTCGGCGACGGCACCGACGCCGACGTGGTCGCCTTCGCCGACGACCCGCTCGAAGCCGCCGTGCAGGTCTTCCACGTCCGCGGCGGCCGGGTGCGCGGCCAGCGCGGCTGGGTGGTGGAGAAGACTGAGGACCTGAGCACCGGCGACCTCGTGCACCACTTCTGCACCCAGGTGTACGGCGGTGAGCAGGGCGAGGCCGACGTGCCCCGCGAACTGCTCGTGCCCGAGCTGCCCGGCGACGCCGACGCGCTCGCCGACTGGCTCTCCGCCCGCCGGGGCAGCCGGGTGTCGCTGCGGGTGCCGCAGCGCGGCGACAAGCGGTCGCTGCTGGAGACCGTCGAGCGCAACGCCAAGGACGCGCTGGCCCGGCACAAGCTGAAGCGGGCCGGCGACCTGACCACCCGCAGCCAGGCGCTCGACCAGATCGCCGAAGCGCTCGCCATGGACACCTCGCCCCTTCGCATCGAGTGCTTCGACGTGTCCCAGATCCAGGGCACCGACGTGGTCGCCAGCATGGTGGTGTTCGAGGACGGGCTGCCCCGCAAGAGCGAATACCGGCGGTTCATCGTGCGCGGCGCGACCGACGACCTGTCGGCCATGTCCGAGGTGCTGCGGCGGCGCTTCGCCCGCTACCTCGACGCCCGCGCCGAGACCGGTGAGCTGGGCGAGGAGACCGCCTCCGACCCGGACCGCCCCGGCGTCGACCCGACCACCGGGCGGCCGCGCAAGTTCGCGTACCCGCCGCAGCTCGTCGTGGTCGACGGCGGCCCGCCCCAGGTCGCCGCCGCCGCGAAGGCGCTCGCCGAACTGGGCATCGACGACGTGGCACTCTGCGGGCTGGCCAAGCGGCTGGAGGAGGTGTGGCTGCCCGACGACGAGTTCCCGGTGATCCTGCCGCGCACCTCCGAGGCGCTCTACCTGCTGCAACGGGTACGCGACGAGGCTCACCGCTTCGCCATCACGTTCCACCGCCAGCGGCGCTCCAAGCGGATGACCGAATCCGCGCTGGACAACGTGCCCGGCCTCGGCGACGTACGCCGCAAGGCGCTGCTGCGGCACTTCGGCTCGCTGAAGCGGCTGTCCGCCGCCACGGTGGAGGAGATCACCGAGGTGCCCGGGGTCGGCAGGCGTACGGCCGAGGCGATCCTGGCCGCCCTCGACGGCTCCACCGCCGACGCCACGACCCCTTCCTGACCCGTCCCGCGCCCGGGTTCCGCCGTCACGCCCGCCGTCCCGCCCCGCCGGCGCGTCACCACCGCCCCCGCCCTCGGTGGAACCTGACGGGTGTCTCCGACCGCATGTGACACCCATGGCGTTCCACCGACGAAACGATCCCGAAGTACGGAACGGCTGTCCTGTGCTCTGGGAGGCTGGGCGCTGCCGTGCCGCTGCGCCGGCCGGTCCCCGCTCCCGCTCCCGCGATCTTGCACTTTGGGCCCGCGAGATGCCTTTTTTGCGTTATTCGTCCGGGCGCCAACTGCAAGATCGCGCGCCTGAGTGGGGGAGGCCTGCCAGATCCGTCTGCGCGGTGTGGGTGGTGGGGTGAGCGGTGTCCGGTTCGGCGGGGTGGCCGGGGCTGTGGTCGGTGCCACCGTCAGCGTGGAATCGGTGGCGGGCGCGGGGCGTTGTACATGGCTGACACCCCAGGCACCGCAACGAGCGCCGGCCCCCGGCCCGGCATGGCACCCGGGCAGGTCAGGGAATCGCCCCGGCCCGGTCGTCGTTACATCCCCCGAGCCGCGCAGAGCAGGCCCCTTCAGCCGGGCCGCCCGCGTGCCACCGCCCGCCCGACGGGCACCCCCCAAGACTTTCACCCCCTTTCGCGGCACCCCCTGCCGCGTCATCCCCCCACCAGGGAGGCAACCCTCATGGCTACCACTCTGCTGCGTAAGACCGTTCTCACCGCCGCCGGCATCGCCGCCACCGCCGGTGGCATCGCCGGGCCCGCGATCGCCGCCCACGCCGCCCCCGCGCAGAACACCACCAGCGTGGTGGCCGACCGCAAGGGCCACGGCGAGCGGGAACTCGACGTCCGCTACGAAGCCCAGCCCAACTTCTACTTCTGCGGCCCCGCCGCCGCCCGCAACGCCCTGTCTGTACAGGGCAAGAACATCGACGTGCACGCCATGGCCCGCGAAATGGGCACCACCGAGAACGGCACCGACAGCATCAACGACATCACCCCGGTGCTGAACAAGGAGACCGGCGCCAAGGACGCCTACAAGTCCGTCGAGATCGCCACTCCCAAGGCCGACGACAAGCAGACCGACACCCTGCGCGCCGACGTGGTCAAGACCGTCGACGCCGGCCGGGCCGTGGTCGCCAACATCGCCGGCACCGCCACCGACACCGACGGCACCACCCACTCCTTCGAAGGCGGCCACTACATCAGCGTCATCGGCTACCGCGACAACGGCAACACCGTCACCATCGCCGACAGCGCCAACCCCAACACCGCCACCTACCGGATGAGCATCGACAACCTCGCCGACTGGATCGCCACCCGCGGCTACAGCACCAGCTAAGAACCACCACCGGAAGGGCCCGACCCCACCACAGGCCACCACAGGGGCCGGGCCCTTTCCGCGTGCCTCAGGATTCGGCGAGGACGGCCAGGATCGCCTCGCCGTACTTGGCGAGCTTGTTCTCGCCGACGCCGTTGACCCGGGACAGCTCGGCCAGCGAGGCCGGCGGCTCGGCGGCGATCTGCCGCAGGGTCGCGTCGTGGAAGATGACGTACGCTGGCACGCCCTGCTCCTTGGCGGTGGCCGCGCGCCAGGCGCGGAGCCGGTCGAAGACGGGCGCGGCGGCGGGGGAGAGGTCGGCGACCACCGTGGCCGCGCCCCGCGGCTTGGCGGACCGGCCGGCCGCCGGACGTTCCGGCTCCTTGCGCAGGGTGACCGTACGGCGGCGGCCGAGCACGTCCGCGCTGGCCTCGGTCAGCGCCAGCGTGCCGTAGTCGCCCTCGACGGCGAGCAGCCCTTCGGCGAGCAGTTGCCGCACCACGCCGCGCCACTCGGCCTCGCGCAGCTCGGTGCCGATGCCGAAGGTGCTCAGCGCGTCGTGGCCGTGCTGGTCGATCTTGTCGGTGTGCTTGCCGAGCAGGATGTCGATGCTGTGCCCGGCGCCGAACCGCTGGTTGCGTTCGCGGTCGAGCCGGTAGACGGTGGAGAGCAGCTTCTGCGCGGCGACCGTGCCGTCCCAGGACTCCGGCGGTTCGAGGCAGGTGTCGCAGTTGCCGCAGTCGGCCACCCCGGTCTCGCCGAAGTATTCGAGCAGCTGGGCGCGGCGGCAGCGGACCGTCTCGCAGAGCGCCAGCATCGCGTCCAGGTGGGCGGCGAGGTTGCGCCGGTGCGCGAGGTCGCCCTCCGACGTCTCGATCATCTTGCGCTGCTGCACCACGTCCTGGAGCCCGTACGCCAGCCAGGCCGTGGACGGCAGCCCGTCGCGCCCGGCGCGGCCGGTCTCCTGGTAGTAGCCCTCGACCGACTTCGGCAGGTCGAGGTGGGCGACGAAGCGTACGTCGGGCTTGTCGATGCCCATGCCGAAGGCGATGGTGGCGACCATGACCAGGCCGTCCTCGCGCAGGAAGCGCTGCTGGTTGGCGGCGCGGGTCGAGGCGTCCAGCCCGGCGTGGTAGGGCAGCGCGGAGATGCCGTTGGCGACGAGGAACTCGGCGGTCTTCTCCACCGAGGCCCGGGACAGGCAGTAGACGATGCCGGCGTCGCCCGGGTGCTCGTCGCGCAGCAGGCTCAGCAACTGGCGGCGCGGCTCCCGCTTGGGCACGATGCGGTACTGGATGTTGGGCCGGTCGAAGCTGGCCACGTAGTGCCGGGCCTCGGTGAGCCGCAGCCGGGTGGCGATCTCGGTGCGCGTCGCCCGGGTCGCGGTGGCGGTCAGCGCGATCCGCGGTACGTCCGGCCACCGCTCGTGCAGCATCGACAGGTTGAGGTAGTCGGGGCGGAAGTCGTGCCCCCACTGCGAGACGCAGTGTGCCTCGTCGATGGCGAACAGGGCGATCCGGCCGCGTTCCAGCAGGCCGAGCGTGGACCGCACGGCCAGCCCTTCCGGGGCGAGGTAGAGCAGGTCCAGCTCACCGGCGAGGTAGGCCGCCTCGACCCGGCGTCGCTGCGCGGGATCCTGGGTCGAGTTGAGGAACCCCGCCCGGACGCCGACCGCGGTGAGCGCGTCGACCTGGTCCTGCATGAGCGCGATCAGCGGTGAGACGACGATGGCCACGCCGTCGCGGACCAGCGCGGGGATCTGGTAGCACAGCGACTTGCCGCCACCGGTGGGCATGAGCACCAGCGCGTCGCCGCCGGCCACCACGTGTTCGACGACCTCCTGCTGGAAGCCGCGGAAGGCGTCGTACCCGAAGACCCGGCGCAGCACCTGAAGCGCGTCACCGGCCGGTGGGGAACCGGTCGGTGGGGAGCCGGTCGGTGGGGAGCCGGTCGGTGGTGAGGTGGTCCGCTCGTCGGTGGGGGAGACCATCCGCGCAGTCTACGAGCGTCCCCCGACAGCGCCTCTCCGGCGAGTCGTCACGAAGGCGGCGAACTGTTCCGGTCGTCACCCCGTGGAATCCCCGGCCGGGTCGCAGCCGTTAGAGTCGCTGATTGACCATGCGCGGCCGGCCGGCCGCGGCGCCACGGCTGGGGGTAGCGGGTGAGCGAGGCGCGTACAGCGGGTGACCTGGGGCCGACCGGGGCGGAGACGACGCCGGTGCGACCGGCGTCGGCCGAGTCGGACACCTCCCTGGTGGTGGTGACCGGCCTGTCCGGCGGCGGGCGCAGCACCGTGGCCCGGGCGCTGGAGAACGTCGGCTACTACGTGGTCGACAACCTGCCCCAGGCGCTGCTGCTGGACATGGCCGAGCTGGCGTTCAAGGCCGGCGGTGCGGCCCGGCGTACGGCGATGGTGCTGGACGTGCGCTCGCGCGCGTTCTCCACCGACCTCGCCGGGGCGATCCGGGAGCTGCGCGAGCGCGGCTTCCAGCCCCGGGTGGTCTTCGTCGACGCCGACGACGAGGTGCTGATCCGCCGGTTCGAGAGCGTGCGCCGCTCGCACCCGTTGCAGGGCGACGGGCGGCTCGCTGACGGCATCGCCGTCGAGCGGACGCTGCTGGAGGAGGCCCGCGAGCAGGCCGACGTGATCATCGACACCAGCCACCTGAACGTGAACCAGCTGCGCCGCCGGGTCGAGGAGCTGTTCGGCGGCGAGGACGCCCGCCGGCTGCGGATCACCGTGATCTCGTTCGGATTCAAGTACGGCCTGCCGCCGGACGCCGACTTCGTGATGGACGCCCGGTTCCTGCCCAACCCGTACTGGGTGCCGGAGCTGCGCGAGCACACCGGTCGGGAGGAGGGGGTCAGCGCGTACGTGCTGGGCCAGGAGGGCGCCGAGGCGTTCGTGGCCGGCTACGCCGACCTGGTCAACGCGACCACCGCCGGGTTCGAGCGGGAGGGCAAGCGCTACCTGACCGTGGCGGTCGGCTGCACCGGCGGCAAGCACCGCAGCGTGGCCATCGCCGAGGAGCTGGCCTCCCGGCTGCGCCACTCCGGCATCGCCGCCAACGCCCAGCACCGGGACCTGGGGCGGGAGTGACCCCGACCAGGGTGGTCGCCTTCGGCGGCGGGCACGGGCTCTCGGCGTCGCTGCGGGCGCTGCGGCACTGCGTACCCGAGCTGGACCTGGACATCACCGCGGTGGTCACCGTCGGCGACGACGGCGGCTCCAGCGGCCGGTTGCGCGCCGAGCGTGGCGGCCTGCCGCCGGGCGACCTGCGCCAGGCGCTGGTCGCGCTGGCCGGCGACCACCCGGCCACCCGGCGCAGCGCCGCGTTGTTCCAGCACCGCTTCGCCGCCGCCGTGCCGCAGGCGCCGACGCTCGCCGCGCCGGTGCCGGTCGTGGTCGGCGACTCGCTGGCCGGCCACGCGGTCGGCAACCTGCTCCTGCACGGGCTCACCGAGCTGCTCGGCGACCCGGTGGCCGCGCTCGACCACGCCGGGGCGATGCTCGGCGCGGTGGGGCGGGTGCTGCCGATGTCCCGCCAGCCGGTGGGCATCGAGGCCCGGGTCCGCGGCGCCGACCCGGAGCACCCGGACGAGGTGTCGACCGTGCGCGGGCAGCACCAGGTGGCGGTCACCCCCGGCACCGTCGAGTCGCTGCGGCTCAGCCCGTCCGCGCCGGCCGCGTGCGCCGAGGCGGTGACGGCGGTACGCGCCGCGGACTGGCTGATCTTCGGGCCGGGAAGCTGGTACACGAGCGTGCTGCCGCACCTGCTCGTGCCGGGCCTGGCCGACGCGATCGTGTCCAGCCCGGCGCGGCGGCTGGTGACGCTCAACCTGGTGGCCGAGAACGAGACCTCGGGGCTCTCCCTGCCCGACCATCTGGACACCCTGCGGCGCTATCTGCCCGAGCTGAAGGTGGACCAGGTGCTCGCCGACTCCACGGCGGTGGGTGATCCCGCGCCGGTCGAACGTGCGGCAGAATCGCTTGGTGCCCGGCTGGTCCTCGCTCCCGTCGCCGTCCTCGACGGCACGCCCCGTCATGATCCAGCCGCGTTGGGCGCCGCGCTGGTGCCTGTCCTGCGCGCCGATCGTTAGACACGTACGTAATCACCGGCGACACGCCGGAACCGGTCCGTGAGGGGGCGCACTATGGCGATGACGGCTGCGGTCAAGGACGAGCTGAGTCGGGTCGACGTGCCCAAGCCCTGCTGTCGGCGGGCGGAGATGGCCGCCCTGCTGCGTTTCGCGGGTGGCCTGCACATCGTGTCGGGTCGCGTCGTGGTCGAGGCGGAGCTGGACACCGGCGCGGTGGCCCGCCGGCTGCGGCGGGAGATCGCCGAGGTCTACGGCTACCCGAGCGAGATCCACGTGCTCGCCTCCGGCGGGCTGCGCAAGGGCAGCCACTTCATCGTGCGGGTGGTCAAGGACGGTGAGGCGCTCGCCCGGCAGACCGGCCTGCTCGACGTGCGGGGCCGCCCGGTGCGCGGCCTGCCGCCGCACGTGGTGGCCGCGAACGTCTGCTGTGCCGTGTCGGCCTGGCGGGGCGCGTTCATGGCGCACGGCTCGCTCACCGAGCCGGGCCGCTCCAGCGCCCTGGAGAT
Organism: Micromonospora sp. NPDC005686; assembly: GCF_042871665.1. NCBI lineage: Bacteria > Bacillati > Actinomycetota > Actinomycetes > Micromonosporales > Micromonosporaceae > Micromonospora > Micromonospora sp. NPDC005686. The sequence goes on from NZ_JBIAIY010000001.1 coordinate 202,498, forward strand.
CACCTGCCCCGGTCCGGAGTCCGCGCTGGCGCTCGTCGGCGCGGCCCGCCGTATCGGCATCACCGCGAAGAACCGCGAGGTGCGCGGCGTGGATCGGGTCGTGGTCAAGGACGGCGACGCGATCGCCGCGCTGCTCACCCGCATCGGCGCGCATTCCAGCGTGCTGGCCTGGGAGGAACGCCGGGTACGCCGGGAGGTGCGCGCCACCGCGAACCGGCTGGCCAACTTCGACGACGCCAACCTGCGCCGTTCCGCGCGTGCCGCGGTGGCCGCCGCCGCCCGGGTGACCCGCGCGCTGGAGATCCTCGCCGACGACGCGCCGAACCACCTGACCTCGGCCGGCCGGCTGCGCCTGGAGCACCGCCAGGCGTCGCTGGAGGAACTGGGCGCGCTCGCCGAGCCGCCGCTGACCAAGGACGCCATCGCCGGCCGGATCCGCCGGCTGCTCGCGCTGGCCGACAAGCGTGCCCGTGACCTGGGCATCCCGGATACGGAAGCGGCAGTCACACCGGACATGCTCGTGGTCTGATAGGACTCGGGCGGCAGCGCACCGCGAGCGGGATCACCACCCGCCGCAGCGCGACGCCGCGCGCTCGGATATGGTCGCTGCGTACGGCAAGGGGGCCGCGCACAGGCATCCCTCGCCGTGCTCACCGCCTCGGGCGGTCAGGTCTCCAGGACCGCGGCGGGGTGGCCGAGATGACATGTCGACGGCCGGCTCCAACGGTCGGCGCACACACCTCCGCCGGCCGCGGTCTGGCGCCGGCGGACCAGAACGCGAGGAGATGGGACCTGTGACCATCCGGGTTGGCATCAACGGCTTCGGCCGGATCGGCCGCAACTTCTTCCGGGCAGTGCTGGCGTCCGGCGCTGACATCGAGGTCGTGGCGGTCAACGACCTGACCGACAACGCGACGCTCGCCCACCTTGTCAAGTACGACAGCATCCTGGGCCGCCTTCCGCACGAGGTGAAGGCCACCGCCGACGAGATCACCGTGGGCGGCAAGACCATCAAGGCGTACGCCGAGAAGGACCCGGCCAAGCTGCCGTGGGGCGAGGTCGGCGCCGACGTGGTCATCGAGTCCACCGGCTTCTTCACCGACGCCACCAAGGCGAAGGCGCACCTCGACGGCGGGGCCAAGAAGGTCATCATCTCCGCGCCGGCGAAGAACGAGGACTTCACCGTGGTCATGGGCGTCAACCAGGACCAGTACGACCCGGCCAAGCACAACATCATCTCGAACGCCTCCTGCACCACCAACTGCCTCGCGCCGATGGCGAAGGTCCTGCAGGACACGTTCGGCATCAAGCAGGGCCTGATGACCACCATCCACGCGTACACGCAGGACCAGAACCTGCAGGACGCCCCGCACAAGGACCTGCGCCGGGCCCGGGCCGCCGCGCTGAACATCGTGCCGACCTCGACCGGCGCCGCGAAGGCCATCGGCCTGGTGCTGCCGGAGCTCAAGGGCAAGCTGGACGGCTACGCGCTGCGCGTGCCGATCCCGACCGGCTCGGCGACCGACCTGACCGTGGAGGTCGGCCGGGAGACCACCGTGGACGAGGTCAACGCCGCGCTCAAGGCCGCCGCCGAGGGCCCGCTGCGGGGCATCCTCAGCTACAACGAGGACCCGATCGTGTCCTCCGACATCGTGACCGACCCGGCGTCGTGCATCTTCGACGCGCCGCTGACTAAGGTGATCGGCAACCAGGTCAAGGTCGTCGGCTGGTACGACAACGAGTGGGGCTACTCGAACCGCCTGGTCGACCTGGTCAAGCTGGTCGGTCAGTCCCTGTGAGTGCGAGGACCGAGCTTGCGAGCCCCGCAGTCACGAACGGAGGGCTAGCTCTGTGACGATCCGTAACCTCGACGACCTGCTCGCCGAGGGGGTGTCGGGTCGGCGTGTGCTGGTGCGCGCCGACCTGAACGTCCCGCTCGACAAGCAGACCGGGGACATCGCCGACGACGGCCGGATCCGGGCCGTCCTGCCGACGCTGAGCGCGCTGGTGCAGGCCGGCGCGAAGGTGGTCGTCTGTTCGCACCTGGGCCGCCCGAAGGGCGCGCCCGACCCGCAGTTCAGCCTCCGTCCGGTCGCCGGGCGGCTCGGTGAGCTGCTCGGCGCCCCGGTGCGCTTCGCCGAGGACACCGTCGGCGACTCGGCGCGCTCCACCGTGGAGGGGCTGGCCGACGGCCAGGTCGCGCTGCTGGAGAACCTGCGTTTCAACAAGGGTGAGACCAGCAAGGACGACGCGGAGCGGGGCGCGTTCGCCGACCAGCTCGCCGCGTTCGGCGACGCCTACGTCGACGACGCGTTCGGCGCGGTGCACCGCAAGCACGCCAGCGTGCACGACGTGCCGGCCCGGCTGCCGCACTACGCCGGCCGGCTGGTGCTGCGCGAGGTCGAGGTGCTCAGCCGCCTGACCGGCGAGCCGGAGCGGCCGTACGTGGTGGTGCTGGGCGGCTCGAAGGTCTCCGACAAGCTGGCCGTGATCGAGGCGCTGCTGCCGACAGTGGACCGGCTGCTCATCGGCGGCGGCATGTGCTTCACCTTCCTCAAGGCCCAGGGCCACGAGGTGGGCACGTCGCTGCTGGAGAAGGACATGGTCGAGACCTGCGGCAACCTGATGGAGCGCGCGCCGGGCAAGATCATGCTCCCGGTCGACGTGGTGGTCGCCGACGCGTTCGCGCCGGACGCCGCGCACGACACCGTGCCCGCCGACGGCATCCCCAGCCACCGGCTGGGCCTGGACATCGGCCCGGAGACGGTGGCCGGCTTCGCCGCGGCGCTGTCGCAGGCGAAGACCGTCTTCTGGAACGGCCCGATGGGCGTGTTCGAGATGGCGGCGTTCGCCAACGGCACCCGGGGCGTGGCCGAGGCGATCACCAAGGCCGACGCGTTCAGCGTGGTCGGCGGCGGCGACTCGGCCGCGGCGGTGCGCGCGTTGGGCCTGGACGAGTCCTCGTTCGGGCACATCTCCACCGGTGGCGGCGCCTCCCTGGAATACCTGGAGGGCAAGACCCTCCCCGGCATCGCGGCCCTGGAGAACTGAATGGCGAGCACGACCCGCCGGCCGCTGATGGCCGGCAACTGGAAGATGAACCTGAACCACCTCGAGGCCAACCTGCTGGTGCAGAAGCTGGCCGCGAGCCTGAACGAGAAGCAGCTCACCGACGTCGAGTGCGTGGTGCTGCCGCCCTTCACCGATCTGCGTACCGTGCAGACCGCTGTGGACGGCGACAAGCTGCTGATCGGCTACGGCGCGCAGGACCTGTCGCCGCACCCGTCGGGCGCCTACACCGGTGAGATCGCCGGGCCGATGCTCGCCAAGCTGGGCTGCGGCTACGTGGTGGTCGGCCACTCCGAGCGGCGGCAGTACCACCACGAGAACGACGCGCTCGTCAACGCGAAGGTGGCGGCGGCGCTGGCGAACGGGCTCACCCCGATCCTCTGCATCGGCGAGGGCCTGGAGGTCCGGGAGCGGTCGGGTCAGGTGCGGCACTGCTGCGACCAGCTCGACGGCGCGCTGAAGGGGCTCACCGCCGAGCAGGTCACCAAGGTGGTCGTGGCGTACGAGCCGGTCTGGGCGATCGGCACCGGCAAGACGGCGACGCCGGAGGACGCCCAGGAGGTCTGCGGCGCGGTGCGCAAGCGCATCGCCGAGACCTACGACGAGGGCACCGCCGCGCAGGTCCGGATCCTGTACGGCGGGTCGGTCAAGGCGTCGAACGTCGCCGCGATCATGGCGCAGCCGGACGTGGACGGGGCTCTGGTCGGGGGCGCGAGCCTGGACGCGGAGGAGTTCGCGCAGATCTGCCGGTTCCCGGAGCACACCGCCCGCTGATCGCTCGCTATCCTTGACGCTGCCCGTCCACCGGTCGGTGCCGCAGTGCCCGACAGGTCCGGGCAGTGATCGCAACGAGAGGACTGACCCCCGCCATGCCGATCTGGTTCGCCTACACGATGATCACGTTGCTGGTCATCACCAGCGTGCTGCTCGTCCTGCTGATCCTCCTGCACCGCGGTAAGGGCGGCGGGTTGTCGAGCATGTTCGGCGGCGGCGTCAGCTCCAGCCTGGCCGGTTCGTCGGTGGCCGAGAAGAACCTCGACCGCTACACCGTTCTGGTGGGAATCGTCTGGTTCGCGTGCATCGTCGGGCTCGGCCTCTGGCTGCGGCTGCAGATGGCCAGCGGCACCTGAGCCGGCGCTGAGAAGCGTACAATCTGCGCGCGGTCCGTCACGGACCGCGCGCAGTTTTGTTTCTCCGCGCGTCGCCCGTCGCCGACCCCCTCCGGCGGCGGTCCCCTCCGACGACAGGGAGCGAGCAACAGTGCCCAGCCACAACGTCATCCGCGGCACCCGCATCGGGTCCGCCCCCGAGCGGTTCGACCAGCGGGTCGAGCCCGCGCCTCGCCGGCCGGTCGTCTACTGGTGCCGCCACGGGCACCGGGTCGAGTTCCTGATCGCCGCCGAGGCGGAGACGCCCGCCACGTGGGAGTGCCCCCGCTGCGGCGAGCCCGCCGGCCCCGACCCGGGCGACCCGCCGGGCCGCCAGCGCGCCGAGCCGTACAAGACCCATCTGGCGTACGTGCAGGAGCGGCGCACCCCGGAGGAGGGGGAGGCGCTGCTCGCCGAGGCCCTGGACGCGCTGCGCCGACGTCGCGGCCGCGCCTGACCCCGAGGTGTCGAGAAGGGGCCCCTTCTCGACGTGAGACGTCGAGGAGGGGCCCCTTCCTACCCGCTCAGCGGAGGCTGCGCAGGCGTGGCGGCACGTTCGCCGCCGCAGCCCGGTCGAGCAGCCAGAGGGTACGGGAGACGCCCTGCACCCCGGCGGCCGGCAGCTGCACCGGCCCCGCCCCGGCCAGCGCCATGCCGACCGCCCGGGCCTTGTCCGCCCCGGCGGCGATCAGCCACACCTCCTCGGCCGTGTTGATCGTCGGCAGGGTCAGCGTGGTCCGCACCGGCGGTGGCTTCGGGCTGCCCCGTACCGCGCTGACGGGCCGGTTGTCGTGGTGCACCGGGTGCTCGGGGAACACCGACGCCACGTGCCCGTCCTCGCCGACGCCGAGCATCAGCACGTCGAAGTGCGGCACGAGCGCGTTACCGGGCCGGGCCGCCGTCGCGAGTTCCCGCGCGTACCCGGCGGCTGCCGCCTCCGGGTCGTCGCCGGCCGGGCCGTCCGACGCCGGCATCGGGTGCACCCGGGCCGGGTCCAGCGGCACCGAGTCCAGCAGGGCCGCACGCGCCTGCGTCTCGTTGCGCTCCGGGTCGCCGGCCGGCAGGAACCGCTCGTCGCCCCACCACACGTCGACCCGGGACCAGTCGACCGCGTCCCGGGCGGGCAGCTGCCCGACCGCTCGGTACACCGCCGCGGCGATCCGCCCGCCGGTCAGGACCACCGACGCCTGGCCGCGCCCAGCCTGCGCGTCGAGCAGCTTCACCACCAACCGGGCCGCCACCGCCTGCGCGAGCAGGTCGGGGTCGGCGTGTACGGCGACACTCGCCTCAGTCATCCGTCGTGCCCTCGTGTTCCGACCGCCCGCCGGCGGTCTCCTGTGCCTTCGACCGCCCGGCCCGGGCGGTCACTCGTTAGCTGTCGCGCCCGCGTGCGCGGTCACGCCGGCCTCGGCCCGCTGGGCGGTCGCCGGGTCCTTCCACACGTGCACCCGCTGGACCGGACGCTGGTCGAGCCCGGTGATCCCGGCGGCGGCGCCGAGCGCCTCCGCGTACACCTGGTCGGCGTCGAGGCGGCGCAGCTCCTCGGCCAGTTCGTCGCCGAGCGGCCGGCGGACCAGCGGCAGCGTGCGGTCCTCCTGGCCGGTACGCCGGAACACCGCGATGCTGTCGTCCCGGGTCAGCGTCAGCTCGTCGCCGTTGGCGCAGCGCAACTGCACCTGGCGCATCCGCGGGAACTCGTCGGTCGCGGTCAGGACCGGGTCGATGCCGAGCCGGGCCTTGAGCCAGCCGCGCATCAGCGCCGCCGTCGGGTCCGACGGGGGCGCCACCAGGCTCGCCTCGGTGACCCGGGCCTGGGTGGTGTCGAACGCGCCCGCCACGAGCGTGCGCCACGGGGTGATCCGGGTCCACGCCAGGTCGGTGTCGCCCGGGGCGTAGTCGTGCGCCCGCTGCCGCAGCGCGGCGATCGGGTCGGCCGCCTGCGCCGCGTCGGTGATCCGCCGGTCCGCGACCACGCCGAGGAAGTCGGTGGAGATCTCCTCCGGCGGTTCGCCGTGCCACCAGGTCACCACCGGCACGTCCGGCACCAGCAGCGGCATCACCACCGACTCGGCGTGCAGCGCGAGCCGCCCGTACATCCGGGTCACCACCGCCTCGCACGGACCGAGCCGGCCACCCACGACGATCTCCGCGTCCAGCCGGTTGCGGTCCCGCTCCACGTCGGAGCGCACCACCACGAGCAGGCGGCACGGATGCGCCGCCGCGGCGATGGTGGCCGCCGCCTCGGCCTCGCGTACCCGCTTCTCGTCCACCACCACGATCAGCGTGAGCGCCATGCCACTGGCCACCCCGCCCGCGCTGCGCCGTTCCGCGGCCAGCGCCTTGACCACCTCGTTGCCGGTGGTGTCCCACAGCCCGATCATCGGAGCCTCCTGGTTCGCTCGCCGTGCACGCTCACGCTCTCCGCCACGCCCGGCCCTCACGGGCCAGCATCTCGTCGGCGGCCCGGGGCCCCCACTCACCGGCCCGGTACGGCTCCGGGGTCGTGCCCACCCAGGCGTGCTCCAGCGGGTCGACGACCTGCCAGCTCTGCTCCACCTCGGCGGCGTCCGGGAACAGCGTCCGGTCGCCGATCAGCACGTCCAGCACCAGCCGCTCGTACGCCTCGGGACTGGACTCGGTGAACGCCTCGCCGTACTGGAAGTCCATCGCGATGTCGCGGACCTCCATCGTGGTGCCCGGCACCTTGGAGCCGAACTTCAGCACCACGCCCTCGTCCGGCTGCACCCGGATGACCAGCTGGTTGGGGCCGAGGGACTCCATGTCGGCGTCGTTGAACGGCAGGTGCGGCGCCTTCTTGAACATGATGGCGACCTCGGTGACCCGCCGGGGCAGCCGCTTGCCGGCCCGGATGTAGAACGGAACCCCGGCCCAGCGGCGGTTCTGGATGCCCAGCTTCACCGCCACGTACGTCTCGGTGGTGGAGCCCTCCGGAACGCCCTCCTCCTCCAGGTAGCCCTTGGCGCGCTCGCCGCCCACCCAGCCGGGCAGGTACTGGCCGCGCACGGTGTCCTCGGCGACGTCCCGCGGCACGGTGATCGCCTTGAGCACCTTGAGCTTCTCGGCCCGGATCTCGTCGGCGTCGAAGCTCGTCGGCTCCTCCATCGCGACCAGGGCGAGCAGTTGGAGCAGGTGGTTCTGGAGCACGTCGCGGGCGGTGCCCACCGAGTCGTAGAAGGCCGCGCGGGTGCCGATGCCGACGTCCTCGGCCATGGTGATCTGCACCGAGTCGACGTACTTGGAGTTCCACAGCGGCTCGAACAGGTTGTTCGCGAAGCGCAGCGCCAGGATGTTCTGGACCGTCTCCTTGCCCAGATAGTGGTCGATCCGGAACACGTCCTGGCTGGTGAAGACGTCGTCGACCAGGTCGTTGAGCGCCTTGGCCGAGGGCAGGTCGTTGCCGAACGGCTTCTCCACCACCACCCGCCGCCAGCCGCCGGACTTCGCGTTGTCCGCCATGCCGGTGCGGGCGAGCTGCTTGAGCACCACCGGGAAGGCCGCCGGTGGGATGGAGAAGTAGAAGGCGGCGTTGCCGGGGATGCCGTGCGACTCGCGCAGCTCGTCGAGCGTGGCGGCGAGCTGGTCGAACGCCGCGTCGTCGTCGAACGAGCCGCCGACGAACTTGATGTTGCCGGCCAGCCGGGCCCACACCTCTTCCCGCCACGGGGTGCGGGCGTGCTTCTTGGCCGCGTCGTGCGCCACCGACTCGAAGTCGCCGTCGCCCCAGTCCCGGCGGGCGAAGCCCAGGACCACGAAGCCGGGCGGCAGGAGCCCTCGGTTGGCGAGGTCGTAGACCGCCGGCAGCAGTTTCTTGCGGGCCAGGTCGCCGGTCACCCCGAAGATCACCAGGGCACACGGCTCGGGGATCCGGGGCAGCCGCCGGTCCTGCGGATCGCGCAGCGGGTTCACCGGGCCACCTCCTCCTGCGTCTCGGTCCGCTGATTCCAGGTCATTGATCGTCACGTGCGTGTCCGTCCGGCCGTGTCCAGGAGCGGGGCGGCGCCCGCCGCCCGCTCGGTCAGGTGCAGGCGCAGCACCTGTCGCTCCCGGCCGGGCCAGGGCCCGCCGGTCGCCGGCGGCCTGGCCGCCCGGAGCTGCGCGAAGGTGTACGGACGGCCGGGGGTGACCGGCCGTCCGGCGGCCGGGGTCACGGCCTCGGGCTCGCTCACCGGCAACCACCTCACCCGTTCCACGGTACGGCGCGACGCGTCCCGGGGCCCGGCCCCGGGACGCGTCGTACGCCGTCGGTCACGCGTTGCCGCCGGCCTGCTGCGCCGCCCGCGCGTTGCCCTTGGCTGCCCGGTGCGGGCTGCCCGACCCCTTGGCCGCCTCGGCGAGGGACTTCTTGACCCCCTCCAGCAGCTCCACCCAGCTCGCCTCGAACTTCTCCACGCCCTCGCGCTCCAGCGTGGCGATCACGTCGGACAGGTCCACGCCCACCGCCTCCAGGTCGGCGAAGACCTTGCGGGCGTCGTCGTACGCGACGGTGACGGTGTCCGCCTGCGTCTCGCCGTGCTCGGCGTACGCGTGGATGACCGGCTCGGGCATGGTGTTGACGGTGCCGGGGGCGATCAGCTCCTCCACGTAGATCACGTCCCGGTAGTCCGGGTTCTTCGTCGACGTGGAGGCCCACAGCGGGCGCTGCGGGTGGGCGCCCGCGTCGGCCAGCTTCTGCCAGCGCGCCGAGGAGAAGACCTCGCCGTAGCGCTCGTACGCCAGCCGGGCGTTGGCGACCGCGGCCTTGCCGCGCAGCGCCTTGGCCTGGTCGGAGCCGATCTTCTCCAGCCGCTTGTCCACCTCGCTGTCGACCCGGGAGACGAAGAACGAGGCGACCGAGCCGATCTTCGACAGGTCGTGCCCGTTTGCCTGCGCCTGCTCCAGGCCGGCCAGGAACGCCTCCATCACCTGCGAGTAGCGGTCCAGGCCGAAGATCAGCGTGACGTTGACGCTGATCCCCTCGGCCAGGGTCGCGGTGATCGCGGGCAGGCCCTCCTCGGTGGCCGGGATCTTGATGAACAGGTTCGGCCGGTCGACCAGCCACCACAGCGCCTTGGCCTCGGCGACCGTCTTGTCGGCGTCGTGCGCCGAGCGCGGGTCCACCTCGATCGAGACCCGGCCGTCCACGCCGCCGCTGGCGTCGTACGAGGGGCGCATCACGTCGCAGGCCCACCGCACGTCGTACGTGGTGAGCATGCGGACCGCCTCCTCCACGTCCACATCCCGGACGGCGAGGTCACGAAGCTGCCAGTCGTACTCGTCGGCGTCGCTCAGCGCCTTCGCGAAGATCGTCGGATTGGTGGTCACCCCGGCCACGTGGGACTCCCGGCGCAGCTTGTCCAGCCCGCCGGAGGTCAGCCGTACCCGGGAGAGATCGTCGAGCCAGATCGCCACTCCGGCGCCCTGGAGCTCACTCAGCCTGTCCGTCATGCCGTCCACGCTCCCCTCAGTTGCCGGTCGTGAAACCGGTGATGTCGCCCACCCGGGTCAGCGCCGCGTGCGCGGCGGCCACGATCCGGTCGGGGGTGAACCCGAACTGCTCGAAGAGCACGGTGTGCGGCGCGCTGGCGCCGAAGTGCTCGATGCTCACGCACTCGCCGCTGTCGCCGACGATCGCGCGCCACGACATCGCGATGCCCGCCTCCACGCTCACCCGTGCCTTTACCCCGCGCGGCAGCACCGACTCCCGGTACGCCTCGTCCTGCGCGAAGAACCATTCCTGGCAGGGCATCGAGACGACCCGGGTGGGGGTGCCGTCGGCCTCCAGGCGCTCCCGCGCGGTGAGGCAGAGCTGCACCTCGGAGCCGGTGCCGACGATGATCACCTGCGGCTTGCCGTTCGACGCCTCGGCCAGCACGTACCCGCCCTTGGCGACGCCCTCGGCGCCGGCCAGTTCGGTGCGGTCGAGCGTCGGCAGCGCCTGCCGGCTGAGCGCCAGCGCGGTCGGCCGGTCGGTGTGCTCCAGCGCCTGCCGCCACGCCCAGACCGTCTCGTTGGCGTCGGCCGGGCGGACCACGTCCAGGCCGGGGATGGCCCGCAGCGCGGTCAGGTGCTCGATCGGCTGGTGGGTCGGGCCGTCCTCGCCGAGGCCGATCGAGTCGTGCGTCCAGACGTACGTCACCGGCAGCTTCATCAGCGCGGCCAGCCGCACCGCCGGGCGCATGTAGTCGCTGAACACCAGGAACGTGCCGCCGTACGGGCGGGTGCCGCCGTGCAGGGCGATGCCGTTGAGGATCGAGCCCATGGCGTGCTCGCGGATGCCGAAGTGCAGCGTGCGGCCGTACTCGTCACCGGGGAAGTCCTTGGTGGCGTGCGCCGCCGGGACGAACGACGGCTCGCCCTTCATGGTGGTGTTGTTGCTCTCGGCCAGGTCGGCCGAGCCGCCCCACAGCTCGGGCAGCACCGGCGCCAGGGCCTCCAGGACCTTGCCGGAGGCGGCCCGGGTGGCGACGCCCTTGGCGTCCGCGCCGAAGGTGGGCAGCGCGTCGGTCCAGCCGGTCGGCAGCGTACGGGTGGCCATCCGGTCCCACAGCGCCTTGCGCTCCGGGTTGGCCTGCGCCCAGGCGTCGAACCCGGTGGTCCACTCGGCCTGCTCCCGCGCGCCGCGCTCCAGCACCTGACGGGCGTGCTTGAGCACCTCCTCGTCGATTTCGAAGGTGCGCTGCGGGTCGAATCCGAGGATCTCCTTGGTGGCCTTGACCTCGTCGGCGCCGAGAGCCGAGCCGTGGATCTTGCCAGTGTTCTGCTTGTTCGGCGCGGGCCAGCCGATGATGGTGCGCAGCGCGATGAACGACGGCCGGTCGGTCTCCGCCTTGGCGGCCAGCAGCGCCTGGTACAGCGCCTCCACGTCCTCGTGGTAGTCGCCCTGGTCGGCGTCGCCGCTGCGCCAGTCGACGGTCTGCACGTGCCAGCCGTACGCCTCGTAGCGGGCCGCCACGTCCTCGCTCTTGGCGATGCGGGTGTCGTCCTCGATCGAGATCTCGTTGTCGTCGTAGATCACGCAGAGGTTGCCGAGCTGCTGGTGACCGGCGAGCGCGCTGGCCTCGTGGGTGACGCCCTCCTCGATGTCACCGTCGGAGACGATGCACCAGATGTCGTGCCGGAACGGCGAGTCGGCGCGGTCCGGCTCGGGGTCGAACAGGCCGCGCTCGCGGCGGGCCGCCATGGCCATGCCGACCGCGTTGCCGAGGCCCTGGCCGAGCGGACCGGTGGTGGTCTCCACGCCGGGGGTGTGGCCGTGCTCCGGGTGGCCCGGGGTGAGTGAGCCCCACTGGCGCAGCGCCTTGAGGTCGTCCAGTGCCAGCGGGTAGCCGGAGAGGAAGAGCTGGATGTACAGCGTCAGGCTGGAGTGGCCGGCGGAGAGCACGAACCGGTCGCGTCCGGCCCAGTTCGGGTCGGCGGGGTTGTGCCGCATGACCCGGTTGAAGAGCAGGTACGCCGCCGGGGCGAGGCTCATCGCCGTCCCCGGGTGGCCGTTGCCGGATTTCTCCACGGCGTCCATGGCCAGCACGCGGACCGTGTCGACGGCCCTGCGGTCGAGGTCGGACCAGTTGAGAGCGGGAAGCTCGGGTCGATTGGCAGCCACGATGGTTGTGCTCCTCGGCAGATGGGCGGAACCCTCACTGATGACCCTATCGAGCGGTGCTAAACGTCCGCCCGGGGATCTCAGCATGCTCTTCTGTACGGATCGCGCGCGTTCCGCCGTTCAACCGCAGGTGTGACGGCTCGCACCGTTGCCGGGTCCGCGGGGCAGCGAAAACGACGCCGCGTAGTGTGTGGTGCGGTGTGTGGACCCGCAGCGGTCCGGGCCGAACGACCTCCCCCGCCGATGCCGGAAGGTGGCAATCCGTGAGCATGATCACCGAGCGCCCCGTCAGCAACCCTGCCGGGCAGCCGCCGGTGGGCGCGGTGGCGGAGGGGTCGGCGAGCGGCCGGCGGGACGTGCGCGCCGTGGTGGCGGCGTACGTGTCGCTGACCAAGCCGCGGATCGTCGAGCTGCTGCTGGTGACCACCGTGCCGGCGATGATGCTCGCCCACGGCGGGATGCCGTCGTTGTGGCTGGTGGCCGTGGTGCTGGTCGGCGGGTCGCTCGCGGCCGGCGCGGCGAGCGTCATCAACTGCTACATCGACCGCGACATCGACCAGCTCATGCGGCGCACCAAGCGCCGTCCGCTGCCCGCGCACACCGTGTCGCCGCGCAGCGCGCTGATCTTCGGCCTGGTGCTGGCGGCGGTGTCGGTGGCGCTGATGGCGGCGGCGACGAACTGGCTGGCGACGGTGCTGACGCTGGCCGCGATCGCCTACTACGACCTGGTCTACACGCTGTGGCTGAAGCGGACGACCGCGGCGAACACGTTCTGGGGCGGCATCTGCGGCGCCGCGCCGGTGCTGATCGGCTGGGCCGCTGTCACCGGCACGCTGGCGCCGGCCGCGTGGGGCCTGTTCGCCGTGGTCTTCTTCTGGCAGATGCCGCACTTCTACGCGCTGGCCATCAAGTACAAGGCCGACTACGCCCGGGCCGGGGTGCCGATGCTGCCGGTGGTGGCCTCGGTCCGGCGGGTCAACGCCGAGATCATCGGCTTCTCCTGGCTCACGGTGCTCTCCTCGCTGGCGGTGTGGCCGCTCGGGATGAGCCCGATCTACGGCGTCACCGCGCTGGTGGTGGGCGGGATCTTCCTCGTCGAGGCGCACAAGCTGTGCCGGCGCGCGACGCGCGGCGAGGCGGTCAAGCCGATGCGCCTGTTCCACTGGTCGACCACGTACCTGACGATCCTGTTCGCGGCCGTCGCGCTCGACGCGCTCCTCTGACCCGCCCGTCCGGCGGTTCATCAGAAATTTTTTTCGGGCATCCTCGGAGCGGTGCCAACCTGGACAGATTGTGACGATCTTGCCTGCCCGTTTCGCCCGGTTATAAGGGACATATAGCGGCAAAATGCCTGTGGTTCTTCTTAAACCGATGGGTAATTGGCATCACATTCAGTTCATGGTTCTCGCACATCCGGGTGGAACTCTGCTTAGGCTTCGCGCATGGCAGATGGTTCCGATACGACGCTGACGGCTGACAAGACCGCCGAGCAGGCCCCCAACGGCCTGGTCGCGGGGATCAAGTCGTTCGCCGCCGGGCACGGCGGCGCGAAGGCGGTCATCGAGTACGTCGGCAAGCGCGGCGCACGGATCGTCCTCGTGGGTTCCGACGGGGTATGGGCAGACCAGTTCGCCGACGGCACCGACATCGCGCGGCAGGCGTGCGCGAAGGCCGGGGTCGACGTCGAGAACGCCTGGGAGCGTGAACTGATGGACCAGATGCGTCCGAGCAACGACCTGTGGCGGTCGATGGCCCGGCGCACCATGGCCCGTTGACATAACCGAATGACCGACCACCACCAGTCGACCCGGGGGAGACCCCGGGTCGCTCTCGTCACCTGCGCCGAACTGCCCGACCTCGACCCGGACGACCGGCTCGCGCTCGGCCCGCTCGCCGCCCGCGGCGTCACCGCCGAGATCGCCGTCTGGGACGACCCCTCGGTGGACTGGTCCCGGTACGACCTGGTCGTGCTCCGCTCCCCGTGGGACTACGCGCGGCGCCGGGACGAGTTCGTGGCCTGGGCGCGTACCGTGCCGGCCCTGGCCAACCCGGCCGACGTGGTCGCCTGGAACACCGACAAGCGCTACCTGTCCGAGCTGTCCGCCGCCGGGGCGCCCACGGTCGACACGGAATGGGTCGAGCCGGGCCACGCGTGGGAGCCGCCGGCCGCGGGCGAGTACGTGATCAAGCCGGCGGTCAGCGCCGGTAGCCAGGACACCGGCCGCTACGACCTGACCGACCCGCAGCACCGCGAGCTCGCGGTGGCCCACGTGCGGCGGCTCTCCGGCGCCGGGCGGGTCACAATGGTCCAGCCGTACCTGGACGCGGTGGACACCGCCGGGGAGACCGCGCTGCTGTTCCTGGCCGGCCCCGGCGGCCTGGTGTTCAGCCATGCGATCCGCAAGGGCCCGATGCTGACCGGGCCGGACCTCGGCGAGGCCGCGCTCTACAAGGAGGAGCGGATCGACGCCCGGGTCGCCACCACCGCGCAGCGCGCCGTGGCCGAGAACGTGCTCGCGGTGGTGCCCGGCGGCCCGGAGCGGCTGCTCTACGCCCGGGTCGACCTGATCCCCGGCCCCGGCGGCGAGCCCGTGCTCGTCGAGCTGGAGCTGACCGAGCCGAGCCTGTTCGTCGGGTACGCCGACGGCGCCCCGGACCGCCTCGCCGACGCGGTGCTCGCCCACCTGGCCCGCCGCTGAGGCCGTCGGCCGGGGGTGACCGCCCCGGCAGCGGCGCGACGCTCAGTCGCGGTCGCTGTGGTTACGCGCCCATCGGCCGCCGATCGGCGGCGTGTCCAGTCGCAGCGCGGCCTCGGTGCCGGCCAGGTCGTTGTCCTCGAACGCGCAGGAGACGCAACTGCCCGCCTCGGTGACCCAGATGCCGTACGCCTGGGTGTCGGTTTCCCGGTGCCAGATCCGGTTGCCGCGCACGGTGGCCGAGTCGAACGGCGCGGCGATCGTGATGCCGCCGCAGGCCGGTGGCGAGTCGGGCAGCTCGTACGCCGTGCCCGGCATCGGCGTGGCCGCGCTCCAGCCGGTGGTGCCGTCGGGGCGCACCTCGGCCAGGGAGAGCCGGCCGGCGCTGTTGTCGGACACCACCGCGTCGACGGAGCCGACCCGGACCACCTTGCCCCGGTGCCCCCCGGCCGGCCAGTCCGCGGTGCCGTCGGTGACCTCGCGCGGGCCGTAGCGCACCGTCTCGCCCGAGCCGGAGCAGGCCGGGGCGGACCGGCGGCCGTTGTCCCGGATCCGGTTCCCGATGATCGACGTGTCGAGCATCGGCCGGTCGATCCGGATGCCGTCCAGCGCGTTCTCCCGGATGTCGTTGTCCTGGATCACCACGTCGGCCGCCGCGCCCCGGTAGCCGTGGCCCAGGTCGTGCTCGTGGTAGCCGAAACCGCCGTTGCGGCTGATCCGGTTGCCCTGGACCGCGTACGGGCCGGGGGTGTTGCCCATGCTGATGCCGTCGCCGACGTTCGAGTCGATCACGCATCCGGTGAGCAGGCCGCCGCGCCCGGCCACCCCGGCGGTGCCGTTGCCGGACACGTCGAAGCCGGCCTCCAGGTTGTTGGTCATGGTGCAGCCGGAGACGATCAGCCCGTCCGCGCCCCAGTCGGAGATGCCGAACCGGTTGGCCTGGCTGTGGCAGCCGATGATCCGGATGCCGCGCGGCGGGGTCCAGTAGTCCTTCTGCAGCTCCAGGAAGATGCCGTTGGTGCCGTTGCCGATGGTGGTGCAGTTGGCGATGGTGAGGCGCTCCACGTCGCCCCAGCCGCCGATGCCGACGCCGATCCCGGCGCCACCCATCTGGTCCTCGTTGTCCAGCCGGCCGCAGCCCACCGCGACCACCCCGTCGATCAGGCTGTCCTGGAGGAAGTCGCAGCCCAGCCCGGTCGCCCCGGTGTGGTGGATGTAGAGGTTGCGGAACACGCCGCGCACCACGTACTGCAGGCCCAGCCCTTTGGCCAGGTAGTCGTACGCGGTCTGGGCGACGCCGGAGCCGTCGATCTCGAAGTCGGCGAACGTGCAGTCGGTGATGTGCCGGTCCCGGGCCGCGCCGTGCTGCACCGTGGTCCAGAAGGCGAGCGGGACCGGCTCGCTGCGGTTGCCCTCGTTGCTGAGCAGGAAGCGGGTCGCCGCCGGCCCGGCGCCGAGCAGCGAGACGCCGCTGCGCCAGACGGTGCCGGCGTCACGGATCGAGTACAGGCCGGGCGGGCAGTAGATCACCCGGGCGCGGCCGTCGGCGTCGTACCCGGCGCCGAGGCGGTCCACCAGCGCCGCCAGGGCGGGCTGGTCGTTGGTGACCCCGTCGCCGGTGAGGCCGTACTCGCGGGCGTCGCACCACAGCGGCGCCCCGGCGACCGGGGTCAGCCGCTGCGGGGTGGTGGTGGCGAGGCTCTTTGGCGACACGGGGAGCTCCCCTCGGGCGGACGGTCGGTGGCCCGGACCGCTTTCCCGCTCCCGTCGCGTGGTAACGCCCGGCTCAGGCGGCGGCGCCCACCCGTTCGGCGACCGGCTGGGCCGGGGCCTCCGGGGCGGCCGGCAGCCGCTCGCGGGTCGACCAGAGCACGCCCAGCGTGGCCAGCAGCACCAGGCAGGAGCCGAGCATGTGCGCGCCGACCAGCACGGCGGGCAGGTGGGTGAAGTACTGGACGAAGCCGATCACGCCCTGGCCCAGCTCGACCGCGATCAGCACCGCGGCGGCCCGCGCCGCCCGTGCCGCGCCGACCGCACGGAACGCGAAGTACAGGGCCACCGACAGGCCGATCAGCAGGAAGACACCGTCGGCGTGCACCTGGGAGATCGCCGTCGGGTCCAGGCCGTTTCGGGCCGCGCCGTGGTCGCCGGCGTGCGGTCCGCTGCCGGTGACCCACGTGCCGACCACCAGCACGGAGGCGCTGACCGCGGTGGTGATCCGGGCGAGGGTACGCAGCGGGCCCGGCACCGTCGGCGCCACCGGCCCGTCCGGTTCCTTGATGCGCCGCCAGAGCGCGTACGCGGCGGCGATCACCGCCATCGAGGCGAGGAAGTGCAGCCCGACCACCCACGGGTTGAGGTTGGTGAGCACCGTGATGCCACCGATGACCGCCTGGGCCGGGATGCCGAACAGCACGCCCACGGCCAGCGGCAGCGTCCCGCGGCGGCGGGGGCGGTGCGCCAGCACGGCCAGCACCACGGCGAGCGCGATGATGCCCACCGCGAACGTGAGCAGCCGGTTGCCGAACTCGATCACCCCGTACACGCCCATCTCGGGCGTCGTGGTGTAGGAGTCCTCGGTGCACCGGGGCCAGGTGGGGCAGCCGAGGCCGGAGGCGGTGAGCCGGACGGCCCCGCCGGTGACCACGATCCCGACGTTCGCGATGATCGAGGCGAGCGCGAGGCGGCGCAGCAGCGTGGACGAGACCGGGAACCGGACGGAACGCTTCACGAAGCGAATCCTACGCACCGTAGTTGATCCCGATCGGGTGACTCCGGTAGCCCGGTGGTCGGAATCACCGGCCCCGGGTTTGCGGGCCCTCGGCGAATTACGTAACGTTGCTGTTGTGAAAAACGCGGCGGCGCTCTCTCGAACGCCGGTGACCGGTCCGGTCGCCGGGGGTTCGCGCGCACGTCGTGGCACGCGCGTCGGCGAGCGGGAGGCCGCTCCGGCCGACCTGTCGACCCGCGACCGGGTCACCCAACTGCTGCTGGAGCGTGGTCCCACCACCGCCGCGCAGCTCGGTTCGGCGCTCGGTCTGAGCCCGGCCGCGATCCGCCGGCACCTCGACGCGATGCTCGCCGACGGTGACGTGGTCGCCCGCGACCAGGCCGTGCGCGGCAGCCGCGGGCGCGGCCGGCCGGCCAAGGTCTTCGCGCTCACCGAGGCGGGCCGGGGCCGCTGCGGCACCCACCACTACGACAACATGGCCACCGCCGCACTGCGGTGGATCGCCCACACCGGCGGCGCCGAGGCGGTCGCGGCGTTCGCGGCCGAGCAGGTCTCCGCGCTGGAGACCCGCTGCCGGGCGGCCATGGAGGACGCGGGAGACGCGCCGCTCGCGCGGGCCGAGGCGCTCGCCGGGGCGCTCACCGCCGAGGGTTACGCTGCCAACGCGTCCACGATCGCCTCGGGCGGCCAGCTCTGCCAGCACCACTGCCCGGTGGCGCACGTGGCCGCCGAGTTCCCTCAGCTGTGCGAGGCTGAGACCGAGGTCATCTCCCGTCTGGTCGGCACCCACGTGCAGCGCCTGGCCACCATCGCGCACGGCGACGGCGTGTGCACCACGCACATTCCCGCCCAGTCCGGTTCCACCGTCACCACTGTGAGGACAGATAAATGACCGAGCAGATCGTTCAGCCCCTGACCCAGGAGGAGCAGCTCGCCGCCCTCGGTCGTTACGAGTACGGCTGGGCCGACCCCGACGTCGCCGGGGCGGCCGCCCAGCGCGGCCTCAGCGAGGCGGTGGTGCGGGACATCTCGGCCAAGAAGAACGAGCCGGCCTGGATGCTCGACCTGCGGCTCAAGGGCCTGCGGCTGTTCGGCCGTAAGCCGATGCCGAACTGGGGCGCCGACCTCACCGGGATCGACTTCGACAACATCAAGTACTTCGTCCGGTCCACCGAGAAGCAGGCCACCTCCTGGGAGGACCTGCCCGAGGACATCAAGAACACCTACGACAGGCT
This sequence comes from Micromonospora sp. NPDC005686, assembly GCF_042871665.1. Taxonomy (NCBI): domain Bacteria; kingdom Bacillati; phylum Actinomycetota; class Actinomycetes; order Micromonosporales; family Micromonosporaceae; genus Micromonospora; species Micromonospora sp. NPDC005686. The sequence continues at coordinate 220,977 of NZ_JBIAIY010000001.1, forward strand.
CGGCATCCCGGAGGCGGAGAAGCAGCGCCTGGTCGCGGGTGTCGCGGCGCAGTACGAGTCCGAGGTGGTCTACCACCAGATCCGCGAGGACCTGGAGGAGCAGGGCGTCCTGTTCCTGGACACCGACACCGCGCTCAAGGAGCACGAGGACCTGTTCAAGGAGTACTTCGGCACGGTGATCCCGGTCGGCGACAACAAGTTCGCCGCGCTGAACACCTCCGTCTGGTCCGGCGGCTCGTTCATCTACGTGCCGAAGGGCGTGCACGTGGACATCCCGCTGCAGGCCTACTTCCGGATCAACACGGAGAACATGGGCCAGTTCGAGCGGACGCTGATCATCGTCGACGAGGGCGCGTACGTGCACTACGTCGAGGGCTGCACCGCGCCCATCTACTCCTCCGACTCGCTGCACAGCGCGGTCGTGGAGATCATCGTGAAGAAGAACGCCCGGTGCCGGTACACGACCATCCAGAACTGGTCGAACAACGTGTACAACCTGGTCACCAAGCGCGCCGTGTGCCACGAGGGCGCGACCATGGAGTGGGTCGACGGCAACATCGGCTCCAAGGTCACCATGAAGTACCCGGCGGTCTACATGACCGGCGAGCACGCCAAGGGCGAGGTGCTCTCGGTGGCGATGGCCGGCGAGGGCCAGCACCAGGACGCCGGCGCCAAGATGGTGCACGCCGCGCCGCACACCTCCTCGACCATCGTGTCGAAGTCGATCGCCCGGGGCGGCGGCCGCACGTCCTACCGCGGCCTGGTGCAGGTGCTGGAGGGCTCGACCGGCAGCAGGAGCACGGTCAAGTGCGACGCGCTCCTGGTCGACACGATCTCCCGGTCCGACACCTACCCGTACGTCGACATCCGCGAGGACGACGTGTCGATGGGGCACGAGGCGACCGTCTCCAAGGTCAGCGAGGACCAGCTCTTCTACCTGATGAGCCGGGGCCTGAGCGAGGACGAGGCGATGGCGATGATCGTGCGCGGCTTCATCGAGCCGATCGCCAAGGAGCTCCCGATGGAGTACGCGCTGGAGCTCAACCGCCTGATCGAGCTCCAGATGGAGGGCGCGGTCGGCTGACGCCGCCGCCGCCATCCGCCTCACCGACACCTCGTCGCAGAACAGACCAAGGAAGAGATGACTATCCAGGCTTCCGCGCCGCCCACTACCAAGTCGCAGGCGCTCCGCTCGTACGACGTCGCCGACTTCCCGGCCCTCACCGGCCTGGAGGAGGAGTGGCGCTTCACCCCGCTCAAGCGCCTGCGCGGCCTGCTCGACGGCGCCGTGACGGACGAGTCGGCGCACTGGCCGGCCTACGAGTACGGGCAGCTCCCCGAGGGAGTCACTGTCGGCACGCTGGCCAAGGACGACCCGCTCAGGGGCAGCGTGCTGGTTCCACTCGACCGGATCAGCGCCCGCGCCTACGGTGAGTCGGACCTCGGCCAGCTGGTGCGGGTGGCCCGGGAAGCGGTGGTCGCCGAGCCGGTCGTCGTCACCGTGCACGGCGGGCCCTCCGACGTGGTGGCCTTCGCGCACACCTTCGTCGAGATCGGCGCGCTCTCCGAGTCGGTCCTGGTTCTGCGGCACGTCGGCTCTGGCACGCTGGCCGACAACGTCGAGGTGTCGGTGGGCGACGGCGCGAAGCTGACACTGGTCACGGTCGCCGACTGGGCCGACGACGCGGTCCAGGCCCAGCACCTGAAGATCAAGCTGGGCCGGGACGCCAAGGTCATCCACATCCAGGTGTCCCTGGGTGGCGACCTGGTCCGGCAGTTCACAAGCGTGGAATACACCGGTCGAGGTGGGGAGGCCGAGCTGTACGGCGTCTACTTCGCCGACTCCGGCCAGCACCTGGAGCACCGGCAGCTGGTCGACCACACCGTGCCGGACTGCCGCAGCAACGTCGGCTACCGGGGCGCCCTGCAGGGCGCCGACGCGCACACCGTCTGGGTCGGCGACGTGCTGATCCGGGCCGAGGCGACCGGCACCGACACGTACGAGATCAACCGGAACCTGTTGCTCACCGACGGCGCGCGGGCCGACTCCGTACCCAATCTGGAGATCGAGACCGGCGAGATCGCCGGCGCCGGGCACGCCAGCGCGACCGGCCGGTTCGACGACGAGCAGCTGTTCTACCTGATGGCCCGGGGCATCCCGGAGTCCGAGGCGCGGCGCCTGGTGGTGCGCGGCTTCTTCGCCGAGCTGATCAACAAGATCCCGGTCGAGGACCTGCGCGAGCGCCTGGGCGACGCCATCGAGGCGCGGCTGGCCAAGGCGGGCGCCTGATGCTCAGGATCTGCTCCACCGAGGACGTGCCCAAGGGCACCGCGATCAGCGCCGACGTGGACGGCGTGCAGGTCGCGATCGTGCACGGCGAGGACGACGTGTTCTACGCGGTGCACGACGAGTGCTCGCACGCCGCGGTGGCGCTGTCCGAGGGCGAGGTCGAGGGCTGCACGCTGGAATGCTGGCTGCACGGATCCCGTTTCGACCTGCGTACCGGTGAGCCCACCGGGCTGCCCGCGACCGAACCCGTACCCGTCTATTCCGTCGAAGTCCGCGACGGCGACATCTACCTTTCCGTGGACGGCGACGGCCGTCCGCTGCCGAGCAATGGAGTGACCCGCTGATGAGCACCCTGGAGATCCGCGACCTGAAGGTGTCGGTCAAGCTGCCCGAGGGTGAGCTCAAGCCGATCCTGCACGGGGTCGACCTGACCGTGCGGTCCGGCGAGACGCACGCCATCATGGGCCCGAACGGCTCCGGCAAGTCCACGCTGGCGTACTCGGTCGCCGGTCACCCGAAGTACGAGATCACCGGCGGCGAGGTGACCCTCGACGGCGAGGACGTGCTGTCCATGTCCGTCGACGAGCGGGCCCGCGCCGGCCTCTTCCTGGCCATGCAGTACCCGGTCGAGGTCCCCGGCGTCTCGGTGGCCAACTTCCTGCGTACCGCCAAGACCGCCATCGACGGCGAGGCGCCGAAGCTGCGCACCTGGGGCGGCGAGCTGCGCGGCGCCATGGAGCGCCTCCAGATGGACCCGGCGTTCGCCCAGCGCAACGTCAACGAGGGCTTCTCCGGCGGTGAGAAGAAGCGGCACGAGATCGTGCAGCTCGAACTGCTGAAGCCGAAGATCGCCATCCTCGACGAGACCGACTCCGGCCTGGACGTGGACGCGCTTCGCGTGGTCAGCGAGGGCGTGAACCGGGTGCGCGACACCGGTGACACCGGCCTGCTGCTGATCACCCACTACACGCGGATCCTGCGCTACATCAAGCCGGACTTCGTGCACGTCTTCGTGGCCGGCCGGATCGTCGAGCAGGGCGGCCGGGAGCTGGCCGACAAGCTCGAGGAAGAGGGCTACGAGCGGTACGTCGCCGGGGCCGGCGCGGCGCGGGCCTGAGACACCGACATGACCTCGATGGCCATCCCGGCGGGCATGCCGCAGTACGACGACGTGCCGCGCTTCGACGTGGCGCAGGTGCGGGCCGACTTCCCGATCCTCGACCGGGAGGTAAACGGCCACCCGCTGGTCTACCTGGACAGCGCCAACACCTCGCACAAGCCGCGGCAGGTGCTCGACGTGCTCGCCCAGCACTACTCGCTGCACAACGCCAACGTGTCGCGCTCGGTGCACACGCTGGGCGCCGAGGCGACCGAGGCGTACGAGGGCGCGCGGGCGAAGATCGCCGCGTTCGTCAACGCGCCGAGCGTGGACGAGGTGGTGTTCACCAAGAACTCCACCGAGGCGATCAACATCGTGGCGTACGCGTTCTCGAACGCCTCGCTGCGCGCCGACGGTGACCCGAGGTTCCGGCTGGGCCCCGGCGACGAGATCGTGATCTCCGAGATGGAGCACCACTCGAACATCGTCCCGTGGCAGTTGCTGGCCGAGCGCACCGGCGCGACGCTGCGCTGGTTCCCGGTCACCGACCAGGGCCGGCTCGACGAGTCCGGCCTGGACGACCTCGTCACCGAGCGGACGAAGATCGTCTCGCTGGTGCACATGTCGAACATCCTCGGCACCGTCAACGCCACCGCGCGGATCACCGCGCGGGTCCGCGAGGTCGGCGCGCTGCTGCTGCTCGACTGCTCGCAGTCGGTGCCGCACCTGCCGATGGACGTGGTCGCCTACGACGCCGACTTCATCGTCTTCACCGGGCACAAGATGTGCGGTCCGACCGGCATCGGCGTGCTCTGGGGCCGGGGCGAGCTGCTTGCCGCGATGCCCCCGGTGATGGGCGGCGGCTCGATGATCGAGACGGTGACGATGGCGCGCTCGACGTTCGCCGCGCCACCGGCGCGGTTCGAGGCGGGCACGCCGCCGATCGCCGAGGCGGTGGCGCTCGGCGCGGCGGTGGACTACCTCACCGCGATCGGCATGCCGGCCATCCAGTGGCACGAGAAGGAGCTGACGGCGTACGCGCTCGACGCCCTCGCCACGGTGCCCGGCCTGCGGATCTTCGGTCCGACGGTGCCGGTCGGCCGGGGCGGGACGATCTCGTTCGCGCTCGGTGACGTGCACCCGCACGACGTCGGGCAGGTGCTCGACTCGCTCGGCGTGCAGGTGCGGGTGGGACACCACTGCGCCAAGCCGGTGTGCACCCGCTTCGGGGTGCCGGCCATGACGCGGGCGTCGTTCTACCTCTACACCACCACCGCGGAGATCGACGCCCTGGTGGCGGGTCTGGGGCAGGTGCGGAAGGTGTTCGCGTGAGCGGCGACGCAGGAGTCCGCGAGTCGACAGGAGCGCAGCCTGATGCAACTTGATTCTCTTTATCAGGAGATCATCCTGGACCACTACAAGCACCCGCACGGCCGCGGCCTGCGGGACGCGGCGGACCCGACCGCCCGGGTCGGCGAGGCGCACCACGTCAACCCGACCTGCGGCGACGAGATCACCGTACGGGTGGCGACCGACGGCAGCGTGTTCACCGACATCTCGTACGACGGGATGGGCTGCTCGATCAGCCAGGCGTCGGCGAGCATCCTGCACGAGTTGCTGCGCGGCAGGGCGGCGGGCGACGCCGCTGTGGTGCACGGGGCGTTCGTGGAGTTGATGTCCGGACGGGGCCAGGTCACGCCGGACGAGGACGTGCTCGGTGACGGGGTGGCGTTCGCGGGTGTCGCGCGCTTTCCGGCCCGGGTCAAGTGCGCGCTGTTGTCGTGGATGGCGTTCAAGGACGCCGCGGCACGCGCCGGGGTGGGCGTGAGCCCGGAGGTGAAGGCATGAGCGACGAGAACACGACCCCCGAGGCCGGCGCGGTGGCCACCGACGGCGCGACCGTCAACGGGATGGCTGCCGCCGACGGCGCGACGCCGGTCGGTGGAGCGGCGCCGGCCGGCGGCAAGGCCGCGATCGGCGACATCGAGGAGGCGATGAAGGACGTCGTCGACCCCGAGCTGGGCATCAACGTGGTCGACCTCGGCCTGGTGTACGGCGTCCACGTCGACGACGACAACGTCGCCACCCTGGACATGACGCTGACCTCGGCGGCCTGCCCGCTGACCGACGTGATCGAGGACCAGGCCCGGCAGGCGCTGACCACCGGTCCCGGTGGCGGCCTGGTGAACGACATGCGGATCAACTGGGTGTGGCTGCCGCCGTGGGGCCCCGACAAGATCACCGACGAGGGACGCGACCAGCTCCGCTCGCTCGGCTTCAACGTCTGACCGTTCCCCGGTCACCACCACGGGCGCGGCACCCCTGCCCGACCCAGCCGGGAAACAGGTGGCGGGGTGGGGGAGCGGGGCGCAGGATGAGCCGGTGACCGAGGCGTATCCGAAGCAGGCTCCTGTCCGTGCGGCCACTGCCGCACGCCGACAGCGCGGCCTGCCGCCGGCCGCCTCGCCCCACCTCCCGTCGTCGTGACCGGGGCGTTCCTCGCCGGCCTGGTCGCCGGTTACGGCGTCGCCATCCCGGTCGGCGCGATCGCGATCCTCATCCTCGGGCTCAGCGCCCGTACCTCGTTCCGCGTCGGTGCGGCGGCGGCGCTCGGCGTGGCCGCCGCCGACGGTCTCTACGCGGCGGTCGCGGCGCTCGGCGGCGCCGCGGTGGCGAGCGGCCTCGCGCCGGTCGCGGGTCCGCTGCGGTTGCTCGCCGCGGGCGTGCTGCTGGTCCTCGCCGGCCTCACCGCCTGGCGCGCCCTGCGCCCGCCGGTCACGACGCGCCAGCCGAGCGCGCGGGGTGGCCTGGACACGCCGCTGCGGGCGTTCGGCGCGGTGCTCGCGTTGACCCTGCTCAATCCGGCGACAGTGGTCTACTTCGTGGCGCTCGTCCTCGGCCGGGGCGACGTGCTCGGCCCCGGTCCGGCGGGCGCGGCCGTCTTCACGGCCGGGGTGTTCCTGGCCTCGGCCAGTTGGCAGTTGCTGATCGCCGGGGGCGGCTCGCTGATCGGCCGGGCCCTCACCGGCCCCCGTGGGCGGCGGCTCACCGCGTTGCTGTCCGGCGTCATCGTCGCGGCCCTCGCGGTCGCCACACTGCTCGGCGGGTGACCGACGTGGACACGGCCGTGTGTCAGCCCGGTTGCGGGCCGGTTCATGACCCGTTACCGGGGGATCGGCCGAAACGGCAGTTCCGCACGGAGGAAGGATCCCTTCCCGGTCCCGCGTCCGACCACAGGTGTCCTCGGCCGTCAGGGTGACCGGCTCTGCCGTCGGAAGCGCGGATCCCGCGGGCCGGGACGACGCGATCACCGTCCAGGTAGAACCGCATCCACCTTCCGGGTGATGTCCGCAGTCGCGGGTGGTCCTAGGGTCACGGAACAATTCGTGGACCGTACCCGTACGTCCGGTCATCCCCGCCGGTCGTGCGTCGGTCCACACTCGACCCAGCAGGGAGAAGACTTGAGGATCACCCTGTGGCGTCCGCCGTGCGACCGGCAGCCCGCCGGTCGGCCCCGGCGCGGACGGACCGCTGCCCTCCTCGTCGCCGCGCTGGCCGCGGCGGCGCTTCCCGTTCTCGCGGCGCCCGCGCCCGCCTCCGCCGCGCCCGGCGTCCACGGACCGTGGCAGAAGGTGGACGGCAAGCCGGCCGCCACCAAGGCGGGCCGCAAGGCCGCCGTCAAGGCCAAGCGGCTGGCCGCGTACAAGCTGGACCGCGGCACCATGAAGGGCCTGCTCGACAAGGCGCCCGCCGAGAAGCGCGTGGCGGTGGCCCGGGTGCCGAAGCAGGTCGTGTCGCTGCCCGCCCCGGACGGCACGTTCCAGCGTTTCGAGCTGGTCGACTCGCCGGTCATGGAGGCCGGCCTGGCCGCGAAGCACCCGGAGATCACCACGTACGCAGGCAAGGGCCTGGACGACCCGGCGGCCACCATCCGCGCGGACCTCACCCCGCTCGGGTTCCACGCCTCGGTCCGCTCGACCACTGGCAACTGGTACATCGACCCGTACTACCAGCGCGACCAGAGCGTCTACGCGAGCTACTTCGCCCGCGACCTGGAGCAGCCGGAGGGTGAGTTCGTCGAGCGTGCGGACGTCACGCAGGAGGCGCACGCCCTGGCCGGGGAGATCGCCGCGGCGGAGGTCCCGGCCGGGCCGCTGGTGAAGCTGCGCACCTACCGGGTGGCGCTGGTGACCGACCCTACGCCACCTACTTCGGCGCGGAGAACGTCACCGCCGCGAAGGTGACGCTGATGAACCGGGTCACCCAGATCTACGAGGACGAGACCGCGATCCGGCTCGTGCTGATCGACGACACCGAGAAGACCAACCTGAACACGCCGGCCCTGGCCACCGAGCCGAACGGGCCGTGCGGCGCGGCGGCCTGCTTCACCCCGGCGCAGCTCACCTCCTGCGGCAGCGGCACGCTCAGCCGCAACCGGATCGTGCTCGGCCAGCTGGTCGGCGCGAGCAACTACGACGTGGGCCACATCGGCCTGGGCGTCAACGGCGGTGGCGTGGCGAGTCTCGGCGTGATCGGCGGCAACGGCAAGGCGCAGGGCTGCACCGGCCTGCCGACGCCGGTCGGCGACTTCTACGCGGTCGACTACGTCTCCCACGAGATGGGTCACCAGTTCGCCGGCAACCACACCTTCAACGGCACGCAGTACAACTGCTCGGGCGGCAACCGCAGCGCGGCCAACTCGTACGAGCCGGGCAGCGGTTCGTTGATCATGGCGTACGCGGGCATCTGCCAGCAGGACAACCTGCAGCCGCACAGCGACCCGTACTGGTCGCACCGCAGCTACACCGAGATCACCAACTACGTGACGTCGAACCGTCCGGCGATCAACGAGGTGCAGACCGTCTCGTTGTACGGGTTCGACGCCGACGGTGAGTCCTTCACCGTCCGCTACGCGGGCAACGACTCGGCGCCGATCGTGCGGGGCGTCAACTACACCACCGCCGGCATCAAGGCGGCCATCGAGGGCCTCGCCGGCTGGCCGGCCGGCGCGACTGTCGCGGTGGCCGCGTTCGGTGGCAGCGGCGCGCTCAACGACAACGGCTTCCAGGTGACCTTCGGCGGCACGCTGGCGACCACGAACGTGGCGTCGCTGGAACTCACGAACACCTCCGGCACCTCCGGATTCGTCGGCGAGACGGCCAAGGGTGGCGCCATCGACAACGGCGGCTGGCTGGTCGAGGAGACCGCCAACCACGCCCCGTTGGTCACCGTGCCGGAGACCGTCACGATCCCGGTGCGTACGCCGTTCGCGCTGACCGGCAGCGCCACCGACGCCGACGGCGACACCATCACGTACCTGTGGGAGCAGAACGACAGGGGCGCCACGACCGGTACCGCGCTGACGAACAACACGAAGGTCAACGGTCCGCTGTTCCGGGTGTTCGGCGAGGCGGCGATCGTGTCGCCGACCGACACGCTGAAGTACCACTCGCCGGGCCTGAACTCGGTCACCACCGACTCGACCCGGGTCTTCCCGGACATGCGGCAGATCCTGGCCGGCAACACCAACGCCGCCACCGGCGCCTGCCCGGCCGCGCCGGCCCCGCCGGCCACCGGTGGCGCGTCGAACGTGCCGGCCGAGCTGGTGGACTGCTACTCGGAGTTCCTGCCCACCCGCGACTGGGTCGGCATCGCGGGCGACCGGACCCTGCACTTCAAGCTCACCGCCCGGGACGGGCGGCTGGGTGGCGGCGGCGTCGGCAGCGCCGATGTCGCCGTGGTGCTGGCGCCGGACGCGGGTCCGTTCCTGGTGACCTCGCAGGGCACCGCCGCCGTCCTGGACGGCGGCTCGACCCAGACCGTGACGTGGGACGTCGCCGGCACCGACGTGGCGCCGGTGAACGCCGCGCAGGTGAAGATCTCGCTGTCCGCCGACGGCGGCCTGACCTTCCCGTACGTGCTGGCCGAGCGGACCGCCAACACCGGCACGGCGACCGTGACGCTGCCGAACGTGGCCACCGAGAAGGCCCGGATCAAGATCGAGGCGGTCGGCAACGTCTTCTTCGACGTCAACGACGCCGACTTCACCGTCCGGTCCGCCCCGGTCGTCACCAGCACCGCCCCCGACGGCGGCGCACGCGTGCAGTACAGCGACGCGCTCTCGCCGGCCGTCACCGTCACCGCGACCGACGGCGACACCGCCGGCGCGGATCTGACCGCTGCCGCCACCGGGCTGCCCGCCGGCCTGTCCCTGGCCGTCACGAGCACCTCCGCGACCGACGCCCGGCCGGGCTCGCGTACCTGGACCGTCGCCGGCACCACCACGGCGGCCCCGGGTGGCTACCCGGTCACCGTGACCGTGTCCGACGGCTCCGGGCTGACCGGTGCCACCTCGTTCACCGTCACCGTCGCCGCCGAGGACGCGGCGGTCAGCTGGGCCGGTGACACGCTCGTGAACACCGCGACCGGCGGCGCGTCCGGCACGGCCCTGCTGCGGGCCGTCGTCTGGGACGGCTCGGTGCTGCCCGGGGCGACGGACACCACGGCGGGTGACATCCGTACCGCCACCGTCACCTTCACCGAGGACGGCGTGACGCTCTGCACCGCCGCGCCGACCCTGCTCGGCACGGCCACCACCACCGCGTCCGCGGCGTGTGCGGCCACCCTGCCGAAGGGTACGCACACGGTCACCGCGACCGTCGGCGGCAACTACACGGGCAGCACCACCGCCCAGGTGACCGTCGCCGTCTCCGACGGTGGGTTCCTCACCGGCGGTGGCGAGTTCACCGCCACCCGCTCGGCGGGGACCTACCCGGCCGACGTGAACTCCACTGTCGAGGTGGAGCTGAACGCGAAGCCGGGCAAGGCGAACAAGGCCCCGTCGGGCAAGGCCGAGGTCGAGTTCCGCTCCGGCGGGAAGTCGTACACGATCAAGGCCGACACGGTCGACGCGCTCGGCGTCACCTCGGCGGGCAAGGTCGCCCAGGTGCGCTACCAGGCCGCCCTGTACGACAGCAAGGGCAAGCTGGTGGCCTCCGGGCTGACCCTGGCCGTGACGGTGACCGACCGGGGCGCCCCCGGTAGGAACGACGGCGTCGGGCTCACCCTGTGGAAGGGCGGCGCCCTGCTCCTGTCGTCCGACTGGACGGGTGGCGCGACCGCCGAGGTCAACCTGAAGGGCGGCAACCTCACCGTCCACTGATCCACGCGGCAGACGCGGGAGGGCACCGGTCACGGTGTCCTCCCGCGTTGTTTCTGGTGGTGCCGGCTCCGCTCGCTCGGCTTCAACGTCTGACCGAGCGGTCGCCCGTCGGCCCCGGCGGTCACTCCTGCTCCTCGATCGCCTGCACGCCGCGCGCCAGCAGGTGTCGCAGGGTCCGTCGCTCCTCGTCGGTGAACGTGTCCGCGAGGCGGCGTTCGATGCGTACGGCGGCACCGTCGGCCACGGTCAGGGCTTCCTGGCCCGCCTCGGTGAGGTGAGTCTCGAGGACGTGCCGGTGCCATCGGTGCGGTGCACGGACCACGAGGCCGCGTTCCTCGAGGGTTTTCAGCACGGCCGCCATGGCCTGCGGGGTGACGAGGCAGGACCGGGCGAGCGCCGCGCCCGAGATGCCGGGGCTGTCGGCGAGCGCCAGCAGCGCGGAATACTGCGCGACGGTCAGGTTCGCGGGCCGCAACGCGGCGGTCTTCGCCGCCATGAGCGCCTGCTCGGCGCGTTTGATGTCGAGGCCGAGTCGTTCCCCGGCCGGCATTCCCATGTCGCACATCGTAGTCTCTGGAATCTCGATAAAAACCTGTATTACCATCAAGGTCTTGATGGTCGATCAAGGCTTTGGAGGCCGCGTGGACGGAAAGGTCATCCTCATCACCGGCGCCACCACCGGCCTGGGCCGCCAGGTGGCTCGGGATCTGGCCGGGCGCGGTGCCACGCTGCTGCTGCACGGGCGCGACCCGGAGCGATTGGGCCGGGTGGCCGAGGAGTTGGGTGCGGAGACGACCGCGCGGACCTACCGGGCCGACCTCGCCGACCTGGAGCAGGTGCGCGGACTGGCCGACCGCATCCGGCAGGTCGAGCCGCGACTCGACGTGTTGGTCAACAACGCTGCGGTCGGCGGCGGCAGTGATCCCACCCGGCGCGAGATCGGCCGACAGGGGCACGAGTTGCGGCTGACCGTGAACCACCTGGCGCCCCATCTGCTGACCTGGGAGTTGGCGCCGCTGCTCGCCGCATCCGGCGCGGCCCGGGTGGTGAACGTCGCGTCGAAGGGCCAGGCGCCGGTCGACTTCGATGACCTGATGCTCAGCCGGCACTACGACGGAGTCCAGGCCTACTGCCGGGCCAAGCTCGCCATGATCATGAGTAGTTTCGATCTCGCGGTGGAACTGGGCGGCCATGGCATCACGGTGAACGCACTGCACCCCGCCCATCTCATGGACACGCCGATGGTCCGGACCAGCGGCCTGGCACCTGCCGCCTCAGTTCACGACGGTGCGCTGCCCACCCTGCGGTTGATCATCGACTCTGCGCTCGGGCAGGTGACCGGGCGCTACTTCGACCGGTTCGACGAGGCCCGTGCTCACGAGCAGGCGTACGACGCCCCGGCACGCGCCCGGCTGCGCGCGGCAACCCGCGAGCTCATCGACCAGTAGCCGAGTCGCGGTGCGAGCGGGGCGAAAACCAGTGATGGGACCGGGGCGGCGACCAGGATGACGCGTGATTGAGGCGTACCCGAAGCAGGTCTCTGTCCGCGCGGCCCTGACCGCCTGTCTCGACGAGGGTCCGTCCGGTTGTCGCCCGGCGGGCCGGCGGGCCTCGCCATGTCGTACGGTCGGACGGTGACCAGCCGACCCGCAGCCGGGGGCGGCCGGTGGGTCGAGGTCGACCCGGCCCGCGTCGCCCGCTGGGTCGAGGGCTTCGCCGACCGGCACGGCCCGCCGACGACGACCGTCCACAAGTACGGGCTGCTGCTCACCGCCCCGGACGGCGCCACCGCCGAGCTGCACACCCCGCCCGGCGCGGCCGCGTCGGCGGACGTACCCGGATTCGTCGCCTTCGCCACGGCGGCCCGCCGGCTCGGTCTGCTCCTGGCCCGCAAGGGCGCGGTGGCGGTCGGCGTCGCCGACGGCGCCGACCTGGTGGTCTCCAAGGTGGACACCCGGTACGTGCAGGGCCGCACCGCGGCGGGTGGCTGGTCCCAGCAGCGGTTCGCCCGGCGGCGGGACAACCAGGCGAAGGCCGCCCTGGGGGACGCCGCCGAGCTGGCCGTACGTCTGCTGGTGCCGGAAGCGGGCACCCTGGCGGCGCTGGTGTGCGGCGGTGACCGGCGCGCGGTGGACACGGTGCTCGCCGACCGGCGGCTGGCCCCGCTCGCGGCGCTGCGCGCGCCGCGCCTGCTCGACGTGCCGGAGCCTCGGCACGCGGTGCTGGTGGCGGCCGTGGCGGCCGCTCGGGCGGTCCACATCCTGGTCCGCTGAACAGGAAAGATCACCTCAAGACGCCTCAATCCCGATCCTCGATGGTGCATCGAATCGACTCGATGCCTATGGTCGGTGTCACGAAGCCGGGTCTCCGGGCGACCCGCTGGGCAGCTTCGCCTCCGCCATCACGCGTCGACATCGTTGGGAGAGAACAACTTCATGAGCGGATATCAGGACGGCCGGCTGCGGGCCCGGTGGCGCCGTGCGACGAGGCTCCTCGTCGCGGCGGCGGCGATGAGCGCCGGAAGCCTCGTGCTCACCGCCACGCTGACAGCCGGCACGGCCAACGCGGGTCCGGTCGAGCGCGCCGCGCTCGCCGCGCCCGCGCTCACCACCGTCACCGCGGGCGGCGCGCACACCTGCGCGATCAGCACCGACGGGGGACTGTGGTGCTGGGGCTCGAACTACGGCGGCCAGCTCGGCGACGGGACCACCACGAACCGGAGCGCCCCGGCGCGGGTCGGCGCCGCCACGTGGACGGATGTCGACGCCGGCTCCGGGCACACCTGCGCGGTACGCACCGACGGGACGCTCTGGTGCTGGGGCTCCAACTTCCGGGGCCAGCTCGGTGACGGAACCACCACCACCCGCACCGCCCCGGTGCAGGTCGGCACCGTCGCCACCTGGGCCAGTGTCGACGCCGGCCCCTCGCACACCTGCGCGATCCGCACCGACGGCACGCTCTGGTGCTGGGGATTCAACCGGACCACGCAGCTCGGTGTCGGCGCCTCGCCCTACGTGGCGAACACCCCGTTGCAGGTCGGCGCGGCGACGGACTGGGTGAGCGTCTCGACCGGCTTCGGGCACACCTGCGGTGTCCGCACCGGCGGCACGCTCTGGTGCTGGGGGTCCAGCTCGGACGGCCAGCTCGGGTTGGGCAACCTGGCGCCGCAGACCGCGCCCGCGCAGGTCGGCACCGCTACCGGGTGGACCGGCGTGGTGGCCGGGTACGCGCACACCTGCGGGATCCGGTCCGGCGCGTTGTGGTGCTGGGGTGAGAACGGATACGGGCAGCTCGGCGTGAGCGGCTCGTACCGGACCGCGCCGGTGCAGATCGGCGCCGCCACCACGTGGAGCCGGATCGCCGCGAGCAGCGACACGGCGTGCGCGTCGCGTACCGACGGCAGCCTGTGGTGCTGGGGCAAGAACTCGACCGGGCAGGTGGGCGACGGCGGCACCACCCACCGGTCCGCGCCCGTCCAGGTCGGCACGGCCACCACGTGGACCGGCGAGGTCGCGGTGACCGACCACGGCTGCGGCATCCGTACCGACGGCGGCCTGTGGTGCTGGGGCGACAACAGCGGCGGTCAGCTCGGTGACGGGACGACTGCCAACCGGTCCACTCCGGCTCAGGTGGCACTACCGGCCTGACCGGCCCCGGACACGACATCGGCCCGCACCACCGCAGACGGCGGTGCGGGCCGATGCGGCGCGGGTCAGGCCCCGGCGCCGAAGGTGTCGCAGGACTTCGGGTCGCCGGTGGTGAAGCCCTTGGTGAACCACTGCTTGCGCTGCTCGGAGCTGCCGTGGGTGAACTCGTCCGGGTTCACCGGCCGGCCGGAGCGCTGCTGGATGGCGTCGTCGCCGATCTTCTCGGCCGTGTCGATGGCCTGTGAGATGTCCTGCTCGGTGATGCTCTTGAAGATCTTCTGGCCCTGCTCGTCGGCGGTGCCGGTGGCGTTCTTCGCCCAGGCGCCGGCGTAGCAGTCGGCCTGCAGCTCCAGCTTCACCGACAGCGCGTTCGCGCTCTGCGGGTCGCGCTGCTGCTGGCGGCGCATCTGCGCCTCGGTGCCGAGCAGGTCCTGCACGTGGTGGCCGTACTCGTGGGCCAGCACGTACGGCTGGGCGAACTCGCCCTCGGCGCCGAGCTGGTCGGCGAGCAGCTTGTAGAAGCTGAGGTCGATGTAGACCAGGTCGTCGGCCGGGCAGTAGAACGGGCCGACGCCCGAGTCGGCCGCGCCGCAGGCCGTGCTGACGTTCTGGCTGAAGAACACCGTCTTCGACGGCCGGTACTGCTCGCCGAACGCCTCCGGCAGGGCGGTGCGCCAGTACGCCTGGATCGAGTTGACGTAGAGCGCGTTGCGGCAGTCGAGCTCCTTCAGCCCGTCCTGCGCCGAGCACTTCTGCTCCAGCGAGGTGTTGTCGCCCTGCTCGGAACCGCCGCCGTTGGTGGCGGCGTTGAGGCCGAAGCCGCCGCCCACCAGGGCGACGAGCACGGCGATGATGATGCCCACGATCCCGCCGCGGCCGCCGCCGATCGGGATCGGAATGCCCATCCCGCCGCCTCCGCCGGACCCTCGCCGGTCGTCCACCTGGCTGGTGTCGACCCGCGCGTTCTCGTTCAGCTCCATGTTGACCCCGATCACCGATGTGTCCGTATGTGATGGTTGCGGTACCGGACCGGGTCCGGACGGCCGTTTCCGTACCCGATGATCTTGCACGGTAATCCGGGGGAGAGGACTCGCCGGGCCCGGTACACTTGTCCCCGTGCTGCGCTGCGAAGGCTGAACCGCCCCGCGCCGACGGGAAATCACCACCCGCCGGCGCTTTCGCGTGCCCTGAATCAGCCCTTCCGGACCCGAGAGCGAGTACTCCGAAATGATCACTGCCACCGGCCTGGAACTGCGTGCCGGTTCCCGGATCCTGCTGTCCGACACCACGCTGCGGGTGCAGCCGGGGGACCGGATCGGCCTGGTCGGCCGCAACGGCGCCGGCAAGACCACCACACTCAAGGTGCTCGCCGGGGAGGGCCAGCCGTACGGCGGCCAGATCGACAGGCGCAGCGCCATCGGCTATCTGCCGCAGGACCCGCGTACCGGCGACCTGGACGTCACCGGCCGGGACCGGGTGCTCTCCGCCCGTGGGCTGGACGTGCTCATGGCACAGATGAAGGAGCTGGAGGACAAGCTCGCCGAGGGCGCCGACGACGAGCGGCTGGTCCGCCGCTACGGCGCGCTGGAGGACCAGTTCGCCTCGCTCGGCGGCTACGCGGCCGAGGCCGAGGCGGCCCGGATCTGCGCCAACCTCGGCCTGCCCGACCGGGCCCTGGCGCAGACCATCGGCACCCTCTCCGGCGGCCAGCGCCGCCGCATCGAGCTGGCCCGGATCCTGTTCCGCGACGCCGGCGAGAACGGCGGCGGCATCCTGCTGCTCGACGAGCCCACGAACCACCTCGACGCCGACTCGATCACCTGGCTGCGCGGCTTCCTCGCCAACCACAAGGGCGGCCTGATCGTGATCTCCCACGACGGCGCACTGCTGGAGGCCGTGGTCAACAAGGTCTGGTTCCTGGACGCCACCCGGTCCGTGGTCGACACGTACAACCTGGGCTGGAAGGCCTACCTGGAGGCGCGGGAGACCGACGAGCGCCGCCGCCGCCGGGAGCGGGCCAACGCCGAGAAGAAGGCCGGCGCGCTGATGGCGCAGGCGGACAAGATGCGGGCCAAGGCCACCAAGACCGTCGCCGCGCAGAACATGGCCCGCCGCGCCGAGCGCCTGCTCTCCGGCCTGGACGAGGTCCGCGTCGCGGACAGGGTCGCCAAGGTACGGTTCCCGAGCCCCGCGCCGTGCGGCAAGACGCCGCTGACCGCGACCGGCCTGTCCAAGTCGTACGGGTCGCTGGAGATCTTCACCGACGTCGACGTGGCGGTGGACCGGGGCTCGCGGGTGGCCATCCTCGGCCTCAACGGCGCCGGCAAGACCACGCTGCTGCGGATGCTCGGCGGGCTGCTAAAGCCGGACACCGGCGAGGTGCGTCCCGGGCACGGGCTGCGGCTGGGCTACTACGCCCAGGAGCACGAGACGCTCGACGTGGACCGGACGATCCTGGAGCACATGCGCAGCGCCGCGTCCGACCAGACCGACACCGACCTGCGCAAGATCCTCGGCGCGTTCCTGTTCTCCGGCGAGGACGTGGACAAGCCGGCCGGCGTGCTCTCCGGCGGCGAGAAGACCCGGCTGGCGCTGGCCACACTGGTGTGCTCGGGCGCCAACGTGCTGCTGCTGGACGAGCCGACGAACAACCTCGACCCGGTGAGCCGGGAGCAGGTGCTCGACGCGATCGCCCGCTATCCGGGCGCGATCGTGCTGGTCACCCACGATCCGGGCGCGGTCACCGCGCTCAAGCCGGACCGCGCCATCCTGCTGCCCGACGGCGACGAGGACGCCTGGTCCGACGACCTGCTGGAGCTGGTAGAGCTGGCCTGAGCCGTCCGTCCCTTCCCCGGGGCGGGCCGGGCCCGGTGCGGGCGGCCCGGGCCGGCCGGGGACGGAGCGCCGGTTGGTGGCGGCGAAGACGCCGGCGGCACCCGCCGCGGCCGTGATCATGTCAAGCACACCGGGCACGGTACGGCCCGTCGCGCCGGTGGTCCCACCGCCGGCCCGGAACGCCTGACCCATTCGGCCCGCGCACCCACCGTCGGCATGACCCGAACCGGCTCGCCGAAGTGGAGGTATCCGGAGCGCGGCGAGGCAACCACTTCGGGAAACTGGTGTCGGTCATGCGGGAGGATGCCGCCACTTTGCCGAAGCGGCGCGGGCCGAATCGTCGTCTGTCGATCGGCAAGCCGATTGGCGGTACCTCTCGGGGACCCGCCGGCACGGACCGGCCCGACCACGGCGTGGGCCCTGGCCAGTCCACCCCCTGCGACGCCGCCACCTTGCCGAACTGTGGCGGACGGGCTTGTCGGCGGGCCGGTACGGATCAGCCGGCCGGAAGGATCACTCTATCGGGAAGCTGACATTGCGTAGCGTGTCGGTTGGCGAATAGTTGATATCTGGCGCATGATCGTCCGAGACGGTCTAATAGGTGGGACCGTATCCGAACCGCACAGTCTGGGACGTGAGGAATCAGCATGGCAGCCACTGGCACAGCCACCAGCACTGAGAAGGGTCGCCGGATCGTCGGGGCCGAGCGTCAGACGCTCGCCAAAGACCTGGTAAAGCGGTACACCGGCGGAGAGAGCATTCGTGCTCTGGCGGCCTCGACCGGCCGTTCCTACGGGTTCATCCACCGGGTGCTCACCGAGTCCGGGGTGCAGCTGCGGCAGCGCGGCGGTGCCCGGCGCCGGAAGAAGGCGTGACCCGCCCCCCAGCGTCGTCCACCAGCGCGTTCCGGGGCGTCCGGTGACCGCCGAGACGACCGGAGTGCGCTTCGACTGCGACGGGCCGGTCGCGACGGTGACGTTGTGCCGGCCCGACGTACTGAACGCCCAGACTCCCGCGATGTGGCGCGCGATGAGCGACTTCTCCCGCGACCTGCCGGGCGACGTCCGCGTCGTCGTCGTACGCGGGGAGGGGCGTGCCTTCTCCGCGGGCCTGGACCTGGCGGTCGCCGGCGCGACCGGGCCGGGCTCCTTCGCCGAGCTGGCCGCGATGCCGGAGGCCGAGTGCGCCGACCGGATCGCCGGATACCAGGGCGGTTTCACCTGGCTGCACCGGCCGGACGTGGTGTCGATCGCCGCGGTGCAGGGCCACGCCATCGGCGCCGGCTTCCAACTGGCCCTCGCCTGCGACATGCGGGTGCTCGCCGCCGACGCCAAGCTCTCCATGGCCGAGGTGACCCTCGGCCTGGTCCCCGACCTGGCCGGCACGCGCCGCCTGGTCGAGCTGGTCGGCTACTCCCGGGCGCTGGAGATCTGCGCCACCGGCCGGCGGATGGACGCCACCGAGGCGGACCGGATCGGCCTGGCCACGCTCGTGGTGCCCAACGACGAACTGGACGCCGCCGTGCGTGACCTGTCCGCCGGGCTGCTGGCGAACAACCGGGACGCGATCGTCGAGATCAAGGCGCTGCTCGCGGGCGCGGCCGGGCGCTCGCACGCCGAGCAGCAGCGCGCCGAGCGGGAGGCGCAGACCCGGCGGATCCGGGACCTGGCCGGGCGGGGCGAATAGCCGGTACGGCGATTCCGTAAGGACCGTTCGGGAAGATCTGGGTTACTCGCGAGGTTGTCACAGGCGTCGGGAGAATGGACTCCGACGATTCCTGCTGCCCTGACGACCGGAGGTGACGAGTGTCCCACCCAATGGCCGGCGGCGGCATGGGCGGCTGGAGCATGCTCCGCTCGCTGCGCAACCGCGACGAGGTCTCCACCCACGAGCTCAAGCGCGGCACCGCCCGGCGGATCGTCGCGTTCGCCCGCCCCTACCGGCGCGACATCGTCGTCTTCCTGATCACCGTGATCGTCGCCGCGGTGATCGGCGTGGCCACGCCGCTGCTCGCCGGTGACGTCATCGACGCGATCGCCGATGGCGGCGCGGACGCCCGCGCGACAGTCGTCCGGCTCGCCCTGATCATCGCCGCGCTGGCTGTGGCCGACGCCGTGTTCTCCCTGGTCCAGCGGTGGTATTCGGCCCGCATCGGCGAGGGCATCATCCTCGACCTGCGCACCCGGGTGTACGACCACGTCCAGCGGCTGCCGTTGCAGTTCTTCACCCGCACCCAGACCGGCGCGCTGGTCAGCCGGCTCAACAACGACGTGCTCGGCGCCCAGCGCGCGTTCACCTCGACGCTGTCCGGCGTGGTCAGCAACGTCATCCAGCTCGTGCTCACCGCCGGGGCGATGCTCCTGCTGTCCTGGCAGATCACCGTGCTGGCGCTGGTGCTGCTGCCGATCTTCATCATCCCGGCCCGCCGGGTCGGCAAGCGGCTGGCCGAGATCACCCGCGAGTCGTACAACCTCGACGCCAAGATGAACGCGACGATGACCGAGCGCTTCGGTGTGGCGGGCGCGCTCCTGGTCAAGCTGTTCGGCGCGCCGGAGGTGGAGGCCGACCGGTTCGCCCGCCGGGCCGAGCGGGTGCGCGACATCGGCATCCAGTCCGCGATGTACTCGCGGACGTTCTTCGTCGCGATGCTGCTCGTCGCGTCGCTGGCCCAGGCCCTGACGTACGGCGTCGGCGGCTGGCTGGCGGTCACCGGTGCGGTCAGCGCCGGCACCGTGGTCAAGCTGGCGCTGCTGCTGACCCGCCTCTACGGCCCGCTGACCGCGCTGTCG
The DNA here is from genome assembly GCF_042871665.1 of Micromonospora sp. NPDC005686. Lineage (NCBI taxonomy): Bacteria > Bacillati > Actinomycetota > Actinomycetes > Micromonosporales > Micromonosporaceae > Micromonospora > Micromonospora sp. NPDC005686. The sequence continues at coordinate 240,799 of NZ_JBIAIY010000001.1, forward strand.
AACGTCCGGGTCGACGTGATGAGCGCGCTCGTCTCCTTCGACCGGGTCTTCGAGGTGCTCGACCTGCGCCCGACCATCGCCGAGAAGCCCGACGCGGTGCCGGTGCCGCGCGGCAGCGGCCGGGTCGAGTTCCGCGACGTGCGCTTCCGCTACCCGAGCGCGGCCGAGGTGTCGCTGGCCTCCCTGGAGGATGTGTCGACGCTCGACCGGACGGTGAACGAGCCGGTCCTCAAGGGCGTGTCGTTCTCCGTCGAGCCGGGGCAGATGGTGGCCCTGGTCGGTCCTTCCGGCGCGGGCAAGTCGACGCTGTCCATGCTGATCTCCCGGATCTACGACGTCAGCGACGGCCAGGTGCTGGTCGGTGGCGTCGACGTGCGGGACGCGACGCTCGCCTCGCTGCGCGACGAGATCGGCGTGGTCACCCAGGACTCGCACCTGTTCCACGAGACGATCCGGGAGAACCTGCGCTACGCCAAGCCGGACGCCACCGACGACGAGATCTGGGCGGCGCTGGCCGGCGCGCAGGTCGCCGACCTGGTCCGGGCGCTGCCGGACGGGCTCGACACGACGGTCGGCGAGCGGGGCTACCGCTTCTCCGGCGGCGAGAAGCAGCGCATCGCCATCGCCCGGTTGCTGCTCAAGGCCCCGTCGATCGTGATTCTCGACGAGGCCACCGCGCACCTGGACTCGGAAAGCGAGGCCGCCGTGCAGCGGGCGCTGTCGGTGGCGCTGACCGGGCGTACCGCGCTGGTCATCGCGCACCGGCTCTCCACGGTGCGTGACGCCGACCAGATCCTCGTGCTCGACGAGGGCCGGATCGTGGAGCGCGGCCGGCACGACGAGCTGGTGGCCGTCGGCGGCCTGTACGCCGAGCTGTACCGCACCCAGTTCGCGGTCACCGACTCGCCCGTGCCCCACACCGAGGCCGAGCAGCCCGAGCCGGTGGTGACCACGGTGCCGATGGGCACCTACGTCGCCCACGAGGCCATGCCCCCGGCCGCGGCCAACTAGCGGAGACCGACGAGGCAGCACTCCCGGCAGCGCCCGGCCGAAGCTCAACCCGCGACGACCGGAGCCCTAACCCGCGACGACCGCGGCACGCAGCTCCGCGAACGCGGCGCCCAGCGTCTCCGGGGTGAAGTGGGCGTTCAGGCCGCTCGGGTTGGGCAGCACCCAGAGCCGGGCCGTCGCGAGCGGCTCCGGCTGCGGCCCGAACCCGGCCTTCGGCCGGGCGAACCCGATCCGGTACGCGGTCACCCCGACCACCGCCACCCAGCGCGGCCGGTAGTTCTCGACCTTGGCGGTGAGCGTGGCGGCGCCGTCGACGAGTTCCGCGGCGGTGAGCTCGTCGGCGCGGGCGCTGGCCCGGGCCACCATGTTGGTGATGCCGAGGCCCAGCGCCGGGAGGGTGTCCTGTTCGCTGGGGTGCAGCAGGCGCGGCGTGAAGCCGCCCCGGTGCAGGGCGGGCCAGAAACGGTTGCCCGGGCGGGCGAAGTGCCAACCGGTGGCCGCCGACCACAGGCCCGGGTTGATGCCGACGAACAGCACGTCCAGGCCGGGTGCGATCACGTCGGGCAGCAGCCGGTCGGCCGCCGCGGCGAGCTGTTCCCGGCTGGGCCGGGGGTGGCGGCGGGCGGGGGTGCCCGGTCCGGGCGCGGCTTCGGGCCGCCCACCGGCCGGACGCCGTCGATCGCTCACCGTCCCACCGCCCCGGGAAGCCCGGCCACCGCACCCACCGTCACAGCCCGCGCAGCGCGCCGCCGTCGACCGGCACGGTCACCCCGGTGACGTACCCGGCGGCGGGGGAGAGCAGGAACGCGGCCACCCTGCCGAACTCCGCCGGGTCGCCGATGCGGCGCAGCGGGATCGCCGCCTCGGCCTGCGCGCGGGCCCGCTCGGGATCGCCGGAGTCGGCCAGCAGCTCCCGGTTGCGGTCGGTCATGATCCGCCCCGGCAGCAGGCTGATCACGCGTACGCCGCGCGGGCCGAACTCGTCGGCCATGTCCTTGGCCACCCCGGCGAGGCCCGGCCGCAGGCCGTTGGAGATGCCGAGGCCGGCCAGCGGCCCGCGTACCGAGGTGGACAGCACCAGCCCGATCGCGCCGTCGTCGGTGAGGGCGCCGGCCACCGTGCGGGCGAGCCGGACGCTGCCCAGGAACACCGTCTCGAACGACTCGCGCCACTGCTCGTCGGTGACGGTGGCGGCGCTGCCGGGCGGCGGGCCGCCGACCGAGATCAGCGCGCCGTCGAGGCGGCCGAAGTGTTCGCGGGCGGCGGCGACGAGCCGCTCCGGCGTGGCGGGGTCGGCGAGGTCGGCGGTCAGCCCGATCGCCCGCCGCGGGTCGCCGAGCGCCTCGATCGCGGCGGCCACCCGTTCCGGGGTACGCGCGGAGATGACCACCCGGGCGCCCTCGGCGACGAGTTGCTCGGCGGTGGCGAAGCCGAGGCCGGCGGAGGCGCCGGTGAGCACGTACACCCGGTCGGCGAGTCCGAGATCCATACCCCGATCCTGCCGTACCGGCTGACGCCTGTCAGCGCGGGGCGGGCCGCACCAGGCGTACCCGCCCGGCGACCTGAACCGCGACGGCGCCGCCGGTGCGGGTGAGGGCCGGCAGCCGGCGTGGCCGGGGCGGGCGGCGGCCGTCGTAGCGGTTCGCGGCCTCCCGCACGGCCAGCTCCTCCGCGCCCAGCGGCGGCAGGGCGTCCCGGTCGCGCAGGTCGCGGGCCAGGTCCCAGCCGTCGCGCAGCGAACCGTTCGTGGGACGGCCGTCGGCCCAGGCGGTGAACGTGGCCGGCCAGCGGGGCCCGAGGCCGGCGGCGAGCAGCGGCCAGTGCCGGGCCACGTCGCCGGCCCGCTTGCGCAGCAGGGCCCGGCGGGCGGCCTCGACCGGGGCCGGGGCGAAACCAGGTGGCAGCGGCCCACCGGCGACGAGCGCGACGACCAGCTCGGCCTGCCGGGCGGCCAGGTCGCCGCTCACGTGACCACCGGGTGGCCGGAGGCGGCGGCGAGCGCGTCCAGCTCGCCGCGCAACTCGGCGGCGGGCGGGTAGTGCCCGTCGCGTTCCAGCAGCAGCGCGGGCGGCCGGCGCCGGGCGCACAGCTCACGGACCAGGTCCAGCACGGCGGCGGGCACCGGGTCGGTGTGCGTGTCGTGGTAGAAGCCGCCGTGTTCGGCGCCGCCCGCGACGTGCACGTAGGCGACGCGCTCCAGCGGCAGCCGGTCCAGCAGCGCGGCCGGGTCGCCGCCGCGGTTGCGGGCGTTGGCGTGCACGTTCGCCACGTCGAGCAGCAGCAGCGCGCCGGTGGCGTCGAGGATCTCGGTGAGGAAGTCCGCCTCGTCCAGCTCGTCGTCGGGCCAGTCGAAGAGCGCCGCGATCGGTTCCAGGGCCAGCGGCACCGGCAGCTCCGCCTGCGTCCGCCGCACGTTCGCCACCACCGCCGCGACCGCCTCCCGGCTGCGCGGCAGCGGCAGCAGGTGACCGGCCTCCAGGCCGCCGGCCCGCACGAACGCGATGTGCTCGCTCACCAGCGGCGCGTCCAGCGCCGCGGCCACAGCGGCCAGGTGCGCCACCCGGGCCGGGTCCACCGGCTCCGCGCCGCCGAGGGACAGCCGCACCCCGTGGGGTACGACGTCGACGCCGCGTGCGCGCAGCGCGGTGAGCCCGTCCGGGAGCGGTCCGGCCGGGGCGACCGCCTCCGCGACCACCTCGACGAAGCGCAGCCCTGGCAGCCCGGCGACGAAGCCGGCGATCTCGGGGCGCCAGCCGATGCCGACGCCGGACGGGCCGCTCACCCGCCGCACCCGCCTCCGCCGCACCCGCCTCCGCCGCACCCGCCTCCGCCGCACGAGCTGCCCCCGCCGCACGAGGCGCCGCCGCCGCACGAGCCGCCGGAGCTGGCGGCGCCGGTGCTGCCCATCGCCTGCCGCTGGATCTCGGCCTGCTCCGCGAAGCCCGGATCCATGGTCCAGAGCGTGGCGGTGCCGAACAGCGCCACGCCCAGCGCCACCTCTGTCGGGCCGTACATGGAGTACGCGGGTCCGGCGGCCGGTCGTAGCCGGGCGTGCCGGCGGCGCATGTCGTCGAGCGCGGCGGTGGCCGCCCGGGTGCGCCAGGGCACGCGGTTGAGCAGCACGAACGCGAGGCCGAGCGGGAACAGGCTGAGCAGCAGCCAGCCGGTGGGCCGCTCGTTGAGCAGTCCGGAGACCGCGCGTACGACGCCGATGGCGAGCAGGAACCCGACAAGCAGCGCGCCGCGCCGCAGCGTCCGGCGCCGTTCCTGGTCCAGTGCCAGGCCGCGGCGTACCAGGCCGTCGCGCAGCTCGTCGAGCGCTCGCCGGACCCACTCGTCGGCGATCAGCTCCCGGGTACGCAGACCGCGGCTCGCCGCGTGGTGGACCGCCTGGTCCAGCGGGGTCACCCCGAGCGGAAGCGGGCCGCCGGTGGTGAGCCGCCGGTCCGGCCGTACGCCGACGGCGCCCGCGTGGCGCAGCCCGCCGAGCGCGGCCCAGACGGCGAGCTCGTCGCCGCCGTTGAGGTACGCGACCTGCTGCGGCCCCAGTTCGCCGTAGGCGGTCACCGGCGTGCCCGCCAGCATGCGGCGCCGGTAGACGATCGCGCCGATGACCAGGACGACGGCGAGCAGCAGCCACCAGCGCAGGAAGACGGGGCCGGGGATGCCCCAGGTGTCGGAGGGGGTCATCGTCTGCTCCTGTCGCGAGGAGGGGTCGCGGCTCATTGTGGAGCAGGCGCGCCAGAGTCGATCTCCTGGAGCGGGGTAGTTACCGGACCGAGACCGGCGCCGGTTCAGTGCCGGCGGACGGCCTCCTCGACGAGGTCGAGCACCCGGGCCAGGTCGCCTGCCGGGCGACCCATCGCCAGGTGCAGCACCAGCCCGTCGTAGGCCAGCTCCAGGAACTGGGCCAGCACGTCGATCGGCACGTCGTCGCGGAGCACGCCTGCCTCGCGCTGGCGCAGCAGGCGCTCCCGGGTGGCCCCGGCGATGGCCTCGGAACGCTCCGCCCAGCGCTTGGCGAAGGCCGGGTCGGTACGCAGCCGGCGGGAGACCTCCAGCTGGCTGCCGAGCCAGCCGGTGGTGTCCGGCGAGACGGCCCGGGCCAGCAGGTCGCGCATGACCTGCACCAGACCGTTGCGGGCCACGGTCTCCACCATGACGGCGGCGTCGTCCTCGGCCACGGCCAGGAAGAGGGAGTCCTTGTCCCGGAAGTGGTGGAAGATCGCGCCGCGGGACAGGCCGGTGGCCTCCTCCAGCCGCCGTACGGTGGCGCCCTCGTAGCCGTGCCGGGCGAAACACGCCCGCGCCGCCGCGAGGATCTCCTGGCGGCGCGCGTCGAGCTGGTCCTGACTTACTCTGGGCACGAACGGATCGTCGCAGGTGGAACCGGCCGATGCAAACCGTACGTACGGCTTGAGATGCGGTGACGGAGATCATCTGCAGTCGCCGGGGTGGTTACGATCGGCGGGTGACAGCCCTCCCCGCGCGCCCGCTCACCGTCGCCGCCGTCCAGGCCGAGCCCGTCCCGGGCGACGTGGCCGGCAACGCCGGCGCCGCCGCCCGCCTCGTCGGCCGCGCCGAAGGCGCCCGCGTCGTCGTGCTGCCCGAGCTGTTCCTGCCGGCGTACCACCCGCCGACGCTGGGCGCGGACCCGGACGCCACTGACGTGGCCGCCGACGCCGACGGCCGGGTGACCGACGCACGGCTGGACCCGCTGCGCGCCGCCGCCGTCGACGCGGGCGCCGCGGTGGTGATCGGCGCCGCCGTCCGCCACCCCGACCGGCGGCGCACCATCTCCTCGCTCGTGGTGGACCCGGCCGGCGCGGTCACCGCCGCGTACGACAAGCAGCAGCTCTGGAACGGCGAGCGCGAGCTGTTCGACGCCGGCCGCCGGGGCGCCACGATCGAGGTCGACACGTGGCGGCTGGGTCTGGGCGTCTGCTACGACGGCTGTTTCCCCGAGCACGCGCGGGCCGCCGCCGGCGACGGCGCGCACGGCTACCTCTGCCCGAGCGGCTACCTGGCCGGCTCGGCGCACCGCCGCGACCTCTACTACGCCGCCCGGGCGCTGGACAACACGATGTACGTGGTGTTCGCCAACTCGGTCGACGGCGCCGACCCGTGGCGGTTCAACGGCGGCGCGGCGGTGTACGACCCGGAGGGCCGGCCGCTGGCCCGGGGCGCCGACAGCGGTGAGGACGTGCTGGTGGCCACGCTGGACCCGGACGCGCTGGCCGCCACCCGCGCGGCGCACACCATGCTGCGGGACCGTCCGCTCGACGCCGGGGCGGCCCGCGCCGTCCTCGTCGCCTGACCGCTGTGCCGGGGCCCTCGGCACTGTCGGTGCTCCGACCGTTGCCGTAGGGTGCCCAGGTGCCGTTGCTCCTGCTCGATCTGGACAACACTCTGGTGGACCGCGACGGGCCGTTCCGTGTCTGGGGAGAACGGTTCCTGGCGGGCATCGGCGCGCCGCTGTCCGACCTCGACTGGTTGGTGTCCGTGGACGCGGACGGGCTGACCAACCGCTGGGACGTGGCGGATGCGATCCGCGACCGGTACGCGTTGCGCATCCCCTCGATCGACCTGGTCGACGAGCTGCACGACGGCGTGGTGGCCCACATGCGGCTGGACCCGCTCGTCGCGTGCGCCCTGCGGATCGCGGCAGACGCGGGCTGGGTGCCGGTGGTGGTCACGAACGGCGCGGCCCGCCAGCAGGACGCCAAGATCCGCAGGACCGGCCTGGACCGGTACGTCGCCGACTGGGTGATCTCCGAGGAGGCGGGCGTCAGCAAGCCGAACCCGAGGATCTTCGCGCTCGCCGCCCAGCGGGCCCGGATGCCGCTGCGCGGCGCGTGGGTGGTCGGCGACAGCCCGGAGGCGGACATCGGCGGGGCGACCGCCGTGGGTCTGCCCAGCGTCTGGCTGCACCGCGGACGCCGCTGGTCCGACCCGAGGTACGCGCCGACCCGGATCGAGGACGGGCTGATCGCGGCCGTGGCGGCGGTGCTGGCCGGCTGACGGCGGCGCCGGCGAGCCGGCAGCGGCGCGGAAAATCCGTTGCCCCGTACCGGCCGGGGCACGAGCATGGTGCCGCGCGAGTGCGCAGCCGGGGATCGCCCGGTCGAGGAGAGGAGGTCGGTCATGGCCGTTTTCGCAGGGTCGTTGCACCTGCCTCCACCAGCCTCGATCGAAGGACAGATCCACCCGTGCGTGATCACGACTTCCCGGCGCCGCAGCGCCGTGGCCGCGGCAAGAACCGCTTCGACGACGACGAGACCGACTTCCTGAAGCGAGGGCGGCGCACGCCGGCCCTCACCGACCCGGACGCCGAGCCCGACGCGGAGGACGCCTGGTCCTCCTGGGATCGGGCCGTCCACGGCCCCGAGCCGCATCCTGACTGGCTGGTCACCGAACTGGCCGCCCGGGACACCGAGCTCGGGGTGCTCAAGACCGGCAAGGAGGCGGACGTCCACCTGGTCCGCCGCGCCGTGCCGGGCACCGGCCGCGGCTGCCTGCTGGCGGTCAAGCGCTACCGCGACGCCCAGCACCGGCTGTTCCACCGCGACGCCGGTTACCTGGAGGGCCGCCGGGTACGCCGGTCCCGGGAGATGCGGGCGATGACCGGCCGTACCGAGTTCGGCCGGCAGATGATCGCCGGGCAGTGGGCGGCGGCCGAGTTCACCGCGTTGTCCCGGCTCTGGGAGATCGGGGCCGCCTCCGGGCGGATCGCGGTGCCCTACCCGGTGCAGTTGCTCGGCACCGAGCTGATGCTGGAGTTCGTCGGCGACGCCGGGGCGGGGCAGGCCGCGCCCCGGCTGGCCCAGGTCCGGCCCGACGACGACGAGTTGCGCGACCTGTGGGACCAGCTCGTGGAGGCGCTCACGGTGCTCGCCCGGGCCGGGTACGCACACGGCGACCTGTCCCCGTACAACCTGCTCGTGCACGCGGGCCGGCTGGTGCTGATCGACCTGCCGCAGGTGGTCGACGTGGTGGCCAACCCGCAGGGGCCGAGTTCCTGGCCCGTGACGTGCGGGTGGTGGCCGCCTGGTTCACCGCCCGCGGGATGCCGGCGACGGTGACCGACCCGGCGGCGCTGACCGAGGCGCTGCTGCGGGAGGCGGGGCTCCGCTGACCGACGTGCGTCCCGGGCGGGTGACCGTCCGGGACGCACACCGGGTCACTGGAGGTAGCGCTCGACCTCCGGCACCGGGCGCTCGCCCTGGGCGTCCGGGTCGCCGTGCGCCTGGCGGGCGGCCCGGCGGCGGCGCAGCAGGTCCCAGCACTGGTCCAGGGACTCCTCCAGCGCGCGCAGCCGCTCCCGCGCCTCGTCGTCGGTGCCGGCCTCGCCGTGCTGCGCGTCGGCACGCAGGCGGTGCTCCTCGTCGACGAGTTCGGAGATCCGGCTCAGGATGGTCTTGTCGTCCATGCCCGAAGCTTGGCACAGCGGACGGTGCCGTGCCCGGGGCACCGGATAGGTGAGCCGTGCTCGCGCCCCGCAACGCCCACTGTGTACGCGGGTGACGCATATCCCAGGGCTTCCATTCTCGACAAAGAGATTGTTGTTACGTGAAATATTCTCCGAGTTGCCTTTTGATCTGGCGTTCCTGATGGCATGCTCGCGGGCAACGTCACGGGTCGGTACGGAGTCGCGACCCTGAGTCAACCGAGGGAGCGTTCAGGTGCCCGAACCGACGGACACAGCGAGGCCCACCGGCCGACCCCGAGTCGTGCCGCTGCGGCAGATCCTGCCCGCGGTGCTCCGCGACCCCGCCCGCGCCCTCATCGACATCGGTAACCGTACCGAGGGCGAACTGGTCCAGCTCAACCTCGGCTCGTTCCGCCCGTATCTGGTCACCCACCCCCGGCACGTGCAGCACGTTCTGCGCGACCGGGCGGACAACTACGAGCGCGCCGGTGACGGACTGTTCTGGCGCCCGGTCAAGCGGCTGTTCGGCGAGGGGATCCTCGGCGAGGGGCAGATCTGGTCGGCCAGCCGGCGGATGCTCCAGCCGATGTTCACCGCCAAGCGGGTGGAGGCGCTCGTCGACGGGATGGCCGACGCGATCCGCGACGCGGTCGAGGAGTTGGACGAGCCGGCCCGTGCCGGGCAGCCGGTCGACATCGGCGTGGAGCAGGCGCGCATCGTCAGCCGGGCGATCATGAAGGTGCTCTTCGCCGACCGGATCTCGGTGCCGGACGCGATGCGGGTGATCGAGGCGCAGGACCGGATCGCCACCGCCGTCATCCCGCGCATCATCGTGCCGTTCGCGCCGCTGTCACTGCCGATGCCGGGGGACCGCACGTTCGCCCGCGCCGTACGCGTCGTCGACGACGTCCTGGTGCCGATCGTCCGCGAGACGCGGGACGCCGCCGACCAGGGCGACGACGTCATCTCCACGCTCTGGCAGGCCCGCACCGACGACGGGCGGCAGCTCGACGAGCGGCAGGTCCGCAACGACACGGTGGCGATGTTCGCCGCCACCACGGAGACCACCATCAACGTGCTGACGTGGGCCTGGCCCCACCTCGACCAGCACCCCGAGGTGGCCGAGCGGCTCTACGCCGAGATCGACGAGGTGGTCGGAGGCGAGCCGGTACGCCGCGAGCACCTGAGCCGGCTCACCTACACCCGGATGGTGCTCGACGAGCTGCTGCGGCTCTACCCGATCGGATGGATCATCCCGCGCCGCGCGGTCGCCGGGGACGTCATCGACGGCGTGCCGATCGAGCCCGGCGCGACGATGGCGGTCAGCCCGCTGATCACCCAGCGGATGCGGCAGTTCTGGGACCGCCCGGACGAGTTCGACCCGGAACGCTTCCTCCCCGAGCGGGTCCGCGCCCGGCACCGGTACGCCCACTTCCCGTTCGGCGGCGGGCCGCACCAGTGCCTCGGCATGTACCTGTTCTACCTGGAGGCCCAGCTCATCCTCGCCACCATGCTCAGCCGCTACCGGTTCCGGCTGCACCGCCCCGGCGTACCCGGGTTGCGGCTGGCCGCGGCGCTGCGGCCGCGCGAACGGGTGGAGCTGACGCTCGTCGCCGCCGGGCGGACGGAGGGGGCATGACCGACTGCGCGACACCGGATCCGCTCGTCGTCGCCGCCGAACAGGGCCGGGTCTGCGCGCTGGCCGCGCAGGGCCAGCGCGGCCTGCGCAGGGCCGCCGCCGCGCACCCCGAGCTGTTCCCCGGCGACCCGTTCGACGCGACGCTGTTCAGCAGCATCGCGCAGGCGATGGCGTTCAGCGCCCCCTGGCACAGCGCCGCCGAACTCGCCGTGACCAACCGCGCGGTGCTCTGGGGCTTCGCCGTGGACTGGCTGGTCGACCACCAGGCGCCCAGCCGGGCCGAGGTGGACCGGATCACCGGCGTCTGCCTGGACGTGCTCGACGGCGCCGACTCCGGCGACCCGCTGGGCCGGTTCCTCGCCGAGCTGCGGGACGACGTCGCCGCCGCGCCGGCCTATCCGGCGCTGCGCGACCACTGGCGGGACACGATGGCCCGCACGCTCGACGCGATGGCCCGCGAGTGGGACTGGCGGCGCACCGGCCGCCCCACGCTCGCCGACTACCTGGCCAACGCCGACAACCTCGCCGCGACGGTGGTGAACGTCGCCCACTGGATCCACACCGGATCGGTGTCCGACGCCGGCACGCTGGCGCGGCTGATCGAGGTCAGCGACGAGGTCCAGCGGGCCCTGCGCCTGGTCAACGACCTCGGCACCCACCGCCGCGACGCCGAGTCCGGCGATCTCAACGCGCTGCTGCTGGTGGACGACCCGGCCGACGTCGAGCGGCACTTCGCCGAGCAGGTCGACCACTGCCGCGTCCTGCTGGCGAAGCTGGCCGGCGAGGTGCCGAGGGAGGCCGGCTTCCTGTCCCGGCAGCTCGGTTTCACCACCGGCTTCTACCGGCACACCGACTTCTGGGGCGTGCGGTGACGCTCACCGCCGGACCGGTGCCCGCCACCGGGTCCGGGACCGCGCGCGACCTGATCGCCGCGCTCGGCGGCGAGCCGGAGGGGCAGACCTCACCGTCGGTCTACGAGACCGGACGGCTGATCGCGCTCGCACCCTGGCTCGACGGCCACGACCGGCGCCTGACCTGGCTGCTGGACCGGCAGCGCCCGGACGGCGGATGGGGCGGCCCCGGCGGCTACGCCCTGGTGCCGACGCTGAGCGCGGTGGAGGCGCTGCTGGCCGCGCTGCACCGCGACGGCCCGGCCGCCGCGCCGGCCGCCGCCGCGCACCGAGGGCTGGCGTACCTGGCCGGCGCGCTGCGTGCCGGCGCCCCGCCGGACCTGCCGGCAACCGACCTGATCGTGCCGGCGTTGCTGGCCGCCGTGGACCGGCGCCTCGACGGGCCGGCCGGGCCGCCACCCGGGCTGGCCGAGTGGGCCGGCCGGCCCCGCCTGCCGCTGCCGGCCGGTCTCGACCCGGCCCGGCTGACCCGGGTACGCGGACTGCTCGCCACCGGACGGCCGGTGCCGGAGAAGCTGGCGCACGCGCTGGAGGTGGCGGGCGAGCTGGCGTACCGCGCGCCCGGGGTGCGTCCCTCGGCCAGCGGCGCGGTCGGCGCCTCACCGGCCGCCACCGCCGCCTGGCTGGGCGGGCCGGAGCCCGGACCCGCGCTGGACTACCTGAACGCGCTCGCCCGGCCCGGCCCGGTGCCCTGCGCGAGCCCGATCACCGTGTTCGAGCGGGCCTGGGTGCTCGGCATCCTGGTCCGGGCCGGCGTGCCGGTCGGCACGCCCGAGCCGGTGCTGACCGAGCTGCGCGCCGCGGTCGGACCGTCCGGCGCGGCCACCGCGCCCGGCCTGCCCGCCGACGCGGACACCACAGCGGTCACGCTCTACGCGCTGGCCCGGCTGGGCCGCGCGCCGGGCGTCTCACCGCTGGCCGGGTTCGACACGGGACGGCACTTCTGCACCTGGCCGGGGGAGGACGGGGCGTCGCTGACCACGAACGCGCACGTGCTCGACGCGCTCGGCGAGCAGCCGAGCGGGCCCGGTGTCACCGGCGCGCGCCATCGGGTCACCGAGTGGCTGCTGGACCGGCAGGAGCCGGACGGGCGGTGGGAGGACCGCTGGCACGCCTCGCCGTACTACGCCACCTACGCGGTGCTGCTGGCGCTGTCCGACCACGCGCCGGACGGCGCGGCGCGAGCCGCCGTCGAGCGGGGCGTGGCCTGGCTGCTGGCCACGCAGCGCCGGGACGGCTCCTGGGGGCGGTGGGACGGGACCGCCGAGGAGACCGCGTACGCGGTGCTCGCGCTGGCCGACGCGGGCCGGCCCGGCGACGCCCGGGTCACGTCGGCGCTGGCGCGGGGGCGCAGTCGACTGTCCGAGCTGGACGGATCCGACGGCGAACCGGCACTATGGCACGACAAGGACCTCTACCGCCCGACGCGGATCGTGCGCGCCGCGGTGCTGGCGGCCTCCGGCAGCGCCGGGGCGGCCGGAAGGAGGCCGCACCCACCATGATCAGGATCGCTTGAATGAGGTTCACGACGGCTGCTAGCGTGCGCCGGAGTCGATCGGATTTCGGACCGACCGAAGACCGGGCCAGGACGGTGTGATGGGTTCCCGCAGTACGAATCTCCGTACGAAGATCATCGCGCTGCTGGCGTCGCTGACCGCGCTCTGGGCGTTCGCCGCGTGGGTGACCGTACGGGACGGGTTCAACCTGCTCGGCGTGCAGGCGCTCAACGCGCGCGTGTTCGAGCCGAGCGACCCGCTGCTGCAGGAGCTGCAGGCCGAGCGCCGGCTGTCGCTGCGCTATCTCGGTGAGTCCGACCCGGGCCGGCTGCAGGAGCTGGAGGCCCAGCGGGCCCGCACCGACGAGACCGCCACCGTGCTGTGGCGCTCGGTACGGGACTGGCGCACTGAGATCCCGGCCAGCGAGGAGCTGATGCGGCGGCTCGACGAGCTGAAGACCGAACTGGACCAGCTCGGTCAGGTACGCGCCGACGTCAGCCGCAAGACCATCGACCGGACCACCACGCTCATCGCGTACGACGAGGCGGTCGACGGGATCTTCGCGGTCTTCGACGCCCTCGGCGGCCTCGACGACGACGAGATCGCCGAGGACACCGCGGCGCTCATCGACCTCAACCGGTCCCGGGAACTCCTGTCCCAACAGGACGCGCTGCTCACCGGCGCGATCGCGGCCAACCGGATCACGGTGGGCGAGCAGACCGCGTTCGCCCGCCTGGTCGGCGCGCAGTGGTTCCTCGCCGACCGCACCGCCCGGGAACTCGCCCCCGGCGACCGCGCCCGCTTCGAACGGATGGTCGAGGGCGAGGCGTTCCAGCAGCTCCGCACGCTTCAGGACCAGGTGCTCGCGGCCAAGGGCAGCGAGGTGCGCCCGCCGGTGACCGCCGCGGCGTGGCAGGCCGCCGCCGAGAAGGCGATGGCCGACCTGCGCGAGGTGATCCTGGCCGGCGGTGAGGACATCGTCTCCCGGGCCATGCCCGTCGCGATCGGCGTCATCGTGCGGCTGGTGCTCGCCGCCGGCCTCGGCCTGATCGCCGTCATCGCCTCCGTGGTCGTCTCGATCACCACGGCGCGGGCGCTCGTACGCCAGCTCGAACGGCTCCGCGAGGCAGCCTTCCAGCTGGCCCACGAGCGGCTGCCGAGCGTGGTGGAACGGCTGGGCCGCGGTGAGGAGGTGGACGTCGCCCGCGAGGCGCCACCGTTGCAGTTCGGCGACGACGAGATCGGCCAGGTGGGCAAGGCGTTCAACGTCGTGCAGGAGACCGCCGTACGCACCGCGGTCGAGCAGGCCGAGTTGCGCCGCAGCGTACGCGACGTGTTCCTCAGCCTGGCCCGGCGCACCCAGGCGCTCGTGCACCGGCAGCTCACGCTGCTGGACGCGATGGAGCGGCGGGAACACGACGCCGAGGAGCTGGAGGCCCTGTTCCGGGTCGACCACCTGGCCACCCGCATGCGGCGCAACGCGGAGAACCTGATCGTGCTCTCCGGCTCGACGCCGGGCCGGGCCTGGCGGCGCAACGTGCCGATGGTCGACGTGGTTCGCGGCGCGGTCGCCGAGGTCGAGGACTACACCCGGGTCACCGTGCGCCCGCTCGGCGACGTGTCGCTGACCGGCCGCGCCGTCGGTGACGTGATCCACCTGCTGGCCGAGCTGATCGAGAACGGACTCTCCTTCTCGCCGCCGCAGACCATTGTGGAGATCCGGGGTCAGCTCGTGGCGAACGGCTTCGCCATCGAGATCGAGGACCGCGGCCTCGGCATGAGCGCCGACGAGCTGGCCGCCGCCAACGCGCGCATCGTCGACCGCTCCGAGCTGAACCTGGCCGACGCGGCCCGGCTCGGCCTGTTCGTGGTCAGCCGGCTCACCGAGCGGCACGGCGTCAAGGTGCAGCTCAAGGAGTCCGCGTACGGCGGGACGACAGCTGTGGTGCTGATCCCGCGTGAACTGATCGCGGCCGCCGGCGCGCCCGACGACCTGCCCGCCCCCGGGACGGCCCTGCCCGTGACGCCGACGCCGGCGGGAGACACGCCGCCCGGCGACGGGTCCGAGCCGGCGACTCCGTCCGGCCCGGACGGCGGCGCCGAGCCGGAGCAGCCGTCCGAACCCGCCCCGCAGGTGCCGGAGCCGATGGCGCAGGCACCCCGGCTGACCCCCTCCGGGCTGCCGGCGCGTACCCGCAAGCGGCAGTCCGCGGTGGCGGCGCCCACCACGGAGCTGGCGGTGGTGGAACGCCGGTCGGTCGCCCAGACGGACGCGGTCGAGGCTTCCCCGGAGACGGCGCCGGAGCCGGAGTCGGAGTCGGAGCCGGAGTCGGAGACGGCGCCCGTCACCGACGCGGGGCTGCCGGTGCGGGTACGCCAGGCCAACATCGTGCCGGCGCTGCGGCACGACCAGACCGAGGCGGACGACGACGCCGACGACGACACGGCGCGTGCACCGGAGCAGGTGCGCCGGATGATGAGTTCCTACCAGAGCGGCACGCGACGCGGCCGTACCGATGCCGCGCGCTTGCTCGGCGGAGCGCGGGAGGCCGGCGGTGCGCCGGCCGACGCGGACGAGCAGGTTACCTGACCGGGACGTCGACGCGACGGGACCGGAAGCTGACGGCACACAGCCGGGAAGATGAGGACGACGAGTGGCGCAGAAGACGGCTTCGAGCGCGGATCTGACGTGGCTGCTGGATGACCTGGTCGGCCGGGTCAAGCAGGCGGAGCACGCCGTGGCGCTCTCCACCGACGGACTGTTGATGGCCTCGTCCCGCGGGTTGAGCCGCGACGACGGCGAGCACCTGGCGGCCATGGCGGCGGGCATCCAGAGCCTGGCCCGTGGCGCGGGTAAACGGTTCGGTGGCGGGCACGTACAGCAGACCATCATCGAGATGCAGTCCTCCTTCCTGTTCGTCACAGCGGCCGGGCGCAACGCCTGCCTGGCGGTGCTGGCCTCGGAGGACGCGGACGTCGGCCTGATCGCGTACGAGATGGCCATGCTCGTCACCCGGGTCGGCCGGTTCGTCGCGTCACCGACCCGGGAACAGCCCCTCGGCGAGAACACGGCACGATGACCGGCCGGGGGGACTCCGCGGAGCAGGAGTGGGTGGACGACCACGCCGGCCCGGTGGTGCGCCCGTACGCGGTGACCGGCGGCCGGGCCCGCCCGGTCACCGGCACGTTCGACCTGATCTCGCTGGTCACCGCGACCCGCACGGAAGTCGGGTCGGAGTCCGGGCTCGGCCCGGAGCACATGGCGATAGTCGGCCTCTGCCAGCGGATCCTCTCCGTGGCCGAGATCGCCGCCCATCTCGACCTGCCGGTGGGCACGGTCCGGGTCCTCCTCGGAGACCTGGCCGCCCGCAGCCTGGTACAGGTACGCGAGCCGCGCGCGACCCCCGCCGGCCTTCCCGACGAGCACGTTTTCGAGGCGGTTATCAATGGACTACGGGCGCTCTGAGCGGCCGGCGGGCGCCGCGCCGCTGCCCACCGCGATCAAGATTCTGATCGCGGGCGGGTTCGGCGTCGGCAAGACCACAATGGTCGGCGCGGTAAGCGAAACCAAGCCGCTGCGCACCGAGGAGGTGCTGACCGAGACCGGCATCGGCATCGATGACCTGTCCGGCATCGAGGAGAAGTCGACCACCACCGTGGCGATGGACTTCGGCCGCATCACCATCAGCGACGACCTGGTGCTCTACCTGTTCGGCACGCCCGGCCAGGACCGCTTCTGGTTCGTCTGGGACGAGCTGGCGCTCGGCGCGCTCGGCGCGGTGGTGCTCGCCGACACCCGCCGGCTGGCCGACTGCTTCCCGTCGATCGACTACTTCGAGGGGCGCGGCACGCCGTTCGTGGTGGCGGTGAACTGCTTCGAGAACGCCAAGCAGTTCCGCCTCGACGAGGTGCAGGCCGCGCTCGACCTGGATCCGGGCGTACCGGTGGTGCTGTGCGACGCGCGGCAGCGGGAGTCGGCCAAGGAGGTGCTGATCACGCTGCTGGAGCACGCCATGAAGCTGCGCGAGGCACGTCGCCGCGCCGCCGAGGACTGAGCGGCCACACGTCAACGAGGGAGTGGCGATGACCGAGGTGACCGTCCGGGCGATGACCCCGGACGAGTTCGACAGCTGGCAGGAGGAACTGGCCGCCGGGTACGCACGGGAGCACGTCACGGCCGGCAACTGGACGGCCGAGGAGGCGCTCGACCGGGCCCGGGAGGCCAGTGCCGCCTTCCTGCCGCAGGGCATGACCACGCCCGGCATGCTGTTCCTGGTCGGCGAGCTGCCCGACGGGTCGCCGGTCGGCCGGCTGTGGATCGGCCTCACCCATCCGCGTGGGCTCGCCGGCTGCGCGTTCCTCTACGACATCGAGGTGGCCGCCGAGCACCGGGGCCGGGGCCTGGGGCGGGCGCTGCTCGCGGCGGGGGAGCGGGCGACCCGGGACCACGGCGCCGGGGCGCTGGAGCTGAACGTCTTCGGCGCCAACGAGACGGCGCGCAGGCTGTACGAGACGGCCGGCTACCGAGTGGTCACCCAGCAGATGCGCAAGGACCTGTCGTAGAGGTCCCTACAGGCGGGTGGTGGTCCGGATCAGGGCGGCGAGGGGCCGGGACCGGCTGTGCGGCGGCCAGGCGATCACGGTGGTCACCGCCGTCGCGTCCGGCACGGGCACGGCTGCCAGGTCGGCGAGCAGCAGCGACCGGCAGGACTCCGGCAGCACCACCGCGGTGCGGCCGAGCGCGATGAGTTGGAACAACTGGGCGTGGTCCCGGACCTCGGGGCCCGGACCGTCCGGATACGACCCGTCGGCCCGGGGCCAGCGCGGCATCGGCAGGCCGGTCAGCGTCTCCACCTCGGCCGTCAGCAGGTGCGGCCGCCGGGCCAGCGGATGTCCGGCCGGCAGGACCGCCACTTGCTGCTCGGTGACCAGTTCCTCGGTGTCCAGCCCGGTGGTCGAGTCGAACGGCAGGTGCAGCAGCGCCACGTCGGCCCGCCCGTCGCGCAGCAGCCGTTCCTGTTCGCCGATGCCGCACAGCAGCACCTCGACGGGGACCGCGTCCGGCTCGGCGGCGTACGCGTCGAGCAGTTTCGGCAGCAGTTCGCTGGATGCGCCCGCCTTCGTCACGAGCACCAGCCCGGCGCCGCCGTGCGCGGCCTGAGCGGCGCGGCGGGTGCGGCGGCCGGCGGCGTCCACCGCGTCCAGGGCGGCCCGGCCCTCCCGCAGCAGCACCGACCCGGCCGAGGTGAGCGCGACGCGGCGGCTGTCGCGTTCCAGCAGCGTCACGCCGAGACGCCGTTCGAGCTGGCGGATCGCCCGTGACAGCGGCGGCTGGGCGATGCCCAGGCGTCGCGCGGCGCGGCCGAAGTGCAGTTCCTCGGCGACCGCGACGAAGTAGCGAAGCTCGCGCGTCTCCATGCCGCCACCGTACCGCCGGGGCGATACCTTACGGGTATCGGTCGCTACCGAGGTGGTGTTGGAGGCCCGCGCGCCGCGCGGACAGGATCGAGACCATGAGCGAACGGACGATCGCGCTGGTGACCGGCGCGAACAAGGGAATCGGGTACGAGATCGCGGCCGGGCTTGGTGCGCTCGGCATGCGGGTGGGCGTCGGCGCCCGCGACGGCCAGCGGCTCGCCGAGGCGGTGGCGAAGCTGCGCGCGGACGGCGTGGACGCGTTCGGCGTACCGCTGGACGTGACCGACGACGCGAGCGTGACCGCCGCCGCCCGGCTGCTGGAGACGGAGGCCGGCGGCCTGGACGTGCTCGTCAACAACGCGGGCGTTACCGGCGGTACGCCGCAGCACCCCGGTGAGGTCGACCTCGCGACCATCCGGACGGCGGTCGAGGTGAACGTGATCGGGGTGGTCCGGGTGATCGAGGCGATGCTGCCGCTGCTGCGCCGCTCGGCCTCGCCGCGGATCGTCAACGTGTCCAGCGGTGTCGGCTCGCTCACCCGGCAGAGCGCGTCAACCGGCGAGGATCAGACCGGCCCGCTGTCGGTCGCGTACTCGCCGTCGAAGAGCATGCTCAACGCGGTGACGATCCAGTACGCGCGGGCGCTCGCAGGCACGAACATCCTCATCAACGCCGCCTGCCCGGGATTCACGGCGACCGACCTGAACGGCTTCCGGGGCGTGCGGACCGTGCAGCAGGGCGCGGCGACCCCGATCCGGCTGGCGACGCTGCCGGACGACGGGCCGACCGGCGGCTACTTCGAGGACGCGGGAGTCATCCCGTGGTGAGCGCCGCTCGTCAGCACCACATGACCGGGTTGCCGCTCGCCACCGACGCCGCGCACAGCCGCCGCAGCGGCTCCACGAGGTAGGCGAAGTCGTCGCCCGACCGGCTCCGGGTCCGCACCGCGAGTCGTTCGGGTGGCGGCTCGCCGTGCCCGCCCACCGGCCGCATCGCCACTGTCGTCCGCGTCCCGCCGACGGTGAACTCCACCCGGCCGCCGGGCAGCGGTCGCTGGGTGAACCGGGTGGCCCGGAACAGCGTGACCGGCGGGTCGGCCCGGTCGAGGACGAAGAAGCCGTCGGGGTCGACGCCGGCCTGGAAGCCCGGGCCGTACATGAACAACCCGCGGTAGTCCTCGACGTACTGCATCAGCACCCGGCCGGTCGCCTCGTCGATCAACTCCACCTCGTCGGTGATCCGGGCGGTGCCCGCGAACGCGTCCAGCTCGGCGAGCGCCACCGCCGCCCGGTCCGCCGGCAACGAGCCGCCGTTGACGTCCGGCAGCGCGGCGGCGAGCGTCGGGAAACGATGCTCGCCGGCCGCGCGCGACGCCTGCTGGAACAGGCGTACGCCGGACCAGTTGGAGACGCACTCGCTGACCAGCGCCATGTCCGGGTGCGGGCAGGCGTCCCCGGACATCCAGGCGCAGAAGGCGTCGTGCGCCGCCGCGTTGCCCTCCCAGGGTTGCAGCAGCGCGAGGCAGCCGTCCTCGTCATAGCCGACCGGGCCGACCGGGAACGGCGTGGCGAGGCCGTCCTGCCAGCACCGGCAGTACACGAAGGCGTCGAGTCCCACGCCGGCACGCTACCGATGCGCGCCCGGCGGCGCGCACCCGTTTCCGTCGGGTCAGGTGACGGCCAGCAGGACGGCGTCGCCGCGCGCCGCCGCGTCCCGGTAGAAGGTGCGCAGCGCGGTGAAGTGCGGCAGCAGGTAGCTGTCGAACTCGTCGTCGCCGTCGTCCCAGATGTGCGGGTAGATCTCGGCCTCGGACATGGCCGCCGGGTCGAAGCGGGCCCGCAGCGTGGCCTCGTCCACCGCGTCGAGCCCGGCGGCCACGGTGCGTACGGCGTCGGGCATGAGCAGCCGGGCCGGGCCCATGCCGTGGTCCGGCCCGATCGGGTCGCCGCCGACGATCGCCGGCCCGGCGTCGCCGCGGACCTCGTACGTGGTGCCGTTCAGCAGGTAGTGCAGGCCGTGCCACGCCTTGTCGAGGTCGAGTTCGTCCGGACCGCCGTCGAACAGTGCGCCGGCCGTCTCCGGGTCGGCCAGCACCGTCGCCAGTTGCTCGCCGGACAGCCGGCGTGCCGTGAACACCATGCCCATGTGGTCGTCTCCCGGGGTGGTCTGTCGCGATCGGCGGCAGCTTAGCGTGAGCGTCGGACACCCGTGCCATCATCGGCGGGTGGCGAGTGAATCCCGGCATCTCAGCGTCCACATCGACCGTCCGGTGGCGGAGGTCTACGACTTCGCCGCCGACCCGGCGAACCTTCCCCGCTGGGCGCCGGGGCTCGGCGGCTCGGTGGCCCGGGTCGACGGCCAGTGGTTCGTGGACACACCCGAGGGGCCGGCGCGGCTGACCTTCGCCCCGGCCAACGAGTACGGCGTGCTCGACCACGAGGTGCTGACGCCGTCCGGCGAGACGGTGTACGTGCCGCTGCGCGCGATCGCCGACGGCGGCGCGACCGAGGTGGTGTTCAGCCTGCGGCGGACGCCCGGCATGAGCGACGCGGACTTCGACCGGGACACCGCGCTCGTGGAGGCGGATCTGGCCCGGCTCAAGGCCGTGCTGGAGAACGCCGTCGGCTGACCGGCGCCCGTGGTCATTCCGTTCCGTGAGCGCCCGCCGGCACTCACGCCCGCTGAATGGGAATTGCGCCCCGGGCTCGGCCGGCGATCTGAGCGGGAAGTAATTCGGCGCACCTGTGCGCCGACGGTCGAAACCGGCCAGCGCAATCGGGCGAACGCAATTCGGTGATTCAGTCGCCGATCGCGTCCCGCATTCGTTCCCTCGTCCAGTATTCGGACGGATCGGTGGCGCCCGGGCTCGGGTTGTGCGTCGCGACCACCGGGCCGGGCGCGGGCCGCGCCGAGCCGCCGTCGCGCGTCGCGACGACCACGACGGCCGCGGCCACGGCGAGCGCCGCGACGGCGGCCGCGCCGAGCAGCACACGGTGTGACATGTCGCCTCCTCCGTACCGTTGGGCCGGTGCCGGTCCGCCTGGTGCCGGTCCGCCTGGTGCGCCGGGCGGCACACCAGGCGGACCGTCGTTCACCAGGTGTCGTTCGCGTACGTGTTGTAGAGCGTCCCCACCACTGCGGCGGAGAAGTACGGCGAGCCGTTCGTGTTCGACCCGCTCGAGTAACTCATCACCCCGTGCACGTCACCACGCCGGGTGGTGTCGTCATAGCTGTAGTACCACGGACCGCCGCTCGAACCACCCCCGAAGCCGCAGTTCATCTCGATCCGGTTGCTGCCCGCGTCGCGCGACGTGCCCGAGCAGACCCACTGGATCTCGCCGCTGTCCTTGTTGCTCGGGTAGCCGAAGATGTCGTAGTGGTACGCGCGGCCACCGCCGGTGAGCAGCCCGTTGGCGCCGACCGCGTCCACGATCGACCGGCTGCCGTAGACGAGCGCGACCGCCACGTCGTACTGCCGCTCGCGGGTGCTGATCCAGCCGCTCGGCACCGCGAGCGTGGACCAGTCCCAGGTGCCGTACGGCTGCGCGCCGTTGCGGTACGACGGCACGAACATCCAGTTCGCGGTGTGCCAGTCCCGGCCCGGCCCGTCGTGCACGCAGTGCGCGGCCGTGAAGACCATGTTGCGCGCCGGGCTGTTCACCACGCTCGCGGAGCAGTAGTGGCCCAGGCCGTCGGTCGAGCTGGTGTAGAAGATCTTCCCCACCGTGATCGACTCGTTCAGCTGGGTGCCGAAGCCGCTGCCGTCCTTCGGCGCCACCGCCTCCGCGAAGCGCCGCACCCGCTCCGTCGTGGGGCTCTGGGTGACCGGGCCGGCGGACTTCTCCACCTCGTCGGCCGGGGTGGCCGCCGCCATGCGCTCGGCCGTCCAGTAGGCCCTGGCCTGCGCGGACGATCCCGCCTTGCGCTCGATCGACGTGACAGTGGCCGGAGCGGCCGTGCCCGCGGTGGTGCCGGTGTCGGCGAGCGCCGGAGTGCCGGCGAGGATCGCCGGCAGGATCAGGGCCGGCAGGGCCAGAAGTCTGATCGTCGTCTTCATGAAATCCTTCCCAGTGTTCGATTCCCGGATCGAAACTGGAGCGCCCCGTGGTTCATCGCGATATCGGCAACGTATCGACGGTCTTCGGAGCGTGTCAACGAATCATGGACGTCGATTGTTGGCAGTGTCGGATGTGCGATGGGGGCGACGGAATTTCATCGAATTGCAATTCCGTAATGAGTGGTGTGCCGGCTTCGGCGGGCCGTTCGTTGCCGCCGGTCCGTGAGCGGCGTTCGACCTCGATGGCCTCGACGCCATGACGAAGGAACCGTCGACCGCCTCGTCGCGATCATCCACCCCGACAACACGCCCTCACGGCGGGTCGCGGAGCGGATCGGGCTGAGCTTCGAGCGCGCGATCACGTCCGAGTCGGGGGATCCGGTGCACGTGTACACCGCGCGCGGTTGGCCTGACCGGGCTCAGTGGCGGGTCGAGGTCAGGAACCGGGTCCACGCGGCCGGGGTGAAGGTGAGCACCGGCCCGGCCGGGTCCTTCGAGTCGCGTACGCCGACCACGCCGGGCAGGTTGCCGGCGACCTCGACGCAGTCGCGCCAGGTCGGTGATCTCGTCGCCGGTCAGCGGCTGGCCGATGAACGTGGCCCGGGCGTACGCCTCGGTCTGCAACAGGCCCGGCACCCAGGCCAGCTCGAACGTCCGCAGCGCGACCGCCTCGCGCTCGATGTCGACCGACGGGCGGAACCACACCGGCTCGCGGCGGCGGACCGCGTCCGGCCAGAGCGCCTCGATCGGCTGGCCCAGCAGGTTCGCGGCCGTCGCGCGGTGCCGGCTCTGCCCCGGTACGTGACCCAGCTCAGATTGTCGCTGCGGAAGATGACGACCGGATCGCTGTCGCGGTCGACGGTGCCGTCGGGGTTGAACTTCAACCTCATGACGGAGAGCGCCGACTCCTGCCCTCCGGCACGTTGACCGGCAGAAGGTCGCGTTGGTCGAAGACCTTCTTCGCGACGAAGGTGGCGTTGACGGCCTTGGGCATGCCGCAGTAGACGGCGGAGTGCAGCAACGCCTCGACGACCTCATCGGGAGTCAGGCCGACATTGAGGGCGGCGTTGATGTGGACTTCCAGCTGGGCCTCGCAGCCGCCGAGGGCGGTGAGCATGCCGAGGGTGACCAGTTGCCGGTCGCGCGGCGGCAGACCGGGGCGGTCATAAATTTCGCCGAAACCCCAGGCGACGACCTGGTGTCCGAGTTCCGGGTTGATGTCGGCGAGGGCGTCGATGACGCGCTGACCGGCTTCGCCGTCGACGCGGTTGAGGACCTCCATGCCGTGATCGAAGCGGTCCTGGCGAGTCTCGGCGGCGGGAGTGCTGCTCATGCAGGGGTCCGTTTCCGGCTGCTGGTCGAGCAGCCCTTCGCAGTGATTGAGTGTGTTGTCCATAGCCGTGGCATTGCGCTGCAGGCTGTGGATGCGCTCGGTGAGGTCGTGAGCGTCGGCTCCCGCTGCGGGAGAGCGTTTCCATCGGCCATGGAAGGAACATAGAACTTGGAGTGCGCTCCAGAGCAAGCCGCTCCTCGTAGCTCCCGTGCGAGGAGGTCGCGCTCCGCCTGCGCTGAGATGTCAGGAAGGGCCCCTTTTCAACAGACGTCTGTTGAAAAGGGGCCCTTCCTGACAAGCGGGTTCAGCTCGCGATCATGCGGCGCAGCACGTACTGCAGGATGCCGCCGTGCCGGTAGTAGTCCGCCTCACCCGGGGTGTCGATGCGGACCACGGCGTCGAACTCCACGCCGGTGTCGGTGGTGACCTTCACCGTGCGCGGGGTGTCGCCGTCGTTCAGCGCGGTGACGCCGCTGATCGAGAACGTCTCCGTGCCGGTCAGGCCCAGCGACTCGGCGGTCTCGCCGCCCGGGAACTGCAGCGGCAGCACGCCCATGCCGATCAGGTTCGAGCGGTGGATCCGCTCGTACGACTCGGCGATGACCGCCTTCACGCCCAGCAGCATGGTGCCCTTCGCCGCCCAGTCCCGCGACGAACCCGAGCCGTACTCCTTGCCGGCCAGGATGACCAGGGGGACGCCCGCCTCCTGGTAGGCCATCGAGGCGTCGTAGATCGAGGTCTGCTCGCCGGTCAGGTGGTTGACGGTGAAGCCACCCTCGACACCCGGCACGAGCTGGTTGCGCAGCCGGATGTTGGCGAACGTGCCCCGGATCATGACCTCGTGGTTGCCCCGGCGGGAGCCGTACGAGTTGAACTCGTGCCGGGCCACGCCGTGCTCGGCCAGGTACTTGCCGGCGGGGGAGTCCGCCTTGATCGAGCCGGCCGGGGAGATGTGGTCGGTGGTCACCGAGTCACCCAGCTTGGCCAGCACCCGCGCGTCGGCGATGTCCTGCACCGGGGTCGGCTCCTGCTGCATGCCCTCGAAGTACGGGGGCTTGCGCACGTACGTCGACTCGCCGTCCCAGGAGAACGTGTCACCGGTCGGGGTGGGCAGCGACTGCCAGCGCTCGTCACCGGCGAACACGTCGGCGTATGCGGCGCTGAAGCCGGTCGCGCCGATCGCGGAGGCGATGACGTCCTGGATCTCGGCGCTGTTCGGCCAGATCTCCCGCAGGTACACCGGGTTGCCCTGGGCGTCCTCGCCGATCGGCTCGTTGGCCAGGTCGATGTCCATGGTGCCGGCGAGCGCGTACGCGACCACCAGCGGCGGGGACGCCAGGTAGTTCATCTTGACGTCCGGGTTGATCCGGCCCTCGAAGTTGCGGTTGCCGGACAGCACCGACACGACGGCCAGGTCACCGTCGTTGACGGCGGCCGAGACCTCCTCCGGCAGCGGGCCGGAGTTGCCGATGCAGGTGGTGCAGCCGTAGCCGACCAGGTTGAAGCCGAGCTTGTCCAGGTACGGGGTCAGGCCGGCACGGTCGTAGTAGTCCATGACGACCTTCGAGCCCGGCGCCAGGGTGGTCTTCACCCACGGCTTGCGGGCCAGGCCCTTCTCCACCGCGTTACGGGCCAGCAGCGCGGCGCCGATCATCACCTGCGGGTTCGAGGTGTTGGTGCAGGAGGTGATCGCGGCGATCACCACGGCGCCGTGGTCCAGCTCGTACTCGACGCCGTCGGCGCCGGTCACGCGTACCGGGTTGCTGGCCCGGCCGCCCGCGCCCACCGCTGCCGTCTCCAGGTCGCGCGGCGCGTCCGCCGGGTCGTTCACGCCGTTGGCGGGGGAGTCGCTGGCCGGGAAGGACTCGGCCGACGCCTCGTCGGCCGGGCCGTCGGCGCCGAACGGCTTCTCCTGCTGCGGCACGCCCGGCTTGCGGCCCGGGTCGCCACCGGTCTCGTCGGCGGCCACGTAGTCGCTGAGCGCGGCGCGGAACAGCGTCTTGGCGCTGCCCAGCGGCACCCGGTCCTGCGGGCGCTTCGGGCCGGCCAGCGACGGCTCGATGGTGCCGAGGTCCAGCTCCAGGCGCTCGGAGTACTCCGGCTCGCGCTCCGGGTCGTGCCAGAGGCCCTGCTCCTTGGCGTACGCCTCGACCAGCGCCACCTGCTGCGGGTCCCGGCCGGTCAGCTCCAGGTAGCGGACGGTCTCGGCGTCGATCGGGAAGATCGCCACGGTCGAGCCGTACTCCGGCGACATGTTGCCGATGGTGGCGCGGTTGGCCAGCGGCACCGCGCTCACGCCCGGGCCGTAGAACTCGACGAACTTGCCGACCACGCCGTGCTTGCGCAGCATCTCGGTGATGGTCAGCACCAGGTCGGTGGCGGTGGTGCCGGCCGGCATCTCGCCGTGCAGCTTGAAGCCGACCACGCGGGGGATCAGCATGCTGACCGGCTGGCCGAGCATCGCGGCCTCGGCCTCGATGCCGCCGACGCCCCAGCCCAGCACGCCCAGGCCGTTGACCATGGTGGTGTGCGAGTCGGTGCCGACGACCGTGTCCGGGTACGCCTGGCCGTTGCGCTCCATGATCGTACGAGCCAGGTACTCGATGTTGACCTGATGCACGATGCCGGTGCCCGGCGGCACGACCTTGAACTCGTTGAACGCGGTCTGGCCCCAGCGCAGGAACTGGTAGCGCTCCTTGTTGCGCTCGTACTCCAGCTCGACGTTGCGCTCGAAGGCGTCCTCGCGGCCGAACAGGTCGGCGATGACCGAGTGGTCGATGACCAGCTCGGCCGGGGCCAGCGGGTTGACCTTGGTGGCGTCGCCGCCCAGGTCACGTACCGCCTCGCGCATGGTGGCCAGGTCGACCACGCAGGGCACGCCGGTGAAGTCCTGCATCAGCACCCGCGCCGGGGTGAACTGGATCTCCACGCTCGGGTCGGCGGTGGCATCCCACGCGCCGAGCTGCTGGATGTGGTCGGCGGTGATGTTCGCGCCGTCCTCGGTCCGCAGCAGGTTCTCCAGCAGGATCTTCAAGCTGTAGGGCAGCCGCTCGTGGCCCTCCACCTTGTCGATCCTGAAAATCTCGTAGCTCGCGTCTCCGACGCGTAGCTGGGTCTTCGCACCGAAGGTGTCGAGGCTCGCCACGTCGTACTCCTTCACACCAGCGACCGTGAGTAGTCCTGAGCAGTTTGTCGCACCGACCGGGGCGCTGCCCTGCTTAGGCAACACTTACCTGCGTCGGTCTTTACAAAACCGTACGTCCGTCTTGCTATTCACGCAACCTCGTGCCACGCTGCGGGACGAGGAGGTGCCACCATGATCCATCACGTCCTGCTCGCCTGCCCCCGCGGCTCCGAGGACGCGTCCCGCTCCTTCTACACCGGCCTGCTCGGCCTCACCGAGAAGCCCAAACCCCCGGCCCTCGCCGCCCGCGGCGGTTGCTGGTTCACCGGGTACGACGCCGAACTGCACCTGGGCGTCGAGGACGACTTCCGCCCCGCCCGCAAGGCACACCCCGCGCTGGTGCGTCCCGACCTGGACGAGCTGGCCGCCCGCCTGGACGCCGCCGGGCACGCCGTGACCTGGGGCGACGACGAGATTCCCGGCATGCGGCGGTTCCACACGTACGACCCGCACGGCAACCGGCTGGAGTTCCTGGCCCCCGCGGGCTGACGCCGGCGCGGGTAGGGTCGGCTGGTGGTCGACGTACAGCACTGGCTCGCCGCGCTCCCACCGGGCCTGATCTGCCTGCTGGTGGGCGTGGTGATCGGCGTGGAGAGCATGGGCATCCCGCTCCCCGGCGAGATCGTGCTGGTCAGCGCCGCCCTGCTCGCCGCCACCGGCGCGGTCGGGCCCGAGTGGGTGGCAGCCGCCGCGGCCACCGGCGCCATCGTCGGCGACTCCATCGGGTACGCGGTGGGCCGGCGCGGTGGCCGTCCCCTGCTGGAACGGCTCGGCCGGCGCTTCCCGAAACACCTCGGCCCGGCACACCTGGCCCGCGCCGAGCTGAGCTTCGCCCGGCACGGCGCCTGGGCGGTGTTCTTCGGGCGGTTCGTCGCGCTGCTGCGCATCCTCGCCGGCCCGCTCGCCGGCGCCCTGCGCGTGCCGTACCGCCGGTTCCTGGTCGCGAACGCGGCAGGCGGGCTGGTCTGGGCGTTCGGCACCACCTACCTGCTGTTCTACGTGGGGCAGGCCGCCGAGCACTGGCTCAAGGACATCTCCTGGGCCGGGCTGGTGCTGGCGGTGCTGGCCGGAGTGGTCAGCACCGCGTGGCTGCGCCGCCGCGCCAAGCGCCTGCACCCGTCCGAGACGCCCGACGCCCCGGAGCCGATCCCCGCAGCCGACCGCTGACGCTCACCCACCCGTCAGGGCGAGGAGTCGCCAAGACGCCGGCGGTCAAGGGGCGGTGAGCAGGTTGAGCAGGGAGTCGCGGGCGGTGCGGACGGCGGCGCGGGACTCCTCGGTGTGGTCCAGCGCGTCGAAGCCGTGCTGCCCGTTCGGCACGTCCACCACGTGCAGGGGGATGCCGCGCCGGCGCGCGACAGCGGTGAACGCCTCGATGGTGGGGGCGACCTCGGGACGTTCCCGCCCTGCCCGGGTCAGCACGAGCGTCGGCCGTGCCGCCTCCTCCACCCGCGTGGCGTCGACGGCCGCGTCGTCGGGGGAGACCGGGTTCGGTGGGGCGGTGCCGTCGCGGTCGGTGGGCTGGTCGAGGGCGTCGATCGGGCGGAAGCGCGGATCCACCGGCGGCCATCCGGGCAGCGGGGCCAGCAGCGGGTAGGTCGCGGCCACGCCGCGCAGCCAGGCGGGCGGGTCGCGGAGCCAGTCACCGAGCAGCAGGCCGGCGCCGGAGAAGAACCAGAGGCCGAGCCGGTCGGGGTCGACGCGCGGGTCGGCGCGGAGTTGTCCGGCGGCGTCGGACACCCGTGCGGCGACCGCGTGCATGTCGTCCGGGCTCGCGACGGTGAGCCGGGGGATCGCGGTCAGCACGCCGGCCTCGGCGAGCAGCGCGCCGTAGCCCCGGTAGAGCGGCCAGTCCCGCGCGTCGGGGGCGTCGGGCGGCCCCGGCACGCCGTGCACGACGACCACCGCGGGACGCCGGCCGTCGCCGGCGGGCACGTGCAGGTCGACGTCGCCGTGCCGCTCCACGGCGGCCGGTGGGGGATCGAGGACGAACGGGCTCTCCCAGAAAACGGTCCGCATCACTGCGATGGTAGAAGAACCGCCGCCACGAGACCGTCCGATCAGGACGGCGAGGCCTTGGCGTGCCGTTCGCGCAGCCGGTCCCGGACCTCCTCCGGCGTGTAGGCCCGGCGCCGCCGTTCCGCCCGGGCCACCACCACCCCGGTCGCCGCGACGCCGGCGAGGCCCGCGAGACCGAGTACCTTCCACCACCGCATCCGTTGCCGCATCCGCATAGGGTAGTCCTCCATGAGCATCAGCCTGGACGAGGCCGTGGAGCTGACCCGTACCGGCGATCTGTGGGTGTTCCGCGGACGCAGCGTGCCCGACCGGGCCATCCAGTTCACCACGAACAGCCCGGTGAACCACGTGGGCATGGCCGTGGTGCTCGACGACATGCCGCCGCTGATGTGGCACGCCGAGCTGGGCCGAACGCTACCGGACATGTGGACCGGCACCCACCAGCGCGGGGTGCAGCTGCACGACCTGCGGGACGCGGTCTGCGTCTGGGCCAACCGGTACGGCCAGCGGGGCTGGCTGCGCCAGCTCGAACCACCGGCCGACACCGCGATGGAGGAGGCGGTGCTGCGTACCGTGGCACGGCTGGACGGGACGCCGTTCCCGTCCACCGCGCAGCTCGCCTGGCGGTGGGCCCGGGGCCGGCTGCCGAACCCGCGCCTCCTGAACCTCGGCGCCATCAGGGGAAGGATCGGCGACCGGGACCGGGACCGGACCGGTCACGGGGGCGAGACCGCGGACGGGGGCAAGAACAGCGACAACGCGTTGGAGACGGCGTACTGCGCCGAAGTGGTGGCGGTGACCTACGAGGCGATGGGCCTGCTGCCCGCCGGCCGGCGGCCCAACTGGTACGACCCGGGCCGGTTCTGGAGCGGCGACGACCTCGCCCTCAGCGGCGGCGCGCACCTCGGCGCCGAGATCGAGGTGGAGGTCCGGCCGCGCTGACCAGGTTTGCCGTCGTCGCGGGCCGGTAATGAGGAGCGTCGTGACGGCTTCCACCGACCTCGACACGCTCACCGACTTCTTCGACCGGTACGGCGTGGCGCTGACCACCGCCGACGTGCCGGCCATCGCCGGCTGCTACGCCCTGCCCGGGCTGGTGGTCGCCGACACCTACAGCTTCTCGTTCACCTCGCCCGCGGCGGTGGCGCTCAGCTTCGTCGGCGCCGCCCCCGACTACCAGGAGCGGGAACTCGTCGCCGCCAACGCGCAGATCGAGGACGTGCAGCAGATCTCGGCGCTGCTCACCGAGGTGGCGGTGCGCTGGGAGTTCCTGGACAGCCAGGGCGGCGCGGTGCCCGGCGAGCGCTACCGCTACCTGTTGCGGGCCACCGACGACGGCCCGGTGATCTGCACCGTCATCCGTACCTCCTGAGCTGGTGGTGGGGGGGGGGGGGGGGGGGGGGGGGGGGGGGGGGGGCGCGGGCGGGGCCGGGGGGGGGGGGGGGGGGGCCGGGGGGGCGGGGCGGGCGGCGGGGGGGCCGCCCCCCCCCCGGGGGGGGGCGCCCGCCCCCGCCCCCCCCCCCCCGCCGCCGCCGGGGGGCGGCCGCCGCCGCCCCCCCCCCCCCCCCCCCCCCCCCCCCCCCCCCGACGGGCGTCAGCGGTGGTGGGCACCGGCCCAGCGCTCGGCCGCGGGGGCCGAGTGCAGACCGGGTTCGTGCAGGTCCTCCTCGGTGACCTGGCCGATCCGGCGGTACGTGTCCGGCCGGCTGGTGCGCAGCACCAGGCCCCAGAGCAGACCGGCCACACCCGCCGCCACCGGGATCGCCGGCAGCAGCCACTTCAGGTAGCTCGCGGTGTCGGGGGCGAGCAGCGCGTCGAAGTTGAACAGCAGCACCAGCAGCACGGCGGTGAGCAGGATCGTGCCGAGCGCCGGGGCGATCGTCCGCTGCCACGCGCTCTCCGGGCCGGGACGGCCGCGGAAGAAGCCCACCACGGATGCCGAGGTGAGCGTCATCAGCAGCACGACGCCCACCGCGGCCGCGCCGGACAGCCAGGTGAACAGGTCGATGACCGGGTCACGGCCGGTCATCGCGAACGCCAGGAACACCACCACGGCGAGCACGCTCTGCACCAGCGAGCCCGCGACCGGCGCGCCGCTGCGGCTGGAGGTGGCGCCGAGGAAGCCCGGCAGGACCCGCTCCCGGCCGAGCGCGAACAGGTAGCGCGCCACGCCGTTGTGGAACGACAGCAGGGCGGCCAGCACGCTGGTGATGAACAGGACGTTGGCGATGTCCGCGACGACCGCGCCGGTGTACTGGTCGAGCGCGCCGAAGATGATGCCCGGACCCGCCTCGGCGCTGGCCGCGGGGGCGTTCTCCGGACCGGTGAGCACGGTGAGCGCCCAGGCGGAGAAGGCGTAGAACAGGCCGGTGAACGCGACAGCGATGTAGGTGGCACGGGCCACCGTGCGCCGCGGATCCCTGACCTCCTCGCTGTAGATGGCGCCGCTCTCGAAGCCGGTGAAGGAGGCGATGGTGAACGCGAGCACCGCGCCGAAGCCGGCGCCGAACAGATGGCCGGGGCTGATGCCGGCGGTGGTCACGGCGCCGCCGTCCGGGTTGGCGAAGGCCACCAGATCGAAGATCAGCACGGCCACGCATTCGAGGATGAGCAGCACTGCGAGCACCGTGGCGTTGAGGTCGATGCGCAGGACACCGAGCGCGCCGATGAACACCCAGGCCAGCAGCGCCCAGACCCACCAGTCGAGCGTGATCCCGGTCTTGGCGTCCATGAAGTCGCCCAGGATCGAGCCGAGCAGGCCGTACAGACCGATCTGGATCGCGTTGTACGCGGCCAGTGCCACCGCCGAGCCGGCCACCCCGCCGGCCCGGCCGAGGCCGTTGGCGATGTACGCGTAGAACGCGCCCGCGTTTGCGACGTACCGGCTCATCGCGGCGTAGCCGGTGGCGAAGACGGCGAGTACGGCGGCGAGCAGCACGTATCCGAGCGCGGCGCCGATGTTGCCGCTGACCGCGTACATGGTGGTCACACCACCGCCGAGAACGGTCAGCGGGGCGGACGCCGCGACGGTGAAGAAGACGAGGTGAGCGGTGCCGAGACGACCGCGGCGCAGCCCACCGTCGGAGAAGAACGGATCGGAGGACAAGGCTTCTCCAGGGGAGGGGGTAAGGGGATTGACATGTCTACTTCGGAACAACGTGAAGCAGGGTATTGGTGATCACGTATTGTGACAACCCCGCTTCGATATCGATTTGGGGCGCGCGTGATCCGCCGGAATTGAGCTGTGCGTGGTCATGCCGTACCGTCCCGTGTCGACGATCACGGCCACCGTTCGAGGATGGACCATGACCTACCCCGGGGCGCAGGCCACTTACCGGCTTGCGGATGCGCTGTTCCTTATCGGACACGACGAGTTCACCGGCAAGCCACATGTCGCCGTCGACCGGCTGGAGTGCGGGCTGGCCGGCGCCGCGCTCGCCGAGCTGATGTTCGAGGGCCGGATCGCCCTCGACGGAGGGGGGATCGCCGCGGTGGACCCGCGGCTGTGGCAGGAGCCGCTCACCGACCTGCTGATCACCGAGATCCTGCGCCGCGAGGGAGCGCATCCGGCCCGGCTGTGGATCCGCTACCTGCGGACCCAGCTCAACATCAACGAACGGGTGGGCACCCGGCTGGTCACCGCCGGCGTACTCCGCCGCGAGCAGGGCAAGCTGATCGGCCGCGCGGTGCGCTGGCCGGCCAACGACCCGAACCAGGCGGCCTCACCGCGGGTGCGGCTGACCGCGATGCTGATGCACTCGTCCCCGGCCGAGCTGGACCCGGGCACGCTGCTGCTGGCGACGCTCGCCGAGGCGGTCGGGCTGGCCGCGCACATCTTCGACCCGCAGGTGGCCGCGCGGATGCGCGACTGCCGCCGGTTCCTGCCGGCGCAGCTCGACGGGCTGCTCGCCGCCGTCGTGGGCGCGCTCGACGTCAGCACCACGACGGTACGGCGATGACGTCCCGCCCCGGGCCGAGCCGGGGCGGGACGGCGCCGGTCAGGCCGGGTCGCGCCACATCGGGTAGAGGCTGGGGCCCTCCGGCAGGTCGAGCGTGACCGGACGACGCCGGAACCCGAGCCGCTCGTAGAGCTCGGCGTTGCGCGGCGAACTGGCCTCCAGGTACGCCGCCGTGCCGGCCTGATCCAGCTCGGCCAGCCTGTTACGCAGCAGCGCCGACCCGACGCCCTTGCCGTGATGGTCCGGGTGCACCCCGATGAAAGGCAGGTACCAGTGCGGCTCACCCGGGTGCCGGGCGCTCATCATCTCGTCCAGCACGGCGAACCGCTTCATGGCCTCCGCGCCGATCGCGGCCTCCATCCCGTCGAACTCGCCGCCGTCCTCGGCGTCGTGGCCCGTGCCGGTGGGCAGCCACAGCGTGGCGCCCAGCCCGTCACCGGCGACATATACCTCACCGGTGCGCAGCGCCAGCGCGACGAACGGTCGGAAGAATGCGGGATGGACCCGCGCACGGTGGTCGTCGGCCGGGAAGACCCATCCGCTCACCGGATCCCGCATGAAAGCCTCGGCGAGAATCGCTGTCACGACGGCGGCGTCCGCTGCGGACGCCCGCCGGATGTTGCCCTGCCACTCAGTCACTGGCTACCCGTCCTACCGGCTCGACGAGCCATTGTGGTCATTGATCGGCGTGCAAGGTATCAGGTGTGAGGCACCGGGCGGCAGGGCTCGAGCGCGATCCTCGCCGTGACCCGGTCCGGGTGGCTACTCTGGCCCGGACCCCGACAGGAGGACCATGTCCCGCATGCGTCGCCCCGGCCCGCAGCCCGGAGCCGCCATGACCTCGTCCCCCTGGATCCTCGTCGCCGCCGGGGTGCTCGTGATGGTGGTTCTGCTGGTGGTGGCGCTCGGTTCGGTGCGGGGCCGCAGCACGTTCCCGGCGGCCGGTCCGGCCGATCCGGTGATGTCGCTGCCCGGCACGCCGCTGACGCCCACGGCGGTCAGCGCCACCGGCCCCTCGCCGGTCGCCGCCACCGCGCCGGTGCCGGGCCTGTCGCCCCGGTCCACGATGCTGCCCGCCCGGCCGACGCCGGCCGCGCCGCCTCCGAGCCCGCGGGGCGTGGCCCGGCCGGTGCTGCCCTCGCCGCCGCCCTCGCCCGCGCCGCCCTCGGCGGTGGCCGGCCGGTACAGCGTGACGAGCTCCTTCGACGGCGGCTTCATCGGTGAGGTGCTGCTCGTCAACACCGCGCGTACGCCGCACGGCTGGACGGTGCGGGCGGTGTTCCCCGGTGGGCGGCTGGTCACCGCCTGGGTCGAGGGTGCCGAGCAGGGCGTGTTCGGCTTCGCCGACGGCGTGTTCACCTATCGCAGCGGATTCGACCTGGCCCCCGGGCAGTCCGTGCCGGTGCGGTTCCACATCGAGCGGGCCGGTACCCGGCCGGCGAGCTGCACCGTCGATGGCACGCCCTGCGCCGACAGGTAGGTCAGGCGGCCCGGGTCGGGTCCGACGGATGCGCCATCCTTGCAAGGTAACTGCTTTGTTACGACATGGTTTGCAAGGTATTGCAGAATGTTTCGGCGAGGGCTAGCGTGCGGGCGAATCAGCGACCAGAGAAAGGCCGTCGATGAAACCGCCGCCGATATCCCCCAAGGCGCTGCTCGCCCTGGTCACCTCCCTCGTGCTCACTCTCGTCGGCGTGCCGGTGGCCCTCCACCAGCTCGGCGCCGGCGCCACCGGCCCGGCCGCCACCCCCGACGTCCTGGCCGCCGGCAACGCTCCGCAGTGGAACCGCGAGCCGTCCCCGGACGCGCTGCTCAAGGCCGCCACCAACACGGCGAAGGCCGAGCAGTTCTACTTCGTCCTGCCCGACCGCTTCGCCAACGGTGACAAGCGCAACGACACCGGCGGCTTGACCGGCGGCCGGCTCACCACCGGCCTCGACCCGACCGACAAGGGCTTCTACCACGGCGGCGACCTCAAGGGCCTGATCGACCGGATGGACTACATCCAAGGGCTCGGCACCACCGCCATCTGGCTCGCGCCGATCTTCAAGAACCGGCCGGTGCAGGGCGCCGGCGCGGATGTCTCGGCCGGCTACCACGGCTACTGGATCACCGACTTCACCCAGGTCGACCCGCACTTCGGCACCAACGCCGAGTTGAAGAAGCTGGTCGATCTGGCCCACCGGCGGGGCATCAAGGTCTACCTCGACATCATCGTCAACCACACCGCCGACGTCATCCGGTACGCCGAGGACAAGTACGGCTACGTGGACAAGAAGACCGCCCCCTACCGCGACGCGCAGGGGCGTCCCTTCGAGGACCGCAACTACGCCGACGGCACGCGGAAGTTCCCGGCCGTGAACGAGAAGTCGTTCCCGTACACCCCGGTGTTCGCCACCCCGGCCGACGCGAAGGTCAAGGTGCCGGCGTGGCTCAACGACCCGACCATGTACCACAACCGCGGTGACTCCACCTTCGCCGGGGAGAACAGCGAGTACGGCGACTTCTTCGGCCTCGACGACCTGTGGACCGAGCGTCCCGAGGTGGTGCGCGGCATGACCGACATCTACGCCCAGTGGATCGGCAAGGTCGGCGTGGACGGGTTCCGTCTCGACACCGTGAAGCACACCAACCTCGACTTCTGGCCGCAGTTCGCCCGGGGCGTCGACGCCGCCGCCAAGAAGGCCGGCAAGAAGGACTTCTTCATGTTCGGCGAGGTCTACAGCGCCGAGCAGGAGATCCAGTCCACCTACGTACGGCAGGGCGGGCTGCCCGCCACGCTCGACTTCTCGTTCCAGGAGGCGGCCCGCGGGTACGCCGCCGCCGACGGCTCGGCCAAGTCGCTCGCCGACGTCTACGCCAAGGACGACCTGTACTCGGCGCGGGACACGAACGCCAACCGGCTCACCACGTTCCTGGGTAACCACGACATGGGCCGGATCGGCTCGTTCGTCGCCGCCGCCGGCGGTGACGACGCCACCCAGGTGAACCGCAGCCGGCTCGCCCACCAGCTCATGTTCCTCACCCGGGGCCAGCCGGTCGTCTATTCGGGCGACGAGCAGGGCTTCACCGGCCCGGGCGGTGACAAGGACGCCCGGCAGGACATGTTCGCCTCGCGGACCGCCGACTACCTCGACGACGACCTGATCGGCACCACCCGGACCCACGCCGCCGACCAGTACGACACCCGCCACCCGCTCTACCGGACCATCGCCGAGCTGGGCAGGCTGCGGACCGCGCACCCGGCGCTGCGCGACGGCGTGCAGGTGACCCGGTACGCGGCCGACGGGCCGGGCGTCTTCGCGTTCTCCCGCGTCCTGCCCGCCGACCGGGTCGAGTACGTCGCGGCGGTGAACAACGCCGCGACACCGCAGACTGTCACGGTGGACACCTGGTCGGCCGGCGCCCGCTTCACCGGCGTGTACGGCGGCGCCGCGGGCGCGACGGCCGGCGCGGACGGCAAGCTGAGCGTCACCGTGCCGGCCATGTCGGCGCTGGTGCTCAAGGCCGACCGGGCGATCCCGCAGGCCGGAGCCCCGACGATCACGATCACCGAGCCGGGCGGCGACCCGGTCCCCGGCAAGGTCGCCGTCACCGCCCAGGTCACCGGCGACCCGCTCGCCGCGGTCACGTTCGCCGCCCGGGTCGCGGGCGGGAAGTGGACGCTGCTCGGCAGCGCGCACCGCGCGCCGTACACGGTGCACCACGACCTGA
This sequence comes from Micromonospora sp. NPDC005686, assembly GCF_042871665.1. Taxonomy (NCBI): domain Bacteria; kingdom Bacillati; phylum Actinomycetota; class Actinomycetes; order Micromonosporales; family Micromonosporaceae; genus Micromonospora; species Micromonospora sp. NPDC005686. The sequence goes on from NZ_JBIAIY010000001.1 coordinate 276,969, forward strand.
CCGGCCTGCCCGGCGGCACCCGGGTGGAGTACAAGGCGGTGGTCCGCGACGGCAAGGGCCGCACCGCCACCGCCCGTGCCACCGGGACCGTCGGCACCCCGGCGCAGGGCGCGTCGCGGGACTGGGCGATCGTGCACTACCAGCGCCCGGCCGGCGGGTACGACGACTGGCGGCTCTACGCCTGGGGTGACATCGACCCGGCGTACGTGACCGAATGGCCCGCCGGGCAGCCGTTCGCCGGCGAGGACTCCTACGGCCGGTTCGCCTGGGTCAAGCTCAAGCCCGGCGCGAAGACAGTCGGTTTCCTCGTTGTCGACGCCGACGGCAACAAGGACGTGGCGAACGACCGCACCATCGACGTGACGGCCACCGGCGAGGTCTGGGTCAAGCAGGGCGACCCGGCCCTCTACCCGACGCGGCAGGCCGCCACCGGCGAACCCGACCCGCCCGTCGCGCAGGACACCGCGCTGATCCACTGGCGCAAGGCCGACGGGAACTACGACGGCTGGGGTCTGCACCTGTGGGACGGCGCGGCCACCCCGACCGACTGGGCCGCCCCGCTCGAGCCGGAGAAGATCGACGCGTACGGCGCGGTGTTCCGGGTGCCGCTCGCGGCCGGGGCGGCCGGGCTGAGCTACGTCATTCACAAGGGCGACGAGAAGGACCAGCCCGAGGACCAGCGGCTCGACTTCGCCTCCGCCGGACGCGAGGTGTGGCTCCTGGCCGGTGTGAAGGGACGGCTGCTGCCGACCACCACGTCCGGCGCCGCCAAGGATCTCGACCTGACCAAGCAGAAGGCGCAGTGGATCGACAGGTCGACTGTGGCCTGGACGACCGGGCCGACCGACGGCAGGCGGTACGCGCTCGCCGTCGCCCCGGCCGGTGGGATCGGCCTCGCCGACGGCGAGCTGACCGGGACGTACACCACGATCCCGCTGGGGGCGCGGCGCAACGGGCTGACCGAGGCGCAACGGCAGGCGTACCCCCATCTCTGGGCCCATCGCGCCTTCACGCTGGATCGCGCCGACCTGGCCAGGGTGCCGGCGGCGCTGCGCGGCCAGATCGTGGTCACCGAACGGGACGCCGAGGGCGCGCTGCTCGCCGCCACCGGCGTGCAGATCCCCGGCGTGCTCGACGACGTCTACGCGGCGGCGACCGGCGCGAAGCTCGGCCCGACGTTCGCCGGCCGGGTGCCCACGCTGGCGGTGTGGGCGCCGACCGCGCGCACGGTGTCACTGGAGCTGTTCGACTCGCCCACGGCGCAGCCGGCCACCGTGGCGATGCGCCGCGACGACCGCACCGGCGTCTGGTCGGTCCGCGGCACGAAGGCGTGGAACGGCCGCTACTACCGCTACCGGGTGCAGGCGTGGCAGCCGGCCACGCAGAAGATGGTCACCGCGTCGGTGACCGACCCGTACTCGGTGGCGCTCGCGCCGGACTCCACGCACAGCCAGATTGTCGACCTCGCCGACCCGGCGCTCGCGCCGGCCGGCTGGGCGAACCTGCGCAAGCCGGCCGCCCCGCCGGCGGCGAAGGTGCAGATCTCCGAGCTGTCGGTGCGGGACTTCTCCATCGCCGACACCACTGTCCCGGCCGACCGGCGGGGCACCTACCTGGCGTTCACCGACCCGGACACCGCCGGTATGAAGCATCTGCGCAAGCTCGGCGACGCCGGGGTCAACCACCTGCACCTGCTGCCGGCCTTCGACTTCGCCACCATCCCGGAGAAGCGGGCCGACCAGGCCCGGCCGGACTGCGACCTGGCCGCGCTGCCGCCGGACTCCGACAAGCAGCAGAAGTGCGTCGCGGCGGTCGCCGGCACCGACGGCTACAACTGGGGGTACGACCCGCTGCACTACACGGTGCCCGAGGGCGGGTACGCCACCGACCCGGACGGCGCGAAGCGCACCACCGAGTTCCGCCAGATGGTCGCCGGAGTGAACAAGGCCGGCCTGCGGGTGGTCATGGACGTGGTCTACAACCACACCTCGGCCGCCGGCGCCGACCCGAAGTCGGTGCTCGACCAGGTGGTGCCGGGCTACTACCACCGGCTCCTCGACGACGGGACCGTCGCCAACTCCACCTGCTGCGCCAACACCGCGCCGGAGCACGCCATGATGGGCAAGCTCGTGGTGGACTCGCTCGTCACCTGGGCCAAGGCGTACAAGGTCGACGGTTTCCGGTTCGACCTGATGGGCCACCACCCGAAGGCGAACATCCTGGCCGTACGGGCCGCGCTGGACAAGCTCACGCTCGCCCGCGACGGCGTGGACGGGCGGAAGATCCTGCTCTACGGCGAGGGCTGGAACTTCGGCGAGGTCGCCGACGACGCCCGGTTCACCCAGGCCACCCAGGCCAACATGGCCGGCACCGGCGTCGGCACGTTCAACGACCGGCTCCGCGACGCGGTGCGCGGCGGTGGCCCGTTCGACGCCAACCCGCGCGTGCAGGGCTTCGCCTCGGGCCTCTACACGGACCCGAACGGCGACGAGGTGAACGGCTCGGCCGCGGAGCAGCGGGCCCGGCTGCTGCACCAGCACGACCTGATCAAGGTGGGGCTGACCGGAAACCTGCGCGGCTACCGGTTCACCGACTCCACCGGCAAGCGGGTCACCGGCGCGCAGGTCGACTACAACGGCGCTCCGGCCGGGTACACTGCCGCGCCGGGCGAAGCGGTCACCTACGTCGACGCCCACGACAATGAGATCCTCTACGACGCGCTGGCCTACAAGCTGCCGCAGGGGACCTCGGCGCAGGACCGGGCCCGGATGCAGGTGCTCGCGCTGTCGACCACGGCGCTCGGGCAGGGCGCCGGATTCGTGACCACCGGCTCGGAGCGGCTGCGCTCGAAGTCGCTGGACCGCAACTCCTACAACTCCGGGGACTGGTTCAACCAGATCCGGTGGGACTGCGCCCAGGGCAACGGGTTCGGTGCCGGCCTGCCACCGGAGGCCGACAACAAGGACAAGTGGTCGTACGCGAAGCCGCTGCTCGCCGACCCGTCGCTGGTACCGGACTGCGCGGCGGTCGAACTGGCCGACGCCCGGTACGCGGAGCTGCTGCGCATCCGCCGGTCCTCGCCGGTGTTCGGCCTCGACACCGCCGAGCAGGTGCAGAAGCGGGTGGCGTTCCCGCTGTCCGGAACGAAGGAGACGCCGGGTGTGCTCACCATGACGCTCGACGCGCGCGGGCTGGACGGGAAGTGGAAGTCGGTGACTGTCGTCTTCAACGCCACCCCGGAGACGGCGAAGCAGACGGTCACCGGGCTGCGCGGGGCGAACGTGGCGCTGCACCCGGTGCTGCGGAACTCGGCCGACCCGGCGCTGCGTGCCGCGTCGTTCGACCGGGGCGCCGGCACGTTCACGGTGCCCGCGCGCAGCGTGGCGGTGTTCGTCCAGAGCTGACCGTACGGCCGACCGGCCCCCCGCCACGTCACGTGGCGGGGGGCCGGTCGCACACCCCGGGACCGTCAGGTCAGTTGAAGCAGTCCTCGACGGTGTTGGCGCAGTTGGTGGGGTCGTTGTCGCTGATGAGGGACTTGTCGTCGAGCTTGACGCGTCCTTCGTTGTTGAGGACGCCGCCGGCTACCCGGTGGAGCTTGCTGGAGTCGGTGGCGGTGTTCTTGGTGACTGTGGTCTTGGTCAGGGTGATCTTCGCCTTGTTGTTGAAGATGCCGCCGCCGTTGAGGGCGGTGTTGCCCTTGATGTGGGTGTCGCGGATGGTGAGGGTGGCGTTGTCGTCCTTGTCCTGCGGGCGGACGAGGAAGCCGTCCTCGATCTTGATGAGCCACTCGCCGTTGTAGATGCCGCCACCGAACCGGTTGGCCGTGTTGTCGACGATCTTGCTGTCGGAGATCGTGGCGCTGGCGTGCTCCTTGTTGTTCGGGAAGCCCCAGTGCTTGCCACCGGTGACCACCACGCCGCCGCCGTTGCCGTCCGCGTGGTTCTTGGCGACGTGCACCTTGTCCAGGTCCAGGTCGGTGCTCTCGGCGTAGACGCCGCCGCCGTTCTCGCAGGCGGTGTTGCCCGTGATGGCGGTGAAGGACACGGTGACGGTGCCGCCGCTGCTGAACAGGCCGCCGCCGTTCTTGCCGGCGTGGTTGTCCGACAGGCTCGACTCGACGCCGTCCTTCCCGTGGTCGGAACCGAAGATCTCGACGATGCCGGCCTCGTTGTGCTTGGCCTTCGGGTCGTAACCCTGCGGCGCGGCGGAGGCCCCCGGGCCGTGCTCACCGGACAGGCCGCTGCCGTTGGCGACGCCGCCGCCGTTGCCGCCTGCGGTGTTGTCGTCGACGTGGGTGGTCTCAACCTTGAGGATGCCCTCGTTGTAGATGCCGCCGCCGTCGCCCTGGGCGTGGTTGTCGACGACCTTGCTGCCCTTCAGCCAGGTGCGGCCGTAGTTGGCCAGGGCGCCGCCGTCGCCTTCGGCGCTGTTGTCGACGAGCTTGACGTTGTCCAGGTAGGCGCTGCCGCCGCGCTCGACGAGCAGCGCGCCGCCGTCGCCCTCGACCCGCTTGTCGTCGTCCTTGCCACCGTTCATGCCGTCGGCGACGGGCGTGACGGTGGCGGCCGTGGTCGCTACCGCCGGAGCGGCGGCCGGGGCCGCGACAGCCGGGGCGGCCGGGGCCGCGACAGCCGGAGCGGCGGCCGACGGCTGGCCGCCGCCGGGGTACTTGAACTCGTTGGCGTTTCCGCCCTTGATGGTGAGGTCCTTGAGGGTGAGGTCGCCGCCGTCGGCGACGCGGAAGATGCGGAAGGTGTCTTCGGCGTCGCGCTTGATGGTGGAGCCGTTGCCCTTGATGGTGACGTCCTGCTTGATCTCGGGCAGGGCGGAGCCGACCTTGCGGTCCTTGACGCCGAGTTCGTAGGTGCAGTTCTCGGCGAGCTTCAGGCTGCCGCCGTGGTCGCGGTTGGCCAGTTCGAGGGCGTCGATCAGGGCGTCGTCGTCGCAGGCGACCTCACGGACCTCGCCGTGGCCGTCCTTGCCGTCCTTGCCCCAGTCGCCCTTGTCCGGGCCCCACTCGCCGCGGTCGTGGCCTTCCTGGCCACGGTCCTTGCCGTCCTTGCCGTGCTCGTCCTTGCCGTGCTCGTCCTTGCCGTAGTCGTCGCGGCCGTGCTCGTCCTTGCCGCCCTTGTCGCCGTGGTCGTCGTCGCTGACCTGCTGCGTGGTCGACCACTTCACGTCGGCGAGCCGGTGGGGTCCGGTGGCCCCGGTGGTCGCATAGGCCACGCCGGCGAGGCTGACCGCTCCGGTCAGGCCCACGACGCCGGCGGCGAGCCACATCCGGCGACGCCGGAGCGGGGAGATGGTCTTGCTGGTGGCGTCATCGTTATCGCGAAGGTAGTTGGACATCGGAGCTCTCTGCCCTCTCCTTGTATCTGACAAGGTCGCTTCGCCCTGGCGAGGCGGCCTTTGCTACAAATCGGTTGTAGCTGCTGAAGACGACCGTATGAGAGCCTTCTTCGCCTCGTGGCTATATACGAGAAAAACCCGCATAAGGGTGCGGGTGGGATGGCGGGGGCAGGGCGGCCCTGACGCCCCGGCAGGGGACAACGCGGCCGGCCGGGGTGGGAGCCCTCCCCGCGCGCCGACGGGCGTAAGGAGGGCTCCCCGGTTATGTGGTGGTTCGGATCAGTTGAAGCAGTCCTCGACGGTGTTGGCGCAGTTGGTGGGGTCGTTGTCGCTGATGAGGGACTTGTCGTCGAGCTTGACGCGTCCTTCGTTGTTGAGGACGCCGCCGGCTACCCGGTGGAGCTTGCTGGAGTCGGTGGCGGTGTTCTTGGTGACTGTGGTCTTGGTCAGGGTGATCTTCGCCTTGTTGTTGAAGATGCCGCCGCCGTTGAGGGCGGTGTTGCCCTTGATGTGGGTGTCGCGGATGGTGAGGGTGGCGTTGTCGTCCTTGTCCTGCGGGCGGACGAGGAAGCCGTCCTCGATCTTGATGAGCCACTCGCCGTTGTAGATGCCGCCACCGAACCGGTTGGCCGTGTTGTCGACGATCTTGCTGTCGGAGATCGTGGCGCTCGCCTCGCCGTCGGCCTTCTCGGCCCCGGTGGGCGTCCAGTCCCGCCCGCCGGTCGTCACCACGCCGCCGCCGTTGCCGTCCGCGTGGTTCCCGGCCACGAGGACCCTCTCCAGGTCCAGGTCGGTGCTCTCGGCGTAGACGCCGCCACCGTTGTCGCAGGCGGTGTTGCCCGTGATCGCGGTGAACGAGACGCTGACCCAGCCGCCGCTGCTGAACAGGGCGCCACCGTTGTGGCCGGCCCGGTTGCGGCTCAGGGTGCTCGGTGTGGCGTCCTTCCCCTCGTACGCCCCGATGATCTCGACGGTGCCCGCGTGCTGCCTGCCGTGCTCGCCCTTGTCGGCCTTCGCGGCCGACGCGAGGTCGACCGGCCCGTCGTGGTGGGCGCCGCTGCCGTTGGCGACGCCGCCGCCGTTGCCGCCTGCGGTGTTGTCGTCGACGTGGGTGGTCTCGACCTTGAGGATGCCCTCGTTGTAGATGCCGCCGCCGTCGCCCTGGGCGTGGTTGTCGACGACCTTGCTGTCCATCAGCCAGGTGCGGCCGTAGTTGGCCAGGGCGCCGCCGTCGCCTTCGGCGCTGTTGTCGGCGAGCTTGACGCCGTGCAGGTGAGCGCTGCCGCCGCGCTCGACCAGGAGCGCGCCACCGTCACCCTCGACCCGCTTGGCGTCCAGCTCGGCCGCCTTCGGCGCGGACGGCCCGGGGTACTTGAACTCGTTGGCGTTTCCGCCCTTGATGGTGAGGTCCTTGAGGGTGAGGTCGCCGCCGTCGGCGACGCGGAAGATGCGGAAGGTGTCTTCGGCGTCGCGCTTGATGGTGGAGCCGTTGCCCTTGATGGTGACGTCCTGCTTGATCTCGGGCAGGGCGGAGCCGGCCTTGCGGTCCTTGACGCCGAGTTCGTAGGTGCAGTTCTCGGCGAGCTTCAGGCTGCCGCCGTGGTCGCGGTTGGCCAGTTCGAGGGCGTCGATCAGGGCGTCGTCGTCGCAGGCGACCTCACGGACCTCGCCGTGGCCGTCCTTGCCGTCCTTGCCCCAGTCGCCCTTGTCCGGGCCCCACTCGCCGCGGTCGTGGCCTTCCTGGCCACGGTCCTTGCCGTCCTTGCCGTGCTCGTCCTTGCCGTGCCCCTCGTCGCGCTTGCCGCTGTCGGAGTCGTTGCCGGCGTTCTGGGGAGCCGCGGCGTGGTTGTCCGCCACCGGCTCGGTGCCGGACCTGTCGTCGCGGGCGGCGAGGCCGCCGAGCGCCGCCAGCCCGACCACGCCGGTCAGCCCGGCCACGCCGGTGGCGACCCAGAGCGCCCGCCGCCTGCTGGTCCGCGGCGGAGGCGCCATCGGAGCGCCGCCGTCGGGTGTCGTTACGTCGTTCGACATGAGAGCCCTTTCGGTTCTTCCCAAACGGGTCGCACCGCCCCAGGCCGGGCGACCAGCTACAAACCGGTTGTAGCCTCTGATCGACACCGTATGAGAAGGGTCCTCGCGAAGAGGATGTATCCGAAAAAAGCCCGCGTTCCTCCCACGAACGGCGGTCGGTGAGCAACCACGTGAGCGGGACCGGAACCGCACAGACGGCGGCGGGCCCCATCACCGGCCATGGCGGCGCGGTGGTGGGGCCCGCCGGAGGTCGGGGGCCGCAGGATCAGCCGGGCAGGCGGGGGCCCGCCTCACGCTGCTCGGCCAGCCAGGTCTCCACCTCGGCGGAGGCGCGCGGCAGGCCGGCCGACAGGTTCACCGGGCCGTCGGCGGTGACCAGGATGTCGTCCTCGATCCGCACCCCGATGCCCCGCAGCTCCTCGGGGACCAGCTCGTCCTCCGGCTGGAAGTAGAGGCCCGGCTCGACGGTGAGCACGTACCCCTCGCCGAGTGGCCCCTCGCGGTAGGTCTCCTTGCGGGCGTTGGCGCAGTCGTGCACGTCGATGCCGAGCATGTGGCTGGTGCCGTGCAGCGTCCACCGCCGGTAGACGGTGGAGGCCGGGTCCATCGCCTCGTCCACGCTCACCGGCAGCAGCCCCAGATCCTTCAGCGCCTCCGCGAGCACCCGCATCGAGGCCAGGTGCACGTCCCGGAACGCCACGCCGGGCCGGCACATCTCGATGCCCGCCTGCTGCGCGGCGTACACGGCGTCGTAGACCTGGCGCTGCAACGGCGTGAACCGGCCGTCGACCGGGAACACGCGGGTGACGTCGGCGGTGTAGAGGTTGCGGTTCTCCACGCCCATGTCCATCAGCAGCAGGTCACCGGGACGGGTGGCGCCGTGGTTGTGCACCCAGTGCAGGATCGTGGCGTGCTCGCCGGCCCCGACGATCGAGCCGTAGCCGACGTCGTTGCCGTCGTGCCGGGCACGCAGCGCGAAGACGCCCTCCAGCAGACGCTCGGAGACCGCGCGGTCAGCCGGCAGTGCCCGCGCCACGTCCTCGAAGCCGCGCACCGTGGCGTCGCACGCCTCCTGGAGCTGCGCGATCTCCCACTCGTCCTTGACCAGCTTCAGCTCGGCGATCGCGATCGCCAGCTCCCGGTCGCGGCCGGGCTGCCCCTCGGCGCGCGCGCCGTCGTACCGACGCACCGCCGCGTCCACCCGGGCGTCGAAACCGCGAAGCACCCGGGTACGCCCCGGCGCCAGCTCAGCCAGCGCCGCGTCCAGCTCACTCAGGTCGGCCGTCGGCAGGCCCAGCTCGGTGGACTTCTCCCGCAGCGTCGGCCGGCGGCCCACCCACAGCTCACCGTGGCGGCTGCGGAAGAACTCGTCGGTCGCCCGGGACGACCGGGGCCGCATGAACAGCGTGGCCTCGCCGCCCGGCCGCAGCACGAGGACGCTGTCCGGCTCCAGGTCGCCCGTCAGGTACGCGAAGTCGCTGCCCGGCCGGAACCGGTGGTCGGTGTCGTTGGCGCGTACCTTTTCGTTGCCGGTGGGGATGACCAGCGTCTCGCCCGGGAAGGCCTCGGCCAGCGCGGCCCGCCGCTTGGCGTGGTTGGGCACCTCCGGACGCGGGGGGACCGGCAGCTCGGTGTCCCGCCAGCCCTGCCGCATGAACGACAGGAAGGCCTCCGGGAAATCCGGGTCGTGCGACTCGGTGCCGTCCGCCGGTTTGCCCTGCCCGGTCCGCTCCTCGGCCATGATCCGCCCCTCCCTGAGCCTCGTCGCTGGTCCCGACGGTACCGCGCGCTCGACGGCGGTAGGTGCCTGCGGTGCCGCGACGACGGCTTCCGGCGCGTGGAAAGATGGCGGCCATGTGCGGACTCCTGGCCTTCTTCAGCGCGCGCGGCGACGCCGCCGCCCACCGCGACCACATCGCCGGCGCACTGGAGTGCCTGCACCACCGTGGCCCGGACGAGACAGGGGTCGAGGTGGTCGGCGACGCCTCCGGCCGGTACGCGGACGGCGTGTTCGCGCACAAGCGCCTGGCGATCATCGACGTGGCGCTGAGCCACGAGCCCTTGCCCTACGCGGGCGGGCGTTACCTGCTCACCTTCAACGGCGAGATCTACAACTACATCGAGCTGCGCGAGGAGCTGATCCGCGACTACGGCGCCCAGTTCGCCACCAACGGCGACGGCGAGGTGATCGTCGCCGGCTACCACTACTGGGGTGAGCAGGTCCTCACCAAGCTGCGCGGCATGTTCGCGTTCGTGATCTGGGACCGGCAGGAGCGGCGGGCCTTCGGCGCGCGGGACTACTTCGGCATCAAGCCGCTGCACTACCTCCAGACCCAGGACGGCCTCTACCTCGCCTCGGAGAAGAAGGCGCTGCTGCCGTTCGCGCACTCGGCGTACCAGGGCGACGCGGGAATCGACACCGCCAACCTGAGCCACTACCTGACCCTGCAGTACGTGCCGGAGCCCGGCACGCTGCACAAGGGGATCAGCCGGATCGGCTCGGGGGAGTACCTGACCTGGACGCCGGGTGGCCGGATCGAGGTGCGCCGCTGGTACCGCCCGGTGTTCCGGCCGGCCCCGGTCTCCGACGAGCAGCGGCTCTACCACGACATCCGGGAGACGCTGCGCGAGAGCGTACGGATGCACATGCGCTCGGACGTGCCGGTCGGCTCGTTCCTGTCCAGCGGCATCGACTCCACCGCGGTGGTGGCGCTGGCCCGCGAGTTCAACCCGAACATCCTCACCTTCACCGTCGGCTACGACGTGCCCGGCTACTCCGAGATCGACGTGGCCCAGGACTCGGCCCGGCACCTCGACGTGACCACCATCCCGACCAAGATCGGGCCGCAGGACATGATCGACGCGCTGCCGAAGATCGTCTGGCACCTGGACGACCCGGTCGCCGACCCGGCGCTCGTGCCGCTCTACTTCGTGGCGAAGAAGGCCGCCGAGCACGTCACGGTGGTGCTCTCCGGCGAGGGCGCGGACGAGTTCTTCGGCGGCTACACGATCTACCGGGAGCCGCTGTCGCTCAACGCGGTGAACAGCCTGCCCGACGGCGTGCAGAAGGGCCTGCGCGCGGTCTCCAAGGCCATCCCGCAGGGGGTCAAGGGCAAGAGCTTCCTGGAGCGCGGCACCACCCCGATCGAGGAGCGCTACTACGGCAACGCCCGGATGTTCACCGAGGAGGAGAAGCAGCACCTGCTGCGCCGCTACGACCCCTCGGTGCGCTACACCGACGTGACCGCGCCGATCTACGCCGAGTGCACCGAGCTGGACGACGTCACCAAGATGCAGTACGTCGACCTCTACACCTGGCTGCGCGGCGACATCCTGGTCAAGGCCGACCGGATCTCGATGGCGCACTCGCTGGAGGTGCGGGTGCCGTTCCTGGACCGGGAGGTGTTCAACGTCGCCGCCGGCATCCCGGTCGACCTGAAGCTGCCGCCCCGCTCCGAGGCCACCAAGTACGCGATGCGCCAGGCGCTGCAGGGCGTGGTGCCGCCGGCCATCGTCAACCGCAAGAAGCTGGGCTTCCCGACCCCGACCCGGGTGTGGCTGCGCGGCGAGATGTACGAGTGGGCGCGGCACGTGCTGGCCACCTCGGGCGCCGGTGACCTGATCGACCTGTCGTACGCGATGCGCCTCCTCGACGAGCACAAGCGGGAGGAGGCCGACCACTCCCGCAAGGTGTGGACGGTGCTGATCTTCTGCATCTGGCACGCCATCTTCGTGGCCAAGACGCTCGACCCGGGCATCCAGCGCAACCAGTCCGCGCTGCTCACCAAGCCGGTCGTCGGCAGCATGGTGCGCTGAACCGAGCGTGACGAGGAAGGGCCCCCGGGATGTTCCCCGGGGGCCCTTCTCAGTGCGTGATCAGCGACCGGTGCAGGTGACAGTGGGCAGGGAGTTGGTGCCGGAGAAGTTCGCTGTGAAGCCGAACGTGGTGGTGCCCTCCGGCGGGACGCTGCCGTTGTAGGCGGCGTTGGTGACGCTCACCGACGCCCCGCTGCCGCTCAGCGTGCCGTTCCACACCTGGTTGATGGTCTGGCCGCTGGGCCAGGTCCAGTTCGCGGTCCACCCGGAGTACGTCCGGGTGCTGTGGTTCATGATCGTCACTTCGCCCTGGAAACCGCCGTTCCAGGCGCTGACCACCTTGTACACCGCCATGCAGGTGCCCGACGGCATGGTCGGGCTGCTCGTCACCGGCGGAGGCGTGGTCGGCGGCGCGGTCGTCGGGGGCGCGGTCGTCGGCGGCGCGGTCGTCGGGGGGTTGCTGCCGCCCGAGCCGATCCCGGTCACCTCGCCGTTACCACCGTCGAACGTCACGTCCGAGCAGCCGAAGAAGTTCTCCTGGCTGTCCGAGCGGACCCAGCGCGAGTAGATGATGTGCCGGCCGCTCTTGTTCGACGGCAGGTTGCCGGTGAAGTAGTAGTGACCGTCGTTGGTGCCGACCGCGCCGCGCTGCGGCGGGTTGGTCACCTGAAGGAACGGCTGCTCCTCCAGGTCGCTCCAGGCCAGCGGCCGGTTCGGGCTCCAGCTGTCCTTGGTCACGTAGAAGTAGAACGTGCCCGGGTGGTGGGCCCAGTTGCTGTACCGGAACTCGGTCGACCGGCCCGCCGTCAGGTGGGTGACCGGCCAGTCGTTGCGCGCCGCGTCGTACCCGCTGAAGTTGGGGTTGCCGCCGCTGCACAGCTTGCCGTCCGGAATGAACCCGACGGTCCGCCCGCCGCCGTCGGAGCGCAGCACGCTGAACCAGTTGTACAGCGAGTTCGCCCCGTTCTCGGCCACCGCCGACGAGCAGGCGGGGTTGTTGGGCCGGATCTCACCGGTTCCGGTGAGGCCGTCCTTCCAGCACAGGTACGTGCGGGCGCCCGGCGTCATGGCCGCGCCGTGCGCGGCCGCCGGTCCGGTGTTGGTGGCCAGGGCGAACGCGCCCAGGGCCAGGGTGGCGGCCGCGGTGAGCAACGCGGCCGTACGGGATCGGTGCACGGGGATCTCCTGACTCGCGGAGCGTGGCCCGGTTCGGCCCGCTCCGCTGGGACGAGCGGATGCGACGATCGCGGTGCCCGCGCCCGGTCGGCGTGCGGCCGGAGCCGTCGGCGGGCGCGCACCGCCTGCGGTCCGTTGCCACGGACCGTGGATGCCCTCGCGTCGGCTCGACCCGGCGGCCGGCGACGCGGCAGCCCCCCGCGTCGTTACCCGGCACCGCCATCCCACCACGTCCGCACGCCGCCCGCAATAGGCGCCGCTCGATGCCCAGGTCCCGGCGCGGCGCGGCGCCGGCATGGGCCAGGATCGGGGGAGACGACGAGAGGAGCCAGGATGGGGTACGCGGTGGTGCTCGGCGAGGCGCTGGTGGACCTGCTCGACGCCGAGCACGACGGAGAACCCGTCTACCGGCAGGCGATCGGCGGCGGTCCGCTCAACGTGGCGGTGGCGGTCGCCCGGCTCGGCGGGGACGCGCGGTTCGTCGGGTCACTCGGCGACGACGCGCTCGCCGGGCGGATCCGCGCCTTCCTCACCGACGCGGGTGTGGACGTGCGCGGGACGGTCACGGCGCCGGCGCCGACCGCGCTGGCGGTGGCCACGTTCGCCGGTCCCGAGCCGGACTTCCGCTTCTACGGCGAGCCCCGCTCGTACGCGCTGCTCGGCCCGGACGACCTGGACGTGGCGCTGGTCGAGGGCGCGGACGTGCTCTACTGCGGCTCGATCGTGCTGCTCGACCCGCCGGTGCTGGCCGCCGCCCGCCGCGCCTGGTCGATCGCGGGCGGGCTGCGGGTGTTCGACCCCAACGTGCGGCCCCGCCTGCTCACCGCACCGGGCGCGCTGGACGGGCTGCGGACGGTGGTCGCCGAGTTCGCCGCCGCCGCGCACCTGGTCAAGCTCAGCAGCGCCGACGCGCGGCTGCTCTACCCGGACGAGCCGGTCGAGGGCGTCGCCGCGTACCTGCGGGAACTGGGCGCGGGCACGGTCGTGGTCACGCTCGGCGCGGACGGCGCCCTGGTCGCCGCCGCCGAGGACGTGGTACGCGTACCCGCGCCGAAGGTGGAGGCGGTGGACGCGACGGGCGCGGGCGACTCGGTGATGGGCGCGCTGGTGGCGGACCTGCTGGCCGCCGGCGAGCCGGCGGACCCGGCCGGCTGGCGGGAGCGGGTCGCGTTCGCGCTGCGGGTGGCGGCTGTGGTGTGCGAGTCACCGGGCGGCGCCACCGCCATGCCCACCCGCGCGCAGGTGTCCACCCGCTTTCCCTGACGGCCGCGCGCCCCTCGGCCCGCGGAGGCCGGGTCAGGCGCGCCGGCGGGCCATCGTCAGGACGGCGGTCAGGGACAGGAACGCGGCGCCGGCCAGGACCACCGCCATCGGCAGCGCGCTGCCCTCGCCGCCGAGCCCGACCAGCGGCGCGGCCAGCGCGCCCACCACCGACTGGATGCCACCCATCAGCGCGGCGGCGGTGCCCGCGTGCCGGGCGTGCGCGTCCAGCGCCAGCGCGGTGCTGTTCGGCATCACCATGCCGAGCGAGCCGACGAAGGCGAACAGCGCCACCGCCGTCACGGCCAGGCTGCCGGCCAGCGCCCCGCTCAGCACGCCGACCGCCGTGACCACGCCGACCACGAGCGTGGTGACCAGCAGCCGACGCGGCGTGAACCGGTCGAGCAGCCGGGCGTTCGCCTGCCCGACCGCTACCAGGGCGAGCGCGTTGGCGCCGAAGATGACGCTGAACACCGCCGCGGAGACGCCGAAGACGTCCTGGAACACGAACGACGACCCGGAGATGTACGCGAACAGCCCGGCGAACGCGAAGCCCTGCGTCAGCGCGTACCCGAGGTAGACCCGGTCGGCGAGCAGCGACCGCATGGTCCGGACGGTGGCACCCAGGCCGCCGGTGCTGCGGCGCTCGGCCGGCAGCGTCTCCGGCAGGCGCAGCGCGACCGCGACGGCGAGCACCGCCCCGATGACGGCGAGCGTCACGAAGACGGCCCGCCACGAGCCGAACCGCAGCACCAGACTGCCCACGCCCGGCGCCGCCACCGGCGCCACCCCGAAGACCAGGGTGAGCCGGGAGAAGTACTTCGCGGCGTCCCGGCCGGAGTAGAGGTCGCGGACCACCGCGCGGGCGACCACCACGCCCATGCCGCCGGCGACGCCCTGGGCGAACCGCGCGGCGGACAGCAGCGGGGCGTTCGGCGCCGCGGCGCACACCAGGGCCAGCACCGTGTACGCGACCACGCCGACCAGCACCGGACGGCGGCGCCCCCAGCGGTCGCTGAGCGGACCGGTGACGAGCTGACCCAGGGCGAGACCGATCAGGCAGGTGGTCAGCGAGAGTTGGATGCCGGCCTGGTCGGCGCCGAGGTCGCGGGTCATGGCCGGGAACGCCGGCAGGTACATGTCCAGCGACAGCGGGCCGATCGCGGTGAGCGTGCCGAGCAGCACCAGCAGCGTCACGCCGCCGGTGGTGGCCGTGGTGCGGTCGGCGGTCGGGCGCGCGGCGGCCGGCGCGGCGTTGCTCACGAGTGGGTCCCCCCTGGATCCGGTGCGTCCGGGTACTTTACATCTGTAGTCAGAACTATTGCGATGTGAGGCGGGTGACCCCGTGGCGGCGAACGAGCAGGTCGCGCGCGTCGGAGCGGTCGTGGGGGAGTTGCACCGCCTCCTGCGCCGCCGGACCGGGGCGCGCGTGGGACGAGACCCGCTGCCCGAGGCGCAGGTGGAGTTGCTGCTGCTGGTCCGGGAGACGCCGGGGATCAGCGGCAAGGAGGTGGCGCGGCGCCTCTGCACCGCGCCCAACACGGTGAGCACGCTGGTCCGCGGCCTCGCCGACGCCGGGCTGCTGGCCCGTGACCGCGACCCCGGCGACCGCCGCGTGCTGCGGCTGCGCGTGACCGAGGCGGCCCGGGCGCGGATGGCCGACTACGAGACCAACCGGGCCGCGCTGCTCGACGAGGCCATGGCCGAGCTGGATCCGGCGGCGCAGGCGGCGATCCTGGCCGCCGCCCCGCACCTCGACGCGCTGCTCGCCGCTCTGCGGGGACACGCTCGGCCGGAACCGCCCGGGCGGGCACCCGGAAACCCGGTGGCCGTCGCACCCACCCGCCCCGCATGATCACCGGATGGCGCTGCACCAGGACGAGACACCCGTGGACGAACAGGTCGTCCGGGCGCTGCTGACCGACCAGCGCCCCGAGTGGGCCGCGCTGCCGCTGACGCCGGCCGGCGCCGGGACCGACAACACGATGTACCGGCTCGGCGCCGACCTGCTCGTCCGGCTGCCCCGGACCGCGGAGAAGGCCGGCGCCCTGCGCAAGGAACAGCAGTGGCTGCCCCGGCTCGCGCCGCTGCTGCCGGTGCGGGTGCCCGAACCGCTGTACGCGGGCACCCCGGGTGCCGCCTTCCCGCTGCCCTGGTCGGTGCTGCGGTGGATACCGGGCGACGAGGTCCGGCCCGGCACCGTCGAGGACTGGGCCGTCCTCGGCGCCGACCTGGCGGCGTTCGTCAGGCGCCTGCACGCGGCCGACCTGCTCGGCGCGACCCGCGCGGGCCCGCTGAGCGGATACCGCGGCGGCAGCCTGCGGCCCTGCGACACCTGGATCTCCCCGGCGCTCGACGACTGCCGGACCCTGATCGGGGACGAGACGGACGTCGGCACGCTCCAGCGGCTGTGGCGCGAGGCCCTCACCCTGCCCGAACCCGCCGGGCCGTACGTCTGGCTGCACGGCGACCTCAAACCCACCAACCTGCTGGTACGCGACGGCCGGTTGCGGGCGGTCATCGACTTCGGCGGCCTCGCCGTCGGGCACCCCGACGCCGAACACGCACCGATCTGGGACCTCCCGCCCCCGGCCCGGCACGCCTACCGGGAGGCGCTCGGCGTGGACGACGTGACCTGGGCGCGGGCCCGCGCCTGGGCGCTCGGCGTGGCCGCCAGCGGCGTCTCCTACTACTGGCACACGTTCCCGGCGTTCGTCGCCGAGTGCCGCAACCGGCTCCGCGAGATCCTCGCCGACGCCCGCTGAACCCGGCCTGCCCCGCCGGTCAGGCCGTTCCGTCCAGCTCGGCGTAGCCGCGCCGGGCCGCGATCAGGCCCGGTCGGGCGCCGAACGGCGACTCGGCCGCCACCCGCTCCGGCGGGGCGCCACCGGTGTGCCCGGCGCGGATCAGCCACGCCTGCCGCGCGAGCTGCGCGTGCTGGTCGCGGACGAAGTCCGTGCCGACCGGCTCGCCGTGGCCCGGCACCACCACCGTCGCGGGCGTGGTCAGCCGCAGCAGGTCGGCCAGTGCGTCCGGCCACCGCAGGGGGTACGACTCCTCGAACGCCGGTGGCCCGCTCTGCTCCACCAGATCGCCGGCGACGAGCACGTCCGCGTCCGGCACGTGCACCACCAGATCGGCGTCGGTGTGCCCGTGCCCGGGATGGCGCAGCACCACCCGCCGGCCGCCCACGTCGAGCACCGTCTCCTCGGCCACCTCGTGTGTCGGCGCCCGCAGCTCGGTACGCGCCAGCTCCTCGGCCAGCGCCGGATGCCCGGCGCGCATCTCCTCGTACGCGGCGCGGCGCAGCGCCTCGGGCCGGTCCCGCAGCGCCGCCACGGCCTGGGCGTGCGCGTAGATCGCGGTGTCCGGCCCGGCCAGCGTGGCGTTGCCGAAGCAGTGGTCGAAGTGGTGGTGCGTGTTCACGATCGTCCACGGGTACGGCGTCACCGCCCGCGCCGCCGCCGCCAGCTCCCCGGCCTGCGCGGCGGTGGAGAGCGTGTCGACCAGCAGCGCCGCGCCGTCACCGACCACCAGCACCACGTTCACCGCGAGCACCGGCTCGCGCAGCACGTGTACCCCGGCGGCGACCTCGGCGAACCCGGCGGTCATGACGGGCCGAGGGCCCGCTCGACGAAGCGCTGCCGGTCGACGAGCGCCCGCTCGACGCGCCCCTGCGCCGCGACGGTGGGCCCGTCGGTCACGGTCACCTCGAAGACCAGCCGCTTGCCGTCGACCTTCACCAGCTCGGCGTGGGCGGCCACGGTACGCCCGACCGGGGTGGCCGCGCGGTGTTCCAGCTCGACCCGCACGCCGACGGTGGTGGACCCGGACGGCATCCGGGTCGCGGTGGCGGCCACCGTGGCCGCCTCGGCCAGCGCCAGCACCCGTGGGGTGCCGAGCACCGGCACGTCCCCGGAGCCGACCGCCTGCGCGGTGTCGGCGTCGGTCACTGTCAGCTCGACCCGGGCGGTCAGGCCCGGCGTGAAGGGCGGCTCCGGCTGCTCCTGCATGCGGCCGAGCCTAGTGCAGCCGACCCGGGACCGTCCGGCGTCCGAGCCGCCGCGCCCGTGTCGTTCCCGACCGCCCGCAGGCCCGTCCGTCGCCCGCCGTTAACCTTGTCCGCGATGGCCGAGCAGACACAATCTCCGACCCCCGCCCCCGACGCGACCACCGAGTCGCCCGACGGCGGGCGCCGCCGTGTGATCGCGATGACCATCTGGGGCGTCGCGTTCGTCGCCGCCTGGCTCGCCATCGGCCTGCCAACCGACCCGGCGTACGCGTTCCTCTGGATCTGGGCCGGCACCGTCGCCTGGAACTCGGACCGCCCGTGGCGCAGCCACCTGCGGTTCGCCCGGGACTGGATCCCGGTGGTGCTGCTGCTCGCCGCGTACAACCTGTCCCGGGGGTTCGCCGACAACGGCGCCACCCCGCACGCGATGGAGCTGATCGTCGCCGACCGGTTCCTCACCGGATGGCTCACCGGCGGCGAGGTGCCGACGATCTGGCTCCAGGAGCGGCTGTACGACCCGGCCGAGGTGCGCTGGTGGGACGTGCTGGTGAGCTGGATCTACTTCTCCCACTTCGTGGCGACGTTCGCCGCCGCGGCGGTGTTGTGGATGCGCAACCGGCGGCGCTGGATCGCGTACATGTCCCGCTGGGGCTTCCTGTGTGCGGCCGGGCTGGTCACCTACTTCGCCTACCCGGCCGCGCCGCCGTGGTGGGCGGCGCAGAACGGGCTGCTCACCGAGGTCGCCCGGATCTCCACCCGAGGCTGGAAGGAGGTCGGCATGCACGGCGCGGGCAACCTGCTCAACGCCGGGCAGATCGCCTCCAACCCGGTCGCCGCCATGCCCTCGCTGCACACCGCGTTCGCGCTGTTCGTGGTGCTGTTCTTCATGCGCTCGGTGCGCAAGCGCTGGTGGCCGCTGATGCTCGCGTATCCGCTGGCCATGACGTTCACGCTGATGTACAGCGGTGAGCACTACCTGATCGACGTGCTGGTCGGCTGGGCGTACGTGGGCCTGACGTTCCTGGTGGTCGGCCTGGCCGAGCGCTGGTGGGCGGCGCGCCGGGCGCGGCGCGCCGGTGAGCCCGCCGTCGCCGCCGCCGGTCCGCCCGCAGACGGCGCCGCCGCCGACACCCCGGACCGGGCGGCCGACGACCGGGACGCGGTGCCCGCCGAGCCCCGGTAGGCGCCCGGCCAGCGGTCGGTACGGCGGGTCAGCGGTCGGCACGGCGGGCGGCCCGCGACCGCTCGGTCAGCTCCGCGGCCAGCGCCCACGCGTCGGCCAGGTCGCGGTCGACCGCTGCCGCCCCGGCCCCACCGGCGGTGTCCGCGTGCACCGTGGCCAGCCGCAGCATCCGCTGCACCGGACCCCGGGTGACGCGCACGCTCTGGATCCGGGCGTACGGCACCAGCGTCAACCGGCGGGTCAGCAGCCCGGAGCGGGCCACGAACACCCGCTCGTCCAAGCCGGCGCCGACCACCTTGCGGCTCAGCGGGCGCAGCCACCGGGCCCGTGCCGGGGGCGGCGTGGCGGGCAGCGCGTCCAGCCGCACGCCGGGCAGCACCTCCGCCACGACCAGCGCGCCGGTGCCCGCGTCACCGACCGGCAACAGCCGGTCCGGGCGGTTGCGGTCGTCCGCCTCACCGGCCGAGTAACCGGCCACCTCCAGCCGCAGCCGCAGCCATCCCTTCATCCGCCAGAGCAGCGGCCAGGTCGCCCGTACGGTCTGCACCCGGTGCAGCGGCACGGTCTGCACCCGCGTCTCCAGCAGCCCGTTGTGCACGCGCAGCGTGCCGTCGTCCCGGTCGAGCCGGAAGTTCCAGTCGTCGAGCACCCGGCGGATCGGTTGCAGCACCACGCCGGCCATCGCGGTGAGCGTGCTCGCCACCGCGATGAACGACCACGAGTCCTCGGAGAGGAACTGGGCGCCGATGAACACCAGGCCCAGCGGCAGCAGGAACGCCTGCGGCGTGAGCAACTGGCTGACCAGCAGATCCTGGTTGCGGACGGCATGCAGCCGGCGGCCCTCCGGCGTGGGCGCGACCGGTGCGCCGGGCTCGGCCGCAGGCGCCGGCACCGGGGCGGAACGACCGGCCACCGCCAGCAGCCGCTGCCGCAGCGCGGTGGCCTCGGCCACGCTGAGGTAGGCCAGCGGCGCCTCGGTCTTGCCCCCGCCGACCACCTCCAGCCGCAGCTCGGCCAGGCCGGTGAGCTGAGCCAGCAGGGGCCGGACCACCTCCACCGCCTGCAACCGCTCCAGTGGGATCGCCCGGGTACGCCGCCACAGCAGCCCCTCGTAGACCCGCAGCTCGCGGCCGACCAGGTGGTAGCCGGTGTTCCACCAGCTCACCACGGACAGCACCGTGGCACCGAGCACGAAGACCGTGACCAGCACCGCGAACCAGCCGAACCCGACCCGCGACAGCGTCGACCAGGAGAGCCCGGCGATCACCACGACCAGCGACTTCGCGCCGTGCAGCGCCGGACTGAGCGGATGCAGCCGCTGCCGGGGCTCCTCGCCGCCGGCGGGCGGCCCGGCCACCGGACCCCACATTCCCGGGTACGGCGGCAGCGGCGCCGGCCACGGCCCGGGCGCCGCATCCGGGCCGGGCGGCGTCGCCGGGCCGGGCGGCCCGTATTCGGGAGGCGGCCCGTACCCAGGAGCGGGTCGCTGCCACGGCCCGCCCGGCGACGCCGCACCGGCCGGCTGCTCCGATCCGGTGGCCGGGGTGGGCCGGTCGTCGGGGGGCGGCGGGGCGCCGGGGTCGTTCCGGTCGCTCACAGGCCCTCCGCCCGGTCCTCGCCGAGCGCGGTCAGCCGGTCGCGCAGCCGGGACGCCTCGGCCGGGCGCAGACCGGGCACGCGGGCGTCGCTCGCGGCGGCGGCCGTATGCAATTGCACTGTGGCGAGGTCGAAGGCGCGCTCCAGCGGACCGGCGCTCACATCGACGAACTGCATTCGGGAGTACGGCACGATGGACAGCCGGCGCACCAGCAGGCCGTGCCGCACGAGCAGATCGTCGTCGCGCTCGGCGTATCCCCAGGCGCGGACCGCGCGCACGATGGTGATCGCCCGCCAGACGCCCAGCAGCAGCGCCCCGCCGACGGCGGCGCCGAGCAGCCAGTGCCCGGTCATCGCCCAGGCCGCGCCGAGCACCACGAGCGTCACCGCCAGCCCGATGCCGAGCCGGATCAGCTCCACCCAGATCAGGTCGCGGGAGATCGGCTGCCAGCGGACCGTGTCCGGCCAGGGCTCCAGCGCGCTGCGCGAGGCAGGCGGCAGGCCGGCGGGGCTGTCACCGCTCATCGGGGCGACCTGCCGTGTTCGCCGCCGGTACGGGCTCGGATCATCTGCTCGCTCACGCTTCGAGCGTAGGCGATCAGGGCAGCGGGACCACCTCGCGGAGGAAGCCACGGGCGTCGAGGAAGTCGCCGAGGGAGCCCCGGTGCTCCGGACAGGCCAGCCAGGTCTTGCGCCGGTCCGGCGCGTGCAGGCGGGGATTGTGCCAGCGGAGCTGGTAGGCGGCGGGAGCGCGACACCCTCGCGCCGAGCAGATCAGCGTCTCGTCCGGGGTGGGAGTCGTCACCGGGGCGAGTCTAGAGGCGGCACGCCGGGAGTTTTAGCGCCGGGCGGCCACGGGGGGAGCCGCCCGGCGACGGGTGAATCGTACACACGGCGGACCCCTTGTTGTCCACCCGTGTTCAGCGTTTCATGAACACCCGGGCGGCGTGGCCGGACGGCGCGGCGAAAATCGTGCCTCTCCCACCCTCGGCTCTCAGGGAGGCATGACAGTCTTGATACGCACCACGCCGCGACGACGACCCTGCTGTGGAGGACCGGTGGCCCAGCCGACCACACCCGACGTGCCGAACCCGACCGAGGCGGCGCCGGACGCGCCGCCCCCGGCGGGCACCACCCCGGCCCAGGACGCCACGCTGCTGGAGCGGGCGCTGTTCGAGACCAAGCGGGTGATCGTCGGCCAGGACCGGATGGTCGAGCGGATGTTCGTCGCGCTGCTGGCGCGGGGCCACTGCCTGCTGGAGGGCGTGCCCGGCGTGGCCAAGACGCTGGCCGTGGAGACCCTGGCCCGGGTCGTCGGTGGCTCGTTCGCCCGGGTCCAGTTCACCCCCGACCTGGTGCCCGCCGACATCATGGGCACCCGGATCTACCGGCAGTCCAGTGAGAAGTTCGACGTCGAGCTGGGCCCGGTCTTCGTGAACTTCCTGCTCGCCGACGAGATCAACCGCGCGCCGGCAAAGGTGCAGTCGGCGCTGCTGGAGGTGATGAGCGAGCGGCAGGTCTCCATCGGCGGCGAGAGCCACCGGGTGCCCGACCCGTTCCTGGTCATGGCCACCCAGAACCCGATCGAGCAGGAGGGCGTCTACCCACTGCCGGAGGCGCAGCGGGACCGGTTCCTCATGAAGATCGTCGTGGGGTACCCGACCGACGCCGAGGAGCGCGAGATCGTCTACCGGATGGGCGTGAAGCCGCCCGAGCCGGCCCGAGTGTTCGACACCCCGGACCTGGTCGCCCTCCAGCACAAGGCCGACCAGGTGTTCGTGCACAACGCGCTGGTCGACTACGCGGTCCGGCTGGTGCTCGCCACCCGGGCGCCGGCCGAGCACGGCATGCCCGACGTCGCCCAGCTCATCCAGTACGGCGCCAGCCCGCGCGCCTCGCTCGGCCTGGTCCGGGCCACCCGGGCGCTGGCGCTGCTGCGCGGCCGGGACTACGCGCTGCCGCAGGACGTGCAGGACATCGCGCCGGACATCCTGCGCCACCGGCTGGTGCTCAGCTACGACGCGCTCGCCGACGACGTACCGGCCGACCACATCGTGCACCGGGTGATGTCGACCATTCCGCTGCCCGCCGTCGCGCCCCGCCAGCAGGCCACACCACCGCCGCCGGCCGTGCCGCACAACGGGTGGCCCGGGCAGCGGCCGTGAGCCCGCCCACCCCGCTGAGCGCCACCGGCGACCGCTCGGGGGCCGCGCTGGCCCGGCTCCAGCTCATGGTCACCCGCAAGCTGGACGGCCTGCTCCAGGGCGACTACGCCGGGCTGCTGCCCGGACCGGGCAGCGAGGCGGGGGAGTCCCGGGAGTACCGGCCCGGCGACGACGTGCGCCGGATGGACTGGCCGGTCACCGCCCGTACCACCACGCCGCACGTGCGGCGTACGGTGGCCGACCGCGAACTGGAGACCTGGCTGGCCGTGGACATGTCGGCCAGCCTGGACTTCGGCACCGGGCGGTGGCTCAAGCGGGACGTGGCGGTCGCCGCCGTCGCCGCGCTGGCCCATCTCACCGTGCGGGGCGGTAACCGGATCGGGGCGGTGGTCGGCACCGGCGGGCCGGGCACGATGCTGCGGCTGCCCGCCCGCTCCGGCCGCAAGGAGGCTCAGGGGCTGCTGCGGGCGGTCGCCGGGGCCGAGATCCGGCCCGGCCGCAGCGATCTCGGCGTGCTCGTCGACATGCTCAACCGGCCGCCCCGGCGGCGCGGCGTGGCGGTGGTGATCTCCGACTTCCTCGCGCCGCCGCAGCAGTGGGGCCGGCCGCTGCGTAAGCTGCGGGTCCGCCACGACGTGCTGGCCGTCGAGGTGGTCGATCCGCGGGAACTGGAACTGCCCGACGTGGGGGTGCTGCCGGTGGTCGACCCGGAGAGCGGGGAACTGCACGAGGTGCAGACCGCCGACCCGGGCCTGCGCCGCCGGTACGCCGAGGCGGCGGCCGCCCAGCGCGGGGCGATCGCCGCCGAACTGCGCGCCGCGGGCGCGGCCCACCTGCGCCTGCGCACCGACCGAGACTGGCTGCTGGACATGGTGCGTTTCGTCGCCGCGCAGCGGCACGCCCGCACCCGAGGGACGACTCGATGATCCGTTTTCTGCAACCGTGGTGGCTGCTGGCCGTGCTGCCGGTGCTCGCCCTCGCCGCCGCGTACGTCTGGCGGCAACTGCACCGCCGGCAGTACGCGCTGCGGTTCACAAACGTCGACCTGCTGCGTACGGTCGCGCCGAAGGGACTGGGCTGGCGGCGGCACGTGGCGGCCACCGCGTTCCTGCTCTGCCTGCTGGTGCTGGCGACCGGGCTGGCCCGCCCGGCGATCGACACCCGGGAGCCGCTGGAGCGGGCCACGGTGATGCTCGCCATCGACGTGTCGCTGTCGATGCAGGCCGACGACGTGTCGCCGAACCGCCTGGAGGCGGCGCAGGAGGCGGCCAAGCAGTTCGTCGGCGAGCTGCCGCAGAGCTACAACCTGGGGCTCGTCTCGTTCGCCAAGTCGGCGAACGTGCTGGTGCCGCCGACGAAGGACCGGGCCGCGGTCACCACCGCCATCGACGGGCTGGTGCTGGCTGAGGCGACCGCCACCGGTGAGGCGGTCTTCACCTGCCTGGAGGCGATCCGCTCGGTGCCGGCCGACGGCGCCGCCGGCATCCCGCCGGCCCGCATCGTGCTGCTGTCCGACGGTTACCGGACGTCGGGCCGGTCGGTGGAGGAGGCCGCGGCGGCGGCGCAGGCGGCGAACGTGCCGGTGTCCACCATCGCGTTCGGCACCGACTCCGGGCAGGTCGACATCGGCGGGCAGCTCCAGCGGGTGCCGGTGGACCGCACCGCGCTGTCCCAGCTCGCGGAGACCACGCAGGGCTTCTTCTACGAGGCGGCGTCGGCCAGCGAGCTGAAGCAGGTCTACCAGGACATGGGCAGCTCGATCGGCTACCGGACCGAGCCGCGTGAGATCACCCAGTGGTACGCGGGGATCGCGCTGCTGCTGGCGCTGTGCGCGGGCGGGCTGAGTCTGCTCTGGACGTCCCGGCTCGTCTGAGCCGGAATTGGCCGGCGGCGGTCAGTGACCGCCGCCGACCAGCACGAACAGGACGGCCACCCAGACGGCGGCGAGGGTGAAGCCCAGCGGGGCGACGTAACGGCTCATGGGTGTGCTCCGTGGCGACAGCGGCCCGGTGCGGGCCGTGGGGGCGGGGGCGTACGCGCACGAAGTCGTGACCGGGTGCTCCGCCGCGCGGCAGGCCACACCCCGGCGTGTGCGCCGGAGAGCGGATGCGGTGCGGAGGGCGGGAAGCGGGTCAGCCGCGTCGACGGAGCCGTGGCTCAGCGGGGCTGACGGTGGGCCCGGCCACGACTGGGAGGATCGCTATCTCGCACAGCGATCACCTCCTGCGGTCGGTGGGGCCCGGCGCGGGCACAGAGCGACCCGCAGACGCGATCATCGTACACCGGGGGTGCGGGTGTCGCGCGTGCGGCCGCCCGCCCTCGCGGACCTCGGGCGACCACGGCCGGGGCCGACGCCGTGACCTGCGCGGGTTAGCGCTTACCTGTCGGTAACCCCTAGGCTCCGACCGTCCGAGAGATCACTGAGCAGAGGGGGATCCGTGGCCCGAACCGTGCTGGTGACTGGCGGAAACCGGGGGATCGGCCTGGCCATCGCGCAGGCGTTCGCCAAGCAGGGCGACCGGGTGGCGGTGACGTACCGCAGCGGTGAAGCTCCCGAGGGCCTGTTCGGGGTGCGGTGCGACGTGACCGACGCCGAGTCGGTCGACGCCGCGTTCACCGCGATCGAGGCCGAGCTCGGACCGGTGGAGGTGCTGGTAGCCAATGCCGGCATCACCGACGACACGCTGATCATGCGGATGTCCGAGGAGCAGTTCGCCCGAGTCCTCGACACCAACCTGACCGGCTCGTTCCGGGTCGCCAAGCGGGCCTCGACGAAGATGCTCCGCGGCCGCTGGGGGCGGATGATCTTCATCTCCTCGGTGGTCGGTCTCTCCGGTGGCGCGGGCCAGGTCAACTACGCGGCCAGCAAGGCCGGCCTGGTCGGCGTGGCCCGCTCGATCACCCGCGAGCTGGGCACCCGCAACATCACCGCGAACGTGGTGGCGCCCGGCTTCATCGACACCGACATGACAGCGGGCCTGCCCGAGGAGCGCAAGGCGGAGATCCGCAAGTCGATCCCGGCCGGCCGGATGGCCACCCCGGACGAGGTCGCGGGCGTCGTCACCTGGCTCGCCTCGGACGCGGCCGGATACGTCACCGGCGCCGTCATCCCGGTCGACGGCGGCCTCGGCATGGGCCACTGAGCAGAGCACACGGAGGAGACACGCAATGTCCGGACTTCTCGCCGGTAAGCGGCTGCTGGTCACCGGCGTCATCACCGACGCCTCGATCGCCTTCTCGGTGGCGAAACTCGCCCAGGAGAACGGCGCACAGGTCGTGCTCACCGGCTACGGCCGGCTCTCCCTGGTGGAGCGGATCGCCAGGCGGCTGCCCGAACCGGCGCCGGTGATCGAGCTGGACGTCAGCAACGAGGAACACCTGGCCGGGCTGGCCGACAAGGTACGCGAGCACGTCGACGGCCTCGACGGCGTGGTGCACTCGATCGGGTTCGCCCCGCAGAGCTGCCTCGGCGGCGGGTTCCTCGACGCCCCCTGGGCGGACGTGGCCACCGCGCTCCAGGTCTCCACCTACTCGTACAAGTCCCTCGCCATGGCCGCGCTGCCGCTGATGTCCGCCGGTGGCGCCGTGGTGGGCCTCACGTTCGACGCCACCAAGGCGTGGCCCGTCTACGACTGGATGGGCGTGGCCAAGGCCGGGCTGGAGTCCGCCTCCCGCTACCTGGCGCTGCACCTGGGCAAGCAGGGCATCCGCAGCAACCTCGTCGCGGCCGGCCCGTTGCGGACCATCGCGGCCAAGTCCATCCCCGGCTTCGACCAGTTCGAGGACGCCTGGACCCAGCGGGCCCCGCTGGGCTGGAGCCTCACCGACCAGGAGCCGGCCGCGCGGGCCTGCCTGGCGCTGCTGTCCGACTGGTTCCCGGCCACCACCGGCGAGATCGTCCACGTCGACGGCGGCTACCACGCCATCGGCGCCTGAGATGTAAGGAAGGGCCCCTTCTTAACGCCTCGTGCAGCGGAAGGGGCCCCTGTTAACACGTCGCGGCCCGGGTGGTCACCGCGCCGACCAGGGGGCGTCGCCACGCCGTCACGGCGGGCGAGGAACAATGGCCCCATGGCGTACGACGCGTTGGTGCTGGTCTCGTTCGGCGGCCCGGAGCGGCCCGAGGACGTTCTCCCGTTCCTGCAGAACGTGACCCGGGGGCGGGGGGTGCCGCCGGAGCGGCTGGCCGAGGTCGCCGAGCACTACCTGCACTTCGGCGGGGTGTCTCCGATCAACCAGCAGTGCCGTGACCTGCTCGCGGCGATCCGGGAGGACTTCGCCGCCAACGGCGTCGACCTGCCGGTCTACTGGGGCAACCGCAACTGGGATCCGATGCTCGCCGACACGGTGGCGCGGATGCGCGACGACGGGATCACCCGGGCGCTGGCGTTCGTCACCAGCGCGTACGGCGGCTACTCCTCCTGCCGTCAGTACCAGGAGGACATCGCCTCGGCCCGCGCCGCGGTCGGCCCGGACGCCCCGCTGATCGAGAAGCTGCGCCAGTTCTGGGACCACCCCGGCTTCATCGAGCCGCACGCCGACGCGGTACGCGCCGCGCTGGCCCAGCTCGACCCGGCGAAGCGGGACAGCACCCGGCTGGTCTTCACCGCCCACTCCGTCCCGATGTCCGCGGCCGCCACCGCCGGCCCGCACGGCGGCCGGTACACCGCCCAGCTGGAGGAGGTCGCCCGGCTGGTGCACGCCGCGGCCGCGCCCGACCTGCCGTACGACCTGGTCTGGCAGAGCCGGTCCGGGCCGCCGCAGGTGCCGTGGCTGGAGCCGGACGTCAACGACCACCTGGCCACCCTGCCCGAGCGGGGCGTGACGAGCGTGGTGGTCAGCCCGATCGGCTTCGTCTCCGACCACCTGGAGGTGGTGTGGGACCTGGACACCGAGGCGCTGGAGACGGCCAAGCAGCTCGGCCTGGACTTCGTCCGCGCCGGCACGCCGGGAGTCGACCCGCGGTTCGTGGCGATGGTCCGCGAGCTGGTGCTGGAGCGCACCGCCCCGAACGGGGAGAACCTGCGCCGCCACCTCGGCGAGCTGCCGGCCTGGGACACCTGCCCGGCGTTGTGCTGCGTGCCCCCGGCCCGCCGGCCGTGAGCCCGACCCGACGACACCCCTGGGGACGACACGATGCTTGACCGCAAGCCGGTGCAGAGCTGGCTCACCGACATGGACGGCGTGCTGGTGCACGAGGGGCAGCCGGTGCCCGGCGCCCCGGAGTTCGTCAAGAAGCTGCGCGCCTCCGGCAAGCCGTTCCTGGTGCTGACGAACAATTCCATCTACACCCCGCGTGACCTCCAGGCCCGGCTGGCCCGGATGGGGCTGGACGTGCCGGAGGAGGCGATCTGGTCCTCGGCGCTGGCCACCGCCCAGTTCCTGGCCGACCAGCGGCCGGGCGGCACCGCGTACGTGATCGGTGAGGCCGGCCTGACCACGGCGCTGCACGCGGTGGGGTACGTGCTCAGCGACTTCGCCCCGGACTACGTGGTGCTGGGGGAGACGCGCACCTACAGCTTCGAGGCGATAACCAAGGCGATCCGGCTGATCGACGACGGCGCCCGGTTCATCTGCACCAACCCGGACGCCACCGGCCCGTCGATGGAGGGCGCGCTGCCGGCGGCCGGCTCGGTGGCGGCGATGATCTCGAAGGCCACCGGCGTCGACCCGTACTTCGTCGGCAAGCCCAACCCGATGATGATGCGCTCCGCGCTGAACACCATCGACGCGCACTCCGAGTCGACCGCGATGATCGGCGACCGGATGGACACCGACATCCTGTGCGGGCTGGAGGCCGGGCTGGAGACGATCCTGGTGCTCACCGGCATCAGCAGCCGGATCGAGGCGGAGCGGTACCCGTACCGTCCGTCGCGGATCGTCGACTCCGTGGCCGACCTGATCGACGAGGTCTGAGCCGCGGGTCGCGTGCGGCTCCGCCGCCGCGGTGCTAGAGGCGCAGCGGCGCGTTGCAGGCGGCCACCAGGGCCTGCCGGCACGCGGTGGTCAGCGGCCGCAGCGCCGCGTCCCGCTGCTGCGCCTCGTAGGTGTTCACCGCGCCGCCGGGCGCGCTCTCCCCGGCCAGCGCGAGCACCCGATCCAGTACGGCGGCGCGGGCGAACAGGCGGCGGGCCCGCGGGTCGAAGCCGGGCGGCAGGTCGGTGGCGCCGTCCGGGCGGCGCAGCGCGGCGAGCGCACCGGCCAGTTCGGGCCGCCACTGCGCGACGTCCAGCCGGGTCAGCGTGGCGGTGGTCTCGGCCAGCACGGCGGCGAGTTCGGCCTCGGCCTCCGCGGCGCCGGGCGTGGTCAGCGACGCCTTCGGCGCGTCCACCGGCAGCGGGTGGACCCGCCACAGCACCGTCTCCCAGGTCATCCCCGAGCCGGAGGTGTGCGTGCGGACCTCGGGCACCAGCCCCATCCCGCTCGCCACCACCGCTTCGCCCGCCACCAGCGCCGCCCCGGCGAACGCGCCCGGGCCGGGCAGGCCCCGCGGGTCGCCGGGCGCGGGCAGCACCAGCCGGATGTCGTCGGGCGAGTGCTTGGCGAGGCTGGGCAGCGCCTCCCGCAACGACACGTCGGTCCAGGTGCCGGGGGCGTCGGCGACGAGGTGCTCCTCGTCGCCGGCCACGGCGTCGGCCACCTCGTCGAACGGCACCAGGCCGGCTCGCCAGGCACGCACCCAGGCGACGAACCGGCTCGACCGGCGCGGAGCCAGTGTGGCCGCGCCCGCTGCGGGGGAGGACATGCGGAAAGGGTACGTGCTCCGCGCCGCTGCTGTCTCGGCTGCCGCTCCGGCGGCGCTACCTGGTCCCAACTACCCCCTTCGCACCGTTT
This sequence comes from Micromonospora sp. NPDC005686, assembly GCF_042871665.1. Lineage (NCBI taxonomy): Bacteria > Bacillati > Actinomycetota > Actinomycetes > Micromonosporales > Micromonosporaceae > Micromonospora > Micromonospora sp. NPDC005686. The sequence continues at coordinate 306,394 of NZ_JBIAIY010000001.1, forward strand.
CGTGCCGACGGATGATCGCCCGGTCGGCGCGTCGGCGAGCGACACGCCGGGACGCTGGTTAGCGTCTCCGGCATGGCGGGGCGATACGACGGCGACGTGCTGGCCGGCGACTGGCGGCGGCGGAAGGTGACCCCCGAGGTCGACGCCGAACCCGACCTGGTGGTCGAGGACGCCGACTCCGGGTTCTGCGGCGCGGTGGTCGGCTTCGACTCCGGCGCGGTGGTGCTGGAGGACCGCCACGGGCGGCGCCGCAACTTCCCGCTGCTGCCCGCCGCGTTCCTGCTCGACGGCAGGCCGGTCACGCTGCGGCGGCCCGCCCGCACCCCGGTGCCCGCCGCGCGCCGCCGTACCGCGTCCGGCTCGATCGCGGTGGACGGCGTACGGGCGCAGGTCGCCAAGGCCAGCCGGATCTGGGTCGAGGGCGTGCACGACGCCGCGCTGGTCGAGCGGATCTGGGGCGACGACCTGCGCGTCGAGGGCGTGGTGGTGGAGCCGCTGGACGGCATCGACGCGCTCGCCGACGAGGTACGCGCGTTCGCGCCCGGCCCTGGTCGCCGGCTCGGCGTCCTCGTCGACCACCTCGTGCCCGGCTCCAAGGAGAGCCGGATCGTGGCGCGGGTGAACTCGCCGCACGTGCTGGTCACCGGGCACCCGTACGTCGACGTGTGGCAGGCGGTACGCCCGGCGGCGCTCGGCATTCCCGGGTGGCCCGTGGTGCCGCCCGGACAGCCCTGGAAGGAGGGCGTCTGCGCGGCGCTCGGGGTGGCCGAGCCGGCCGACATGTGGCGACACATCCTGTCCCGGGTGGATAGTTTCGCCGACGTGGAGACGCCGCTGATCAACGCGATGGAGCGCCTGATCGACTTCGTCACCGAGCCCGGGTGAGTGGTTGCGGCTCGGGGTAGCAGCTCGGCTTGCGCCCGGGGTGGTTGCGGTTGGGGCCGGGGGCGACCGTGCCCGGGACCCCGGAACCCCCGTCCCGGCCCGAGGATCAACGCCGACACGAACTCCTTGATCACTGCGGTGGACGGTGCGGGTGTGCGTCGATCATGGAGTCGTGGTCCCCCACGGATCGGGCATAGCAGGGCGAAATGAGGGCCACAACTGCAAGATCGACGGGGCGGGGCGGGGCGGGGCGGGGCGGGGACAGGGGCGGGGCGGGGGTGGCGAGGGCGAGGGCGGCGGGAGGCGAGAGCGGGGCGAGAGCGGGGGGTCAGGGGGCCTGGTCGGGGGAGCGGGTCAGGACGAATGTCGCCATGTCCAGGGCTACCGGGGTGCCGGAACCGTCGCGGAGGACGGTGAGGATCTCGCCGTCCTGGGAGCCGGAGCGGCCCCGCCACCGGTCCGGTCCCTCGGGAGTGAACCGGAGCAGTGGCTTGCCCACCAGGCCGCCGACCAGGTCCCCGGCGGCGTCGACGCGGAACTCGTACTCGCCGCCCATCCACCACCAGCGGCCGGTCAGCGCGGCCACGTCGGCGGCGGGCGGGTCGGCCGGGCGCCAGGGGGCGGGCACGGCCGGTTCGGCGTCCAGCACCAGCGTGAGCGCTTCCCGGCCGAGCGCGCCGATGTGGTGGCCGCGCAGCCCGTACGAGTTGGCGAAGTTGACCACGGCGGTACGGGTGGGCCGGTGCACGGCCAGGCCGGCGACGTAACCGGGCATGGAGCCGCCGTGCCCGACGTGCACCCGGTCGCCGACGCGGTAGAGCTCGATGCCGAGGCCGTGCCCGCCGGTCCACGAGTCGAGGTCGTTGATCACCACGGGGGCACACATCTCGGCGAGCGTGGCGGGGGAGAGCACCGCCGGGTCCGGGTCGGCCAGGAACGCGGCCCAGCGGCCCAGGTCCTCGACCGTCGACCAGAGTTGGCCGGCCGCTGCCATCGCCCCGCTGTCGGTCAGCGGCTCCTCCCGTAGCGTCTCGTGCCAGGGGTGCACGACGTAGCCCCGGGCGTACGGCTCGGTGGGGTGGTACGTGGTGCGGCGCATGCCCAGCGGCGTCAGCAGCCGTTCGGTCAGCAGGTCCGCCCACGGCGTGCCGGTGATCCGCTCCAGCACGGCGCCGAGCAGCCCGTACGCGAGGTTCGAGTAGTGGTAGACGAAGTGTGGCGGGTGGGCGATCTTGTCGGGCGTCAGCCCGGCGAGCAGGGTGTCCAGGTCCATGCCCCCGGCCCGCTCCCACCAGCCGCCGTCCGGCTCGCGTTGCAGCCCGCTGACGTGGCCGAGCAGTTGGCGTACGGTCGCCCTGCCGACCGGGGTGCCCGGCAGGTGCGCGTCCAGCGGGTCGTCGAGCGCCAGCCGGCCGGCGTCGCGCTGCTGCATCACCAGCACCGCGGTCATGGTCTTGGTGATCGAGCCGACCCGGTACTGCAGGTCGCCGTCCGGGCGGGGCGTCTCGCCGGCGACGGCCAGGTGGGCCAGGTGACCGTCGCGGACCACGCCGAGGGCGAGCGAGGGACCTCGCCCTTCGGCCTGGGTCCGGGCGACCAGCAGGTCCACCTGACGCGCGGTCTCGGGCAGCAGGGACATGTCGTCCTCCTCGTCGGCCGGGGGGCGCGGTAACGCCGTGCCGAGCCTAGCGATCATGACAGTTCGATGACACGTGCGTTGACGTGTCAGGATTGTTCTCGTGGACGCCGTCTTCTGGATCGTTTTAGGTGTGGTATTGGCGGTCGCCGAGATATTCACGACGACGCTCTTCCTGATCATGTTCGGGGTCGGGGCGTTCGCCGCCGCCGGCGCCGCGGCGCTCGGTGCGCCGGTGGCGCTTCAGGTGGCGATCTTCGCGGTGGTGTCGGCGCTGTCGGTGGTGGTGGCCCGTCCGGTGGTCCGGCGGCACGCCCGGCCGGCCCTGGAGACCGGCGAGCAGCCGTTCGGGATCGAGGCGCTGGAAGGGGCCACCGCCGTGGTCCTGGAGGTGGTAGACGCCGAGCGGGGCATGGTCAAGATCGATGGTGAGCTGTGGACGGCCCGCTCGTACGACGCGACGCGCACGTATGCCGAGGGTGAGCGGGTGCAGGTGATAAAGGTCCGGGGCGCTACCGCCCTGGTATGGCAGGACGACATTTCCACCCCGGGCGAGCTGCCCGAAGCGAAAAGGTGAACGGTATGGAGTTTCTGGCGATCCTGATGATCGCGGTGGCGTTGATCGGTGTGGTGACGCTGTTCAAGGCGGTACGGATCGTGCCGCAGCAGCGGCAGGACGTGGTGGAGCGGCTCGGTAAGTACAAGCGCACGCTCAACCCCGGCCTCAACCTGCTGGTGCCGTTCGTCGACGCGGTTCGCACCAAGGTCGACATGCGGGAGCAGGTGGTCAGCTTCCCGCCGCAGCCGGTGATCACCTCGGACAACCTCGTGGTTTCGATCGACACCGTGCTCTACTTCAAGGTCGTCGACTCGGTCCGGGCGACCTACGAGATCTCCAGCTTCCTCCAGGCCATCGAGCAGCTGACCGTCACCACGTTGCGTAACGTCATCGGCTCGCTGGACCTGGAGCGGGCGCTGACCAGCCGCGACGAGATCAACAGGCACCTCTCCGGGGTGCTGGACGAGACCACCGGCCGCTGGGGCATCAAGGTGACCCGGGTCGAGATCAAGGCGATCGAGCCGCCGGCAAGCATCCGCGACTCGATGGAGAAGCAGATGCGCGCCGAGCGGGACCGCCGGGCGGCGATCCTCACCGCCGAGGGTCACAAGCAGTCGGTGATCCTCACCGCCGAGGGTGACAAGCAGTCGGCGGTGCTGCGCGCCGACGGTGACCGGCAGGCCCGGATCCTGCAGGCCGAGGGTCAGGCGAAGGCGATCCGTACCGTCTTCGACGCCATCCACCAGGCGAACCCGAGCCAGAAGGTGCTCGCCTACCAGTACCTGCAGGCACTCCCGCAGATCGCCCAGGGCAGCGCCAACAAGGTCTGGATCGTGCCGGCAGAGCTGACCAAGGCCCTGGAGGGCATGGGCGGCGCGCTCGGTGGGCTGAGCCAGATGGTGGGGGACCTGCCCGCACCGGAGGCGGCCGAACACGCGAGTCAGGTGGAGCAGGAGGCCGCGGAGGCGGCGCAGGCCGCGGCAGACGCCGCCCAGCAGATCCACGACGAGGTACGTGTCGCCGAGGCGCAGGCCACCGGCGGCAACACCCCGCAGGGTCTGCCCGCGCCGGAGCCGGTGTCACCGGCCAGCCTGGTGAACGACCCGGCGGACCAGCGCGAGCGGGGCTGACCGGCAAATCCGAGAATCCCTCATGCGGCGCTCCGGCGGCTGCCACCATCAGTCCTGAGGACGGGTGGTGAGCAGGGCCGGAGCGCCGTCGCGCGTCCCGGGCCGCCCGCGGCGCGAACGAGGTGAGGCATGAAGGACCCGGCGAACCGGCTGTTCTCCCGTACCCCCGTCCCCGGCGCGCACGACCCCGCCGGACCGATCGGCTCCCGGCGTACCGGAGGGGGTTTCGGGGTCCTGCCGTTCGTCTCCGAGCCGGGCCCGGGGGCGCCGGCTACCGACGCGACCTGGGCCTGGTCGATCCGCCGGTTCGCCCGCGCGGCGGTCTGGCTGCTGCCGGCGTACGCGGTCCTCTACGGCGTGGTGGCGATGGCCAGCGACGGCGGCGTGGGCAACGACCCGTATCCGGCCGACGGCCGGCCGCTCTACCTGGTCGGCTGGGTGGCCTCGGTGTGGCTCGGGCTGCTCGCCCTGCTCGCGCTCACCGGCCTGCTCGCCGCCACCCGCTGCCGCCGCGTCGCGCTGGCCGGGCTGCTGGCCAGCATCGGCGGGATGGTGCTGATGCTGCCGTTCGCCGGGCTGGCCGAGCAGACGCCGGTGTTCGGGGTGACCGCGCGCGGCATCGTGCTGTTCGGCGCCACGCTCTACAGCGCCGGCTGGTTCCTCACCGGCTGGTCGGTCGCCCGGTCCGGGATGTTCTCCTACGGCGACGGGACCATGCTGATGATCGCCGCCCCGCTGCTCGGCCTGGGCGGCGCGCTGATCGGCTCGCTCCAGACGTTCGGCGCGATCTTCGTACTGGTCGCGGGCATCGGCATCGGCTACCGCGGCGGCCGCCTGGTGCCCGAGACCATCGCCCGGGACGCGGCCGCGGCGAGCGTCGCCGCCGCACCCGTGCCGCCCGCGTCACCGAAGGGGCCACTCGGGGCGGGATGACCGGTTCTCCAGCTGAACGGTCGCCGTGAGGTAACTGACAGTTGCCTGGCGGGGTGGCCGGTAGGCGGCTTTCGTGGCAATCCTGGAGTCCATGCCGTCTCCCAGGTCGCCGCTGTCGCGGCTGTTCACCGTGCTGCTGGCCGGCCTGCTCGCCGGGCTCGTTCTCGCGGTCGCCGCGCTGCCCGGCGGCCTGCTCGGCGGGTTCGCCGCCCGGGCGGCGCTCGGCGCGTACGCGGACCTGCCGGACGCGCTGCGCACCCCCGTGCAGCCGCAGCGCTCCTACCTCTACGCCAACGACGGCAAGACGCTGATCACCACGTTCTACGACGTGAACCGCACCGACGTGCCGCTGGCCGAGATCGCCCCGGCGATGCGGCAGGCGATCATCGCGGCCGAGGACCGGCGGTTCTACTCGCACGGCGGCACGGACCTGCGCGGCATCGCCCGCGCGCTGGTGGCGAACGTCAAGGGTGGCGGCACCGAGCAGGGCGGCTCCACGCTGACCATGCAGTACGTCCGCAACGTGCTCAAGACCGACCCGAACCGCACCGCCGAGGAGCGGCAGGCCGCCACCGAGCAGACCGTCGGGCGCAAGCTCCAGGAGATCCGGTACGCGAACGCGCTGGAGCAGTCGCTGTCCAAGGACGAGATCCTCAACCGCTACCTCAACATCGCGTACTTCGGCTCCGGCGCGTACGGCGTCGCCGCCGCGAGCCAGCGCTACTTCGGCAAGGCCCCGGCCGACCTGACGCTGGGCGAGGCGGCGCTGCTCGCCGGCCTGGTCCAGTCGCCCGAGGCGTACAGCCCGATCGACGGCGACAAGGGCCAGGCGCTGGTCCGGCGCGGGTACGTGCTCGACGCGATGGCCGAGACCGGCGCGATCACCCCGGCGCAGGCCACCGCGGCGAAGGCCGAGGCGCTGACGCTGCGCCCGACCGCCCAGCCCAACGGCTGCACCGCCACCGCCCAGGGGCACGACGACTGGGGCTTCTTCTGCGACTACCTGCGCCGCTGGTGGCTCACCCAGCCGGCCTTCGGCAGCACCCCCGAGGAGCGGGAGCAGGCGCTGCGCCGCGGCGGCTACCGGGTCGTCACCACGCTCGACGCGAAGATCCAGCAGACCGCGCAGGAGCAGGCCACCAAGGTCTACGGGTACGGCAACAAGCGCGCGCTGCCGATCGCGGCGGTCGAGCCCGGCACCGGCCGGGTGCTCGCCATGGCGGTGAACCGGCACTACAGCCTCGACGCCAACCCCGCCGGGCAGGCCAACCGCCCGAACACGGTCAACCCGCTGATCTCCGGCGGCGCCAGCGTCGACGGCTACCAGGCCGGCTCGACGTTCAAGATGTTCACCATGCTGGCCGCGCTCGAGGCCGGCAAGCCGCTGTCCACCGGCTTCGACGCCCCGAGCCGGCTGCCCACCCGGTACGCCTCGGACGACGAGGGCAACTGCAACGGCACGTGGTGCCCGGCGAACGCCAACCCGCAGTGGATGGACGGTTACCGGATGATGTGGGACGGCTTCGGCCGCTCCGTCAACACGTACTTCGTCTGGCTGGCCGAACAGGTCGGCGAGGACAAGGTGGTGGAGATGGCCCAGCGCCTCGGCATCACCTTCCGGGCCGACTCCGACGCCGCGTTCGCCCGCGACAACGCCGCCAACTGGGGCGCGTTCACCCTCGGCGTGGCCGCCACCACTCCGCTGGACCTGGCGAACGCGTACGCCACGGTGGCCGCCGAGGGCACGTACTGCACGCCGCTGCCGGTGGTCTCGGTGACCACGCCCGACGGCCGCCCCGTCGACGTGGCGCAGCCGTCCTGCAAGCGGGTGCTCGACCCGGACGTGGCCCGCGCCGCCACCGACGCGGCCCGCTGCCCGGTCGGCCAGCAGTCCTCGTTCGGGCAGTGCAACGGCGGCACCGCCACCGCCGTCGACCGGATCGTCGGCCGCCCGGTGGCCGGCAAGACCGGCAGCTCGGAGCGGAACGCCACCGAGACGTTCGTCGGGTTCACCCCGCAGGTCGCCGTGGCCGGGATCGCGGCCAACCCGGACGACGTCACCGACCTGGTCGGCTCCGCCGTGCAGGCGAAGGTGATCGACGCGGTGGCCCGGACCATCAGGACGGCGCTCACCGGCAAGCCGGTGGCCGACTTCACCGCCCCGAGCCGCACGATGGTCGGCGACCCGCAGCGCCCCCGCCCTCGCCCGCAACCCGAACGCCGCGAGCCGCGCGAGCAGCGCGAGGACAGCGAGCTGCCCTCCGACGTCCTCCGCTGGCTGCGCGACCGCGGGTAAGGAAGGGCCCCTTCTTAACGCCTCCGGTAGAGGAGGGGCCCCTTATTAACACCGCGCGCACCACCGCGCGCGCTCACCGCGCCGCGCGCACCACCCCGTCCAGTGCGGCGGCCACCTCGTCCGGGCCGGCGTCGCCGTCGAGCGCCACGAACGTGCCGAAGTCCGGCAACGCCCGGTAGGCGGCGTCCAGCGCGCGCAGGTGCGCCAGTTCCTCGGTGTCGATGCCCCGCGCGGCCACCCGCCGCTGGGCCACCTCCGGCGAGGTGGCCAGGAAGCACACCACGTCCGGGCGGGGGAAGACCGCGTACGCGGCGCGCACCACGCGCCGTCCCCGGTCACCCCGGGCCGTCATGATCACGTCCTGGCACCAGGTCCACCGGTCCAGCACCGCCACCCGTCCGGTCAGGCGGGCCGCCGCCACGGTCCGGGCCATCGCCAGCGCGCGCACCGTCGCCTCCAGGGCCGGATAGAGGGTACGGCCGAACAGCGCCACCCCGTCCGGACGGCCGAGCGCCCGGGCCAGCCGGTTCCACAGCGGCCGTCCACCGGCGTTCTCGAAGTACCGCGCCCGGACACCCCGCTCGCACAGCCGCGCCGCGAGTGCCTTGGCCTGGGTGGTCTTGCCGGAGCCATCGACGCCGATCAGGGCGATCATCACAGGGTGGGCCACACACCCGGATGTTAGCGCCGGCCGGCACGGCCACTGATGATCGACTTGTGATCGACCGGTGACGCCGATCGACAGGCTGGGCTCGCCTTCCGGAACCGCGGAAGGCGCACCCGAATCGAGGAGGCGTCCATGGAGAAGGCCACGATCGAGCAGGCCGGCAAGAAGAAGCTCTCGCTGAAGGTCCGCAAGCTGGAGCGGCTGGAGACCACCGTCATCCGCGAGAGCAACGGCGCCTGATCCGCCGCGGCACCCCGGTCGCCATGACGCACCCCCGGCGACCGGGGTGCCGCTTCCCGTCGTGACGGCCGTCCCGCCTTCCGCCGAGCATTGTGAGGTTGCGGTGCCCATGCTCAAGCCGCGTGTCAAGAGTGTCCACGAGCCCTACACCCTGCCGGGGAACCGGCTGATCATCGGTCTGATGCAGTACGGCGTCGCGTCGGAGATCCAGGACGACGAGGACGGCACGATCGCCCGCATCCTGACGTTGCTGGACGGCACCCGGGACGTGGCCCAGGTCTGCGCGGACCTCGCCGAGACGCACCCGGGCATCGACGGGGAAAGCGTCCGCGAGGTGGTGGAGCAGCTCATCGCGCAGGGCTACGTCGAGGACGCCGCGGCCCCGCTGCCCGACGGGTTCACCGCGGAGGCCGCGCAGCGCTACGACCGGGCCCGGCACTTCTACGCCTGGATCGACACCCAGCCGCGCCGCTCGCCCTTCGAGGTGCAGGCGCGCATCGGGCGTGCCCGGGTCACCGTGCTCGGTCTCGGCGGCACCGGTACCGCCGTCGCGGCCGGGCTCGTCGCCAGCGGCGTGGGCGGCCTGCATTGCGCCGACTTCGACGTCGTCGACGAGCCGAACCTGACCCGCCAGCTTCTCTACACCGAGAACGACCTGGGCCAGCCGAAGGTGAAGGTCGCCGTGGACCGGCTGCGGGCGATGAACTCGCACGTCGAGGTGACAGGGGAGGAGTGCCAGGTGCGCTCCGCCGACGACCTGGTGCCGCTGATGAACGGGCGGGACGCCTTCGTCCTCTGCGCGGACCGGCCCGTCGACCACATCCAGGACTGGACGAACGAGGCGGCCCTGCGTACCGGCACGCCGTGGTTCATGGCGCTCTACACCGGGCCGATGACAGTCGTCGGCTCGTTCCTTCCGGGCCGTACCGGCTGCCACACCTGCCTGAGGCGGCGGCCGGACAAGCACGAGATCCAGACCGACGGCTCGCCGCTGCGCGGCGGGGAACGGCCGAACGCGGTGATCGCCGCCACCGCCAACGTGACCGGTCACCTCTGCGCGCTGGAGGTGCTCTACCACCTCGCCGGGCTGCCCCAGCAGGTCGCCGGGCGGGTCTTCCACCAGAACGTCGCGCGCTGGGACCACCACTACTTCATCGACGTGCCGCGGGACCCCGGCTGCCCCTCGTGCGGCCCGGACAGCGCGTGAGGCCCGGGCGATGACCGCCGTCGAGATCGAGGCCGTACCGGCGGTGGGCGCCGCGACGCGGGTGCGGTTCCACCCGCTGCGGATCCGGCCCTCCGACGACGACCCGGACTCGGTGGTGGTGGGCCGGCCGGACGTCGGCGAGTTCGTGGAGCTGCCCGCGATCGGTGCCCGGGCCGTCGAACTGCTCGACGCCGGCGTGCCGGTCGGCGCGGCCGAGGAACGCATCGCCGCCGACCACGACGTCGACCTCGATCTCGTGGACCTGGTGCTCGCGCTGCGGGACGCGGGCCTGGTCGCCGAGGTCGACGGCCGTCCCTCCGGCGCCGGCCACCGCGAGGACCGGCCACATCTGCCCCGCCTGCGGGCCCGGCACGTGCGGTGGCTCTTCGGCCCCGCCGCGAAGGTGGCCTACCTCGCGCTGGTCGCGGCGACGCTGGCCACAGTGGTACGCCGCCCCGAGTTGCTGCCGTCGTACCGGGACTTCTTCTGGACCGACTACGTCGGCCTGGCCGTGCTCGTCAACACCGCTCTGTTCTCCGTGACGGCCGTGCTGCACGAGTTCAGCCACCTGGTCGCGGCCCGGTCGCTCGGCGCGCCGGCCCGGATCCGGTTCGCCACCCGGCTGCACCATCTGGTCCTGGAGACCGACGTGACAGCGATCTGGTCGGTGCCGCGCCGCTACCGGTACCGCGTCTACCTCAGCGGCGTGCTCTGGGACCTCGCCGTCGTCTGCGTCGCGCTGCTGGTCGTCGCGTACGCCCGGCCGCACCCGCTCGCCGAGGGGCTGCTGTCCGCGGTCGTGCTGGTGATCGTCATGTCGATGGTGCTGCAACTGCACGTCTACATGCGTACCGACTGCTACTTCGTCCTGCTCGACCTGCTGCGGTGCCGCAACCTGTTCCAGGACGGCTTCGCGTACGCCCGGCACGTGCTGCGCCGCTGCCTCCACGCGGCGCTGCCCGGCCGGGTGGCGGCGTCCACCGGCGACCCGTCCGCCGTCCTGCCGCCGCACGAGCGCCGCGCGGTGCGGATCTACGCGGTGGCGGTGGTGCTGGGCAGCGCCGTCGCGCTGTCCAGCTTCCTCGTGTTCGGCGTCCCGATCGTCGTGCACGGCGCGATCCAGGCCGGCTCGGCGGTGCTGGCCGGTGCCACCGGCGGAAGCCTGCTCGCGGCAGTGGACGGCGCGGTGGTCCTCGTCGTCGAGGGCACGCTCCAGGCGATATTCCTGGTCACGTTCTACCGCCGGCACTCCCGGCGTCGCCGGGCCGGGGCCGCCGCCGCCCCCTGACAGTGCGCGAACTCGTCTAGGGTGTGGCCGGAGGGCGATCACGGTCCATCGTGGCCGCCCGGGTCCGCGCGCTTCGGGGGGAGCGAATGGTGCCGGCGGTCATGTTTCGGCTGCTCGGCCCGGTCGAGGTCTGCCTCGACGAGCGGACCGTACGCGTCGGCGGCCCCCGCAGCCGGGCCATGCTCGCCGCGTTGCTGCTGGAGGCCAACCGGGTCGTCCCGGTGTCCCGCCTGATGGACGCCGCCTGGGGCGACCATCCTCCGGCCAGCGCGGACGTCCAGGTCCGCAACCGGGTGGCCGCCGTGCGGCGGGCCCTGCGCGCGGCCGGTCTGGACGCCATCGGCACCCACGGCTCCGGATACCTGCTCACCGTCGCCGAGGGGCAGCTCGACCTGGACGTCTTCGAGGAACGGGTCCGCCGGGCCGAGTCGCGACTCGACCAGGGCGCGCCGGAGGAGGCCGTGTCCGGCCTGCGGGAGGCGCTGGCGATGTGGCGGGGCCCGGCGCTCGACGGCCTGCGTACACCCGTGCTGAGCGCGGCGGCGCAGCGCCTCGACGAACGGCGGATGACTGTGGTCGAACGCTGCCTCGACCTGGAACTGGGCCTCGGCCGGTACGACGAGGTGATCGGCCACCTGACCGAGCTGGTCGAGGCGTACCCCTGGCGGGAGCCGCTCGTCGGCCAGCTCATGCGGGCCCTCTACCGGGCGGACCGGCAGGGCGAGGCGCTGGACCGCTTCGAACAGCTACGCCGCCGCCTGGCCGAGGAACTCGGCGTCGACCCGACGGCGCAGTTGACGGCGCTGCGCGATTTGATCCTGCGCAACGACCCCAGCCTCCGGTCGACGTCCGGCGGTGCCGGGCCGGTCGTCGTGCCGGCGGGCGGAAGATCCGGTCCGGAGCAGCCGCGCCGATCCGGCGACGCCCCGGGCACCGTCGGGGCCCGCCCCGGCGGCCCGCCGGTCCGGATGCTCCCGGCCGTCCTCACCGACTTCGTCGGCCGCCAGGAGCAGGTGGCGGCGATCCTCGAAGGGCTCCCGGAGCGGCCGGCGGTCGCGGTGGCGGCGATCAGCGGCCTGCCCGGCGTGGGCAAGACCGCCCTGGCGGTCCGGATCGCCCACCGCCTCGGCCCGGCGTACCCCGGTCCGCACCTCTACGTCGACCTGAACGGGCACGACCAGCCGCTATCCCCGGCCGAAGTGCTCGGACGGTTCCTGCGGGCGCTCGGCGTACCCGGTGTGGAGATGCCGGCGGACCTGGACGAACGCGCGGCGTTGTTCCGCGCGGCGATGGCCGGACGGCCCGGCCTGGTGCTGCTGGACAACGCGGCGGACGCGGCGCAGGTACGGCCGCTGCTGCCCGGCACGGACGCCGTCGTCCTGGTCACGAGCCGGCGCGCGCTCGTGGACGTCGACGGCGCCCACCGGCTGCGGCTGGGCCCGCTGCCCGAGGCGGAGGCGCTGCGGCTGCTCGCCGGCATCGTCGGCGCGGACCGCGTCGCCGCCGAGCCCGGGCCGGCTGCGGACGTCGTCCGCCACTGCGGGCTGCTGCCGCTGGCCGTGCGCATCGCCGGCGCCCGGCTGGCGATACCCGACCTGCTGTCCCTGCGGCAGGCGGCGGATCAGCTCGCCGAACTCGCGCACCGGCTGGACCATCTCACCCGCGCCGACCGCAGCGTCCGGGCGGCGTTCCACTCGGCGTACGTCGCACTGGACGAGCCGGCCCGCGCGATGCTGCGCCGGCTCGCCCTGCTGGACCTCGACGACGTCCCGCCGTGGCTGCCGGCCGTGCTGCTGCCGGACGTCGAGGACGCGGCGGGCGCGGTCACCGCCCTGGTCGAGGCGAACCTGGCCGAGGTGACCGGACCGGACGACCTGGGCCAGCGCCGCTACCACCTCCACGACCTGGTCCGGGCCTTCGCCCGGGAACGCGCGGCCCGGGAGGAGGGGCCGCAGGAGCGGGTACGGCTGCTGCGGCGCGTCTTCGGCGCCTGGCTGACGCTCGCCGAGCAGGCCCGGCTGGCACTCAGCCAGGAGGGCGGCGCCGGTATCGTCGCCGACCTGCCGAGGTCACCGGCGGCCACCGGCGAGCACCTGGGCGATCCGAAGCGCTGGTTCGGCGCCGAGCGGGCCGCCCTGCTCGCCACCGTCGAGCAGGCCGCCGCGACGCCCGGCCTGGAGGACTACTCCTGGGCGCTGGCCTGGCACTGCGACTACTACCTGTTCGTCGACGCCCGGCTGGACGAGCTGACCCGGGTCACCGAGACCGGTCTGACGGCCGCCGAGCGTCGGCGGCATCCGGAGGGGATCGCCCGGCTACGCCTCTGCGTGGCGTTCGCAGCCCTGCTGCGCGGTGACCTGACCGCCGCGCTCGGGCACGTGCGGGCCGCCGCCGAGGTGGCCGAGACGCTGGCGCAGCCCTGGCTGCGCGCCGACATCGCCGGGGTCGAGAACCAGGTGTACGAGGGCATGGGCGACCGGGCGGCCGCCCGCGCCAGCCTCGTCCGTTCCATCGAGCTGTACCAGGAGGCCGGCGACCCGGTCGCCGCCGGACCGAAACTCGTCCGGCTGGGCGTGCTCCAGTTGCAGGAGGGCGATCCGGCCGCCGGGGAGACGCTCGCCCGGGCCGTCGCGCTGCTGCGGGCCGCCGGCACGCCCCGGCCGCTCGCGTTCGGCCTGCGCGCGTCGGGCCGCTGGCACGATCACCGCGGCGCGGTGGATGAGGCCCGGGCGGCGTACCTGGAAGCCCTGGATCTGGTCCGGCGGCACGGTGACCGGCTCGGTGAGGTGGCGCTGCTCAGCGAGGTCGCCGCGATGCTCGCGGGGCACGGCCGGCTGGGCGAGGCGGCCGGGTACGCCGACACCGCCCTGGCGCAGGCCCGTAAGACGCGGGTCGCGGCGTACCTGGCCTACGCCCGGTACGCCCAGGGACGGATCAGCCTGATGTCGGGCGAGCCGGCGCGGGCGCGGGTCCTGCTCGAACAGGCGGCCGGCGACCTGACGGCCAGCCCGCCGCTGCAGGTGGAGGCCCTGATGGACCTGGCCCGGGCGGTGGAGCGGCTGACCGGGGCCGCGGCAGCCCGGGACGTCTGGCGGCGCGCCCACGCGGTGGCTGCCCGGATCGGGGCCACCGCCACGGCGAACGAGATCGAGCGGCGGCTGACCGGACCGTAGCCTGGCCGGGAGTGGTCAGCGGGCCGGGAGTCGTCTGTCCGGCCGACAGCCGTCGCGGCCGGGTTGTCGGATCCGGCCGGACGGCTCCGACCCACCGGCGAGCGCGCCCGACCGGGACGCGCCGCAACGCGGAGGAACACATCATGGGCACTGTCATCTACTGGGTGCACACGTCGGTCGACGGCTTCATCGAGGGGCCGAACGGCGAGTTCGACTGGACGGAGATGGGGGACGAGCTGTCCGCGTACTCCATCGACCTGTCCGAGCGGGCCGGCGCCTTCGCCTACGGCCGGCGGGTGTGGGAGATGATGTCCGGCTACTGGCCGCAGGTCGAGTCGATCTCCGACCACCCGCACGACCTGGCGTTCGCGCCGATCTGGCGGCGTACCCCGAAGATCGTGGTCTCCCGGACGCTCGCCGAGGCGGACCACGGCGCCCGGGTGGTCGGCGGCGGTGACCTGGCCGCCGAGGTGGCCGCGGTGCGCGACGGGCTCGACGGCTACCTGCTGCTCACCGGCGGGACCGGCGCGGCGGCGTCGCTGACCGCGCTCGGGCTGGTCGACGAGTTCCACGTGATCGTGCACCCGGTGCTGCTCGGCGGCGGCAAGCGGCTGCTGCCGGACCTGGACCGGCGGAGCCTGCGGCTGACCGGCACGCGGACCTTCGACGAGCGGTCCGTGCTGCTGAGCTACGAGCGGGCCTGACGGTCAGCGGCGGTCAGCGGCCCCGGCGGCGGGGCCGGTACGTGGCGAGCGCGGCCGGCACGCCGCGCCGCACGATGCCGGCCCGATCGCTGTCGCCGCGCAGCACCGCGGCGGCGGTCTTGCGGGCCTGCTCGGCGGTGAAGTGCGGCGGCAGCATCAGCTCGGCCGGGTCCACCACCGCGTTGACCACGACCGGGCGGTCCGCGTCGAGCACCCGCTGCCACAGCCCGTCCACCCGGCCGGGCGAGTCGACCAGCTCACCGCCGAGGCCCAGCACCTCCGCCCACCTGTGGTACGCCACGTCCGGCAGGTCCTGGCTGTCCGGGAACATCGGCGTGCCCTCGCCGGAGCGCTGCTCCCAGCTGACGAACGCGAGATCCCGGTTGTTGAGCACCAGCACCACGAACCGGGGATCGGACCACTCCCGCCAGTACCTCGCCACCGTGATCAGTTCGTTGACGCCGTTCATCTGCATCGCCCCGTCGCCGAGCAGCGCGATCACCGGCCGGTCCGGGTGGGCGAACTTCGCCGCCAGCGCGTACGGCATCCCGCCGCCCATGGACAGCAGCGTGCCGGAGAGGCTGGCCAGCATGCCGGGGCGGACCCGTACGTGCCGGGCGTACCAGGCGGTGGCGGTGCCGCAGTCCACGGCGAGCATGGCGTCCTCGGGCAGCGCGTCGTCGAGCGTGGCGAACAGCGACTGCGGGTTGACCGGGTCGGCCGGCTGGGCGGCGACCTCCCGCTGCGAGGCCCGCCACTTGCCGGTGGCGTCGGCGATGGTGGCCCGCCACGCGGTCGGGCCCGGCCCCGGGCCCAGCTCCTTGAGCAGGGCGCGCAGCGTCGGCCCGGCGTCGCCGGTCAGGTTCACCTCGGTCGGGTAGCGCAACCCCATCCGGGTGCCGTCGATGTCGATCTGCACCGCCCTGGCCTGGCCCTCCGGCGGGTAGAACTCCGAGTACGGCATCTGGCTGCCGACGATCAGCAGCCGGTCGCACTCGCGCATGAGCTGCCAGCTCGGGCGGCTGCCGAGCAGGCCGATCGCGCCGGTCACCCACGGCTGGCGGTGGTCGACGGCGGTGAAGCCGAGCAGCGCGGTGGCGACCCCGGCGCCGAGGCGGTCGGCGATCCGGCGTACCTCGTCCTCGGCGCCCAGCGCGCCCTGCCCGACCAGCATCGCCACCCGCTCGCCACCGCGCAGCGCCTCGGCCGCGCGGCGCACGTCGGCCTCCGGGGGCACCGTCGGCTCGCTGCTCGGCACCGCGCTGGTGTGGTAGTAGCCGTGGGCGTGCGGCGGGTGCGGCACCGCCGGCAGGTCCTGCACGTCGGAGGGGAGGACCAGGGCGGTCACGGTACGCCGGGCCAGCGCCGTGCGGCACGCCCGGTCCACCAGGTGCCGGGCCTGGGACGGGTCGTCGAGCTGGGCCAGGAAGGCCGACGCCACGTCCTTGTAGAGCGAGAGCAGGTCCACCTCCTGGTAGTAGCCGCCGCCCTCGGCGGGCAGCGCGGTGTGCCCGAGCAGCGCCACCACCGGCTGGTGGTCGAGTTTGGCGTCGTACAGGCCGTTCAGGGCGTGGATCGCCCCCGGACCGCTGGTCACCACCACGCAGCCGAGCGGGCCGCCGCCGTACTTGACGTGCGCGCCGGCCGCGAATCCGGCGGTCTCCTCGTGCCGTACCTGGATGAACCGGGCCCGTCCCTCGGCGCGTTGCAGCGCGGAGGTCATGCCGTTGATCCCGTCGCCCGGGTAGCCGTAGTAGCGGTGCACGCCCCATTCGGCGAGCCGGGCCACCAGGTAGTCGGCGACGGTGGCGTCGCGGGGGAGGTCGCCGTCGTGATCCGCGCCCATCGTGGTCCCTCCGTCGCGTCGGCCTTCGGCTCCGTTCCCAGCCCGGGACGGCGGAAACCCGGCCCGTGCCGGGGCGACCGGGCGGGCCGGTGCAGAATCGCCTGGTGCCCGTTCACGAGATCACCGACCCCGACGACGACCGGATCGCCGACTACCGCGCGCTCACCGACGTGGAGCTGCGTACCCGCTGGGAACCGCCGCACGGGCTGTTCATCGCCGAGGGGGAACTGGTGCTGCGGCGGGCGCTGCGGGCCGGCTACCCGGCCCGGTCGTACCTGGTCGACGCCAAGCGGGTCGACCAGCTCGCCGACCTGGACACCGGTGACGCGCCGGTGTACGCGGCCACGCCGGACGTGCTCCAGCGCGCCACCGGCTTCCACGTGCACCGGGGCGTGCTCGCGTCGTTCCACCGCGGGCCGCTGCGCTCGGCCGACGAGGTGCTGGCCGCCGCCCGGCGGGTGGTGATCCTGGAGGACGTCAACAACCACACCAACCTCGGCGCGATCTTCCGGGGCGCCGCCGCGCTCGGCGTCGACGCGGTGCTGCTCTCCCCGACCTGCGCCGACCCGCTCTACCGGCGCAGCGTACGGGTCAGCATGGGCGAGGTGTTCGCGGTGCCGTACGCCAAGCTCGACCGCTGGCCGGCAGGGCTGGACCAGGTCCGGGCGGCCGGGTTCACGGTGCTCGCGATGACGCCGGCGCCGGACGCCGTACCGATGCAGCGGCTGACCCCGGCGCAGCGCGAGCGGGCGGCGCTGCTGCTCGGTGCCGAGGGGCCGGGGCTGACCGCGGCGGCGCAGGCCGCCAGCGACGTACGGGTGGTGATCCCGATGCGGCGCGGCGTCGACTCGCTGAACGTGGCCGCCGCCGCGGCGGTGGCGTTCTGGGAGCTGGGGCGCGAGGACGCGCTCTGACCCACCCGGCTTGCATGACCATGCGAGTCCGTGCATAATCTTCCTTGTGTCCAAGGTTCTCACCTCCCTGCCCATCGGCGAACGTGTCGGCATCGCCTTCTCCGGCGGCCTCGACACCTCGGTAGCCGTCGCGTGGATGCGCGACAAGGGCGCCGTCCCCTGCGCCTACACCGCCGACATCGGCCAGTACGACGAGCCCGACATCGCGTCGGTGCCCGGCCGCGCGCTCAGCTACGGCGCCGAGGTCGCCCGCCTCGTCGACTGCCGCGCCGCGCTGGTCGAGGAAGGGCTGGCGGCGCTGACCTGCGGCGCCTTCCACATCCGCTCCGGCGGACGGGCCTACTTCAACACCACGCCGCTGGGCCGGGCCGTCACCGGCACGCTGCTGGTCCGCGCGATGATCGCCGACGACGTGCAGATCTGGGGCGACGGCTCCACGTTCAAGGGCAACGACATCGAGCGGTTCTACCGGTACGGCCTGCTCGCCAACCCCCAGCTGCGGATCTACAAGCCGTGGCTGGACACCGACTTCGTCACCGAGCTTGGTGGCCGCACCGAGATGTCGGAGTGGCTGCTGGAGCGCGGCCTGCCCTACCGGGACAGCACCGAGAAGGCGTACTCCACCGACGCCAACATCTGGGGCGCCACCCACGAGGCCAAGACCCTCGAACACCTGGACACCGGCATCGAGACGGTCGAGCCGATCATGGGCGTCAAGTTCTGGGACCCGTCGGTGGAGATCCCCACCGAGGACGTCACCGTCGGCTTCGACCAGGGCCGCCCGGTGACGATCAACGGCAAGGAGTTCGGCAGCGCCGTCGACCTGGTGCTGGAGGCCAACGCCATCGGCGGCCGGCACGGCCTGGGCATGTCCGACCAGATCGAGAACCGGATCATCGAGGCCAAGAGCCGGGGCATCTACGAGGCCCCCGGGATGGCGCTGCTGCACGCCGCGTACGAGCGGCTCGTCAACGCCATCCACAACGAGGACACGCTGGCGAACTACCACAACGAGGGCCGCCGCCTCGGCCGCCTCATGTACGAGGGCCGCTGGCTCGACCCGCAGGCGCTGATGCTCCGCGAGTCGCTGCAGCGCTGGGTCGGCACGGCGGTCACCGGTGAGGTCACGCTGCGGCTGCGCCGGGGCGAGGACTACTCGATCCTGGACACCACCGGGCCCGCGTTCAGCTATCACCCGGACAAGCTGTCGATGGAGCGTACCCAGGACTCGGCGTTCGGCCCGGCCGACCGGATCGGTCAGCTCACCATGCGCAACCTCGACATCGCCGACTCCCGGGCCAAGCTGGAGCAGTACGCCTTCGTCGGCATGGTCGGCGGCGGCACCCCGCAGCGGGTCGTCGGCGCCGCCCAGGCGGCCTCGACCGGGCTGATCGGCGCCATGCCGCAGGGCGGCGCGGAGGCCATCGCGTCCCGGGGCGTGCCCACCGCCGAGGACGAGGCGCTCGACCGCGCCGCGATGGAGTTCGGCGTCGACTGATCGCCGCGGCTCGTTCCGTCTGCCCGCCCGCCGGTCCCCGCCTTCTCGGCGGGCCGGCGGGCGGTGTGGCTTTCGGCAACGGTGGTGACGCAGGGTAGCGTATCGCCCGTGTTCCCTACCGTGCGTGAGGTGCTGGACCTGGTGCCCGTGCGCAACGGCGCGCCCCGCCTGGTCGCCGGGAACGCCGGACTGGACCGGCCGGTGCGGTGGGTGCACATCGCCGAGGTGCCGGACATCGCCACCCTGCTCGGCGGCGGGGAACTCGTCCTCACCACCGGGATCGGCCTGCCGGCCGACGACGCCGGGCTCCGCGAGTTCATCGGCACCCTGGCCGACGTCGGCGCCTCCGGGCTCGCGGTCGAGCTGGGCCGCCGGTACCTCACCGGAGTGCCCCGGGTGATGGCCGCCGCCGCCGAACGCCGCGGCCTGCCCCTGATCGAGCTGCGGCGGGGCACCCCGTTCGTCCGCATCACCGAGGCGGTGCACGCGCTGATCGTGGACGCCCAGCTCACCGAGCTGCGCGCCACCGAGGAGATCCACCAGCGGTTCACCGACCTGTCGGTGGAGGGCGCCGAACCGGCCGAGGTGCTGCGGCAGGCCGCCGAGCTGGCCGGCTGCCCGATGGTGCTGGAGAACCTGTCCCGGCAGGTGCTGGCGTACGACCCGGCGGGGGAGAACGCCGAACTGCTGCTGGACGGCTGGGAACGGCACTCGCGGCAGATCCGCCCGGCCGGGCGCACCGCGTACGACCCGGACAGCGGCTGGCTGGTCACCACCGTCGGCGCGCGGGGACAGGACTGGGGACGGCTGCTGCTGCGCTGGCCGGCCACCGAGTCCACCCCGCCGACCCGGCTGACCATCCTGATCGAACGGGCCGCCTCCACGCTCGCCCTGGGCCGGCTCATCCGGCGCGACGCCGAGGGCCTGGAACGGCAGATCCACCGGACGCTGCTGACGGCCCTGATCGACCACACCCGCCCGGTGGACGAGGTGGCGCTGCGGGCCAAGGCGCTCGGCGTCGTCCTGGACCGCCGGCACCTGGTCGGGGTGGTGGTCCGGCACCGCGCCGACGAGCCCGCCGGTGATCCGGGCGCCCTCGACGACGAGGCCACCCCCGCCCGGCGCGGCACGCGCCGCGACACCGACGCGGAAGGTCCGCAAGCCGGTCCGGCCCGCCTGCGCGACCTCGCCGAGGCGGTCAGCCAGGCCGTCCGCGACGCCAAGCTCACCGCGCTGACCAGCCCGCTCGACGACCAGGCGGTGGGCGCGCTGCTGGCGCTGCCCGACCCGGCCGCCGAGGAGAAGGCACTCGCCGCGTTCGCCACGGCGTTGCGTCGGGTACGCCTCGACGCCGCCCCCGCCGCCCGCTCCGCCGTCCGCCCCGCCGACGTCCCGGACCGGCCCGTCGCAGGCCGAGCCCTGGCGTCCGGGAACGGGCGGCCCGTCGACGCGCCGGCTCGGGCGGCGATCGTGGTGGCGGCCGGATCCGGCGTGAGCAGCCTGCGCGAGGCACGCCGTTCGCTGATCGAGGCGCGGCAGGTCGCCGAGGCGGCCCGGCGGGATCCCCGGGATCTGTCCTGCTACCGGCTGCCGCATGTCGGGCTGGCCGGCCTGCTGCACCTGCTGCGTGACGAGCCCCGGTTGCAGACGTTCGTCGAACGCGAACTCGGGCCACTGCTCGCCCACGACGCCCGGCATCCCCGGGAGCAGTTGCTCGGCACCCTGCGGGCGTATCTGGAGCAGGGGCGGAACAAGTCGGCCGCCGCGTCCGCCGCGCACCTGTCCCGGCCGGCGTTCTACGAGCGGCTGGCCCGCATCGGCCGCATCCTCGACGCCGACCTCGACTCGGTCGACAGATGCCTCTCCCTGCACGTGGCCCTGCTGGCCCTGGACGCCATCCGCACCCCCTGACCGCGGGTCAGGCCAGGGCGGTGAGGGTTTTGGCGTACCGGACGGGGACGAAGCTCTCGCCGCCGGGGGTGAACACGTCGGAGTTCGCGGCCGACTGCCAGGCGGTGTCGGGCAGCGCCGCCACCAGGGCGCGTACCACCGGAGCGTCGCGCCACTGGTCCTGCTGGGCGAGCAGGCTCAGCGCGACCACCGACTCCTCCACCTCGCCCACGCACTCGAACGGCTTGTGCCCGTCGATGCCGAGCAACTCCCGGTAGCCGGGGACCTGGGACTCGTCGGCCAGCAGGTCACCGCCGAAGATGCCGGTCAGCCGCTCCCGGGGCATGAACGGCGCCATGGCCAGGAACACGAACCGGCACTTCGGGCAGTCGCGGCACCAGCGCTCGCTCGCGTCGCGCAGCTTGAACGCGGCGTTGCAACTGGTCACCACCGCGTCGTACCGGTCGATCTCGGCGAACAGCCGGGCGATGTGCAGTTCGGACAGGGAGCGCAGCAACGAGAAGTACGGCTCGGTGAGCCCGGCGTGCTCGGCCAGCGCCGCGCGCAGCAGCCCTTCGGCCTCGACGCCCTTCGACCACTGGTGGTTGATCTCGTGGCCGTTCCAGATCAGGTTCGGGTCGGAGGCGGAACGCTCGTTGGACATCACCACCGGCCCGAGCCCGTGCAGGACGGCGGTGGCCACCGCGATCAGCGAGTTGATCGCCGTGACCGGGATGTGCCCGTTGCGCGCGCCGGCGGCGTTCAGCTCGAACAGCACCGGGTCCAGCCGCCGCCGGGCGGCCAGCGGCACCAGGTCCGACGCCTCGTTCACCGACACGATCACGTGGTTCGGGTTGACCGAGAACGGCACCGGGTCGAGGCCGGCGTGGCGCAGCGCCTCCAGCGTGACGATGGAGTCCTTGCCGCCGCCCACCGCCGAGAGCGGACGGCGGTCGGAGTTGTCCACCGGCGCCGCCGGATCCACGGTGCCGGACGGCACCTCGGGACGCAGCTCCAGCACGTGCGGCAGCTCGTTGCGGTACGCGTACTCGGCGAGGCCCTTGGTGTAGACGGCGGTGACCAGCTCGACGGCGGCGGTGCCCAGCGGCGCGGGCAGCACCAGCCGGGGCGGCGCGGCGGCCTTGTAGTAGCTGACGCCGGCGACCACGTGCAGCAGCTCCAGCACCCGGGCCAGGGTGGCCGCGGTGGCGTCGGTGACCGGCTCGGCCGGCAGCGGAAGCGTGATCACCTCGGTGAACCGCTGCTCGCCGTCGGGACCGGTCAGGGCGTAGTCGAACAGGACCTCGCCGGTGGCGAAGTCGATCGAGTAGGACGGGAAGGTGAAGGCGTCCATCCGCCGCAGCTGCTCGTTGGGCACACGCCATACTAGGCCCTGGTTCGTCCGTCCGTGTCCGGCTGGGCCGGACCCTGCCCGCCGTGCGTCGACCGAGTCCGAGGAGAGCCCGTGCGCCTGTCTGATCTGCGCGGACGTCATGTCGCCGTCTGGGGTGCCGGCCGCGAGGGCCGGGCCGCGGTGACAGCGATCGCCGCGCACGGGCCGGCCGGCCTGGTCGTCGTCGACGACAGCGCGAACTTCCTCACGCTGCCCTGGGACGGTCCGCTCGCCGCCGCGGCGCCGCTCGTCACCGGCGAGGAGGGCTTCGCGCGCCTGGCCGCGGCCGACGTGGTGGTCCGCTCGCCGGGCGTGCCGAACACCCACCCGTGGATGGTGGAGCTGCGCCGCCGGTCCGTGCTCGTCACGCAGGGCAGCGCGCTGTGGATGGCCGACCACGCGGACCGGACCGTGGGGGTGACCGGCAGCAAGGGCAAGAGCACCACGTCCAGCCTGATCAGTCACCTGCTCACCGCGATGGACCGGCCGAACGTGTTCGGCGGCAACATCGGGGTGCCGCTGCTGGACCTGCCCGAGGCGGAGCTGTACGTGCTGGAGCTGTCCAGCTACCAGTGCTCCGACCTGACCGACTCGCCGCGGGTGGCGGTGGTGACCGCGCTGTTCCCCGAGCACCTGGACGCGCACGGCGGCGAGCGGGAGTACTACCGGGACAAGCTGAACCTGATCGCGCACGGCCCGCACGCCGTGGTGGTCAACGGCGCCGACCCGCGCCTGGCGACGGAGCTGGGTGACCGGGCCGCGATCCGGACCGGCGGGCCGGAGACCACGCACGTCGCCACCGGGCCGGACGGCACGCAGTGGTTCCACCTGCGGGACACGCCGCTGTTCCCGCGCGCGGTGCTGCCGCTGGTCGGGCGGCACAACGAGGGCAACCTCTGCGTCGCGCTCGCCGCGCTGGAGGCGCTCGGCATCGACGTGGTGGCGCGTAAGGACAGCCTCGCGGTGGCGGTGGCCGAGTTCCAGGGCCTGGCGCACCGGCTCACCGAGATCGCCGACCCGTCCGGGCTCACGTTCGTCGACGACACGCTCGCCACCAGCCCGTACGCGGCCATGCACGCGATCGACGCGTACGAGGGGCGGCCGTTGACCGTGATCGTCGGCGGCGCCGACCGAGGGCTGGACTACAGCCCGCTGCGCGCCCACCTGGCCGACCGGGAGATCACCGTGATCGGCGTGCCGGACAGCGGCCCCCGCATCGTGGAGGCGCTGTCCGGGCTGCCGTCGGTGCGTACCGAGCTGGCCGACGACCTGGTCGCCGCCGTCGGGCTGTCCCGCAAGCTCACCCCGGCCGGCGGGGTGGTGCTGCTGTCCCCGGCCGCGCCGAGCTACGGCAGGTTCCGCAACTTCGAGCACCGCTCCGAGGTGTTCGCGCAGGCGGTGGCCGACACCGCCCGCTGAGTCAGCCGCGGTCGGCCCGGGCGTTCCCCGGCGGCCCCGGCTCGGCCGACAGGAGCGCTTCGAGCGACTCGGTGGGCGCCGAGCTGTCCACCGGCTCGCGCGGCGCGGGCGCCGTGCCGCCGTCCGCCGTCTCGGCGGGCGTCGCCTCGGCGGGCCCGGCCGCCGGACCGGCGTGGGTGGTCCGTCGCTTGACCGGCGTCCAGGCGAACGCGAGCGCCCCGCCGACGAGCGCCAGCAGCATGCCGACCAGGAAGCCGCCCAGGTTCGAGGTGAGCCAGGAGACCAGCCCGAGTACGAGGGAGACCACCGCGTAGAAGACGCGTTGCTGCGGTGTGGTGATCAGCAGTACGCCGCAGATGACCAGGATGAGGGGGACCAGGTACGCGGCCAGCCCTTGCGGCCCGACGTGCAGCAGCACCCCGAGCGGCGCGCGCAGTGTCACGAGCATCTCCGCGCCGCCGAGCGCGATGAGCAGCCCGGCGGTGAACGGCCGGGCCCGGCGCCAGCGCCGCCAGCGTGTGCGGACGCCGGCGGCGGGCGCCGAGTGCTGTCCCGCGGTCACGTCAGCACCCTTCGGAGCTGAAGCCCATGCGCAGGTTGGGCAGCGTGAAGATCGCGGCGGTGGTGGCGTAGTTGTTCTGCCGCAGGTTGGTGATGGTCACGGTGTCGGCCTGCTGGGCGAACACGCCCGGGTTGCCCTTGACGCCGGGGACCTTGTCGACGGTGCTGGCGTCCTGCCCGACGTCGATGTTCTTGAAGGAGGCGTTACCGGCGACCTCGTCACCGTCGACCACGAGCGTGCGGGCGGTCACCGGCTTTCCGGAATTGCCGGCGGTGATCCGCAGATTCGTACCGCCCAGGTTGATGCTCTGGCAGAGATTGGTCAGTTCGGCCTTGTCGATGGCCGAGACGATCACGAGCACCTGCCCGCCGGTGTCGCCCTGGTTGGGGCTGTCCGGGATCATCTGGTCGAGCGTGGCGAACTGCTCGAAGCCGGTGCCCTCCAGTTTGTCGGCGGTGACGGTGAACGGCATGCCCGAGATGGCGAACTGCGCGCCGAGCACACCCTGCGCGGTCAGCACCACCATGCCGGCCGCGCCGGCCGCCACGGCGCCGAGCGTGACGGCGAACCGGCGCCAGCGCACGCCGCTTCGCGGTTGATCGGTCTCGATCTCCTCGATCTGCTCCGACATGCCGGCCCCTTTCGAGATCAATTCATCCGGGACGATGTGAATGGGATTCGCAGGATGTGCGCGCCGAGGGCGCAGGCCGAAGTTACCGCTGAGTAAAGATGCGGTCAACTGTCTGTAGCAGATCGTTGGGCGGCATTTGCCAAAAGCGGCCAAAGTGAAAAACCGCTGCGGTTTCCATCGCTCAGGGCTGGCCGGCGGGCGCACAGGGCGCGGTGGCGGCCGGACCGTCGTCCGCCCGGGCCGCCCGGGCGACGCGGCCCGCCTCCCGGGTGCCGAGGAACGGCGCGGTGGCCGCGTACGTGAGCGCCGGCAGCAGCAGCGGCAGCTCCTCGGCCCGCCCCTGCGCCACGCGCTCGCGGATGGTGGTGTGGACGCCTCCGACCACTGTGGACAGAAGTGCCTCCCGGTCCACCTCGGCCGGCGCCGGTCCGGCGTCGGCGAAGAACCGGCGGAAGCTGTGCAGCAGCGCGTCGCGCTCCCGGCGGGCGTCCGGGCCGGCCGCGTCCACCTCGACGAGCGCCATCCGGGCGAAGGCGGGCACGCTCGCCAGCACGTCGAGCAGCGTGCGCAGCGCCGCCCGGGCGGCCTGGGGCCAGGCCGGTCCCGCGTCGCGGTAGGCGTCCTCCATCAGGTGCGAGACGACCGCGATGCCGTGCCGGTACGCGGCCAGGAAAGCGTCCTGCTTGCCGCTGAACAGCGCGTAGAACGCGGGCCGGGTGACGCCGGCGGCGTGGCAGATGTCGCTGACCCGGGCGTTGTCGTACCCCCGGGTGGCGACCTCCCGGACCAGCCCGTCGAAGAGGCGGTCGCGCTGGGTCGCCGCGACCTCCTCGGCCGGCACGCGGCGCGGGCCGCGCTTGATGGCGCGGTCCGGGTCGCGGCCGTGGCGGGCGCCCGGCAGGGGTACGGGCGCCGGCGACGGCCGGCTCGGCACTGTCACCTATCGACCTCTCTTGATGCGTTGACTTTACGACCCTCCGAGGTTTATAACTTTCGACACGCTCAGTTCACGTCTCGTCACGGCTGGTGATCACTCCTCATCGGTCACCGAACGCGTCGAAGGAGGGCCGGATGGCTGCCATTATCGCCGCGCGGAACCGTCCCCCCAAGGCCGGAGAGATCCAGGTGACGCGGCGACGCCGCACTGCGCCACGCCGCCCGGCCCGCTGAGGCCGCGACGGCGCACCACCACCATCGGCGGCCCGATCCCGGCCGCCGTACCCCACCGGCTCCGTCCATCCGGGACGCCGCCGGCACCTGTCCCACCGCCGGAAGGAACAACCATGCCCAGGTACGGACGCATCGGCGCGGGCCTCGCAGCCCTGGCGCTGCTGACCGGTCTGGTCGGCGCCGCTCCCGCCACCGCCGCCCCCGCCTCCTCGCTCGCCAGTGCCGTGCTGACCTACCCGACCGCCGGCGGCACCGCCGTGTCGGTGGGCGACGTCATCAAGGCCAGCCTGCGCAGCGGCACGAACGCCACGTTCTACTCGTCGACCAGCGGCACCACCGGCATCAAGTGCGCCGCGTCCAGCTTCAGCGCCAAGGTGCTGACCAACCCGACCGCGCCCGGCACCGCGACGGAGAGCCTGACCGCGCAGTCGTTCGCCAGCTGCACCACGAACGTCTTCGGCACCACCGGCGTGCAGAGCGTGACCGTCAACAACCTGCCGTACACCACGTCGGTCACCAGCGCCGGCACGGTCACCATCGCCGGCACGGCGGCGGCGCCGATCCAGAGCACCGTCGTGCTCAACTCGCTGCTCGGCGCGATCACCTGCGTCTACCGCACCAGCACGAACACGCTCACCGGTACGGCGTCGAACGCCACCAACTCGATCAGCTTCACCAACCAGACCCTGACCAAGTTCTCCGGCCCGTCGCTGTGCTTCGGCACCGCGTACTTCACCGCGTCGTACTCGCCGGTGAAGGACACCAGCAAGACCGGCAGCCCGGCTGTCTTCGTCAACTGACACCCGGCTCGGGCCGGTGCGCGGCGCTTCGCCGGGCACCGGCCCACTGCCGCGCACTTGTCCCCGTCTCCCGGTGGTGGCAGCGTGCGGAGACCTACCGCCGCTGAAGGGTGCGCCGATGACCTCCGACGACCTGCTGGCCCGGCACCGGGCCGTGCTCCCGTCCTGGATGCCCCTCTACTACGCCGAACCGCTGGAACTGGTGTCCGGCTCCGGCCGCCGGGTCACCGACGCGGCCGGCCGGACCTATCTGGACTTCTTCGGCGGGGTGTTGACCACCATGGTCGGCCACGACATCCCGGAGATCCGGGAGGCGGTCGAACGGCAGCTGCGCACCGGCCTCGTGCACACCTCCACGCTCTACCTGATCCGGCAGCAGGTCGAGCTGGCCGAGAAGATCGCCCAGCTCTCCGGCATCCCGGACGCCCGCGTCTTCTTCACCAACTCCGGCACCGAGGCGAACGAGGCGGCGCTGCTCGTCGCCACCAACCACCGGCGCTCGCACCAGATCCTCGCGGTCCGCAACAGCTACCACGGCCGGTCGTACGCGACCATGGGCGTCACCGGCAACCGCGGGTGGTCGGCCAGCGCGCTCAACCCGTTGGCGGTGGCCTGGCTGCACTCCGGTGAACGGCTGCGCGGGCTGCTGGCCCGGCTCGACGAGGGCGACCGGGTCGACGCGGCGGTCGAGGACCTGCGCGAGGTGCTCGCCACCCAGACCGCCGGCGACGTGGCCTGCCTGATCGCCGAGCCGGTCCAGGGCGTGGGCGGCTTCGTGCACGGCCCGGACGGTCTCCTCGCCGCCTGGAAGAAGGTGCTCGACGAGCACGGCATCCTGCTGATCAGCGACGAGGTGCAGACCGGGTGGGGTCGTACCGGCGAGCACTTCTGGGGCTACCAGGCGCACGGCGTGACGCCGGACCTGCTCACCTTCGCCAAGGGCATCGGCAACGGCTTCGCGCTCGCCGGTGTGGTCGGCCGCGCCGAGGTGCTGGAGTCGGTGCCGGCGATCAGCTTCTCCACCTTCGGCGGCAACCCGGTCTCCACCGCCGCCGGCAACGCGGTGCTCGACTACCTGCTCGACCACGATCTCCAAGGCAACGCCGCCCGGGTCGGCGCGATCCTGGGCGACGGCCTGCGTGCGGCCACCGCCGGGCTGGACCAGGTCGCCGAGGTACGCGGCAAGGGCCTGATGCTCGCCGTCGAGTTCGTCCACCCCGGAACCGTGGAGCCGGACGCGGCGCTGACCACCCGCGTCTTCGAGGCGTGCCGCGCGGGCGGCCTGCTGGTGGGCAAGGGCGGCCTGTACGGCAACGTGATCCGGATGGGCCCGCCGCTGACGCTCACCGAGGACGAGGCGCGGGAGGGCCTGGCGATCCTGGTCGAGGCCGTCCGCGCCGCGATCGGGACGTGAGCGTCAACCCGGCCGGCGCCGGCCTGCCCGCCCCGACCTGAGCAGCCGCAGCAGACCCGCCCCGGCCAGGTACGCCACGAGCGCCGGGGCGGGCAGGCCCAGCGGCTCCGGCGCGGTCTTGGGCGCGAGGCTGTTCATCAGCAGACCGGCCAGCACGCCCGCGTACCCGGCCACGGCCAGGCCGGCACGCAGCCGCCGGCCACCCGCTCCGGCCAGCCCGGTGGCGGCCGGGCGCCGGGTGCGGGCCTCGACCGGGCCGAAGACGGCGACCAGCACGGCCAGCACCGCGGCCAGCGCGAGCAGCCACGGCACGCGCCACGCCCACCAGGCCGCCGAGCCGACCGGGGGAGTGGGCAGCACGCCGAGCGCGTCCAGCAGACCGACGAGAAGCACCGCGGCGGTCAGGTGCCAGAGGAAGAGGGTGAGCGCCACCGCGTTCACCGCGATCACCGCCTGCCACGGGCCGGACCGGCGCAGCCGGCGCCCGGCCGGGCCCCGCAGCAGCAGGATCAGGCCGAGCTGAGCGGCGGCGGTGGCCATCAGCGCCAGGCTCGGCGGCGCCGCGTTGTCCAGCCGTTCGCCGGGCACGTGCAGCATCGCCACCGGGTACGGCCCGACGGCCGTGAGCAGTAGCAGCGCGGCCAGGCCGCCGCCGAGCAGGACCGCGCCCGCCCGGCGGGACAGCGGCAGCCGGCGGCGGAACAGGGCCCGCGGTCCGGAGCCACCGCCGTCGGCCGGGTGACCGGCGGTCGGCCCGGCGCCGGCCGCGTCGCCGGTCCGGCGGGTGTCCGCCCGGGTGGCGTCGTACCAGGCGAAACCGAGCTGGTGTACGGCCAGCCAGCCGAACAGGTAGTTGCCGTCGGCGAGCGCGGCCGGGCCGAGGAGCCGGCCGAGGTCGCCGAGCGCCACCAGCGCCACCAGCGCCACCGGCACGGCGAGCCCGAACCGGCGGTGCAGCGCGTACATCGGCGGGGTCAGCGCCACCACCGCGACGTAGGCGACCAGGAACCACAGCGGGATGGTGGCGAACCAGACCACTGTGCGCACCTGCCCCGGGCCGGCGCCGCGCAGCGTGGCGATTCCCGCCCCGGTGGCCAGGACGAGCAGCAACACGGTGGTCGGCCGGACCAGCCGGGCGCTGCGGTCCACCAGCCACCCCGCCGCCGACCCGCCCCGGCGCCGGCGGGCGGCCAGCGAGGCGGCGTTGGCGTAGCCGCCGACCAGGAAGAACACCGGCATCACCTGGGCCACCCAGGTCAGCGGCCAGGCCCAGCGCAGGTCGCCCAGCGCGGAGTGACCGGCGGGGCGGCCGTGGTCGTACCCGACCACTGTCACGCCCCAGTGGCCGAGCACGACCATGGTGATGGCGAGCGCCCGGAGCAGGTCGATGTAGCGCTCCCGCCCCGGCGGCGTGCGTTGCGCGAGCTGCCGCAGGCGGCGCATGGGCTCAGATTAGGCCAGCCGGCTCCGACCGGTACGGATAACGGATCGGTCGAGAGGGCTTGTGGTCCCCGCCGCGCTGTCGTAGAAATTCTTCAGTGCAAATGCGTCTTATGAAGACAAGCGACAGGGTGCTCACCGCGCGTACCCGGACCGAGGAGATCCTATGAACAGGCGTGAGATCCTACGGCGCAGCGCCGCCGCCGGTCTGCTGGCCACCCCCGCCGCCGGCCTGCTCGCCGGCTGTGCCACCTCCGGCGGCGACGACGCGGGCGACCGCGACGCGTACAAGGGCACCAGGAGCGAGCAGAACCCGCTCGGCGTGGCCGAGGACGCCCCGCTGGAGGTGGTGATCTTCAACGGTGGCTTCGGCGAGGACTACGCCAAGGCCCACGAGGCCATGTACAAGGAGCGGTACCCGAAGGCGCAGATCAAGCACTCGGCCACCGCCGAGATCAGCAAGACGCTCCAGCCCCGCTTCGTCGACGGCAGCCCGCCCGACGTGGTGAACAACTCCGGCGCCGGTCAGATCGACTTCAACGGCCTGGTCTCGCAGAACGCGCTCGCCGACCTGGGCGAGCTGCTCGCCGCGCCCAGCCTCGACACGCCCGGCAAGACGGTCAAGGACACGCTGCTGCCCGGCACCGTCGAGGTCGGCTCCTACGACGGCCGGTTCCTGGTGCTGAACTACACCTACACGGTGTACGGCATCTGGCACTCCACCAAGCTCTTCGCCGACCGTGGCTGGGAGAACGCCAAGACCTGGGACGACCACATCGCGCTCTGCCGCCGGATCAAGGCCGCCGGCATCGCCCCCTGGACGTACGCCGGTGTGCACCCCCGCTACATGAGCTGGCCGCTGATCTCCACCGCGATCAAGCTCGGCGGCCCGTCGGTCGCGCTCGCCATCGACAACCTGGAGCCGAACGCCTGGAAGTCGGACGCCATGAAGACCGCCGCCGACGCCTGGCACCAGATCGTCAAGGACAAGTTCATCCTCGACGGCTCCCCGGGCCTGGACCACAAGCAGTCGCAGACCGCCTGGTGCCAGGGCAAGGCCGCGTTCATCTCCTGCGGCTCCTGGCTGGAGAGCGAGCAGAAGGACGTCACCCCGCCCGGCTTCAACATGACCGTCGCGCCGACGCCGAGCCTGGGCAGCGGCGACAAGCTTCCGTACGAGGCGATCCGGGGCACCGCGGGCGAGCCGTTCATGGTGCCGGCCAAGGCGCGCAACGTCGCCGGTGGCCTGGAGTACTTCCGGACCATGCTCTCCCGCAAGGGCGCGCAGGACTTCACCAAGAAGGTCGCCAGC
Organism: Micromonospora sp. NPDC005686; assembly: GCF_042871665.1. Lineage (NCBI taxonomy): Bacteria > Bacillati > Actinomycetota > Actinomycetes > Micromonosporales > Micromonosporaceae > Micromonospora > Micromonospora sp. NPDC005686. Next base: position 337,401 of record NZ_JBIAIY010000001.1, read on the forward strand.
CTGCCCGTGGTCGCCGGCGCCACCGAGGGCATCGACCTGCCGTACGGGCTCAGCACCGTGGTCAAGGCGCTCGACGCGTCCGGGTCCAACGGCTTCAACTGGGTCTACAACAACTACTACCGGAAGCTGGAGCGCAACCTGGTCGACGCGGCCTGCGGCGAGTTCTTCAGCGGCCGGATCTCCCCGGCCGAGTTCCTCGACCAGTGCCAGAAGGGCGCCGACTCGATCGCGCAGGACAGCTCGGTCAAGAAGTACAAGCGGTCGGCGTGATGCGGCAGGGCCGCTACCCCCTGATCCTTACGTTCCTGCTTCCCCCGCTGGCGTTGTACGGCATCTTCGTGCTGTCGCCGTACCTCCAGGCCTTCCAGATCTCCACCACCGACTGGATGGGCTACTCCGCGCAGGCCGACCCGGTCGGCCTGGCGAACTTCCGCACGCTGCTGAACGACGGGTACGTGTGGAACGCGTTGAAGAACAACGCGATCCTGCTCGCGGTGGTGCCGGTGGTGACGATCGGGCTGGGCCTGTTCTTCGCCAGCATGCTCACCATGGGCGGACGCAAGGGCCGGGCCGGGGTGACCGGGGTGCGGGGCACCTCGGTCTACCGGCTCGTCTACTTCTTCCCGCAGGTGCTCTCGGTGGTGATCATCGCGCTGCTCTGGAAGGAGATCTACAGCCCGACCAGTGGCCTGCTCAACGGCGTCCTGCGCGCCGTCGGGCTGGCCACCCCGGCCTGGCTCGGCGACCCGCGCTTCGCGTTCTGGTGCGTGCTGGCCGTGATGGTGTGGAGCAACGTCGGCTTCTACGTCGTGCTCTTCGGCGCCGCCATGCAGGCCATCCCGCGCGACATCTACGAGGCGGTGCTGCTCGACGGCGCGTCCCGCACCACGATGCTGCGGAAGATCACCATTCCGCTGCTCTGGGACACCATCCAGGTCGCCTGGATCTACCTCGCCATCGCGGCGCTGGACGGCTTCATCCTGGTCCAGCTCATGACCAACGGCGGACCGAACTTCTCCTCCGACGTGATCGGGCTGCGGATGTACGACACCTCGTTCGGCAGCGAGAACAAGTTCGGGTACGCGTCGGCGATCGGCGTGGCGATGTTCTTCCTGACCCTCTCGGTGGCGGTGCTGGCGCTGCGCACCGCCCGGCGTGATCGGATCGAGTACTCGTGACCACAGTGGACACCGGCGCCCCGGCCCCCGAGGCGACCCGCGCGGCCACGCCGGGCGACCGGCCGCCGCGGCGCGAGCTGGGCGTGGCGAACGTCTTCTCGCACGGTTTCCTGCTGCTCTGGGGGGCCATGACGGTCCTGCCGCTGGCCTGGATGGTGCTCAGCTCGCTCAAGAGCAACGGCGAGATCATCGCCGAGCCGTGGGGGCTGCCCGAGGCGCTGCGGTTCGACAACTGGTCGCGCGCCTGGACCAGCGCTCACATCGGCCGGTTCTTCTTCAACAGCCTGGTGGTGGTGGCCGGGTCGCTGAGCCTGACCATGCTGCTCGGCGCCACCGCGGCGTACGTCTTCGCGCGCTACGAGTTCCGCGGCCGGCAGGTGGTCTACTACCTGTTCGTCGGCGGGATGATGTTCCCGGTCTTCCTGGCGTTGGTGCCGCTGTTCTTCGTGGTCCGCAGCGTCGGCCTGCTCGGCACCTGGCCGGGCCTGATCCTGGTCTACACCGCGTACTCGCTGCCGTTCACGGTGTTCTTCCTGACCGCGTTCTTCCGTACCCTGCCGACGTCGGTGGCGGAGGCCGCGCTGATCGACGGGTGCGGGCACTTCCGGCTGTTCTTCCGGGTGATGCTGCCGATGGCGAGACCGGGACTGATCAGTGTGGCGATCTTCAACTTCCTCAGCCACTGGAACCAGTTCCTGCTGCCGCAGGTGCTCCTGCCCGGCGACGGGCAGGACAGGATGCTCGCCCAGGGGCTGAGTTCGCTCGCGGTGAGTCAGGGCTACGCCGGTGACTACGCCCAGTTGTTCGCCGGCCTGACCATCGCGGTGCTGCCGGTGCTCGTGGTGTACGTGGCCTTCCAGCGTCAGGTCCAGTCCGGACTGACCGCCGGGCAGCTGAAGTGAGGTGGTTGCCACAGGCGACGGGGCAGTGGAGAAGATCGGGCTGACCTAGGGTGAGCCGGCACGCTCATCTATCGACAGGAATATCATGTTCTTCCTCCTCTACACGCTGTTGCTGATGCTCGGCGGCATCGCGATGGTCGTCGTCGGCGCGGCGGTCAAGGAACAGGGGACCGGCTCCCGGATCCTCAACGTGGTCATCGGCCTGGCCTTCTTCGGGTACGGCTTCTACCTGCTCTTCCTCTCCGACAGCGACAGCTACCGGATCTTCTTCTACGTCTTCGTGCTACCGATCCTGCTGATCGTGCGCGCGGTGAAGGCGCGCAAGGAGGCGCGCGAGCAGGCCGCCGCGCAGCAGTTCGCGGGCGGGCAGCAGTACCCGGGCGGCCAGCAGTACCCGGGCGGGCAGCAGTTCGCGGGTGGCCAGCAGTTCGCGGGTGGGCCGCAGCAGCCGGGCATGTACCCGGCGGCTGGCCACGGGCAGCCCGGCCCGGCGTTCCCGCCCGCCCCGGGGCAGCCCGGACCCCACGGCGCCGCGCCCCAGGCCCACCCGGGTCAGCCCGTCCCGTACGGCACCCCGCCGCAGGGCCACTCCGGTCAGCCCGCGCCGCAGGGCTGGCACCCGAATCAGCCGGGTTCGCAGGACCGATACTGATCAGCCGGGCACCGGCGCGCGTCCGCAGGTGCCGCACGGCGAGTGGAACGCCATGGGTGTCAAACCGGCGTCACGACACCCATGGCGTTCCACCCAGCGGGGGAGCATCCCGCGGGCGGGCGAGAGGCGGGCGAGGGCGCGTCAGGCGGGCCGGGGGACCAGGCGGGTGTGCAGGGCCGCCGGGTCGGTGACCTCGGGCAAATCACGGGCGGCGAGCCAGGCCGCGGCGGCGGCCCCGTCCCCGGCGCCGTGCAGGGGCGCGCCCGGCCAGCGGGTGGCCAGTTCCGCGCGTACCGCGCCGGCCAGCGGGGTGTCGCCGGTGAGCAGCCCGCCGCCGAGCACCACCGGGTCGGTGGCGCCGGGAGGGCGGATCCGGGAGACGCTCTCCGCCAGCAGCGCCGCGGCCCCGGCGATCAGCGCGGCGGCCGTCGGCTCCCCGTCGCGGGCCGCCGCGACCACGAGTGGCGCGAGCCGGGCCAGCTCCACCGGCGGTCGCCGGGTCACCGTCTGCACCACGGCTCCGACCGTCGTGCGCGGTTGGGCGTCCACCTCGGTCGTGCCGGTCAGCTCCGCCAGCACGCGGCGTCCCAGGTCGCCGGGCGGCTCGGCGCGGTCCAGATCGGTCAGCAGCCGGCGGACCGCCTCACGGCCGAGCCAGAACCCGGAGCCGGCGTCGCCGAGCAGCCAGCCGTGGCCGTCCGCGGTGCGGTCCAGCCGCAGGTCGCGCACCTGGGCGGCGATCGCGCCGGTGCCGGCGACGAGCACTGTGCCGTCCGGCGCGGCGGTGCCGGAGGCGTAGGCGACGAGCGCGTCGCCGTGCACCGCGTACGGGCATCGCAGCCCCGCCTCGGCCCACGCGTGGTCGAACGCGTCCCGGCCGTGCGGGTCGGCCAGGAGGCGGCCGGCTCCGGCGAGGCCGATGACGCCGGCGCGTACCCGATGCGGGTCGATGTCGGCGAGCGCCGCGCGCAGGGCGGCGAGCAGTTCGGCGGCGGCCCGCTCGGCGCCGTGGCTGGTGGGGTTGCCGCCGCCGGCGCGACCGGTGCCCAGTCGCGTGCCGTCGAGGTTCAGCGCTGCCGCGCGGGTGGAGGTGCCCCCGACATCGAGGCCGACCACGACGGTGTCCGACATGGAACTCATGCTGGTCGGCCGCGTCGCCGGACGCAAGATCGCGGCTTCGCGGTGGGTAACAGTTTGAAAACTTCGCCCACGCTCTTGACACGGAGGGGCCTTCAGTAAGAACTTTTACCACTAACAGTTAACACTCTTTTCCGAAAGGCTTTCGCCGATGGCCGAGCACGAGGTGGAGACTCCCGCGGCGACCGCGGTGGTCGATGCCGGCCCGGCCGACCGGCTGGGCGCCGACGGGGTGCTGGCCAGGGTCCGGGCCGGCACGGGGGAGCTGACCGGGGCGCTGCGCCGGGTCGCCGAGCACGTGCTCAGCGACCCGGAGGCAGCGGCCCGGGCCACCATCGTCGAGCTGGCCGAGCGCAGCGGCACGTCACCGGCGACCATCACCCGGTTCTGCCGGGCCATGGGCTTCGACGGGTACGCGGACCTGCGGCTCGGCATCGCCGCCGAGACCGGCCGGGCGCGCTCCGCGGGCTGGACCGTCGACATCGGACGAGAGATCCAGCCCGGCGATCCGCTGTCCCGGGTGCTCGACCAGATCATGGCCGCCGACACGCGGGCCATGCACGACACCGCCGCCCTGCTCGACCTGGCCGAGGTGGAACGGGCGGCGGTAGCCATCGCCGGAGCCGGCCGGGTGAACATCTTCGGCGCGAGCGGCAGCGCGCTCGTCGGCGAGGAGATGCAGTTCAGCCTGCACCGCATCGGGGTCGCCGCGTGGGCCTGGAGCGACGTGCACGAAGGGCTGGCCAGCGCCGCGCTGCTGGGCGCCGGGGACGTCGCGCTCGGCATCTCGCACACCGGGCAGACGCGGGAGACGATCGAGCTGCTCGCCGAGGCCGGCAGTCGCGGAGCCACCACTGTCGCGCTGACCGGCTTCCTCCGATCGCCGCTGGCCGAGCTGGCCGACATCGTGCTGGTCACCGCCAGCCAGGCCACCACGTTCCGGCCGGACGCGCTCTCCGCCCGCCACCCGCAGCTCGTCGTGCTCGACCTGCTCTACATCGCGGTGGCGCAGCGCACCCACGACCGCGCCCACGCGGCCTTCCGGCGTACCGCCCAGGCCGTCGACGGGCACAAGGCCGCGAAGGGGTCCCTCTCATGATCAGCGCCCGGCGGTACGCCGACGCGGTCCGCCCGGTGCTCGACCGGCTGGTGGACAGCCAGGCCGTCGCGGTGGACCGGGCGGCCGACCTGATCGCCTCCGGCCTGCGCGCGGGTGGCGTCCTCCAGGCGTTCGGCGCCGGTCACTCGGAGGCGCTCGCCGCCGAACTGGTCGCCCGCGCCGGCGGCCTGGTCCCCGCCAACCGGATCTCCCTGCACGACCTCGTGCTGCACGGCGACGCGCCCCGCGACGTGCTCGCCGACCCGAAGCTGGAACGCGACCCGGCCGTGGCGCACCAGCTCTACGCGCTGGCGGCGCCGCAGCCGGAGGACGTGTTCGTGATCGCCTCGCAGTCCGGCATCAACGGCTCGGTGGTCGAGCTGGCGACGCTCGTCAAGCGCGGCGGCCATCAGTTGATCGCTGTCACCTCGGTCGAGCACACCGCCCGGGTAGCTCCTCGGCACCCCTCCGGGCACCGGCTCGCCGACCTCGCCGACGTCGTGCTGGACAACGGCGCGCCGTACGGCGACGCACTGCTGCCGCTCGAGGGCGGCGGCGCGGTCTGTGCGGTCTCCTCGGTCACCGCCGCGCTGCTGGCGCAGCTGCTGACCGCCGAGGTCGTACGACGGTTCCACCAGGCCGGAGAGGTGCCCCCTGTCTACCTCTCCGCCAACGTCCCCGGTGGGGACGAGCACAACCTCGCCCTCGAGTCGCGGTACGCCGGGCGCCTCCGGCGGACCGCCTGACCCGACCCACAAGGAGAGACAACATGTCGGTTTTCCCCGAGAAGTTCGGCGACGTCAGCCGTCGGACCCTGCTGCGGCGGGCCGCCGCGGCCGGCCTGCTGGCCGTACCGGCGGCGGGTCTGCTGAGCGCCTGTGCCGGCAGCGAGCCGAGCAAGTCCGACGGCGGCGGCGCGGCCAAGAGCAAGGACAACCCGTTCGGCGTCAAGGACGGCAGCGCGGTTAAGGTGGTCGTCTTCAACGGTGGCCTGGGCGACCAGTGGGCCAAGGAGGACAAGGTCGTCTTCAACGCCAAGCACCCGAACGTCACGGTCAACATGTCTTCGACCCAGAAGATCAAGACCGAAGAGCAGCCCAAGATGGCGACGCAGCCGAGCGACCTGGTGATGAACTCGGGCGCCGACATGATGGACCGCAGCACGCTGATCAACGAGGGCGCGATCGAGCCGCTGGACGACCTGCTCACCGCGCCGGCCTGGGACAGCGAGGGGACGGTCGCCGACAGCCTGCTGCCCGGCACCGTCGCCGACGGAACGCAGAACGGCAAGTTCTACGTCGTCAACGTCGCGTACACGGTCTGGGGCAACTGGTACAACGCCGCCCTGTTCAAGAAGGAGGGCTGGACGGCGCCGACCACCTGGGACGAGTTCTTCGCGCTCGCGCCGAAGATCAAGGCCAAGGGCATGGCGCCGTACGTGCACGACGCGGTGCACGGCTACTACCCGCGCTGGGCGCTGTTCGCCAGCATCTGGAAGGCGGTCGGCAAGCAGGCCGTCGTCGACATCGACAACCTGAAGGACGGCGCCTGGAAGGCCGACGGCATCGTCGCGGCGCTGGAGCCGTGGGAGAAGCTGGTCAAGGACAAGCTGCTGCTGCCGGGCAAGCTCGACCACACCCAGTCGCAGCAGGCGTTCCTGGACGGCAAGGCGGCCTTCATCCAGGTCGGCACCTGGCTGAAGAACGAGATGGCCGCGACCATCCCGCCGGGCTTCGAGATGACCCTGTCCGACTACTGGAGCAAGAGCGGCGACAAGGCGGCGAAGGACGTCTTCGCCTCCTCCGGCGAGGGCTTCGTGGTGCCGAGCAAGGCGCCGAACAAGGAGGCCGCGAAGGAGTTCCTGCGGGCCATCCTCTCCAAGGCCGGCTCGGCGAAGTTCGCCGAGCTGACCAAGTCGCTGGCGTCCACCAAGGGCTCCGGCGACAACGTCCAGGACACCGCGCTGGCGTCGGCGAACACGCTGATGAAGAACGGCAGCTCGGACCTGATCTCGGTGAAGTTCCCGGACTTCTACGCCGACCTGGACAAGGAGAGCCAGAACCTCTCCGAGGAGCTGATGGCCGGCCGCCTGACCGCGCAGCAGTTCGTCGACAAGATGCAGGCGGCCGCCGACAAGGTCGCCAAGGACTCGTCGGTCAAGAAGCAGACCCGCACCGCCTGATCACCGCGAGGAAGTGAGTCCAATGCGGCACGGAGTCGCGCGTTTCGTCACGGGCTTCCTGGCCCTGCCCGTCGCGCTGTACCTGTTCTACGTGGTGTGGCCGTTCGCCCAGGCGGCGGGATACTCGCTGACCGACTGGGGCGGGTACTCCGATTCCCAGCGCTTCGTCGGGCTGGACAACTACGTCCGGCTGTTCTCCGACGAGCTGATCCGGAAGGCGTTCTGGCACAACGTGTTCTTCCTGGTCACCGTGCCGCTGTTCACGATCGCGCTGGCCCTGTTCCTCGCGTTCCTGCTCAACGTGGGCGGACGCGAGGACAGGGCCGGCATCCGCGGGGTGTTCGGCTCCGGGATCTACAAGGTCATCTTCTTCTTCCCGCAGGTGCTGTCGCTGGTGGTCATCGCCGTCATGTGGCAGCAGATCTACCGCACCGACGGGCAGGGCCTGATCAACGGCCTGCTCATCAAGGTCGGGCTGGTCGACGCCGACAACCCGATCGCCTTCACCGCCGACCCGGAGCCGTTCCTCGGCGTGCCGGCGGTGCTGTGGTGGCTGCTGTTCATCGCGGTCTGGAGCGGTGCCGGCTTCTACATGGTGCTGTTCTCCGCCGCGATGCAGTCGATCCCGAAGGACATCTACGAGGCGGCGATCCTCGACGGCGCGGGCCGGTTCCACACGTTCTTCAAGGTGACGCTGCCGCTGCTGCGGGACAGCATCTCGGTCGCCTGGGTGTATCTGGGCTTCATCGCGCTGGACATGTACGCGCTGGTCTTCGTCATGACGCCGAGCCAGGGCGGGCCGAACCACGCCAGCGAGATCTTCGCCTCGGTGATCCAGTTCAACGCGTTCCAGAAGGGCCAGTTCGGTTACGCCTGTGCCATCGCCGTCGCGCTGGCCATCTTCACCATCCTGCTGGCCGCGCTCCAGTTGAGGATCACCCGCCGTGAGCGGATCGAGTACTGAGGAGGTCTGGACGATGAGCACTGTGACCCACCCCTCCGGTCCGGCCCGGTCCGACACGGCGCCGCCGGACCGGCCCCCGGCGGACCGGCGGGAAACCGGCAACGGCTTCGGCGGCCGGATCTTCAACGGCTTCTCGCACCTGTTCCTCGCGGTCTGGGCGATCATGGTGGTCTACCCGCTGCTGTGGGTGGTGATGTCGGCGCTCAAGACCGACTCCGAGGTGATCCGCGAGCCGCTGTCGCTGCTCCCCGACGCGTTGCAGTGGGACAACTTCGCCCGCGCCTGGACCGCCGGGATCGACAGCTTCTTCCTCAACACGCTGCTCGTGCTCGCGTTCAGCGTGACGCTGACGATGCTGCTCGGCTCGATGGCCGCGTACGCGCTGGCGCGCTACGAGTTCCGCGGCAACCGGCTGATCTACTGGATGTTCCTGTCCGGTCTGACGCTGCCGATCTACCTGGCCGCGGTGCCGCTGTTCAAGGGCGTCTACAACACCGGGGTCGCTCTCCCGCTGCTCGGCCCGAACAAGCACCTCATGCTGATCCTGGTGTACGTGTCCTGGTCGCTGTCGTTCACGATCTTCTTCATGCACTCGTTCTTCCGGACGCTGCCCGACTCGATCGCCGAGGCGGCCCAGGTCGACGGGGCCTCGCACACCCGGACGTTCTTCAGCGTGATGCTGCCGATGGCCAAGCCGGGCCTGATCAGCATCGGCATCTTCAACGTGCTCGGCCAGTGGAACCAGTGGTACCTGCCGACGCTGCTCATGCAGTCGGTCTCCGGCGAGCCGAAGAACCAGGTGATCGCCCAGGGGCTGATCGAGCTGTCGGTCAACCAGGGGTACAAGTCCGACTGGTCCGGTCTGTTCGCCGGCGTCACGATGGCGATGCTGCCGGTGCTCATCGTGTACATCGTCTTCCAGCGCCAGGTGCAGTCCGGCCTTACCGCCGGCGTCGGCAAGTAGCCCGCGGGCCCCGGCTCGACGAGCCGGGGCCCCGGGCTGTCGGTGGCACCGGGCAGAATCGCGTCCGTGCTGGTGGCGGTGGTGGCGGACGAGCGGGGCGGCGGCGTGCTGCAACCCCTGCACGCCGACGGCACCCCGGCCGGCCCGCCCGGGGAGGTCGCCGACCTGGCCGCCGCCGTGGCCGCCCGCGAGGCCGCCGATCACCCCCGCTGGCTCTGGGCCGCCTGGGCGCCCGTCTACCCGGCGCTGCTGCGCGCCGGGGTGCGGCTCGACCGCTGCCACGACGTCGAGCTGACCGAGGCGCTGCTGCTCGGGCACGCGGGCCGCTGGGGTGAGCCCCGCGCGCTGCCCGCCGCGTGGGCCCGGCTGACCGGCATGCCGGTCCCGCCGGACCCGTCGCCCCGCCCGCCCGAGCCACCCGGCCACGCCCAGGCCGCGCTCTTCGAGCCGCCGTCCGGCCCGCCCGGTCCGGGCATCACGGCGTTGACGAGGGTGTACGCCGGCCAGCTCGCCCGGATCGCCGCGACCACGCACCCCGGCCGGTTCCGGCTCCTGGTGGCCGCCGAGTCGGCGGGCGCGCTGGTGGCCGCCGAGATGGGCGCGGCCGGCCTGCCGTGGCGTGCCGACGTGCACGACGCGATCCTGGCCGGGCTGCTCGGCGCGGCGTCCCCGGTCGGCGGGCCGCCGCGTCGGCTGGCCGAGTTGCAGGCCCGGATCGCCGACGCGTTCGGCGTACGCCAGGTGCACGCCGACTCGCCCGCGGAGCTGTTGCGGGCGTTCGCCCGCGCCGGCGTGGACCTGCCGAACACGCGCGCGTGGGTGCTGCGCGGGGTGGAGCACCCGGCGGCGCCGCTGGTCCTGGAGTACAAGGAGCTGTACCGGATCTGGACGGCGCACGGCTGGGCCTGGCGCGACGCCTGGGTCTCGGGCGGCCGGTTCCACCCGGAGTACGTGCCCGGCGGCGTGGTCTCCGGCCGGTGGGCGACCCGGGGCGGCGGGGCGTTGCAGATCCCGAAGGTGATCCGGCAGGCAGTGGTGGCGGACCCGGGCTGGACGTTCGTGGTGGCCGACGCGGGCCAGCTCGAACCGCGTGTGCTCGCAGCGGTCTCCGGCGACGAGCGGCTCGCGGCGGCGGGCGGCGCGGGTGACCTGTACGCGGCCCTGGCCCGGGACGCGTTCGGCGGTGACCGGGCGAAGGCGAAGGTGGCTCTGCTCGGGGCGATGTACGGGCAGACCGGCGGTGCGGCCCTGCCGGCCCTGGCGGTGCTGCGCAAGAGCTATCCGACCGCGTTCGGCTACGTCGAGGCGGCGGCGCGCACCGGTGAGGCGGGCGGGCTGGTCCGGTCCTGGCTGGGGCGTACCTGCCCGCCCGGGTCGGCCGGGTTCGCCGAGGGGGAGGAGGCGGTGCCGGACGGCGGGCCCGATCCGCACAGCCCGTCGGCCCGGGCGGCCCGCTCGCGGGGGCGCTTCACCCGCAACTTCGTCATCCAGGCCACCGCCGCGGAGTGGGCCTCGACGCTGCTCGCCACGCTGCGCACCGAGCTGGCCGGCACGGGGGCGGAGCTGGTCTTCTTCCAGCACGACGAGGTGATGGTGCACTGCCCGGCCGGGCAGGCGGCGGCGGTCGCCGAGGCGGTCACCGCCGCCGGCGCGCGGGCCACCCGGCTGCTGTTCGGCGACACGCCGGTCCGGTTCCCGCTCGACCTGTCTACTGTCGACTGCTACGCGGACGCGGCATAGTCGCACAAAATTCCGTTTTGCCCCGCTACCCGCCCCCGGCCGCGATCGTTGGGCCCGGTGTGCGTACGACGGGACGGGCCGGGCGGTTGTGCCCGGTCCGACCCCTGATCGAGGGGGCACCGCTGAACCGGATCGCTGCAATGATCATCGCCGCCGGTGGCGGCCGCCGCATCGGCGGACCCGAAGCGCTGCTGCACCAGGGCGAAAGGCCACTGGTCAGCCAGATGGTCGACACGATGACCGAGGCGGGCTGCGCGCAGGTCGTGGTCGTCCTGGGCGCGGCGGCCGAGCAGGTACGGCAGACCACCGACCTGAGCGGCGCCACCGTCGTGGTCAACCGCGCCTGGGGCACCGGGGTCGGTTCCTCGATCCGGGCCGGGCTCGCCGCGCTCACCGACGACGACATCGAGGCGGTCGTCGTGGTGCCGGTGGACATGCCCGGGCTCACCGCCGCGGCGGTCCGCCGGGTGACCGCGCTGCCGTACCCGGACGTGCTGGTCTGCGCCACCTACGACGGGCTGCGCGGCTACCCGATGCTGTTCGGCCGCCGGCACTGGTCCGGCATCGCCACGCTGGCCAGCGCCGACGTGGGGGCGCGGCCGTACCTGCTGGCGCACAAGGACCAGATCGTCGACATCGCCTGCGACTCGGTGGCCGACGGCAGCCGGATCGACAGTCCGGAGCTGATGGCGCTCTACGGCCTGTCCATCCCCGAACAACGCGTCGGCGCCTGACGCGCCGTTGTCGGACCCCGGCTGCGCGGCCGGGCCCGCCCGCCTACGCTACTGACCTGCCGACGGCGACGCGGATCGGAGACGGGCGGATGGCTGTTCACCTTCACGCGGTGAGCCTCGATGCGGGCGACCCGCCGCGGCTCGCGCGGTTCTGGTCCGGGGTGCTGGGCCGCGAGATCGTGGACGACCCGCGCGAGGGCGTGGCGCTGGGCGGCGACGCCCACAGCGACTTCCGCATCCGGTTCCTGCCGACATCCGCCCCGAAGACAGCGCAGAACCGGATCCACTTCGACCTGACCAGCGCGTCACCGCGGGCGCAGGGGGAGACGGTGGCCCGGGCACTGGCGCTGGGCGGCCGGCACATCGACATCGGCCAGGGCCCGGACGACGACCATGTGGTGCTCGCCGACCCGGAGGGCAACGAGTTCTGCGTCATCGGGGCGGGCAACGGCTTCCTCGCCGGTTGCGGCTTTGTCGGTGCGGTGAACTGCGACGGCACGCGGGCGGCCGGTCTCTTCTGGAGCGAGGCGCTGGGCTGGCCGCTGGTCTGGGACCAGGACGAGGAGACCGCGATCCAGTCGCCGCGCGGGGGCGCGAAGGTCACCTGGAGCGGCCCGCCGCTGATGCTCAGCGAGGGCCGGGACCGGGTACACCTGGATCTGGTCGCGGCCGGCGACCGGGACGCGGAGATCGACCGGCTGTGCGCGCTCGGCGCGACCCGGGTCGGCACGGGAAGGCACACCGCAGGCGACGTGGTGCTGGCCGACCCGGACGGCACCGAGTTCTGCCTCCTGACAGCCCGGTGATGCGGGTGCGGCCCCAGGGACCGCACCCGCACGGGGCCCTGCCCGCCCCCACCTCGATGCGGCGAGGCGCTACCGTTCCGATCGGACGGTCGTCGTGCCGTCCGCGCGGGGAGGGGACAACGTGGGAGCCACCGTCGCTCGACATCTCGCCGGAGCCGCGGCGGCCTGGCTCGTCGTCGTCGCGGAGGCGGTGGTCGGCTACCTCGGCCTGCTGGCGTACGCGCTGGTCACCGGCGCCGACCCGGGCGGCCCGCTGGCCGGGCCACTGCTGGTGCTGATCGCGGCGCTGCTCGGCGTGGCCGGGCTGCCACTGCTGTTCGCGCCGGCCGTCGCGCTCGGCGAGGCCGCGGGCCGGCGGCGGTTCGGCCGGGGTCTGGCGTATGCGGGGCTCGTCGCGGTCGTGCTGGCCGCCGGGTACGCCACGGCGGTCGCGGTCGCCACGGACGTGCCGGGTGCCCGGGTGCCGCTCGTGGCCGGGATCGGCGCGCTGCTGGCCCTCCCGCCGACGGCGGCGTACGCGCTCAGCGCCGGCGGCGTGGGATGGGCGGCCCGGCTGATCGGGCGCCGGGCGGCCACTGCCGGTCCGCTGCCCGCCGAAGCGGGCTGACCCGCTCGGGCCGATCTTCCGGACGTCCGCTCCGGCTACACCTGGATGTTGAAGCGTTGCAGCACCGACGGGGCGACCAGCCCCAGCGCGGCCAGCACGGAGAGCACCGTCATCGCGGTGCGCAGCACCACGGTCTCGGCCTTGCTGCCGGTGCGCAGGGCGATCTTGTTCGGGAGCCCGATCATCGTCCACATCCGGCGTTTGATCGGGATGGGCCAGAGGATCGGCACCCCGGCTCGGGTGATCATGTCGCCGAGGATGTGCACGAAACAGCCCACCCCGACCGCGAAGCCGATCATCGGATAGCCGCGGTCACCGGGCAGGGTGGCGAACGTGAACCAGGCCGCGGCGGCGGACACCAGCGTGACCACCACCCAGCCGGCGCGCTCGGCCCACTCGTCGAAGAGCCCGCGCAGCGCCAGGCCGATCATGAAGAAGAGGATGCCGACCACCGCCCACTTGCCGTAGTGGGCGCAGAGCGCGGTGGTGCCCCAGCCGACGAGCACCGTGAACGGGATGGTGTGGGTCAGCGTGCGGTGCCCGTTGTTGCGGCGTGGATCCTTGCTGAGCTTCGTGGCGTAGTAGACGCCGAGCGAGATCTTCTCCACCACCTCGGCGACGAAGAGGCTGAACACGCCGAACGTGCGCGCCACGGTGGCGCCGCCCTGGTTCCGGGTGACCTTCCCGGACAGGTCCAGGTCGGGGAAGAGCGCCCCGCCGGCGCAGACCGCGGTGCCCACCGCCAGCGCCAGCGGTGTCTGGTGGTAGTCCGCGAACTGGGCCATCGCCCAGGAGCCGGTCAGCCACACCGCCGCGCCCGAGAGCGCGTGGGACGGTCCCATCATCTCGGCTCGCCCTTCCCGAAGATCTTGATCTACGAAACTACGCCACTGTAGTCAGCCGGTACGACGGCGGGGCATCACCCGGACGGTCCACAGAGGAGAGAGCGCCGGTTCAGCCCGCGGTACGGGTGGGCCGGACCGTGCCGAGGCTCGCGCGGATGACCGCGAACTGTTTCGAAGCCGCCTGCCAGTCGGCGTCGGACGTGGTCCAGCCGAGCGTCCAGCCGGCCCGCTCGCCGGGCAGCACGCGCAACGCGTGCATCCGCTCCCCGTACGGCGCGGTCCAGAGACACTCCCACGCCGCTCCCGGGCCGTCGGGCTCCAACCGGAGCTTCCGGTACAGCGGCAGCCGGCCGGCGGAGTTCAGATCCCGCTCGGACGACTTCAACCGGCCCACCGGATCGCCACCCGGGTACGGCTCGACGCCGAGGATGCGCCGGCTGGCCGGGTCCTGGAAACAGGTGGTGTCGCCGGAGCGCAGTTGCAGCCAGCCGGCGGGTAGGGCGATGCGGAAGCCGCCGGTGTCGGCGGGCCAGACCCAGCCGGCCGGAACTGTCACCGGCGGGTCGTCGGGGGGTGGCCCCTTGCGGACCGGTGTGCCGGCCACGTCGGGCCGGACGCAGGGGAACGGCGGGGGTGGCAGGCCCGGCCCGGGCTGGCGGTCCCAGGGGCGGGTGACGACGGCCTCTGGGGAACGGACCGCCTGCGGCGGATCGTCGCGGCCGCCGGTGATCGCCAGCGCGGTGCCCACGCCCGTCGCCACTGCCAGCAGCACGGCGCCCAGCACGACTCCCCAGTGGTGCAGCGGGTTCCGGCCAGCGGCGGGCAGCGGCGGGTCGGCGGGGCGGGGGACCCCGGCGGGCCGGGGCGGGGCGGGATGCACCGCGCCGCTGTCGACCGGCCCGCTGTGCGCGACCGGAGGAGGCTTGGACACCGGCGCGGAGCCGGGGCCGCCGATGTGTACCGGACTGAGGGCGTCGGCGCGGGGGGCCGACTCGGGCCCGCCCGGGCTGCCCGGGTCGACGAAGCTGGTGAGGACCGTGGGACCGAGGCTGATCGGGCCCGGGTGGGCCGGCCCGCCCCGGGGCGGTTCCGGCTCCGTGGTCGCATCCGGGTCACCGGCCCGGTCCCGCTCCGGGCCACCGGCCCGGGCGTGCTCCGGCGGCGCCGCCCGGCCGACCGCACCCGAGCGACCGGCCGCACCCGAGCGATCGGCCGCACCCGAGCCGGCGGCGCCCGAACCTCGGTCGGCGGCCGGACCGCCTGTCGCATCCGGGCGGCGGTTCGCATCCGGCCGGCCGGCCGCGGACGACGGGGAGGGGAGGCCGGCGGAATCCGAGCGGCGGCCGGCCGAACCGGGCACGTCCGCCGGTCCGGTGGCGTCGCCCGGTGGCGGCGCGCGGTCGCCCTCGGCGGGCGGGGCCCACTCGCTGCGCTTCGCCGCCCGGCTCCACGCCCGCGCGGCGGCGGCCGGCGGCATCAGGTCCGGGTAGATGCCGCCCGCAGGCGCGGCCGGGTTGCCCGCGAGCGCGGCGCCGTCACCGGGGGCGCCGCGTGCCGGACCGGGGGCCTCGCGCCCGGCCGCCCGGTCGGACGACGCGGCGGTGGCGCGGCCGGCGGACCCGGCGGCCTCCCCGTCGACCTCCGACACGGCGGCCACGCCGAGCAGCCGGGCCGTCTCGCGGTGCCCCATGCGGGTACGCGGATCGCGGCGCAGCAGCCCGGCCAGCACCGGCGTCAGCGGGCCGGCGTGCGGGGCCGGGTCGGGCGGCCGGGTGGCGAGCGCGGCGAGCGTGGCCATCGCGGTGCTGCGGGCGTACGGCGAGCGGCCCTCCACCGCGGCGTGCAGCGTGGCGCCGAGCGACCACATGTCCGCCTCGACGCTCGACACGCCCTCGGCGGCCCGCTCCGGGGCGACGTACTGGGGGGAGCCGAGGACCAGGCCGGGCCGCGTCATGGCGCCGTCGCCGCCCTCGAACACGGCCAGCCCGAAGTCGGTGAGCAGCACCCGCCCGTCCCGGGCCAGCAGCACGTTCGCGGGCTTCACGTCCCGGTGCAGCACCCCGGCGTCGTGCGCGGCGCGCAGCGCGGCGAGCACCGACAGGCCGATCTCGGCGGCCCGCCCGGGCGGCAGCGGCCCGTCGCCCTCGATGATCTCCTGGAGGGAGCGGGACGGGACGTACTCCATGATCAGCCAGGGTTCGCCCTGGACCCGGACCACGTCGTAGACCCGCACCACGTTGGGGTGGTTGAGCCGCGCGGACGTCCGCGCCTCGCGCAGCGTACGGGCGCGCAGCTCGTCCTGCTCGTTCTCGGCGAGCCAGTTCGGCGGCACGACCTGCTTCACCGCGACCTCGCGTTGCAGCTCCTCGTCGCGCGCCCGCCAGACCTGGCCCATCCCGCCGCGGCCGACCAGTTCGAGCAGGCGGTACCGCCCCGCGATCACTACCTCCCGCACCGCACTCCTCACCGCTGGTCAGTGGTCCACAATAGCCAACGGATCGGACGGTACCTATCGCATGTCAGTGCGTCATGTCCCCCGGGGGCCTAACTTGCCGCGCCGGCGAGCAGGTTCCCCTCCGGGACGGCGATCGGGGACCGGTCGCCGGCCAGCAGGCGGGTGGCCCGGCGGGCCTGGAACGTGTCGTGGTCACGGCGGGCGGCGGCGTAGGCGGCAGCGGTCCGGGCGGCGATCGCCGACCAGGCGTACCGCCGGCTGACCATGGTCCGGGCCTTTCGGGCCACCCGCCGGGCGAAGACCTCGTCGCCGAGCAGCCGGTCGACGGCGCCGGCCAGCGCGTCCGGATCGCCGTGCGGGAACGTCACCCCCGTCACCCCGGGCTCGACGATCTCGGCCAGCCCGCCGGTGCGGGCCACCGCGAGCGGCGCGCCGGCCGCCGCCGCCTCCAGCGCGATCATGCCGAACGGCTCGTAGAGGCTGGGGATGACCGTGGCGTCGGTGGCGGCCAGCACCGCGGGGAGCTGGGTGGCGTCCATGAAACCGGCGAACCGGACCGTGTCCCCGACGTGCAGCCGCCGCGCCTGGTCGACCAGCTCGTCCTTGTACGGCCCGTCCCCGGCGATCACCACACGCAGGCCGGGGTGCCGCTTCGCCAGGTGTGGCACGGCGTGCACCAGGTGCTGGACGCCCTTCTCGTAGACCAGCCGGCCGGCGTACCCGACCAGCGGCCCGCCCGCCGCGAAGCGGGCCCGGGCGGAGGCGACCGCGTGCGGCCGGGCCCGCCAGGCCCGGTCGTCGACGCCGTTGGCGACCACGTCGATGCGCCCGGCCGGTACGCCGAACAGCCGGGCCACCTGGTCGCGCATGTACCCGGAGCAGGCGATCACCCGGCCCGAGGCGTTGCTCAGCCAGTGCTCGACGCCGTGGATGGTGCGGTTCATCTCCTCCGGCAGCCAGCCCTGGTGCCGGCCCGCCTCGGTGGCGTGGATGGTGGTCACCAGCGGCACGTCCAGGTGCTCGGCCAGCGTGACCGCGGTGTGCGCGACGAGCCAGTCGTGGGCGTGGATGACGTCGTAGGCGCCGGAGGAGGCGGCGCGCAGGGCGGCCCGGGTGAGGGTGTGGTTGAACGCCATGGTCCAGGCCAGCAGGGAGCCGGTGGCGAGCGGGAACCGGACCGGGTCCTCGGCGGCGCGGACGATGCGCACGCCGTCGGCGTACTCCTCGAGGGGTGCGCCGTCGGCGTGGCGGGTGACGACGGTGACCTCGTGCCCGGCGGCGGCCAGGGCGACCGACAGCGCGTGGACGTGGCGGCCGAGCCCACCGACGAGCACCGGCGGGTACTCCCAGGAGAGCAGCAGCACCCGCAGGCGCCGGGCGGGCTGGATGTCGATCACTTCGGCGTCAGCTGACACGCGGCCCCCTTTGAGTTGTGGCGTCCCCACCCCGGCGGCGTCGTCGTGGTGTCCGGTGGAGTCGTCACCCATCCTGCCGGGGCGTCGATAACCGGCGACGACGCGCCGGTTGCCGGTCTGTAACGCGTTACCGGCGCATCCGCCGCGCACGCAGCATCTCGGCCACCGACCACGCCTGGAACGGGCAGCCGGTGGCCGTGTGCGGGGCCGTGCCGTCGGCGGTCTCGCTCACCGAGCCCAGGCCGTCCTCGGTGAGGTGGCCCACCAGTCCCACCAGCAGGTCGTCGGTGGGCAGCCCGGCCCGGCGGTACGCGTCGAGCAGCGGCCCGGTCAGCCACGGCCAGACGGTGCCCTGGTGGTACGCCGAGTCCCGCTCGGCGGGCCCGCCCCGGTGCCGGCCGGTGAATCCGGGGGAGTCCGGGGCGAGGCTGCGCGGGCCGAGCGGCGTGAACAGCGCCTCGGTGACCCGGCGCAGCGTCACCTCGTCCGGCTCCAGCGGCGCGTGCGGCAGCGACCAGGCGAGCAGTTGGTTGGGGCGCAGCAGGTCGTCGTCGTGGTGCGGGGCCCCGCCGAGCGGGTACGCGGGCGCCGGGGCGTCCACCACGTCGTGCAGCCAGCCGGCCGGGGCGGGGAACCGTTCCCGGAACGCGGCGGTGGCCCGGTCGTGCAGGGCGTGCAGCGGGGCGGCGTCGCGTCCGGCCAGCTCGGTCAGCTCGGCGAGCCCGGCTAGCCCGTTGATCCACAGCGCGTTGACCTCGACCGGCTTGCCGGTACGCGGGGTCACCGGCCTCCCGTACACCCGGGCGTCCATCCAGGTCAGCGCCACGTCCGGCGGGCCGCCCTGGGTCAGCAGCCCGTCGGCCGGGTCCACGCCGATGCCGTACCGGGTGCCCGCCACGTGCGCCTCGACGACGCCGTGCAGCGCGGGCAGCAGCTCGTCGCCGAGGTCGGTGTCCCCGGTGACGGTGACGTGCCGGTGGACCGCGTGCAGGAACCACAGCGTCGCGTCGACGGTGTTGTACTCGACCCGGCCGGTGTCGGCCGTGTTCGCCAGCATGCCCTCGTTCAGCGTGGCCGCGTACGCCCGCAGCAGGTCCCGGCCCTCGTCGGCGCGGCCGGTGCACAGGAACAGACCCTCGTAGGAGATCATCGTGTCCCGCGACCAGGCGCCGAACCAGGGGTAGCCGGCGACCACGTCCGGGCCGGTGGCGGTGCGTACCACGAACGCGTCGGCGGCCAGCGCGAGCGTCGCCTCGACCGCGTCGGCGGGTTTCGCCGCGGCCACCACCGCCCGGCTGCGCCGGCGGGCGGCCTCCACCACCGCGGTCGCCGGTGGCGGCTCCTCGGCCAGGTCGTCCGCCCAGGCCAGCACCGAGACGGTCGCGCCCGGCTCGTCGAGCGCGCCGGTGAACCGGCCCGCGTACCAGAGGTCCTCGTCCGGGTGCAGGCCGCGCTCGGCCTCGGTGCGGTGACGCACCCCGTGCCACCACTGCCCCACCGGGGTCCAGTCCGGCCCGGCGAGCCGGTACGCGCCGTCGACCACGGCGCCGCCGGCCGCCGGCTCCAGCCGGGGCGCCGGACCGTCCGCCCGCCGCTCGCCGTGCGCGTCGCGCCAGGTGCAGGCCGCCGCGAGGTCCAGCCGGACCGGGCCGCCGGAGACCAGCCGGTGCACCACCGCCACGCAGGAGCGGCCGTACGTCATGGCGATCTCCCGCTCGATCACCACGTCGCCGATGCGCCACCGCCAGCGCGGCACCCCGTCGGCGAGGTCGAAGTGCTCCAGCTGTTCGAAGCCGCGCGGGTCCACCACGCCGGAGGACCACTCGTGCGCGCCGAGGCGGACCTGCCGCCCCGACGGCAGGGTCACCGCCGGGTCGAGGCTCACGAGTCCCACCTTGCGGGACGCGGGCGTCTCACCGGCCACCACGAGGAGTCCGTGGTAGCGGCGGGTGCGCAGCCCGGCGACGGTGCCCATGGCGTAACCGCCGCGCCCGTCCGTGACCAGCCATTCCCGCGCGGCGGCGGTGGACAGCTCGCCGCAGACCCGTGGCCCGAAACGGATGTCGATCAACTTTCCTCCACCGGCAGCGAGGTGTGACATGCCACGGCGACAATGGCCGCTGTGGAGAAGTACCCGGGCGGCGTCGAAGATGAGCCAGTGATCACCGACCGGTCGACCTCCGCGTCCCCCGACCCCGAGCGGCACCGGCTCGCCCAGGCCGACGCCGGGGAGCAGGACTGGCGCGCATGGGGCCCCTATCTGTCCGAGCGGGCGTGGGGGACGGTACGGGAGGACTACAGCGAGCACGGCACGGCGTGGGACTACTTCCCCCACGACCACGCGCGGTCCCGAGCGTACCGGTGGAACGAGGACGGCATGGCGGGCGTCTGCGACGACCGGCAGACGTTCTGCTTCGCCCTCGCCCTGTGGAACGGGCGCGACCCGATCCTCAAGGAGCGGATGTTCGGCCTCGGCGGCGACGGCGGCAACCACGGCGAGGACGTCAAGGAGTACTGGTGGTACCTCGACAGCACTCCGACGCACTCCTTCATGCGCTGGCGCTACCACTATCCGCAGGCCGCCTTCCCGTACGACGAGTTGGTCGCGGTGAACGCGCTGCGCGGCCGGGACGACACCGAGTACGAGCTCGTGGACACCGGCATCTTCGACGACGACAGGTACTGGGCGGTGACTGTCGACTACGCCAAGGCGTCCCCGGCCGACATGTGCGTGCTGATCACCGTGGCGAACCGGGGCGACGAGGACGCGACGCTGCACGTGCTGCCCACGCTGTGGTTCCGCAACACGTGGGCGTGGGGGCTGCCCGGCACCGACCGGGTGCCGAAGCTGGTCGGCGAGCCGGCCGGGGAGCGGTCGGGGGCCCGGCTCGTCGGTGAGCACGGGGTGCTCGGCCAACTGCTGCTGGAGGGCGACGGCGACCCGGTGCCGCTGCTGTGCGACAACGAGACGAACGCCGAGCGGCTGTGGGGGCTGCCCGGGCGGTCGCCGTACCCGAAGGACGGCATCAACGACCACGTGGTGGCCGGCGCGGACACCGTCAACCCGGAGCGCATCGGCACCAAGGGCGCGCTGCACTACGTGCTGGACGTGCCGGCCGGCGAGAAGCGGCAGATCCGGTTGCGGCTGGCCCGCACCGCGCCGCCGCCGGCCAGCGCGCCGCCCGCACCGGCCGACCTGGGCCACGGTTTCGACACGGTGCTGTGGGCCCGCCGGGCCGAGGCGAACCGGTTCTTCGACAGCGTCATCCCGGCCGCCGCCACCGCCGACGAGGCACTGGTGGCCCGCCAGGCCATCGCCGGGCTGATGTGGGGCAAGCAGTTCTACCACTTCGACGTCGAGCGGTGGCTGTCCGGCGACCCCGGCTCCGCGCCACCGCCGGCCGGCCGACGGCACGGGCGCAACAGCGGCTGGTGGCACATGAACAGCTTCGACGTGATCTCCATGCCGGACCCGTGGGAGTACCCCTGGTACGCGGCCTGGGACCTGGCCTTCCACTGCGTCACCATCGCCCGGGTCGACCCGGGCTTCGCCAAGGAGCAGATCCTGCTGCTGCTGCGCGAGTGGTACCTGCACCCCAACGGGCAGATCCCGGCGTACGAGTGGGCGTTCGGGGACGTGAACCCGCCGGTGCACGCCTGGGCGGCGCTGAAGGTCTTCGAGATCGACGGCGCCCGCGACCACGAGTTCCTCGCCCGGGTGATGCACAAGCTGCTGCTCAACTTCACCTGGTGGGTCAACCGCAAGGACACCGGCGGCAACAACGTCTTCGAGGGCGGCTTCCTCGGGCTGGACAACGTCGGCCCGTTCGACCGCTCGGCCGCGCTGCCGGTCGCCGGGGTGCTGGAGCAGTCCGACGGCACCGGCTGGATGGCCATGTACGCGCTCAACCTGCTCGACATGGCGATCGTGCTGGCCGAGCACGACCGCACGTACGCCGACACCGCCACGAAGTTCTTCGAGCACTTCGCGTACATCGCCACGGCGGCGTACCACCAGGGGCTCTGGGACGCCGAGGACGCGTTCTTCTACGACGTGCTGCGTCTGGCCGACGGCACGAAGGTGCCGCTGAAGGTCCGCTCGGTGGTCGGGCTGCTGCCGCTGGCCGCGGTGACCCGGCTGTCCGCCCGGACCATGCGCCGACTGCCCGAGCTGGGCGCCCGGCTGCGCTGGTTCCTCACCAACCGCCCGGAGTACGCGGAGGTGATCGGCGCCCGCCGGCTGGGACCGGACGGCCGCCAGCAGCGGCTGCTGTCGATGGTCGCGCCGGACCAGGTGGTGCGGCTGCTGGCCCGGATGCTCGACACCGACGAGTTCCTCTCCGAGTACGGGCTGCGCACGCTGTCCCGGGCCCACCTGGACAAGCCGTTCACCGTCATGCTCGGCGGGCAGGAGTTCAGCGTCGGGTACGAGCCGGCCGAGTCGACCAGCGGCCTGTTCGGCGGCAACTCCAACTGGCGCGGCCCGATCTGGATGCCGACGAACTTCCTGCTGATCAGCGCGCTGCGCGACTACGCCGCGTTCTTCGGCGACGACCTCCAGGTCGAGTATCCGACCCGGTCCGGCGTCAAGCGCACGCTGGACGAGATCGCCGACGACCTGTCCGCCCGGCTGATCTCGTTGTTCACCCGCGACGACTGGGGACGGCGGCCGATCTACGGCGCCGCGCAGCTCTTCCAGACCCACCCGGACTGGCGCGACCTGATCTGCTTCCCGGAGTACTTCCACGGCGACAACGGCGCCGGCCTGGGCGCCTGGCACCAGACCGGCTGGACCGCGCTGGTCGCCGACCTGATCCTCACGTTGCGCCGTTGACCGTGGGTCGCCGAATCGGCGTGGCGCGGAATCCGAGAAATAGCCGGCGGCCCGCTCGAATTGAGCGGGCCGCCGGTTGACTCGGCGATTTTCAGCGCGATCTGGCCACCGTGCACATATTCCAGGTGGGCGACCAGCCGGTGGCGACCTTCCATATGGCTGCGTCGGGCAGGCTGTAGTTCACCTTCGCCCAGGTCTGCGCGTTCTGGCTGCACGTGCGTTGGAAAGTGGGTCCGAAACAGGCCGTCGTCTGGTTGGCGCTGAGGTAGCTGAAGTTGCAGGAGACGGTGGAGAGCGGCTGGCCGACGGAGTACAGGGTCAGTGTCGGCGCCTGGATCTGGATCGTGCTCGACCTCTTGTTGGTCACCGTGACGACGGCCTGGGTCGCCTGGCCGTTCACGACCACGCAGACACTGACCGCGGCGATCGAGGTGTCCGAGCTCGCCTGGGAGCAGTGCCACTTGGACGAGTAGGTGTAGGACTGCCAGCCGGGTGCGGCCTGTGCCGAAGCCGGAAAGGCGAGGACGGCGGCCATCGTCGACGCGAGGGCGACAATGAGGCGGGAGAGGGGGAATCGCATTAATTGCTCCTCCGTTGGTCCCCGTTAATTATGCAACCCTTTATACACGGAGGCAGCGACGAAGGTCAATGCTTGTATTGCGGGTGCCGATGTGTTGCGCTGCGGGAACGCCGAGAGTCGCGGGCGGAATCGATGCTTCGCCGACGGTGGGGCGCGACGGAGAACGTCGCGCCCCACCCATTCAGGGCAGCGGCAGGAACGCCAGCCGGGCGTGGTACTCCCCGGCCACCGTCACGGTGTCGCTGCCGACCCACAGGCCCCGGTCGGTGGCGTACAGCTCCTGGGTGCCGACGCCCCGGTCCTTGGTCGGGTTCCACGGCAGCGCCTTGCCGGTGGTCGGGTGGATCGCCCCGATGCCCGGCCGGGACACCGCGCCCGGACCAGCGGAGTTGCGGCCCTGCGGGTTGTCCAGCCAGCGCTGGTGGCCCCCGACGTAGACCGCCGCGCCGGTCACCGCCACCGACAGCAGCGTGTCGCCGCCGGTGTAGTTGGCCCAGGCCGGCTGCTTGCCGCCGGTGGCCGTACCGAACTCGAAGCGCGCCGCGGTGTCGCAGAGCGTGCCCGCGAACGGGCCGCCGGTGGTGACCACCGCGAACCAGGCGCCGTCCGGAGAGATGTCCACGCCGCGCAGGTACGACGGCATCGACTTCGCGCACTGCGGCTGGTAGCGGTCGGTGGCCCAGCCGGAGAGCGTGGCGCCCGCGCCGGACAGGTTTGCCACCGCGAGCTGGTGCCGCACCACGCCGGCGACGGTGCTGAAGTTGCCGGCGAACACCAGCCGGGTGCCGTCGGGGGAGGCGTCGAGCGCCTCCACCTTCACCGGCGCGGTGGCCCCGGAGGTGGTCTTGCGCGGACCGGCCAGGTTCAGGTCGACCGACGCGTCGGCCGCCCCGGTGGTGGCGTTCACCGCAGCCAGGGCCCGCCGGGTCACCCCGCCGACGGTCTGGAACGCGCCGCCGACGATCAGCCGGTTACCGACCAGGCGCATGTCGTTCACCTGGTTGTTCAGCGCCGGCGTGGTGAACCCGGCGACCCGGGCGCCGGTGGCCGCGTCGATCCGGGCCAGCCGGGACGCCGCCGTGCCGTTGACAGTGGTGAACGCACCGCCGATGTAGAGCGAGCGGCCGTCCGGCGCGGGCGCGAGCGCCTTGACCGCGCCGTTCACCTGCGGCCGGAACGTGGTGTCGATCCGGCCGGTGGTCGCGTCCAGGGCCACCAGCCGGGGCATCGCCAGCTGGGCCGACTGACCGGCGTTGCGCACCTTGGTGAACGTGCCGGCCACGTACACGCGGTTGCCGATCTGCAGGATCCGGTGGACGGTGCCGTCCAGCGCGTGCGGCGTCCAGTCGACGGGGTTCGTGCCGACCACTGTGGTGTGCGCGGCGTTGACGGCGAGCGCCGGGGAACCCGGCAGCGCCGCGCCGGTGACCGCGAGCGTCGCGGCCACCGCGACGGCCACCCGCCGCCGGCGTCCAGGTGGATGATCAGGTGAGGTCTTCATGGCCGAAGCATGCCGTCGGACCAGGGATTCCGCAGTCGGGTAGCCGCCGGTAACCGGCAACCGACCGGATAATCCGCGTGACCCGTCCGGCGGCCGGGCAGTACGGTGTCCGGGGTCCACGAGGGAGGGGATGCGATGCCGCCGCGCCGGGAGGCCGCCGTGCTGGTCTTCGACGCCGACGACACGCTCTGGGAGAACAACGTCCTGTTCGAGCGCGTCATCGACGACTTCCTCACCTGGCTCGACCACCCCACGCTGGACCGGGCGCGGATCCGTGAGGTGCTCGACGACATCGAGCGCGCGAACGCCGTCGCGCACGGCTACGGCAGCAAGGTCTTCCTGCGCAGCCTCGGGGAGTGCCTGGAGAGGCTGCGCGAGCGTCCGGCCACCGCACGGGAGCGCGCCGAGATCGAGCAGCTCGCCGCGGCACTGGTCGGGCACCAGGTCGAGCTGATGCCGGGCGTGGCCGAGACGCTCGACGACCTGGCCGGGCGGCACGAGCTGCTGCTGCTGACCAAGGGCGAGCGCGAGGAGCAGCAGCGCAAGCTGGACGCGTGCGGACTGCTGCACCACTTCCGGGCCGCGCACATCGTGCCGGAGAAGGACGCGGACACCTACCGCTGGCTGGCCCGCGAGCACGCCTTCGACCCGGCCGCCGCGTGGATGATCGGCAACTCCCCGCGCTCGGACATCCTGCCCGCGCGGGCCGCCGGGATGAACGCGGTCTTCATCCCGAACGAGAACACCTGGATCCTGGAGCACGACGAGCTGGACCCGTCCGACTCCCGGGTGATCCGGCTGGCCGGGTTCCCCGACCTGGTCCAGCACTTCTGAGCCGGCCGGTAACGTCCGGAGGGTGCCGCTGACCTTCCCGTCGCACCTGGCGCCGGTACTGCCGCTCAAACTGTGGCGGCCGGGCTGGTTCGACGGCGTGGCGCTGTGCACCGGCGCGGTGGCGCCGGATGTCGCGTACCTGTTCACCGGCACGCGGCTGGCGCTCGACATGGGGACGCACACGCTCGGCGGGCTCCTGTGGTGGTGCCTGCCGGTCGCCCTCGGGTACGCCTGGGTGGTGCGCCGCGTGGTCGCCGGCATCGCGGTGCACCTACCCGCGCGGCGGCTGTTCGGCTGGCGCTGGTACGCGACGCTGGCCACGGTGCGCCATCCCTGGCAGGTGACCGTCTGCTCGGCGCTCATCGGCGCGTTCAGCCACGTGGCGTGGGACCGGGCCAGCCACAGCGAGCGGCTGCCCCGGCTGCTCGGCGTCGCCGACTTCCACGCCGTGACCGGCGTGTACTGGTACCAGTTCGCGGACCTGGTGACCGGTCTCGGCGGCGGGCTGCTGGTGATCGTGCTGGCCGTCTACGAGGCCCGCCGCGGGTTGCGGGCCGGCGGCGGGCACCTACCCGCGCCGGAGGCGAACCCGAACGTGTTCTGGCGGGTGGCGCTGGCGGTCACCGGGCTCGGCGCGCTGCTGCTGCCCGCGCTGCCGGCGGCCGGTGTCGCCGCCCCGGCGGGCGTACGGGCGCTGCACGTGGTCGCGCTGGCGCTCGTCGCCGGGGCGGTGGCGGCCCGCACCGGCCCGCCGCCGCCGGCCGAGCGCAGTCGGCGTCTCGAAGTCGAACAGCGCGAAACCGGCTGACCCCGTTACGCCGACATGCCGCAATTCGGCATAGACGTCAATCACAACCGCGGCCGTCGGTCATCGCTTGTCCGGCCTGCGCGAACGCGCCTAACCTGAGCCGGCGCCCACGCCTCGTCGGGGTGAGGCGGTGGCGCACCGGAGTCCGGTGGTGAGAGCACCGTGGAGCTGAGTGCGGGCATGCCGGCTCGCCGTGCGGAGCCCGGCGGAAGGCGTCGTGCCACGCCTGCCGCGCTCCCGCGGCGCAGACCGCCACCCAACCGGACGGCCGGGGTCAGGACCGGGGAGTTGCGGACCCGGTCCTGACCCGTCCGGCACCCGCCACCAGCACGTTGAATCGCCACCCGGATCGCGGGTGGGACACCCCTGGTGCGCGGGGCGGTAACGGAGCGAAACTGAGTCATGACACCTCAGCGCGTACCGCTGCTCGCCGGTCTGGTCGTGCTGTTCGCGGCGGCATGCACGGCGACCGGCCACGACGGCGCGTCCCCGGCGCCCACCCCGACGGTCGCGGCGGCCTCCGAGCCGGCCCTCACCGACGCGCCGGAGGTCACCCCGACCCCGCCGGTGCCGACCGATGCCGCGTCGGCCGCCGGGTCCTGGCGCGTCACCTGGGGATGGGCGGTGCCCGGCGGCCCGGCCCGGGTGACCCATCGGGTACGGGTGCCGGTCACCCCGCCGCCCGGGGAGCCGCTGCCCGTCCTGGTGGCGATCGCCGTCGGCGACCATCCGGCGGAGGGGTTCAGCCGGATCGCGTTCGTCTTCCGCGGGCCCACCCCGTCCTACGAGGTCTCCTACGTGCCGCAGGTGGTGACCGAGGGGCGGAACGCGCCGGTCACGCTGCCCGGCACCGCCTACCTGTCGGTGCGGTTCGATCCGGCCCAGGCCCACGACGCCCGCGGCGGCGGGACGGCGGACCTGCCGCCCGCGGCGATCCGCTTCCCCACGCTGCGCGGATGGGCGGCGGCCGGCGACTTCGAGGGACACCTCAGCTTCGGGCTCGGCCTGCGACCGCCCGACGGCGGCCGGCTGCCGGTGCGGCTGGGGGAGTCCGACCGCCCGGACGGCACCCACGTCGTGGCCGTCGACGTCCGCCGGAGCTGACCGGAGCGCCGGATCGCCGCCGCCGGGCGGTAGCTGAGATATAGCCGCCGGTGTATGTCACGTCCCTGGCCTTCACCCGTCGTGTCACGTGTGGACCGGAGAATGACAGTGAAGCGGATCTACAAGGAGGCCGGCAAGGAATTGTCGCCGCCCGGCACGCGTGGGGCGGGATCCAGTCACTTCAAGATCAAAAACGGTGTCGATCGGGCCGGGCGATGAGGCGGGTAGGTTCGATGGTTTCAAGGTTCCGAATGGGTGAACCGCTCCAGGAACTCAGTGGCGCCACCACCCTGTGGATCGTCGGTCTCAACCTCGACCTCGTCTCGGGTTACACGTTGTGGGGTGGAGGCGATCCTGATCGATTTCTGGCGGTGGGCGGCAGGATCGTGCTCACTCCGACCGTGGAGAGACTGGTCGAGGCGCTGCCGGAGTACGGGGAGCATTCCTTTCAGGGTGATGAGCAGTTCGAGTTCTTTCGCCGGGAGGTGCGGCGGGCGTGTTCGCGGGAGGCGGCAGGAGGAGACGAAAGCGGCTTGTACGATTTCGCCGCCACCCTGTGTGCGATCCGGGAGCGTGAGGTGCTGTATGCGCCACATTCCGGTATGGCGGCGGACTGCCTCGGCGCTGCGCTTGATCTCGGCCGGCAGTACGGCGAGGACTCCCTCGGCTTCCGGTTGACTCGCTCCGGCGCTTTGGACGTGTTGTATCGGGCGGTCTGGGGTGAGTTGGACGAGGAGGATCTCGACTACGTAGAGATCGAGGCGGCGTTCGTCCGGCTTGTCGACTGGATCGGGAGCGCCGTCGCCTAGCGGGGATGGACGGCAGGGTGGTCGCACCTGCACCCGCTGCCCCCGTGGCGGGCCGACCCGGTGAGCGCGTGGTACGACCCGGGGTCGGTCAACCATGCCGCCCGCTCGGCCTGACGCCGGGTTGTCAGCCGACCTCGCCGCGCACGATCGCCACCGCCACCCGGCAGAACTCGTCCATGTCCGGGTTGAACCCGGCGGCGATGTCGGGGTGCAGGCCGGAGCGGGTCTCGTCGAGCAACCGACGGCAGACGTCCTCCACCGGCTCACCCGCGTAGCCGGCGCGGACCCGGTCGGCGGCCGCCTGCAGGGCCGAGGTCAGCTGATCCTCCAGCGGGCCGCGCAGCTTCTGCTGCACAGGGTCGAGCCCGCTCGGGTCGAGCGTGACATGTGGCTCCGACATCGGCACTCCCTTCGTCGGCGTCCGCGGTACCCCACCGCTGACGTCGGTCAAACCATCGTCGGTACGGCCGACACCCGGACCAGATACGAGAACTCCTCCGCCGGCTCCTCGACGTACGACAGCCGGCGGATCTGCCGGTCGTCGGCCCAGAGCGCGACGTCGACGAGCACCCCGAGGTGCGCGAGACCGATGGTGGACACCCGCTTCTTGTCCTGGAGCACCGCGCATACGCCGCCCAGCAGCGTGCTGGCGTCGGCGGTGCGGTGCCCGGGCGGACAACGCAGGGTCAGGTCCACCTCGACCGGCCCGGTCAGCGGGGTCCACCCGGTGCGCTGCGCCGCCGTGCAGGCGGCCTGGAGCAGGGTGCGGACCCTCGTGGCCTGGCGGTGCCCGGCGGCGAAGATGGACAGGGCCTCGGTCTTGACCGGGGGCAGGCCGCTCACCTCGAAGGTCAGGGCGAGAGCGCGGGTGTCCTGCACGACGGCACCTCCTCGGGGGAATCCTGCCCAACCGGGGAACGCACGCACGGCACTTCCCTGCAGAACCAGCCGATCGGGCGGGTGATGGGGGAACGGCCGGAGGCGCATCGGCATCGACGGCGACGCGCCGGCTACGGAGCTAGGCAAAACGCTAGCCGAGCCGGCTGACGCTGGGTAGTCCCCCCGCGCTCACGCAGCGGGACGGCGGTCAAGCCGGATCGCCGGTGCGCCGGGCCAGGCATTCGTCGATCGCCCTGCCGATCAGCCGATGGGCCAGCGGCGCCCGCCGGGTCCACGGGCAGACCAGGGCGGCTGCTGTCACATGTCCGTGATGTTTCGTTCCGTCGCAGGTCGGGCACGTTCAGCCGCACGACACACGCCCGGGGCGTCGGGCGATCGGGCCCCGTTCCCCGGTCGTCTCGCCGTGCGCCGGGGCACGGGTCACTCCCCGGTTCTTCGCCGAAGAGAGGGGGAGGGTGATGACGACAGTCCCCGACACGGCCGCACGGCGGCCGGCCGGACGCGCGGCGGCGGCGGCCGCCGCGCTCGCGCTGGTGGCCCCGCTGGCCGCCTGCGGGTCCGGCAGCGACGGCGGCGTCCCCACGATCAACCTGTACTACCCGCCCGAGCAGAACCTGCAGAAGGTCGTCGACACCTGCAACACGGCGGCGCAGGGGCGATACCGGATCGACTACCGGGTGCTGCCGCGCGAGGCCGACGAGCAGCGGGTGCAGATGGTACGGCGGCTCGCCGCGCAGGACAGCGGGATGGACGTGCTCGGCCTGGACGTCACGTGGACCCAGGAGTTCGCCAGCGCGAAGTGGATCAAAGAGTGGACCGGCCAGGACAAGGCCGAGGTCGAGCAGGGCACGCTCGGCGGCCCGCTGGAGACCGCCCGGTACGAGGACAAGCTCTACGGCGCGCCCAAGAACACGAACGTGCAGTTGCTGTGGTACCGGTCCGACCTGGTGTCGCAGCCGCCGAAGACCTGGGACGAGATGATCTCCGCCGCCCAGCAGCTCAAGGAGCAGGGCAAGCCGTACCAGGTGCTCACCATGGGCGCCCAGTACGAGGGCCTGGTGGTCCTCTACAACACGCTCGCCGAGAGCGCCGGCGGCAAGATCCTCAGCGACGACGGCAAGAAGGCGGAGATGGACGAAGGCGCGATCCGCGCGCTCGACCAGCTCAAGCGCTTCGCCACGTCGGGCGTGACCTCGCCGTCGTTCAGCAACGCGCTGGAGGACCCGGTGCGGCTGGAGTTCCAGTCCGGCAAGGGCGCGTTCCAGGTGAACTGGCCGTTCGTCTATCCGGCGCTGCAGGAGGCCAACCCCGACCTGGCGAAGGACGTGAAGTGGGCCCGGGTGCCGGGCATCGACGCGGACACCCCCAGCAAGGTCACCATCGGCGGGGTCAACCTGGCGGTGAGCAGCTACTCGAAGCACCCCGAGGAGGCGTTCGAGGTGGCCCGCTGCCTGCGTAACGCCGAGAACCAGAAGTTCTCCGCCGTCAACGACGGCGTGCCGCCCACCATCGAGGCCGTCTACGACGACCCGGAGATGACAGAGGCGTACCCGATGAAGGAGACCATCCTGGAGGAGCTGAAGGAGCCGGCGGTCCGGCCGCTGACCCCGGCTTACCAGAGCATCTCCACGGTGATGTCGGCGATCCTGTCGCCGCCGTCGGCGATCCGGCCCGAGCAGACCGCTGACGAGCTGCGCAAGGCGATCTCCGACGCGCTGGAGTCCAAGGGAGTTCTGCCATGAGCGTGAACGCCACCCCGGCCGGCGCGCAGGTCGCCGCCGAGGCCGAGGCCGGGCAGCCGGGCGGCCGGCACGCCGCCGTACCGGAACAGCGCTCCCGGCGCGGCTCCCGCGCCCCGCTGAGCGAGAACAAGCGGGCCGAGCGGCGTCTCGGCTGGCTGCTGTGCGCGCCGGCCGCGCTGGTCATGGTGCTGGTCACCGCGTACCCGATCCTGTACTCGGTCTGGCTGTCGCTGCAACGCTTCGACCTGCGCTTCCCCGACGAGCGGGAGTTCGTCGGGCTGGAGAACTACGTCACCGTGCTGACGAACGACTTCTGGTGGACCGCGTTCGGGGTGACCGCGCTGATCACCGTGGTCACCGTCGCGGTCGAGCTGGTTCTCGGCATGGGCCTGGCGCTGATCATGCACCGGACGCTGGTCGGTCGCGGCATCGTCCGCACCGCCGCGCTGATCCCGTACGGCATCGTCACTGTGGTCGCGGCGTTCTCCTGGCGGTACGCCTGGACGCCGGGCACCGGCTACCTGGCGAACCTGTTCGACGGCAGCGCCCCGCTGACCGAGCGGGCCAGCTCGCTGGCGATCATCATGCTGGCGGAGATCTGGAAGACCACCCCGTTCATGGCGCTGCTGCTGATGGCCGGGCTGGCGCTGGTGCCGGAGGACCTGCTCAAGGCGGCCTCCACCGACGGCGCGACGGCGTGGCAGCGGTTCACCAAGGTCATGTTGCCGGTGATGAAGCCGGCCATCCTGGTCGCGCTGCTGTTCCGCACGCTCGACGCGTTCCGGGTCTTCGACAACATCTTCGTGCTCACCAACGGCGGCAACGAGACGTCGTCGGTGTCGATGCTCGCCTACAACAACCTGATCCGGGGCCTGAACCTCGGCATCGGCTCCACGATGTCGGTGCTGATCTTCATCACCGTGGCGATCATCGCCTTCGTCTTCGTGAAGCTGTTCGGCACCGCTGCCCCGGGCAGCGACGATGGGGAGAGGCGCTGACATGGCAGTGGAAACCACCACGCGGGCGAAGCTGCGCTGGGGCCTGCTGGACGTCGTGGTCGTCGTCTTCGCGCTCGTTCCCGTGCTCTGGATCGCCTCGCTGTCGTTCAAGACCCCGGCCACGCTCACCGACGGCAAGTTCTGGCCCCGGGAGTGGACGCTCGACAACTACCGGACCATCTTCGACACCGACCAGTTCGTCCGGGCCCTGGTCAACTCCATCGGCATCGCGCTGATCGCCACCGCGATCGCGGTGGTGCTCGGGACGATGGCCGCGTACGCGATCTCCCGGCTGGACTTCCCGGGCAAGAAGGTGCTTGTCGGCGTCTCGCTGCTGATCGCGATGTTCCCGCAGGTGTCGCTGGTGTCGCCGCTGTTCGAGATCGAACGGCAGCTCGGTCTGTTCGACACCTGGCCGGGCCTGATCCTGCCGTACATCACGTTCGCGCTGCCGCTGGCGATCTACACGCTGTCGGCGTTCTTCAAGCAGATCCCGTGGGACCTGGAGAAGGCGGCGAAGATGGACGGCGCCACCCAGGCCCAGGCGTTCCGGCGGGTGATCGCGCCGCTGGCCGCGCCCGGCGTGTTCACCACGGCGATCCTGGTCTTCATCTTCTGCTGGAACGACTTCCTGTTCGCGATCACGCTCACCTCGACCGAGCGGTCCCGCACGGTCCCGGTGGCCCTGCAGTTCTTCACCGGCGAGTCGCAGTTCGAGGACCCCACCGGGGCGATCTGCGCCGCCGCCGTGGTGATCACCGTGCCGATCATCCTGTTCGTGCTCTTCTTCCAGCGCCGCATCGTCTCCGGTCTGACCTCCGGCGCAGTCAAGGGATAGGTGGTAGCAATGGCCGACATCGTGCTGGACAAGGTGAGCAAGCGGTTCCCGGACGGGACCACCGCCGTACAGGACGTCGACCTGGAGATCGCCGACGGCGAGTTCGTGATCCTGGTGGGCCCGTCCGGCTGCGGGAAGTCCACCACGCTCAACATGATCGCCGGGCTGGAGGACATCAGCTCCGGTGAGCTGCGCATCGGCGGTGAGCGGGTGAACGACAAGGCGCCCCGGGACCGCGACATCGCGATGGTCTTCCAGTCGTACGCGCTCTACCCGAACATGACCGTGCGGGAGAACATGGCGTTCCCGCTGCGGCTGGCGAAGCTGGACAAGGAGACCATCAACCAGAAGGTCGACGAGGCGGCGAAGGTGCTGGAGCTGACCGCGCTGCTGGACCGCAGGCCGGCCAACCTCTCCGGCGGCCAGCGGCAGCGGGTGGCGATGGGCCGGGCGATCGTTCGCCAGCCCAAGGCGTTCCTGATGGACGAGCCGCTGTCGAACCTGGACGCCAAGCTGCGCGTGCAGATGCGCACCGTGGTGTCCCGGCTGCAGAAGCAGCTCGCCACGACCACCGTCTACGTCACCCACGACCAGACCGAGGCGATGACGCTCGGCGACCGGGTGGTCATCATGCGGGGCGGCGCGGTGCAGCAGGTCGGGCCGCCGCAGGAGCTGTACGACCACCCGCGCAACCTCTTCGTCGCCGGGTTCATCGGCTCGCCCTCGATGAACTTCGTGCACGCCGTCGTGGAGGACGGCCGGCTGCGGACCGCGCTCGGCGACGTGCCGGTCGGCGATCGGATCCGGCGCGAGCTGGAGGCGGGCGACGCGCCCAGGGAGCTGATCCTCGGCATCCGCCCCGAGCACTTCGAGGACGCGGCGCTGATCGACGACGAGACCCGCCGCCGGGGCATCGAGTTCGAGGCACCTGTCGACATCGTCGAGTCGATGGGCTCGGACAAGTACGTCTACTTCACCGTCGAGGGGGAGCGGGCCACCGCCGCCGAGCTTGAGGAACTGGCCGCCGACACGGGCGCTGCGGACTTCGCCGGCGCCGGCTCCAACCTGGTCACCCGGCTGTCGGCGGAGTCGCCGGTCCGCGAGGGCGAGTCGCGCCGGGTCTGGTTCAACCTGGAGAAGATCCACCTGTTCGACCCGGGCAGCGGCCGCAACCTGACGCTGCACGAGGGCCGCTCGGCCGGCGCGCTGGCCGACTGAGCCCATCCGTCGGTGGCGGGTGACCCGCACCCGGCGATCACCTGCACGTCGGGGAAGTGGCATCACTCACGTGGGATGACGCCACTTCCCCGAACTGGCGTCTGCGGCCGGAGCGAACCAGGCGCCGGGCCGCCCGTGCGGCGGGCCGCATGCGGTGAGCGGAACACCACGGGTGCCTGCGGACGGTTGTGACACCCATGGTGTTCCACCCGTCGAGTTCTCGGCGAGCGTCACCAGGAGTGGCGCAGCTCCAGGCCGAGGAAGCGGGCGTAAGCCGTCAGCGCGGCGTTGACCCGGGTGCGCAGCGCGGCGTCGAACGGCACAAGCTGGTGCACGGCCACCGTCACCGTCTTCGCGCCGAGCGTCCGCGTCCAGGTGCCGACCACGCGCCCGCCGCGCACCACGGTCGACCGGAACATGCCGTTGTTGCCGGGGACCACTGCCGCGGCGTGCGCCGGGTCGAGCATCAGCGAGCGGTCCTTGAAGCCGAGCAGGTATTCGTCGAAGCCGGGCAGGGTGTGCACGTCGTCGACCGGTGAGCGGGGCGCGTCGAGCAGCGCGGCGTCGACCACCGCGGGCTCGCCGTCGACCTCGACCGGGGCGAGCAGGTCACCGGCGAGCGCGATCGCCCGGGTCGCGTCGGTGACGGTCAGGCCGGTCCACCGGGCCAGCTCGTGCCGGGTCACCGGGCCGTGGCCGCGCACGTAGCGCTGCGCCAGTAACGCCAGCGCCTCGTCGCGCTCCGGGCGGTGCGGGTCGGGCGCCCACTCGTCGAGCAGGACGAACGTCTGCTCGGTGCCGACGTGCGGCGCGATGCAGGTGACGCCGCGCTGGCTGGCGTACCAGAGCAGGTGATAGCCGCGCTGACCGTCCGTGTCCAGCCCGGCGGCCCGCAACGCGGCCAGGCACTCGGCGCGGGTGAGCCGGCCACCGCCGGCCAGCGCCGCGCCCAGCACGTCACCGGCCCGCTCACCGTCGGCGACGGTCAGCCCGAGCTGCCGCCATCGTCCGGCGATGCCGGCGAGCGTCCGCGCCCCGGTCAGCTCCAGCATCCACCGCG
This sequence comes from Micromonospora sp. NPDC005686, assembly GCF_042871665.1. Taxonomy (NCBI): domain Bacteria; kingdom Bacillati; phylum Actinomycetota; class Actinomycetes; order Micromonosporales; family Micromonosporaceae; genus Micromonospora; species Micromonospora sp. NPDC005686. The sequence continues at coordinate 372,307 of NZ_JBIAIY010000001.1, forward strand.
TGTCGCGCGCCGGGACCAGGTGCACGGTGCCGCGCATCGGCCAGGTGCGCAGCGCCTCGCGCCGCTCCAGCGCCGCGCGGACGTCGGCCTGGGTGGCGCCGGGCAGGCGTACGCCCAGCGACCACAGCCCGCTCGCCGCGTCCTGCGCCTGCATGGCGCCGAACCACTCGACCACGTCGGCGACGCCCTGCGGGCGGGCGGTGGGGTGCGGGCGCAGCAGCAGGCCGGTCATCCGCAGCGCGAGCGCCTCGGCGCGGCTCAGACGTGCGATCACGGGGTCAGCGTAGGCGCGGGATACGACAGCCCCTGATCGCGCTGCGCCGGCGGCGCTGCCGACACCAGCGCGATCCCCCGTTCAGGTTCCCGGCGCGGGGGCGGCCGGTGCGGCCGACGCCGGTCCGACCAGCATCCCGTGTGAGCTGGGCGGGGAGAGCGGTTGCGGACGGAACTTGCGCAAATCTTGAGCGACGCGCGGTCCAGGGCAGTCAGAGCCTGCGGGCCTGCTCCTCCGTGACGTCGCGGGGCCAGGTGTACGTCTCGCCGGCCGCCACGATCCCGCGCGGCAACGGCCAGACCAGCGGCCAGTCGGCCGGCGTGGCGGTACGGGTCTGCACCCGGCGAGCATGCCACGCCCGGCGTTTGACGGAACAAGTAACGGGTAGTCGCCGGAGCTGACCCGAAACCGAGGAGGGAACGTCTGATGGATGGCCAGGTCAAGGTCGCGGTGATCTATTACAGCGCGACCGGCATCACCTACCAGATGGCGCAGGCGGCGGTCGAGGCGGCCGGGGAGGCCGGCGCCGAGGTGCGCCTGCGCAAGGTACGTGAGCTGGCGCCCGACGAGGCGATCCGCTCCAACTCCGGCTGGCAGGCGCACCGGCTGGAGACCCAGGACGTGATGGAGGCCGAGCCGGACGACCTGGCCTGGGCGGACGTGGTGATCATGGGCGCGCCGACCCGGTACGGCATGATCGCCGCCCAGCTCAAGCAGTTCATCGACACGACCGGGCCGCTGTGGGCCAACGGCGCGCTGGCCGACAAGGTCTACACCGGGTTTACCTCGACCGCCACGTCACACGGCGGCCAGGAGGCGACGCTGCTGTCGCTGTACACGGTCTTCTACCACTGGGGCGGCATCGTGGTGACCCCCGGCTACACCGACCCGAGCCAGTTCGTCGCCGGCAACCCGTACGGCGCGTCGCACACCAGCAACAACGGCGAGGTGGCCCCGGACCACGTTGCCCTGACCGCCACCGCGCTGACCGCCAAGCGGGCCGTGCTCATGGGCGCCGCGCTGAAGCGGGGCATGGCCGGCTGACGGCCCGACTGGCGACCGGTGGCCGGGCGAGGGCTCTCGAACCCGCCCGGACCACCGGTCGCCAGTGCCCTACCCGCGATCGGCCGCGCCATGCGCGCTCAGCGCGGGGCGGTCGAGCAGATGCCCGAGCAGATCTGCCAGGACCGTCGTGCCGTCCTGGCTCAGCACCGACTCCGGGTGGAACTGCACCCCGGCGAAGCCCGCGCCGCGCAGCGCGTGCACCGCGCCGTCGGCCGGGTCGCGGGACACCTCGACCGGGCCGTACGGGCTAGCGACCCGGTCCGCGTCGGCGCGGGCGGTGAAGCTGGCGTAGAACCCGACCCGGCGGGTCACCCCGAACACCGGCACGTCCCGCGGCAACCCCTGGTACGGCGCGTCGCGGCGGTGCAGCGGCAGGCCCAGCAGCCCGGCGAGCAACTGGTGGCCCAGGCACACCGCCAGCGTCGGCCGGCCGGATTCGAGCAGCTCGGTCAGGAGCGTCCGCAGCGCCACCATCTTCGGTGCCGTCGCGTCCCGCGGATCACCCGGCCCAGGGCCGGCCACCACCAGGTCGTAGCCGTCCAGCGGACCCGGGTCCGGCCAGTCCCGCCGGGTCACGGTCAGGCCCAGCGCGCCGAGCTGGTGGGCGAGCATGCCGGTGAAGGTGTCCTCGCCGTCGACGATCAGCGCCCGGCGTCCGGCGAGCCCGCGCAGCGCGAGTGCCCCCGGCGTCCGCTGCTCCAGCCAGAACCGGGCCAGCGGGGCGTTGCGGGCGGCCAGCGCGGCGCGTACCTCGGGGTCGTCGGCGTACCGGACGGCCGGCTCGGTGGCCGAGCGCGGCGCGTCCGGGCCCAGGCCGAGCGCGGCCAGCACCCCGGCGGCTTTCGCGTGCGTCTCGGCGACCTCCCCGGCGGTGGTCGAGTGCCGGACCAGCGTCGCGCCGACCGGCACGCGCAGCGCGCCGGTCGGGGAGATCTCGGCGGTACGGATCAGGATCGGCGCGTCGAGCGTCTGCCGGCCCTGCACGTCGCGGCCCAGCAGGGCGAGCACCCCGGCGTAGTAGCGCCGGCCGGTGCGCTCGTGCCGGGCGATCACCCGGCAGGCGTTCTCCATCGGGCTGCCGGTGACCGTCGGCGCGAACATGGTCTCCCGCAGCACCTCGCGTACGTCCCGGGAACAGCGCCCGGCCAGGAGGTACTCGGTGTGCGCCAGGTGCGCCATCTCCTTCAGGTACGGCCCGACCACCTGGCCGCCGTGCTCGGCGACCACGGCCATCATCTTCAGCTCCTCGTCCAGCACCATGTAAAGCTCCTCCACCTCCTTCTCCTCGTACAGGAAGCGCAGCAGCTCGGTCCGGTCGACGGTCTCGCCCCGGTGCCGGAACGTGCCGCTGATCGGGTTCATCTCGACCAGTCCGTCGGTGACGCTGACGTGCCGCTCGGGGCTGGCGCCGACCAGGATCCGGGTGCCGGTGTGCACGAGGAACGTCCAGTACGCGCCCCGCTCGCGCAGCAGCAGCCGGCGCAGCGCGGCCAGGGCCGCGGCCAGCGGGTCGCCCTGCACCGTGGCGCGCATGGTGCGGTGGATGACGAAGTTCGCGCCCTCGCCCCGGCCGATCTCGTCGGTCAGCACCCGTTCCACGATCGCCGCGTACTCGTCGTCGGCGATGTCGAAGCCGGCGTCGCGGGTGCGTACCTCGGCGTCGGGCAGGTCGTCGAGCAGTTCGGCGAGTGGTATCCGCCGGTGCTCCTCGACCGTCAGGAACTCCAGTGGCAGCCCGTCGTCGACGCACTCGAAACCGCGTTCGGTGATCTGCCGGTACGGCACCACCGCCAGCGTGTGCGGCCCGGAGCCGTGCTCGGGCAGCGGCAGGTCGGCGAGCCGGTCGGCGGTGCGTACCGGGCCGGTGAACAGGTCGACGTGGCCGGCGCCCTCGCGGCGGACGAGCGCGAACGGGCCGGGGTCGCGGCCGGCAGCGACGGCGGCGAGCGGGTCGGACAGGCGGGTCATCGGGTCTCCTCGGTGGGCCGGTGGCCGCCGGTGGAGGCGACCCGGGATGCCGGGGGAGACCGGCGGCCGCCTCGTCGGGCGGCCGCGTGGGGAAAGCTACGCGGGGGGGTGGGCCGCCGGGTCGGCGGGCCACCAGCAGGACAGGTGCGCGAGCATGACGGTCACTGTACGCGGTCGGCGGTCGCCGCGGAACCCGATCACACGAGAGCGGTACGGATCTTGGCGTAGCCGCCGGCCGCCCCGGGTAGGTTGACCGGCGATGGACATTCTCGCTCTGGATCTGGGCACCTCCTCGGTGCGCGGCCTGGTGCTCGACGCGGACGCCGTGCCCCGTCCGGGCGCGCTGGCCCGGCGCCGGGTGCGCCTGGTAACCGGGGAGGACGGCAGCGGGACGCTCGACGGCCCGGCCTACCTGGCCTGCCTGATCGAGTGCGTGGACGAGTTGGCCGCCGGCGGGCACCTGCGGGACGTGGAGCTGGTGGCCATCTCCGCGCAGTGGCACTCGGTGCTGCCGCTTGCCGCCGACGGCAAACCGTCGGGACCGGTGCTGACCTGGCTGGACACCCGGCCGGAGCCGCTCGCCGGAGCGCCCGGGCCGGCCGACCCGGAGCACTTCCACAGGCGTACCGGCGCGTGGTGGCACCGCTGCTACTGGTCGGTGCGACTGCCCTGGCTGCGTGAGCGCACCGGCCCGGCGGCCCGCTTCACCGGGCTCACCGAGTACGCGCTCGGCACGCTGCTCGACGAGGCGCCGATGTCCGTGTCACTGGCCTCCGGCACCGGGCTGTTCGACCTGGGGCGCCTGGACTGGGATCCGGAGGCGTGCGAGCTGGCCGGCGTACGCCCGGACCGGTTGGCGCCGCCGGCCCCGCCGGGCTGGCACGGCCGGCTGAACGCGACGTACGCCCGGCGGTGGCCGCAGTTGGCCGGGGCGCGGTGGGCGCCGCCGGTCGGCGACGGCGCGGCGGCGAACGTCGGCTCGGGCTGCGTCGACCCTTCCCGTGCGGCGGTGACCGTCGGCACCTCGGCGGCGGTACGTGTGATCCAGGCGCTGCCGGCCGGCGCGGAGCCGCCGCCGCTGCCGGCCCGGCTCTGGCGTTACCGGGTCGACCACGACCACGTGGTGACCGGCGCGGCGTACTCCAGCGGCGGCAACCTGTTCGCCTGGGCGGCCCGCGAGCTGCGGCTGCCGGCGGGCCGGGAGTTGGAGGCGGCGCTGGACCGGGCCGCCGGTCCGGTGCGGGCCAACCCCCGGTTCGGCGGCGACCGTCCACCGGGCACCGCCCCGGCGGGATCGGGGGAGCTGCGCGGGCTGAGCTTCGGCACCACCGCGGTGGACATCCTCGCCGGCCTGATGAGCGGGCTGTGCCGGCTCGTCGCCGACGACCTGACCCTGCTGGAGGCCGACATCGGGGAGCCGATGGAGGTGATCCTCGGCGGCGGGGCGCTGACCGCCTCACCGTGGTGGCGCGGTGCGTTCCTCGACGCGCTCGCGCCCCGCCGGGTGTGCTGGCAACGCAACCCGGAGATCGGCGCCACCGGTGCGGCGCTCATCGCGCTGGGCCGGCTCGCGGAGGCGGGCGAGATCGCCGGGGTCGGCCGGACGGACGAGGCCGCCTCGCACGCGTGACCGTCCACCCCGCGGCGCTGACCGTCCTGGTCATGCCGTCCGGGCGGCCGTTGACACCGGCAGACGGCCTGATTGGATGGACTCCGCTCCCCGATGTGGTGGGGCGGGACGAGGAGGCAACCGTGGGCGCAGGTCCCGACCCGGTTCCCGGTGCGCCCCCTCAGCCGCACCGGCGGCGCTCCGGGTTCCGGCTGCGGGACTGGCGGATGGGCACCAAGCTCGCCACGGTGCTGGTGATCCCCTCACTGGCGTTCCTGATCCTGGCCGGCATCCAGACCCGGGGCCTGGTCGGGCAGACCACCACGCTGAGCGCCTTCGCCGAGCAGGTCGGCATCGGCCGGCAGATCTCCGCCGCCGTGGACCGGCTCCAGCACGAACGGGACCGCACCGCGGGCGAACTGGCCGCGCTGCGCCGTGTCGGCACCGGCGCCGACCGGGACGCCGCCGTCGCCGCGCTCAAACCGCTCCAGGAGGCCACCGACCGCGCGATGGCGGAGCTGCGCACCGCCGCCGCGCCGCTGGCCGACGCCGACGCCGCCTGGCGGGTCTCGTACTCCGAGGCCATCGAGGCGTACGACCAGGTAACGAACATCCGGGCGGCGGTGGCGCCGGCGGTGCTGTCCAGCGACACCGTGCTGAGCAATTACCACAGGTCCGTCGCGTCGCTGCTGAACCTGCTGGCCGAGCCGTCGCCCGGCGACGGCCGGCAGGACCTGACCGAGGCGGTGCTGCGGTACGTGCAGGTCTCCCGGGTCAAGGAGCTGTCCTCGCGCGTCCGCGCGGAGCTCTACGCCGCCGCCCGGGCCGGCCGGTACGAGCCCGACGCCCAGGTGACGCTGAGCGACCTGCGGGCCCAGCAGCTCACCGCGCTCGGTGCGTTCCGGGTCGCGGCGACCGCGGACCAGATCCGCCGCTACGACCGCACCTCGGTCGACCCGGCGTTCGTCGCCGCCACCCGGATGGAGGAGCGCACCCTGCCCGGCGGCGAGGCGAAGCCGGCCCTGCTGGACGCGGCCCAGTGGTGGGCGGCCAGCGAGCAGCGGCAGGAGCTGTTCCGCCAGTTGGAGAGCGAGATCGTCGGCGACGCGGTACGCCAGGCCGACGACGCCAGCGCCCGCCAACTGCGCGACACGCTGCTGGTGGGCGGCGCGATCGCCACCGTGCTCCTGGCCGCGGTGCTGATCTCGCTGCTGGTCGGCCGGTCGGTGGCCCGCGCCATGCGGCAGCTCCGCGGCCAGGCGCTGCGGATCGCGCAGGTGGATCTGCCGCTGACGCTGGAACGGCTGCGCACGGTGGATCGCCCGGTGGGCGCGATCGACGTGCCGCCCGCGGTGATCGACTCGCAGGACGAGATCGGCGAGCTGGCGGAGGCGTTCGTGGCGGTGCACCGCAGCGCCGTCGACGTGGCGGTCGAGCAGGCGATGATGCGGCGCAACGTCAATGCCATGTTCGTCAACCTGGCCCGGCGCAGCCAGGTGCTCGTCGAGCGGCAACTGGAGCTGCTCGACGACCTCGAACGCGAGGAGAGCGACCCGGACCAGCTGGAGAACCTGTTCAAGCTCGACCACCTCGCCGCCCGCATGCGCCGCAACGACGAGAGCCTGCTGGTGCTCGCCGGCAGCGAGTCGACCCGGCGGTGGAACCGTCCGGTGGGCCTGGGCGCGGTGCTGCTGGCCGCCAGTGCCGAGATCGAGCAGTACCAGCGCGTGCGCCACGAGAACCGGACCGACCTGCACATCGTCGGGCACGCGGTGGGCGACCTGGTGCACCTGTTCGCGGAGCTGCTGGAGAACGCCACCGCCTTCTCCCGCCCGGACACCGCGGTGCGGGTGGTCGTCGAGCCGGACGGCCGGGGCGCGCTGGTGCAGGTCGTCGACGAAGGCTTGGGCATGAGCCCGCCGGCGCTGGCCGAGGCGAACGCGGTGCTCGCCGAGCCGCCGGCCGCCGACGTGTCGGCCTCGGAGCGGATGGGCCTGTTCGTGGTGAGCCACCTCGGCGCCCGGCACGGCGTACGGGTGCGGTTGAGCGCCACCCGGGCGGGCCTGGTGGCCCGGGTGCGGATCCCGGCCGAGCTGCTGGCCGAGGCGCCCGGGCCGGAGACGGAACGGCCGGGGCCGGACCGGCTCGGGCGCGGCGCGGAGCAGCGGGCGCTCACCGGTCCGGTAGCGGCGTCCGGGGCGCTCGTCGCGGCGACCGCCGAGCTGCCGGTGGCCGGATGGCGTCCGGCGCCGGGCCAGCCCGCGGCGCTGCCGGTGTCCCCGCTGACCGGCCGGCCGCTCGGCGACGGGAGCGACGCCGGACCCGCCGCGCCGGCGCCGGCCGCCGCGCCGGTCACCGCACCGCGGCCCCGCCCGGGACGGGCCGAGGACGTGCTCACGCCGGACGTCGGCGCGGCGGGCGGCGGATGGTTCAGCCGGCAGGGGCCGGCCGCGTCGGCGCCGGGTGTGACGCCGGCCCCGGCGGCGACGCCGGTGACCGGAGGGACCAACGAGCGGGGCCTGCCGGTACGCGTGCCGATGGCCCAGCTCACCTCGGTCGCCCCGGACGGGCGTCCGGACCGCCCGACGGTGCGGCACGAGCCGGATCCGGAGGCGGTCGGCGGCATGCTGTCGCGCCTCTACAGCGGGGTACGGCGGGCCGAGGCCGAGGAGACCACCGAGATGTACCTGCCGCACGACGAAGGAGGACGACGACAGTGACGACGTTGAGCCAGGAGGCACGCGACCTGAGCTGGCTGGTGAACGCGTTCGCCGAGCGTGTTCCGGGAGTGGCCCACGCGGTGGTGGTGTCCTCCGACGGGCTCCTGGTGGCGATCTCGGCGAACCTGCCCCGCGACCACGCGGACAAGCTCGCCGCGGTGACCTCCGGCCTGATGAGCATCACCGCCGGGGCGGCACAGATGTTCGACGGTGACGTCGTCAAGCAGACGGTGGTCGAGATGGGGCGCGGCTACTTCCTGGTGATGCAGATCCGGGACGGCTCGATCCTGGCCACGCTGGCCGGGGCGGACGCCGACATCGGCGTGGTCGGCTACGAGATGGCGCGGCTGGCCAAGCAGGCGGGCGAGATGCTCACCCCGGCGTTGCGCGCCGAACTCCAGCAGGCGCTGCCGCGCTGATCCGCTGCCGGCGCTCACGCGCTGATCCGCTGCCGGCGCTTACGCGCTGATCCACCGGGTGCGGGGCCGGGCGGGCCCCCCCCCCCCCGGGGGGCGGGGGGGGGGGGGGGGGGGGGGGGGGGGTACTCGGGGGGTCAGTTGGGGGGGGGGGGTTGCAACCCCCGCGGGGTGGCCGAGTGG
>NZ_JBIAIY010000001.1:380548-848015 GCF_042871665.1 Micromonospora sp. NPDC005686
CCGCCCGCCCCCCCCCCCCCCCCCCGCCCCGCCCCCGCCCGCCCCCCCCCCGCCCGCGCCGCCCCCCCCCCCCCCCCCCCCCCCCCCCCCCCCCCCCCCCCCCCCCCCCCCGCGCCGGTTCACAGGCCGTTGCGGCGGATCACGTCGCGGTACCAGTGGGCGCTGCGCTTGAGCACCCGCCGCTGGCTCGCGTAGTCGACGTAGACCAGGCCCCAGCGCTGCTCGTACCCCTCGGCCCACTCGAAGTTGTCAAGCAGCGACCAGACGTGGTAGCTCTCCAGCGGCACCCCGTCGGCGATGGCCCGGTGAGCGGCGGCGAAGTGGTCGCGCAGGAAGGTGACCCGCCCGACGTCGTCGATGTTGCCGTCCGGGCCGGGCGCGTCGGGGCAGGGCAGGCCGTTCTCGGTGATGGTGATCGGCACCCGGCCGTAGTCGCGGGTGACCCGGGTCAGGATGTCGTACATGCCCTCCGGGTAGATCTGCTGCCACTCCGCCTCGGAGGTGGGCCACTTGCGGACCGTGTCGCGGTCGCCGGTGACGTAGAGCGGCGTGTAGTACTGCACGGCGAGCAGGTCGATCGGGCTGGAGATGATCTTCAGGTCGCCGTCGCGGACGCCGCGCGCCATCCGGCTGTCCGGGCCGAGGTCGTCCAGCACGTCCTCCGGGTACGCGCCCTTGAAGATCGAGTCGAGGTAGAGGCGGTTCTCGTAGCCGTCGTGGAGCCGGGTCGCGGCGGCCGACTCGGCCGAGTCGTCGGCCGGGTAGCAGGGGTGCAGGTTGAGCGCCGGGCCGATCCGGCCGGTGACGCCGGAGGCGCGCAGCGCCTGCACGGCGAGGCCGTGAGCGAGCTGGAGGTGGTGGGCGACCAGGTACGCCGCGTCCTCGTCGCGGATGCCCGGCGCGTGGTGGCCCCAGATGTAGCCGTTCTGCACCACCGTCTTCGGCTCGTTGATGGTCAGCCAGACCGGCACCTGGTCGCCGAGGGCGTGGAACACCACGTCGGCGTACTCGGCGAAGCGCTCGGCGGTGTCCCGGTTCTCCCAGCCGCCGGCGTCCTGGAGGGCCTGGGGGAGGTCCCAGTGGAACAAGGTGGCCATCGGCGCGATGTCGCGCTCGTGCAGCCCGTCCACCAGCCGGCGGTAGAAGTCGAGGCCGCGCTGGTTGGGGCGGCCCGAGCCGTCGGCCTGGATGCGCGGCCAGGAGATGGAGAACCGGTAGCTGCGCAGCCCCAGCTCGCGCATCAGGTCCAGATCCTGGGCGTACCGGTGGTAGTGGTCGGCCGCGACGTCGCCGGTGTCGCCGTTGCGCGTGCGGCCCGGCGTGTGGCTGAAGGTGTCCCAGACGGACTCACCCCGCCCGTCCTCCTTCGCGGCCCCCTCGATCTGGTACGCCGAGGTCGCCGCCCCCCAGCCGAAGCCGTCCGGGAAACGCAGCCCGCGATCCGGCTCCGGGTCGGTGGTGCGCTCGGGCCGGCTGTCGCAGCCGCCGAGCGCGACGGTGGACGCGGTGGCGCCGGCCGCGGTGGCGCCGGCGAGCCCGGCCCGGGCCGCGCCGGCCGCGGTCGCGGAGAGGGCGGCGCGGCGGAGCAGGCGCCGTCGGGTGAGTAACGACATGAGGCTTCTCCTCGGAGTGACGGGCCGCCCTGGGCCGGGAGCGCTCCCAGCGTAGCCAGGGGCGGCCGGCCCCGATCCGGCGGTCGCGGCGAGGATGCGGCGCGGCCGGCGGGCGGCCGGAAGGGTGGGTGAGGGCGGGGGCGTCGCTCGGGAACGTCGCTCGCGGCGGCGTGAGCGGCGAGGGGTGGGGTGGATAGCGAGAAAGGCCGTCCGGGTGGCGTGTCACGCCTGTCCCGTCGGCCTCTTTTGCCGTCGACAACGGGGGTTTAGTGTGGGGACGGGGGAGGGCAACCCCCGTCCCCACTGATGGTGCACACACGCACGAAGTGGATTGGCGTCCGTCGTGCGCGTCGCGCGGGAGCCGGGCCACGCGAGTGGCTCTGGTTCCACCTCCCTCCGTATGGCGGGTGATGGCCGGCGGCGGCGTCCGGGCTGGTCCGCCGTCGGCCTCTGGGCCGACGCGCCGGGCACGGGTGTGCCCGGGCGATCCAGTACTTACATCTCCGTCGATGGAAGCGCTCCCATCGGCGATGCTGCGACTGTAACGCTCGTCACGGGTTTGGAAAAGCCCCTAAACGAGATCGAAACATGGATGGGCGTATCTGCGCTGGCCGTTGTGGTGGGAGCGCTTCCATGTCACACTCTCGTCACGCAGCGCGGAGCCAGTGAACGCGAGCGCGGGCCGCCGAGGGCACCCGGTGACGAACCGGTGCGGCGCCCCGATCCCCGGCACGGCCGGGACGACCACCTTTCCGGACGCCTCCGTCCCCCCGCGTACGCCCCGTCGGCGCGTGGAGGCGCCCTGCCGGGACCCCGAGGTCCCGGCCCGGTCCGAGGAGACATCGCCCACATGAGACTTCTGGCCAGACGTCGCCGCACGGCGATGGTCGCCGCCGCCGCCCTCGTCATAGGCGGGGTGGCCCTGCCCGCGGGCGCCGCCCAGGCCGCGCCCGCCTGCGACGTGACCTATGCGTCAACCGACTGGAACAACGGGTTCACCGCCAACGTCACCATCAAGAACCTGGGCGACGCGCTGAACAACTGGTCGCTGAAGTTCGCCTTCCCGAACAGCAGCCAGCGCGTGGTTCAGGGCTGGTCGGCCCGGTGGAGCCAGTCCGGCAGCGAGGTGACCGCGACGAACGAGTCGTGGAACGGCAGCCTGCCCGCCGGCGCGTCCACCAGCATCGGCTTCAACGGCAGCTACAGCGGCAGCAACCCGAAGCCGACCGCGTTCACGCTCAACGGGGTCGCCTGCAACGGCGCGCAGACCAACCAGCCGCCGACGGTCTCCCTGAGCGTGCCGGCCGGCCCGTTCGAGGCGCCGGCGGACGTCCCGCTGACCGCGACCGCGAGCGACACCGACGGCACCATCAGCAAGGTCGAGTTCTACCGCAACGGCCTGCTGGTCAACACCGACACCACCGCGCCGTACGGCTACGACCTGCTCGACCTGCCGGCCGGCAGCTACACGGTGCAGGCCAAGGCGTACGACAACGCGGGCGGCACGGCGACCTCGGAGAAGTCCTTCAGCGTGACCGCGGCGAGCGGGCCGAAGCTGGTCGCCAGCCCGTCGGCGGTCACCGTGTCCGAGGGCGGCAGCGCCACGCTCCGGTACACGCTCAGCGCGGCGCCCACCGCCAACGTCCCGGTGACCCTCGCCGTCTCCGGCGACAGCGACATCACCGTCTCGCCGTCCACGCTGACGCTCACCCCGAGCAACTGGAGCACCGGCGTCACCGCGACGGTATCCGCCGCGGAGGACTCCGACACGGTCGGCGGCACCGCCACCATCACCGCGTCGGCCACCGGCTACGCGCCGATCTCCGTCGTGGCCACCGAGGCGGACAACGACACCCCCGGCGGCGACAACGCCTACATCAAGAAGTTCCTCGACCAGTACGGCAAGATCAAGAACTCGGGCTACTTCAGCCCCGAGGGCGTGCCGTACCACTCGATCGAGGCGCTGATCGTCGAGGCGCCCGACCACGGCCACGAGACCACCTCGGAGGCGTTCAGCTTCTGGCTCTGGCTGGAGGCGCAGTACGGCCGGGTCAGCCAGAACTGGGCCCCGTTCAACAACGCCTGGACGGTGATGGAAAAATATATTATTCCGAATCATTCAGACCAGGCGACGGCCGGCTCGCCCGGCACCCCGCAGTACGCGTCCGAGCACAACCTGCCCAGCCAGTACCCGTCGGCGCTGGAGGCCAGCGTCCCGGTCGGCCAGGACCCGCTGCGCTCGGAACTGCAGTCCACCTACGGCACCGGTGACATCTACGGCATGCACTGGCTGCTCGACGTGGACAACACCTACGGCTTCGGCCGCTGCGGCGACGGCACCACCCGGCCCGCGTACATCAACACGTTCCAGCGGGGCACTCAGGAGTCGGTGTGGGAGACCGTGCCGCAGCCGTCCTGCGACACGTTCAAGCACGGCGGCCCGAGCGGCTACCTGGACCTGTTCGTCAAGGAGTCCAGCGCCCCGGCCAAGCAGTGGAAGTACACGAACGCCCCGGACGCCGACGCGCGTGCCGTCCAGGCCGCCTACTGGGCGCTGACCTGGGCCAAGGCGCAGGGCAAGCAGGCCGACGTGGCGGCCACCGTGGCAAAGGCCGCCAAGATGGGCGACTACCTGCGCTACGCGTTGTTCGACAAGTACTTCAAGAAGATCGGCAACTGCGTCGGCGCGAGCACCTGCCCGGCCGCCACCGGCCGTGACTCGGCGCACTACCTGCTCTCCTGGTACTACGCCTGGGGTGGCGCGTACGACGCCTCGCAGAACTGGTCGTGGCGGATCGGCTCCAGCCACAGCCACTTCGGCTACCAGAACCCGTTCGCGGCCTGGGCGATGTCCAGCGTCGCGGAGCTGAAGCCGAAGTCGCCGACCGCCACTTCCGACTGGCAGAAGAGCCTCGACCGGCAGCTGGAGTTCTACACCTGGCTCCAGTCCGCCGAGGGCGGCATCGCCGGTGGCGCCACCAACAGCTGGGACGGCAGCTACGCCCAGCCGCCGTCGGGCACCGCCACCTTCTACGGCATGTTCTACGACGTCGACCCGGTCTACAACGACCCGCCGTCGAACCAGTGGTTCGGCATGCAGGCCTGGTCGATGCAGCGCATCGCCGAGCTGTACCTGGAGACCGGCAACGCGAAGGCCAAGGCGCTGCTGGACAAGTGGGTACCGTGGGCGATCGCCAACACCACGCTCGGCACCAACTGGTCGATCCCGTCGGACATGAAGTGGACGGGCCAGCCGGCCAACTGGAACCCGAGCAGCCCGCAGCCGAACACCAACCTGCACGTCGAGGTGACGGTCAAGGGGCAGGACGTCGGCGTCGCCGGCGCCTACGCCCGCACGCTCATCGCGTACGCGGCCAAGTCCGGCAACACCGAGGCGAAGGACACCGCCAAGGGCCTGCTGGACGCGCTCTCGGCCGCCGCCGACAGCAAGGGCGTCTCGACGGCGGAGAAGCGCGGCGACTACAAGCGCTTCGACGACGTCTACAACGCCGCCGACGGCCAGGGCCTCTACATCCCCAACGGCTGGACCGGGAAGATGCCCAACGGCGACGCGATCGCCCCGGGCAAGAGCTTCCTGGACATCCGCTCGTTCTACAAGAACGACCCGGACTGGCCGAAGGTGCAGGCGTACCTGGACGGCGGTCCCGAGCCGGTCTTCAACTACCACCGGTTCTGGGCCCAGTCGGACATCGCCATGGCGTACGCCGACTACGGCACCTACTTCCCGCAGGGGTGAGGTGATCCCTCCTCCGTGGGCGGGTGCGAGCCCGCCCGCGGAGGAGGCCGACCCGGCCGATGGGGGAACGGAGCGGCCGGGTCGGCGAACGGCCTGACGCCCACGGTCAGGCCGGGTGGGCCGGCCGTCCGGCCGACGCAGCGGACCGGCCGGCCCACCACTCCGCCCGGCGACGACCCATGGCGCGAAAAGGCATGCGAAATTCAGCGGTCCACGGGATCACATCCGGGCCCTGGACGGAGTAACGTATTTGACGGAGAGGCCGCTCCCCCCGTGGCGGCCTCTCCGTTATTCTGTCCGGGCCATGCCGTCCGCCGGGTGACGCAGCCCCGGATGCCCGGCCGGCAGTGAACGCCGGATCACCATCCAGCTCACCGCCAGGGCCGCCGCGATCAGCGGCCAGGTCAGCGCCGCCCGCGCGACCGTCAGCGCGACCACCTGCCCGGACAGCCACAGTGGCACGAACACCGCTACCCGCAGCACGTAGCTCGCGGCCCACACCCAACTGCCCCGGCCGTACGCCCGCAGCAGCGCCGGGTCGCGCCGCCACCGGGTCCGCTGGCCCAGCGCCGTGCCGACCACCACACCCAGCAGCGGCCAGCGCACCACGATGCTCACCGCCCAGGCCAGCGCGCTCGCCGCGTTGGCGGCGATCTGGAGCAGGAAGAAGTCGGCGGCCCGGCCGGTGCGCAACGCGATCAGCGCGGCCACGCAGACCGCGAGCAGCCCGATCAGCACCGAGCGGGGCCGGTCGCCGCGCCGCCACCGCCAGCCGGCCACCGCCGTGCCGGTCAGCACGGCCGCCAGCACGCCGCCGCCCAGCCCGCCGAGCGCCCAGCCGAGCCCGAACGCCAGGGCGGGAAGCGTCGCGTCCAGCGCCCCGCGCCGGCCGCCGAGCAGGTCAGCCAGCGACTCCGGCCGGGGTTCGCCCTCCGGTCGCCGCCCTGGCGTGCCCGTCACGGCCCACCTCCTCGCATCGCCCGCCTCACCGTACGCCGCCGCCGCTGGCGCTCCGCCGCGCGCCGGAGCGGTCCTACCGCTAAGTTGTCCGGGTGCGTGAGACGGCGAGGGGTTGGACGGCGGTCTGGTTGGTCGTACTGGCCCTGCTGCAGACAGCCGCGTTCGGGCTGGTGTGGCGCTTCGCCGTACACACCGAACTGGGTCAGTGGCTGGACACGGTGGCGCTGACCGGAAACCGGATCGGCCAGGACCGCATCGACGGTCCGGTGGACACGATCCTCAACGCCATGTCGGTGGTGTCGCTGCTGGCCGCGACCGCCGTGATCGGCTTCATCGCGCTGATCCGGGGCCGCAAGGCGCTCGCCGTCACCGCGACGCTGCTGATCGCCGGCGCGAACGTGACCACGCAACTGCTCAAGCACTACCTGGTACGCCCCGACTTCGGCATCGACCCGGAACGGGCCGCCGCCGGCAACAGCCTGCCCAGCGGGCACACCGCGGTGGCGGCCTCGGTGGCGGTCGCGCTGATCCTGGTGCTGCCGCGCAAGCTGCGGGTGGCCGGGGCGTTCCTCGGCGCCGGGTACGCCGCCGCCGCGGGCATCGCGACGCTCTCCGCCGGCTGGCACCGGCCCAGCGACGCGGTCGCCGCGTACCTGGTGGTCGGCGCCTGGGCGGCGGTCGCCGGGCTGGTGCTGCTGTTCTTCCAGCGGGAGCAGGCGGTGGTGGAGCCGGGGGACGCGCACCGGGTGGCCGCCGCCGTGCTCGGCGGCGCCGGCGTGGTGGCGCTGCTGGCCTCCGTGGTGGCGCTGTCCTGGCTGGTCGATCGCTCGACCGTCCCCGTCGAGGCGCTCGGCCGCCGTCCGCTGTTCATCGGTTACGCGGGCAGCGCGGCCGGCATCGGCGGCGCGATCGCCGTGGTGGCCGCGCTGGTGCTGGTCATGGTGCACCGGCTGGTGCCCCGCTGGAAGGGCTGACCGCCGGTGCAGACCGTACGGGCGGCGTTCCGGGCCGAGTGCGAACGCCTGGAAGGGGTGCTGCGCGAGCTGGACGACGCGGCGCTGGACCGGCCCACCCCGTGCCCGTCCTGGCTGGTACGCGACCTGATCGCGCACGTGAGCACCGGAGCCGGACGCCTGGCCGGGATGCTCGCCGAACCCGCGCCGCTCCGGGCCGAGGTCGACGCGGCTGCCTACTTCGGAGCGGCCAAGTTCAGCCCGCGGGTCGACCGGGACCGTGTCGAGTCCGCGCGGCGGGCGGCGCGGGAGCATTCGGGCGCCGCCGCCGTGGCAGCGGAGTTCGGCCGGGCCTGGCGGGCCACCGACGAGGCGGTCGCGGCCGCGCCGCCCGGCCGGGTGGTAGGCACCCGGCACGGTGACGCGATGACGCTGGCGGAGTTCCTGCGTACCCGCGTGGTGGAGGTCGCGGTGCACGGCCTGGACCTGGCCGACGCGCTGGACCGGCCGCCCTGGCTGACCCCGGTCGCGGCGGACGTGGTGGTCGGGGTGCTCACCGGCGGCGTGCCGGTGCCGCCGGGCCTGCGCTGGGACGCGCTCACCGTGCTGCGCAAGGCCACCGGCCGGCTGCCGGCGACCGGCGACGAACGCGCCGAGCTGGCGCGAGCGGGCATCGGCCGGCTGGCCTTCGGCGGCTGACCGGGCTCAGCGCGCCGCGCAACGCCGCAGGTGCGCCAGCACGATCGGGTCGATCCGGCCGGGCACGAAGCGTTCCTCCAGGTTCTCCAGACCGCTCCAGGCCGCCAGCGCGTCGTCCAGGCCGGCCGGGCCGACCGGGTTGCCGGTGGCGGCGAGCAGCTCCGCCACCTCGGCCGCGAGCGGACCGGTGAGGTCACGCAGCGACGCCGGGTCGGGCCGGCCGAACAGCATGTGGTGAATGTCGAGCAGGCGGCTCAGCTCGGAGACCGGGTCGGGGTGGTCGTCCACGCGCAGGTCCACCAGCTCGTCGCCGGTGCCGGCGTAGCCGCCGTGGCGCCGCACCACGAACATCGCCGCGCTCTGCCGGCCGCGCCGGTCGCCGCCGGCCTGGTCACCGGCGATGAGCGCGGCCAGCAGGCGCTGCGGGAACGGCAGATCCACGCGGGCCAGCCAGGCGTCGCGCAGCGCGTCGATCACCTGCGGGCCGGTCAGGATGTTGCCCTGCGCCGCCCAGCCGTCGCCGGCCTGCCCGCCGGCCCACGGATGGCAGCGCGGCCCGGTCCAGGTCGCCCCGTCACCGGCCGCCCCGACCACGGCGAGCTGCCGGTCGTCGCGGCCGGGGTCGGCGGCCACCAGCCCGGCCACCGCGTCGGTGGCACTGACGCCGGTACGCAGCAGCGCGAGCGCCTGCGCCCGGTAGGCGAGGTTCGCGTGTGCCTGGGTGGCGACCGCTCCCACCTGCGCCTCGGCGGCTGGCACCAGCGCCCCGGCGGCGAGGAACCGGCTGGCGACGACCACGCCGTGCAGAAGCCCGTCGGCGGAGCGGGCGACGAGCGAGAAGGTCACGCGCGGATCGTAGCCCGGGTGCGGCGTGCGGGACCGGCGTCGCCGTCCGATCGCCCATATCGTCCTGGATCTTGCTCCCGGCGGTGCCGGACGGGCACGATCGACGGGTGACGAACCGATGGGGCATGACCGTGCCGCTGGGCGGCATCCCGCTCGCCGACCACGCCGCCGTCTACGCGGCCCTCGACGACGCCGGGTTCACCGATGTGTGGTCGTCGGAGGTGGCCGGCGCGGACGCGTTCACCCCGCTGGCCCTGGCCGCGGCCTGGTCGCCGCGGCTGCGGCTGGGCACCGCCATCACGCCGGTGTTCACCCGCGGGCCGGGACTGCTCGCGATGAGCGCCGCCGCTCTGGCCGAGGCAGCGCCGGGCCGCTTCGCGCTCGGCGTCGGCGCGTCGTCGCCGGTGCTGGTGCGGGACTGGAACGGGATCGAGTTCGACGAGCCGTTCAAGCGCACCCGGGACGTGCTGCGGTTCCTGCGGGCCGCGTTGCGCGGCGAGACGGTCGACGGCGCGTTCGACACGTTCGCCGTCCGGAAGTTCACGCTGGAACGTCCGCCCAGCCTGCCGCCGCCGGTCGTGCTGGCCGCGCTGCGCCCCGGCATGCTGCGCCTGGCCGCCGCCGAGGCCGACGGGGTGATCCTCAACTGGCTGTCCGCCGACGACGTGCCGACCGCGCTGGCCGAGGTGGGCGAGCGCCGGCCGGGCTTCGAGGTCGCCGCCCGCATCTTCGTCTGCCCGACGGAGGACGCCGTGTACGCCCGCGCGCTGGGCCGCCGCATGATCACCGCCTACCTCACGGTGCCCGCGTACGCCGCCTTCCACAGGTGGCTGGGCCGCCAGGACTCGCTCGGCCCGATGTGGCAGGCGTGGGCGGCGGGGGACCGGCGGGGCGCCTCCGCCGCCGTGCCGGACGAGGTGGTCGACGCGCTGGTGCTGCACGGCTCACCCGAGCAGTGTGTGGCCGCCGTCCGCCGCTACGCCGACAACGGCGTGGACGTGCCGGTGGTCGCCGTGCTGCCCACGCCGGAGATCAACGAGGGCGGCGCGGCGGCCTGGATGGACCTGCTTCCCCGGCTCGCCCCCGGGAAGGTGGCCTGAGATGAACCTGACCGACCGGGTCGTGGTGATCACCGGCGGGGCCGGCGGGATCGGCGCGGCGCTGGGCCGCCGGTTCGCCGCCGAGGGCGCCGCCGCTGTCGTCCTGGCCGACCTGGCCGCCGACGCGGCCCGCGCCACCGCCGAGGCGATCGGCCCGGTGGCCAGCGGCGTCGGGCTCGACGTCACCGACGAGGCGGCGGTACGCGCCCTCGTCGAGGCGACCGAGCGCCGCCACGGCCGCATCGACCTGCTCTGCGCCAACGCCGGCGTGGCCACCGGCGGCGGCATCGACGCGCCCGACGCGGACTGGGACCGGGCCTGGCGGGTGAACGTGCTCGGGCACCTGCACAGCGCTCGCGCGGCGCTGCCCGGGATGCTTCGCCGGGGCCAGGGCCACCTGCTGCTCACGTGCTCGGCGGCGGGTGTGCTCACGGCGGTCGGCGACGCCCCCTACACCGCCACCAAGCACGCGGCGGTCGGTCTCGCCGAGTGGCTGGCGATCACCTAC
This sequence comes from Micromonospora sp. NPDC005686, assembly GCF_042871665.1. NCBI lineage: Bacteria > Bacillati > Actinomycetota > Actinomycetes > Micromonosporales > Micromonosporaceae > Micromonospora > Micromonospora sp. NPDC005686. Next base: position 390,985 of record NZ_JBIAIY010000001.1, read on the forward strand.
CGGGACGCCGGTATCCGGGTCAGCGCGCTGTGCCCGCAGGGCGTGGACACCCCGATGCTCGCCGACGGCCTCGCCGAGGGGCACCTGGGCGCCCGGGTGATCGCCGCGTCCGGGACGATCCTCACGCCCGACCAGGTCGCCGACGCGGTCGTCGCCGGCCTGGCCGAGGAGCGGTTCCTGATCCTGCCGCACCCGGAGGTGGCCGACTATGCCCGCCGTCGCGCCGAGGACCCCGACGGCTGGCAGGCCGGGCTGCGCAAACTCGTCCGCAAGCTGCGCGCCGCCGACCGCTGACCACCACGCCTCGCGCCGTCCCGCGGCCGGCCGGCGCCTCGACAGGCTGTCTCTCCGTGGGCGCCTTTCGAGCTGAGTCGTTTGTGACATCGCGCCGACGGGCGACAGCGTCCCCTCGCACGGCCCAGCCCGCTGCCGAGCCGGTCAGCGGCGCCAGCGCAACGGGCCCGGGTGCAGCGACCACAGCAGCCGTCCCGGCCGGGACCGGGCCGCCCGCAGCGCCGCGACGTAATCGGCCGCCACCGCCGCCGCCCGGTCCGCCTGGGCCGGATCGACGCTGCCCGGGGCGAACGCGACCCGGTTCACCAGGCCGGCCAGCTCGCCCACGTCCCCCTCCGGCCCGGGCATCCGCCCACCGCCGGGGCCGTGCACAGGCACGTCTGACCCCGGCTCCCGGCTCCCGGCCGCGGGCACCGCTCCGGGCCGCGTCGCGCGGGCGCCGGCGAGCACGCGGCGGGCCCGTTCGCTCACCTCCGCCGCCGCCAGGTCCGGTCCGACCGGGTGCCCGGCCAGGCGCAGCGCGTCGGTCAGCTCCCGCCACGCGCCCGCGACCCGCGCCCGCGGATCACCGGCGTCGAGGCGGGAGCGGGTCAGCCGGCGGCGCATCGCGTACAGCGCCGCCAGCACCGCGCCGACCAGCAGCACCAGCCCGCCGACGCCGCCACCGACCAGCACCGGCGTACCGAGCCCGCTCTCGCCCCGGCCGGGGGCGGACGCGGCGGCCGGGGGCGTGGCGCTCGGCTCCTCGGTGGGCGCGGGCACCTCCGACGGCGGCGGATCCTCCGGCTGCGGCCGGAAGTCCTCCTCCACCGGGCGGGGCTCGGAGTCCGGACGCGGCATCGGGTCGAACGGCACCCAGCCGACGCCGTCGAACAGCACCTCCGGCCAGGCGTACGCGTCGGCGGCCCGCACCGGACCGTCACCCTTGGGCTCGAACCCGACCACCACCCGGGTCGGCAGGCCGGTGAGGCGGCCGAGCACCGCGAACGCGGCGGCGAACTGCTCCGAGGTGCCCCGCTGCCCGCCGCCGTTACGCGGTCCGAACAGGAAGAACGCCAGGTTCGGGTACGCGTGCCCGCTGGGCGCGTCGGCTGTCACCCGGTAGTGCTCGGCCAGGAACGTGGCGATCGCGTCGGCGCGCGCGTACGGGGCGCCGTTCGACTCGGCGAGCTGGGTGGCGAGCCTTCGCAGCGGCTCCGGCGCCCCGTCTGCCACCCGCAGCACCCGGGCCACCTCGTCACCGGCGGGCACGTTCGCCGTGCTCAGCAGGTTCGGGTCCGGGCGCTCCCGCACCGAGGACACCTCGTACCGCAGCCCTGGCGCGAGCCCCTCCGGCCGGATCAGCGTCCCGGTCGCCGGGTCGTACGCCACCCGCGCGCCGGTCACCTCGCGCGGCGTGGGCACCGCCGGCAGCAGCCGCCCGGTCAGGTCGCCGACAGTGATCTGCTGGCGTACCTCGTCGGTGTCCGTGCCCGGTGCCGGCTCGGCGGCGGGCAGGATCCGCCCCGCGTTGCGGTACGTGGCGCCGACCCGCCAGGTCACCCCGTCGTAGTCGCTGAGCACCGCCAGCCGGATCCGCGGCGGCCCGCCGTCGCCGGCGCCCGCGACGGTGCGCACGTCGAGCAGCCGCTGGTCCGGGTTCAGCGCCCACCCGGAGATCCGGATCAGCGGGTTCTCGTCCAGCGACTCCACCTTCGGCGGCTCCACGTAGCGGCGCGGGTCGACCGGCCGCTCGTCGACCTGGGCGGCCACCACCGGGGCGAGCAGCGCCGCCAGCGCCACCACCACCGCGAGCCCGCCCGCGCTCGCCGCCACCAGCCGCAGGCGCACCGCCGCGCGTACCGCAGGGGTCAGACCGGCGACCGGATCGGGCGCCGGGCCGTCACGACGCCCGGCTGCCGCCAGGCCGGCCGCCGCGACGGCGGCGAACAGCACAGTCGGGCCGATCGCCGGATCCGCGTTCGGCCCGACCACGTAGAGCGCGCCGGCGTAGAGTAAGGCCGACGGCAGGTAGCCCAGCAGCACCCGCCCGGCCCGCAGCGCCACCTCGGCGGCGGTCAGCCCGGCCAGCCAGGCCGCCACCACCGGGACGAGCACCGTGTCCGGAGCCGGCTCGACCGGGATCATCGCGGTGAGCAGCCGGGGGATCGCGTTACGGGCCGCGTCGGCGGCCACCTCGCCGAGCCCTCCCGGCAGTGCCGCGTGCGCGGCGGCCAGCCGCAGCGACAGCAGCGTCCACCCGGTCAGCGCGGCCACCGACAGCGGCGCTACCAGCCAGGACGGCAGCCGCCGGGCGGCCACGCCGACCAGCACCGAGCCGGCCGCCGCACCGGCCATGAGCCGGGCCGGCAGCGGGTCCGCGTACACCCGGCCCAGCACCACGCCGGAGAGCGCGACCAACACGACCAGCGCGGCCGGGACCGGCGCGGCCCGCAACGCCCGGACCACACGCTCCGCCGCCGTGCCGGTCCGCAGCGGCGTCACCACCGGCGGACCCCGTCCCACTCGGCGGCGAACGCCGCGCCGTCGGCCGCGTCCAGCACCGTCAGGCCCGCCGCGCCGGCCGGCGTCGGCCCGTCCGCGCCGAACATCCCCACCACCACCGAGGGGTACGCGCCGCGCAACGCGCCCACGTGCCCCAGGTCGTCCCGGCCACCCGGTCCGGTCAGGAAGACGAGCGTGTCGCCGAGCCGGTCCCGGCGCAGCCGCCCGGTCGCGGCGGGCAGCACGTCCGGCCCGGTGTCCGCCAGCTCCACCGCGGCCAGCCGGTCCAGCGGCCCGGCCGCGCCGGCGGGCTCCACCTCGGCCGGCACGACGAGCAGCAGGTGCACCTGCAGGTCCTCCCGCACGGCGGCGGCCACCACCGACGCCGCCGCCTCACACGCCGACTCGAACGACTCCGCCAGACCACCGGCCCGGCCCGGGTGCGCGGACGAGCGGTTGTCCAGCACCACCACCAGGCACGGCAGGCTGGTGTCCACGTTCTCCCGCACCATCAGCTCGCCCACCCGGGCGCTGGTGCGCCAGTGCACGCGGCGCAACTCGTCACCCACCACGTACTCCCGCAGCGAGTCGAACGTGATCGATCCGTGCGGCACGCCGTCGGTGCGTCCGTCCAGGCTGCGCCCGGCGCCGGTGGGCACCGCGGACAGGGGATGGATCCGCGGGTGCACCCACACCGGCACCGTGCCGCCGTAGCCGCGCGCCAGCGCCACCAGGCCCAGCGGATCCCGGCGCACCACCCGTAGCGGCCCCACCGGCACCACCCCGCGCCGCTGGGTCGGCACCTCGTACCGCACCACAGTGTCCCGGCCCGGACGCAACCGCAGCAGCGGCACCGGCACCAGCGACCCGGCGCAGCGGTCCTCGGCCACCAGGTTCGCCGCCCGCAGCCGGCCGGTGTTGCGCACCGTCAGCTCCATCGCCGCCGGCTCACCCCGGGCCACCCGGTCCGGATCGGCCCGCCGCCGCACGCTCAGCCGGGGACGCCAGGCCGCGTTCACCACGGCGTAGCCGACCGCCACGCCGGCCGCCGCGCCGAGCACCGTCAGCTCCGGGTACGCGTACCGGAACCCCACGCCGAGCAGCACCAGGGCGGCGACGAGCAACCCGACCCCACGGGCGGTGATCCCCACGCTCAGCCGTGTACCGCTGCGGCCTGGCCCGTCGGCAACGGCACCGGCACCGACGCGACCGCCTGGCGCAGCACCTCGGCGGGCGTGACTCCGCGTACCTGCGCGTCGGGGGTGAGCAGCAGCCGGTGCGCGAACACCGGCTCGACGAGCGCCTTCAGGTCCTCCGGCATGATCCAGCCCCGGCCGTCGATCAGCGCGTACGCGCACGCCGCCCGGGTCAGCGCGATCACCCCGCGCGGGCTCACCCCGACCCGCACCTGCGGATGGGTACGCGTGGCCGCGGCCAGCCGCACCGCGTACGCGTAGAGCGGCTCGGCGATGTGCACCCGCTGCGCCATCTTCACCATCCCGCCCACAGTCGCGGTGTCGGTGACCGGGCTCAGCGAGTCGGGGGAGCGGACCGTGGCGCCGCGCAGCACCTCCACCTCGACCGCCTCGTCCGGGTAGCCGACGGACAGCTTCACCAGGAACCGGTCGAGCTGCGCCTCGGGCAGCCGGTAGGTGCCGTCCATCTCCACCGGGTTCTGCGTGGCCACCACCAGGAACGGCTGCGGCACCGGGTGCCGTACGCCGTCCACCGTGACGGTCCGCTCCTCCATCACCTCCAGCAGCGCCGACTGCGTCTTCGGCGACGCCCGGTTGATCTCGTCGGCGATCACGATGTTGGCGAACACCGGCCCCGGGTGGAACTCGAAGCCCCGGCTGGCCTGGTTGAAGATGGTCACCCCGGACACGTCGGAGGGGAGCAGGTCCGGCGTGAACTGGATCCGCCGCCACTGCCCCTTCACCGTCGCCGCGATCGCCCGCGCCAGCGTGGTCTTGCCGACGCCCGGCACGTCCTCCAGCAGCACGTGCCCCTGCGCGAACAGCGCGGTGAGCGCCAGCCGCACCACCTGCGGCTTGCCCAGCACGACCGCGTTGACGTTGTCGGCCAGCCGGGCGGCCAGGGCGGCGAAGCCCTGCACCTCCGGCTGGCTCAGCGGTTCGTGCGTGTTCACGGATGCGCCTCTCGTGCGGTCAGCAGGTGGGCAGGACGCCGAGGTCGTCGCCGCCCTCCAGGTTGAGCCAGGCCCACGGGACGTACGTCTTGCCCTTGTACTCCACCTGGATCCACCAGGTGCTCTTCTTGTTGTTGTTGTAGATCCAGGCGTCCACTTCCTCGCCCTTCACCTTGCAGTACGTGCGCAGCCGCCGGCCGTCCGGCACCCAGCCCGCCTGCCGGTCGTTGTCCTGCCGCGGAACCTCGAAGATCTCGTTGCCGTTGCGACCGTCGACGTCCCTGTCGCAGTACGTCCGCTGATCGCCGTCCGGACCGTTCTTGCAGGTGGCGACGCCGTACAGCGGGTCCGTGCCCTGCGCGCGGGAGGCGGTGCCCCTACCGGCGGCGTTGCTCGCGGTCAGCGTCACCGTGTACGCGGTACCCGGCGTCAGCCCGGTCACCCGCAGACTGGAGCAACTGCCGCTCGCCGTCTTCCCGCCGGTCGCCGCCGTGCAGGTGGCCCGCCCGCCGCCCGCGTCCACAGTGAACGTCACGGTCACCGACGTGGCGTCCGCCGACGAGCCGGTCACCGTGATCCGGGGCTGCGCCACCGTCCGCGCGGTCGTGCTCGCCTCCGGTCCCGGCCCGGCCTCGTTCACCGCCTTGACCTTCACCGTCACGTTCTGGCCGTTGCCCAGCCCGCCCACAGTGGCCCGCACATCGGTCACCTCGACGGACTTCCCGGCCGCCTCGACCAGGTACTTCGTCACCGGCCGGCCGTTCTCCACCGCCGGGGACCACTGCACCGCGACGGTGCCCGGCTGGTCGGCGACGGTGGACGCGCGCAGCTCGGTCGGCGCCTTCGGCACGGTGAACGGCACCACCGTGTTGCTCACCGGCGACGCCTTCGACCCCGCGCCGGAGTCGCTGACCGCTGCCACGGTGAACGCGTACTGGGTGCCGTACTCCAGTTGCCCGGCCGGCACCACCAGCTCCGTCTTCGCCGACTCGCCGGCTGGGGCGCTCGCGCCCGCCGAGGTCGCCGTCACCGCGTACTTCGCGATCTTGTTGCCCTGACCGTCGGCCTCGGGCCAGCTCACCCGCACCGTGCCGTCCGGCCGCGCCTCCGCGGTCACCGCCGCCGGCGGGTCCGGCACCTCGGCGGTCGGCACCACCGGGTTGCTGCGCCGCGCCGGCCCCGCACCCTTGGCGTTCACCGCGTGCACCGAGAACGTGTACGTCTCACCGTTCGTCAGGCCGGTGATCTCCAACGCGCGCTGGTTCGCGCCGACCTGGTGGGTCTGACCGGCGCCCTCCACCACGTACCGGGTGATCTCGGCGCCGTTGGACGCGGCGGCCTGCCAGCTCACCCGCGCGGACGCGTCACCGGCGGCCGCGGTCACCGACTTCGGCGCACCCGGCTTGCTGACCTTGGGCTTCTTCGGCGGGGGCGGCGGGGCCACCGGCGGCGGGTCGCCGCCCAGCACGTCGTTCGCGTACTTGTCGACCTCACGGACCTGGTTGCGGTCGTCGACCACCTGCGCGGTGGACGAGTCCGGCGGGTTGATGAACAGGTGGTTCTCGCGCACCTCCAGCTCGACCGGGCCGGGGCGGCCGGCGCCCTTGACGGTCTGCACGAGCTGCCCCTCGCCGTCGAAGGCGTACACCGTGCCGGTGTTCTCGTCGGCGCAGTAGAACCGGCCCGCCCACGCCACCGCCGGGCTCAACCGGGCACCCGTGCCGGGCACGGTGAACCGCTTCACCTCGCGGCTGTCCCGCACCACGTGCACCGCCCGCTCACCGGAGACCGTGACCGGCACCTGCGGCCCGCTGGTACGCGTCGGCAGGTTGCCCGGCGCGGTCATGCTCAGCTCCGCCCGCTTCGTCTGCCCGCCGACCACAGTCACCAGCGACGCCGAGGTGCGGTCCAGCACCGCCACGCCCTCGTCCAGCGTGGACACCACCAGGTCGTGCGCCGGTTCGGCCACGTCGTACGTCTCGACCCGCTTCGGGCTGAGCCCGGGCGGCGGCGCGTCACCGGGCCTCTCCGGCAGCTCGGCGGCGGTGACCGCCGAGACGGTGCCCTCGCTCGGCACCGCGACCCACAACTTGCCGGCGCCGTCGAACGTGCCGCCCGCGATGCCCGGCGGGTAGCGGACCGGCTCGCCCACCGGCGTCAGCGCCCGCGGGTCGAGCTGCCGGACGATGCCCTGCACCGCGTCCACCACGAACGCCGTGTCCTCGTGCAGCGCCACGCTCACCCCGAGGCCCGGCGCGGTCGGCGTCGTGGCGGTGATCTGCAACGTCGCCAGGTCCAGCGAGCTGACCCGACCGGTGTTGAGGTCGCGCAGGATCAGCAGCCGGTCGGTCTGGGCCACCTGCATCTGGTGCCGCCGCCCGCCCGGCACCTCCATCCGGGTGTCCACCCGCGCGGTGACGCCGTTGACCCGGGCCAGCTCGCTGCGAGTGGTGCTCCACAACCAGGACGACGCGTCGAAGCTCGCCACCGCGTTGTCGGCGGCGCCCAGCCCGAGCACCGTCAGACCCATCGCGGCCAGCAGCGCGGTCACCGTGCCGATGGTGACCAGTCCGCCGCGCATCCGCGACCGTGGACGGGCCGGCGCCGGCCCGGTGCCCGTGACGTCCTCGATGGTGGTCACTGCCGGCTGCCTCCCCGTGTCGGTGGGGGAGGGGCGATGCGCACGGCCGACCCTCCCCAGAGCCGGGAGCCATCATAGGTGCCGCCCGGAGCCGGTGAAACCCGCACCGTCCTCCTGTGGACACCGAGCGTGTCGCCCGTGGGCGCTCAGTTCGCCGTGCCGCCACCCTCGCGGTCCGTGCACACCTGACCCGAGGTGGCGTACGAGGTGGTCGAGTAGACAGCCAGCACGGTGAAGCAGTAGTCCAGCTTCGCGCTCAGCCCGTTCACCGTGTACCGCGTCTGCCCGGCGTCCACAGTCGCCATCACCCCGAGCTTCTGCCCGGCCCGGCCACCCGCCACCACGAACGGCACCCCGCCGTTCGTCGGATCGGTCCAGGTCACCGTGACGGTGGTCGTGTCGTCGCGCAACGCCAGGTTCCCCGGCGGCGGACCGGCCACCTCCGGCGACGCGGCGCCGGACGCGGGCACGGGGGCCGGCGGCGGCGCCGCCTCCCGGTCCAGCAACACCGCGCCCGCGCCGACCGCCGCCAGTACGGCGAGTACCGCGCCGCCGACGACCAGGGCCAGCACCATGCGGTTGCGGCCCGGCCGCTCCGGCTCCATCGGGTACGCGTCCAGCGGGTGAGCCGGCGGCGGCTGGTGGAACATCGTCGGGGCCGCCGGCCAGGCGCCCTGCTCCGGCTGGCCCCGCTGGCCCGGCGGCTCCGGTCGCGAGGGCTCGGGGAAGTCCAGCAGGTCCTCGTAGATCGTCATCGGCCGGTTCGGCTCCGGCTCAGCCGCCGGATCGGCGGTTGCCGGCTCGTCCGTATCCGGCGCGGCCTCGGGCCCGGCGGACCGGTCGACCGGTTGGGACGGGGCAGCGCTGCTCCACGGCGGCGCGACCATGCCCCACGGCGGTACGGAGGAACCGCTGACGGGCGCAGCGCTGACCGGCGCGGCGGGTGGTCCGCTCACGGGCGGCGCATAGGTGCCGGGCGGAGCGCTGACCGGCGGGTACCCGGCGGGCGGCCCGCTGACCGGTGGCGGGTACCCGGGCCCGGGTGGCGTGCTGGCCAGCGAGGGGTAGCCGGGTGCGGGTGGTGCGCTGATCGGTGGCGGGTAGGTGGGAGCGGGCGGGCCGCTGACCGGTGGCGGATAACCGCCGCCCGTCGGGTGCGTGGGCGGCGCGCTCACCGGATGCGCCGACGTGCCCACGGGCGGTGCGCTGACCGGCGGTGAGCCGGCCGGGGAGGGGCCGGCGGGTGTGGGACCGGACGGCGGCGCGTCGGCGGGCGACCCGCTGACCGGTGACGGATCGGCCGAGCCCTTGCTCGCCGGGGGCGCGCTGACCGGTGCTCCGCTGACCGCTGGTGCGCTGGCCGGAGCGTCGCCGTTGGAGCCGGTCGCTTCGGGTGTGGCAGGGGCGTCGGAGACCGCCGTCGCAGCCCTGCGCGCCGCCGCCTCCTCCTCCAGCAGCGGGCCGATCTGCCGTACCTGGATCGTCGGCTTGTCCCAGCCCGGTCCACCGGGGACGGGGGGTGTCGTACCTCCTCCGGCGCCGCTCGTCCCGGTGCCGTCCACCCGAGCCGCGGCGTGCCGCGGGGGAGTGGGAACGGCCTCGGCAGCCGGTGCCGGCCGCTGGGCGGGCGTGGGCCCGGACGGGGCGGCGGACGCGGGCGGCGCCGGTGCGGTGGCGGCGGCCGGAGCCGGTTCCGCCGCCGGCCGGGTGGCGGGCACCGACGGGGATGCCGAGTCCGGAGCGGTGACCGGAGGCGGTGCGGACGCGGCTACCGGGGGCGGTGCGTTGGGGGTCGGGGCGGGCGGGGCCGAGGCCGGTGCGGCCACCGGCGGCACGACCGGAACGGGTGGTGGTGGGGGCAGGGCGCCGCTCCCCGGCGCCACGACGCGCGATGCCGGCGGCAGAACCGCCGGTGGCGGTGGCGGTACCGCTCCCGCAGCGGGCAGCCGCGACGGCGGCAGGGTGGTCCCGGTGGAGGGCGCCTCGGTGCGCGGCGTCGCGGGCGGCGGCGGGATGACGGGCGGTGGCGGCAGCGGGGACGCGGCGGCGGCTCCGGGCGTCGTCGGCCGTCCGGGCGCGGTCGCGGGCCCCGGCGGGGGCGCCGGACGCGGGGGTACGGCGGCCGGAGCGCGGGGAGGTGCCGGGGTGACGGCGGAAGCGGCGGGCGGCCGACCGTACGTTCCGGGCTGCGCCGGGGCACCGTCCTGGGCCGGCGGAACCGGGGTGACCCCTTGGGACGGAGGTACCGGGCGGACACCGGGAATCTGCGAGGGCGTTCCGGCAGCCGACGAGGGCCTCGCCGGGGCGGCGGGTTCGACGGGCACCACCGGGAACCGGGCGGTCGCCTCCTCCGCGATCGGCGCGAACCGGGTCGTCGCCTCTTCCGGTGGCACGGGCGGCGCCCAGGGGCTCGCGGGAGTGTTCGGCGTGACGGCGGGCGGCCGGGGCGGCGGGGTGGGCGCGATCGGGGGAGCGGTCCGCGGGTCCGGCGCGGACTGAGGCGGCTGTCCGGAGCCGGCCACCGGGACCGCCGGCCCGGGGCGGGGAGCCCACTGCGAGCCGGGTGCCCGCGGACCCGGGGCAGGCGCGGCGGGCCGGGAGGGCGTGCGCGGGTGGGGCGGTGTGATCGCTGCCAGTGACACGGTGGGCTCGGACAGGCCGTGCCCGGGGTGTCCGGGCGAAGCGGGACCGGGTCGTCCTGTTCGGGCCTGCCCCGGGTGCCCGGGCTGGGCCGGGCTCGGATTCGGGTGTCCGGGCGGACCCGGATGCGGGTGTGCGGGCAGGGACGGGGCGGGGTGCGGTCCGGCAGCGGCGGCGGAGCCGCCGGGGAAGGGGCCGTAGCCCGCGGGAGCGGCGGCGGAGCCGCCGAGGTACTGGCGGGCTGCGCGTACCGCTGGGTGGTCCGGACCGAGCACGGCGGGCCCGGCGGTCGCCACGCGGCTGTAGTTGCGGCGGGCCTCGTGCCGGTTGCCCAACTCCTCGGCCACCCCGGCGAGGTCGAAGCTGAGCGCGAGCATCAGCGGGTCGGCCTCGCCGCGGCGAGGCTCGCCGGCCGCGTAGGCCTCTTCGAGTACGCGCCGGGCGGCGGCCGGATCGTCGGCCTCGCGGTGCAGCCGGGCCAGCAGGTGTCCGGTGGCCAGGACGTCCTGGTGGTCCTCGCCGTATGCCGGGCGGGCCGCGACGATCGCGTCGGCGAGCAGGCGGCGGGCGCTTGTCAGGTCACCCGCGGCGCGCAGCGCGAGGGCCTGGTGTTGAGTGGCGATCAACGGGGAGGGGTGGGACACGTGAGCAATGCTGCCCGGAATCGCCTGTTGCGCGCTACCCACGCGATTGTTGTGGCCGCTGACCTGCTCAAACGTGCCGCGCTGGAGCTGATGTGCATGATCGTTCTGGGCCGTGTACAGTAATCCCCCGTGCGGCCCGCCAGGCCGGCCGATGCGGTGAGATGATCACCTTGGCCGACCGGGTAGGCTGGTACGTGCAGGTCCGGGTGGCGGAATGGCAGACGCGCTAGCTTGAGGTGCTAGTGCCCGTATAGGGCGTGGGGGTTCAAGTCCCCCCTCGGACACAAACGATAACCCCACGGTGTGCGCTGAGATCGACTTCAGCGCGCACCGTTTGCGTTTTGCGGGTGGTACGTCAGCCGCAGGCCGAGCTGGCGGTATACCTCGGCCTTGTCGGCGGGCCCGCATCGTGGAGCACTGTGACGTACTCCTGAGGGAAGCGGCAGCGGTGCAGACGCGCGACCGTTCGGGGCGCTGCCGACTCAGGTGCAGGCGATCCAGAACGACCTTCGCTCGCGAACATGGACTACATGGAGTCAGCGACTTCGGCGGGCGTGCATGGTGTCTTCCGAGGTTCTGACTCGACCCGGACGTCGACACAGCTCGATCCCTCATGCCGAGCACGCTGTTGCCCCCGCCGGTGGCGATCCTCTACGGTCGGCTGAAGCGGTGGGCGGTGCGGTCCGCATCCGACCGACACCGCCGGGTGCCCGTCGCGCGGGCCGGGACGGTGGAGTCCCGGGCCACCCCGTCGGCGGTGTCGCGGCGGTCGTGTGACTCCAGCTCGTACTCCGGGTGGTGCTGCCCGGCTCGGCTCCGCGCGGAGCCGACGGCGAGCGGACCACGCCGATCCCCACCGGAGAATCCCGTGTTCCTCAGCCCGCACGAGCAGGACCGCCTGCTCGTCCACGTCGCGGCCGACGTCGCTCGCCGCCGCCGCGAGCGCGGCCTGCGACTCAACTATCCCGAAGCCGTCGCGATCATCGTCGCCTTCCTGCTCGAAGGGGCCCGCGACGGACGGTCGGTGGTCGACCTCATGTCCGCCGGCCGGACGGTGCTCGGCCGCGAGGACGTCCAGGACGGCATCCCCGAAATGCTGAGGGAGGTGCAGGTGGAGGCGACGTTCCCGGACGGTACCAAGCTCGTGACGGTGCACCACCCGATCCCGTGATCCCCGGGGAGATCCTGCCGGCGACCGGGCCGGTCGAGATCAACGTGGGTCGGCCGGTGACCACAGTGGTCGTGGTCAACACCGCCGACCGTCCGGTGCAGGTCGGCTCGCACTACCACTTCGCCGAGGCCAACCCGGCCCTGATGTTCGACCGGGCCGTCGCCTGGGGTCAGCGTCTCGCCGTTCCGGCAGGTACCTCGGTCCGGTTCGAGCCGGGCGTGAGCCGCAACGTCGAGCTGGTTCCGCTCGGCGGCGCACGCGTCGTGCCCGGTCTGCGCGGCGAGTGCGCCGGGCCGCTGGACGAAGCGCCACCGGCCGCGCCGGAAACGGACGCGCCGACGAATGGGGCGCCGGAAACGGACGCGCCGACGAATGGGGCGCCGGAAACGGACGCGCCGACGAGCGGGGCGCCGACTTCCGATGGGCCGGCGCGGTGAGCGCGGTGCGGCGGGACCGCTACATCGACCTGTACGGGCCGACCACCGGCGACCGCATCCGGCTGGCCGACACGAACCTGCTGATCGAGGTGGAGACCGACCACTGCGTGGGCGGCGACGAGGCGGTCTTCGGCGGCGGGAAGGTGATCCGCGAGTCGATGGGCCAGTCGCGGGCGACCCGCGCCGAGGGCGCACTCGACACCGTCATCACCGGCGCGGTGGTGCTCGACCACTGGGGCGTGGTCAAGGCCGACGTGGGTCTGCGCGACGGGCGGATCGTGGCGCTGGGCCGGGCCGGCAACCCGGACACCATGCCCGGTGTCCATCCCGAGCTGGTCATCGGCCCGGCCACCGAGGTCATCGCCGGGAACGACCGGATCCTCACGGCCGGCGCGGTCGACACCCACGTGCACTTCATCTGCCCGGAGATCGTCACCGAGGCGCTGGCCGGCGGCATCACCACACTCGTCGGCGGCGGCACCGGCCCCGCGGAGGGCACCCGGGCCACGACTGTCACCCCGAATGCCTGGCACCTGGCCCGCATGCACGAGGCGCTGGACACGCTGCCGGTCAACGTGCTGCTGCTCGGCAAGGGCAACACCGTCTCGCACGAGGCGCTGTGGGAGCAGTTGCGCGCCGGCGCGGGCGGTTTCAAGCTGCACGAGGACTGGGGCACCACACCGGCGGCGATCGACGCCTGCCTGCGGGTGGCGGACGCCTCCGGGGTGCAGGTGTCCATCCACACCGACACCCTCAACGAGGCCGGTTTCGTGGCCGACACGCTGCGGGCGATCGCCGGCCGGGCCATCCACTCGTACCACACCGAGGGCGCGGGAGGCGGGCACGCGCCGGACATCATCACGGTGGCCGGCGAGCCCAACGTGCTGCCGTCGTCGACCAACCCGACCCGGCCGTACACCGCCAACACCCTCGCCGAGCACCTGGACATGCTGATGGTCTGCCACCATCTCAACCCGTCCGTGCCGGAGGATCTGGCCTTCGCCGAGAGCCGCATCCGGCCGTCCACGATGGCCGCCGAGGACCTGCTGCACGACCTCGGCGCGATCTCCATCATCGGCTCCGACTCGCAGGCGATGGGCCGGGTGGGCGAGGTGATCCTGCGAACCTGGCAGAGCGCGCACGTCATGAAGGAGCGGGTCGGCGCGCTGCCCGGCGACGGCGCGGCCGACAACCACCGGGCCCGCCGGTACGTGGCGAAGTACACCATCTGCGCGGCGATGGCGAACGGGCTGGACCGGGAGGTCGGCTCGGTCGAGCCGGGCAAGCTGGCCGACCTGGTGCTGTGGGATCCGGCGTTCTTCGGCGTACGACCGCATCTGGTGCTGAAGGGCGGCATGATCGCGTACGCCCAGATGGGTGACGCCAACGCGTCCATCCCGACGCCGCAGCCGATGCTGCCGCGCCCGATGTTCGGGGCGTACGGCGTCGCGGCGTCGGCCACCAGCCTGGCGTTCGTCGCGCCGGCCGCCCTCGACGCCGGGCTGCGCCTCGACGTGCGGCGACGGGTGGTGCCCGTCGCGGACGTGCGCTCGCGGGGCAAGGCCGACCTGCCGGAGAACGACGCGATGCCCCGGATCGAGGTGGACCCGGACACCTTCACCGTGCGGATCGACGGTCAGGTGGTGGAGCCGGACCCGGTGCCACGCCTGCCGATGGCCCAGCGGTACTTCCTCTTCTGATGGCGACGTCGAGCCTGCTCCTGCTGCTGGCCGACGGTCGCTTCCCGGCCGGCGCGCACGCCCACTCCGGCGGCCTGGAGGCCGCCGTCGCCGCCGGCCGGGTCACCGACCTGGCCACGTTGGAGACGTTCCTGGCCGGCCGGCTGGCCACCGCCGGGCTGGTCGGTGCGGCGTTCGCGGCGGCGGCGCACCGGGCGGCCACCTCGGCCGGTTCCGCCGTACGCGGGTCCACGCTGGCATTGCTCGACGCGGAGCTGGACGCCCGGACGGCGGCACCGGCGCTGCGCACGGTGTCCCGTCGCCAGGGACGGGCTCTGCTGCGCGCGGGCCGGGCCATCTGGCCGGAGGCGTCCTTCGACGACCTGCCCTCCACACCTGGCGGAGCGCATCAGCCGTTGGTGCTCGGGCTGCTCTGCGCCGCCGCCGGCCTGAGCCGCGCCGAGACCGCCACGGTCGCCACCCACGGAACGGTGACCGGTGCGGCCAGTGCGGCCGTACGCCTGCTCGGTCTCGACCCGTACCAGGTCCAGGCCCTGCTGGTCGGTCTCGCCTCCCGGTGCGACGGCACCGCCGCCGAGGCGGCCCGGGCCGCCGACGACCCACCCGAGCGGCTGCCCGCGGCGACCGCTCCTCTTGCCGACATCCATGCCGAAGCTCATGCCACCTGGGAGGTGCGTCTCTTTGCGTCCTGACACCGTTGTGCCGACCGCTACGCCCACTGCCGACCGGAATCCTGCCCCGCACGACGAGACCGTTCCGCACACCCACCCCGAACCGGGGGTGGACCCGCATCCGCCGCTGGCACAAGCCGGACGGGCGCTGCGCGTCGGCATCGGCGGGCCGGTCGGGTCCGGCAAGACCGCCCTGGTGGCGGCCCTGTGCCGGGCGTTCGCCGGTGAGCTGCGACTCGGCGTGGTCACCAACGACATCTACACGACCGAGGACGCCGACTTCCTCAAGCGGGCCGGCGTGCTGGACCCGAGCCGGATCCGCGCCGTGGAGACCGGTTGCTGCCCGCACACCGCCATCCGGGACGACATCGGGGCCAACCTCGACGCCGTGGACGAGTTGGCCGAGGCGGTCGGCCCGCTGGACCTGGTGCTGGTCGAGAGCGGCGGGGACAACCTGACCGCCACGTTCAGCCGGGGCCTGGTGGACCGGCAGATATTCGTGGTCGACGTGGCCGGCGGGGACAAGGTGCCGCGCAAGGGCGGACCCGGGGTGACGTCCGCCGACCTGCTCGTGATCAACAAGACCGACCTGGCCCCGATGGTGGGCGCGGACCTGGCCGTCATGGACCGGGACGCGCGGGCCCGGCGCGGCGACCTGCCGACCGTGTTCCTGTCGATCGTCGGTGACCCGACGGCGGGGCGGATCGCCGACTGGATCCGCCACGAACTGGCCCACCACGCGGCAATGCACCCGGCCGCCGCGCGGGTCGGCCCGGCCTGATGCGCGCGCACGCCCGGCTGGTGGCTCGGGCCGACGGCCGGGGCGGCACGGTCCTCGCCGAGCTGCGCGGTGAGACACCGCTGCTGCTGCGACAGACGCCCGGCAGCGGTCGTGCCGTGACGGTGTACGTCGTCGGCGGGGCGGCCGGTCCGCTCGCCGGCGACGACCTGCGGCTGGAGATCGACGTGGGACCGGGGGCGGCGGTGCGGCTGCACACCGTCGCCGCCTCGGTCGCCCTGCCCGGCCGGCCCGGCGTCGTGTCGCGGATGGCGGTCCGCGCCGTGGTGCACGACGGCGGCGCACTGCACTGGCTGCCCGAGCAACTGGTCGCTGCGGCCGGCTGCGCCCACCTCGCCGAGTCCCAGGTCGAGCTGGCCGCCGGGGCGAGGCTGACCTGGCGCGACGAGGTGATCTGCGGCCGGTACGGCGAGGCGCCGGGCGGCGCGGTCGTCCACACCCGGGTCGACTACGACGGCCGGCCGCTGCTGCGCCAGTCGCTGGCCGTGGGACCGGGCGCGCCCGGCTGGGCCGGCCCCGCGGTGCTCGGCGGCGCGCCGGCCACCGGGTCGCTGCTGGTGGTGGACCCGTCGCTTCCCGACGAGCCCGCGACTGTCGAGGGCACCGTCGCCCGGCTGCCCCTGGCGGGTGGTCCGGCGACACTGTGGACCGCTACCGCTCCCGACGCGCACACGCTGCGCGCCCACCTCGACGTGGAGGTCGAGCCGCTGCTCACCAAGGTGGAGTGAAGCGGGGTCAGCGGCGAAGCCCGGCCGCCTCGGCGTTGTCGCGGCGACCCGCCGGGTCGAGCCGGGCGATCAGGTCGGCGAGGTCGTCGAGCAGGGCGGTGTCGGCAGGTATGCCCGCCTCGGCGAGGCTGGTCCGGACCCGCTCGTCGAGGCGGGCGTGCTCGCGGCGGCCCCGGGTGGTCAGGTAGGCCCGGATACGCCGGCGGTCCAGCGGGTCGATCCGCCGGAACACCAGGTTACGGTCGACGAGATGGTCGACCAGCTTGGTGAGGGTCCCCGGCGGCAACGACGCCTCGGCGGACACCTCGCTCATCGGATGGCCCTGACCGTCGGCGAGCAGGCAGAGCACCCGCCACGCCTCGGTGGTCAGGTCGTCGTCGGCCAGAACGGCGGCCAACCGGCGGGAGAGCAGCCGTTCGGCGCGGGTGAGCGAGCGCAGCAGATCGGCTGACGCCCCGGGCACGTCTGACATGGAACTCCCTGGGCCGGTGGCCCTGCCATGGTAGCGACTCGTCCCGGTCCGTGGAGAGCTGTGGTTTTCCCACGTCGGCCGGGCAATCATGGGCTCATGTCCGCGCCGGCACCGCCGTGGCTCACAGTCGATCGGGCCGTGGTCAGCATCGCGCTGGTGTACCCGATGCGCGGGCCGGCGGGAATGTTCGGCCCGACCTGCGAACTCTGTGCCCAGCTCGCGGTCGAGGAGATCAACGCCGGTGGCGGGGTGCTGGGCCGCGAGGTGCGGCTGGTGCCGGTCGACGGTGGCGCCCCACCGGCCGAGGTCGCCGCCCAGGTGGAGGCGCTGGTGTCGGTGGGCGCCGTGCAGGGCGTGACCGGTTGGCACATCTCCTCGGTGCGGCAGGCGCTCGCGCCCCGGGTCGCGCACCGCGTGCCGTACGTCTACACCGCCCTGTACGAGGGCGGTGAGCGTACCGAGGGGGTCTATCTGACCAGCGAGACGCCGGACGCGCAGCTGTGGCCCGGGATGCGGCTGCTCGCGGGGGAGCAGGGCGTGCGCCGCTGGTTCGTGGTCGGCAACGACTACGTGTGGCCCCGGCGCACCGCGCGGGCGGCCCAGCGGTACGCGCTGCGCGGCGGTGGCCGCGTGGTGGGGCAGGCGTTCCTGCCGTTGGAGACGCACGACTTCGACGACGTGTTGCGCCAGATCGAGCGCAGCGAGGCCGACGCCGTGGTGATGCTGCTCGTCGGCGCGGACGCGGTGCGGTTCAACCGGGCGTTCGCGCGTGCCGCGATGGACCAGCGCTGCCTGCGGCTGAGCACCCTGATGGACGAGAACATGCTGCTGGCCAGCGGGGCGGGCGCGACGCGGCGGCTCTACAGCGCGGCGGGCTTCTTCGCCGGCCTCGTGACGCAGGAGAGCCTTGACTTCCACGGTGAGTTCGCCCGCCGGTTCGGGGTGGAGGCGCCGCCGCTGGGCAGCCTGGGGGAGTCCTGCTACGAGGGCGTGATGCTGCTCGCCGCCCTGATCGGGCAGGCCCGCACCCTCGACGTACGGGCGATCGAGACGGCTGCGGACACGGTGGCGTACCACGGGCCGCGCGGTCGGCTGCAGCTGCGTCGACGGCACGTGCGCCAGCGGATCTACCTCGCCGAGGCCGACGGTCTCGACTTCACAGTGCTCGCCCAGATCTGACCGCCCGGTACAGACCCTTGACACGTCCACCCGGCCCGGCCCTAAGATACTTCCTGCGTGAAGTATCTACCCCGGAGGGTGGATACCGCGAATGTCTGTCCACCGTCGGCGGAATCTGTTCGCCGACCATTCTGGTGGCAATTCTTCACCGAACTGATCACGGCTGAAACCGTCTTACGTGCGACGGTGTCAGCCGTTGTGGCATGCGTGCTCCCCGGATGCGCGGGAAACAGTCAATTAAGGGCTGGGAAACGTCCACGCAATCATGCCGGTCGACGCTTTGCGTGCCCGTATTCGATGCGATGACCATGGGCGACGTCCACCCGTCGACTTTGGCATCGCCAACTCCACCGGACCGCACCGACCGTCCTTTCGCTACCTGAGTGCACCGCAGGGAGATTAGATGTCAGTTCTTTGGGGCCGCCGCATTCTGGCGGGTGCCATGACCCTCGTCGCCGCGGCGGCCGTGACCGCGTGCGGCAGCAAGACCAGTGACGAGGGCGGCGCGGCCGGCGTCACCGCCGACGTCTCCGGCGACACCGTCAAGGTGGGCCTGCTCAACTCGCTCTCCGGCACCATGGCGATCAGCGAGGTCACCGTCCGCGACTCCATCATGCTCGCCGTTGAGGAGATCAACGCGGCTGGCGGCGTCCTCGGCAAGAAGATCCAGCCGGTCGGGGAGGACGGTGCCTCGGACTGGCCCACCTTCGCGGAGAAAGCCGAGAAGCTCATCTCCGAGGACCGGGTGGCAGCCGTTTTCGGCTGCTGGACGTCGGCCAGCCGCAAGGCGGTCAAGCCGGTGTTCGAGAAGAACAAGGCGCTGCTGTTCTACCCGGTGCAGTACGAGGGCCTGGAACAGTCGCCCTACATCTTCTACACGGGCGCGACGACCAACCAGCAGATCGTCCCCGGGCTCGACTATCTCAAGGCCCAGGGAACGAAGTCGGTCTACCTGGTCGGCAGCGACTACGTCTTCCCGCGGACGGCCAACAAAATCATCAAGGCGTACGCGGCGGCGAACGGGATGACAGTGGTCGGCGAGGATTACGCGCCGCTCGGGTCCACCGAATTCGGCACGATCGTCAACAAGGTCAAGTCGTCCGGCGCGAAGGCGGTCTTCAACACCCTCAACGGCGACAGCAACGTGGCGTTCTTCAAGGAGTACAAGTCGGCCGGCCTGACCGCCGCCGCGATGCCGGTGGTGTCGGTGTCCATCGCCGAGGAGGAGGTCAAGAGCATCGGCACCCAGTACCTGGAGGGCCAGTTGACCGCCTGGAACTACTACCAGACCACGCCCGGCGCGGCGAACGGCAAGTTCGTGGCCGCGTACAAGGCGAAGTACGGCGCGGACAAGCCGACGAGCGACCCGATGGAGGCCGCCTACGTCAGCGTCTACCTGTGGAAGGCGATGGTCGAGAAGGCCGGCGCGTTCGACGTCGAGAAGGTCCGCGGCGCCTCCGACGGGATCACCTTCGACGCGCCGGAGGGCCTGGTCACCGTCGACGGCAAGACCCAGCACATCGCCAAGACCGCCCGCATCGGCAAGGTCGGCGCGGACGGCCTGATCACCGAGGTGTGGAACTCCGGCAAGCCGATCGCGCCGGACCCGTACCTCAAGACCTATCAGTGGGCGAGCGGCCTGAGCTGACGACGCCGGCCCCGGGCGGGCACCGCGACGACGCGCCCCGCCCGGGTCCCCGACCAGCAGTACGGGAGTACCCACCGTGACAGTCCTCTTCGGTCAACTCTTCACCGGCATCAGCATCGGTGCGGTGCTGCTGCTCATCGCGCTCGGGCTGGCGCTGACCTTCGGCCAGATGAACGTCATCAACATGGCGCACGGCGAGTTCATCATGGCCGGCGCCTACACCACGTACGTGCTGCAACAGAGCATCACCGGCGCCGGCCTGTCGCTGCTGGTCGCGCTGCCGGTGGCGTTCGTGGTCGCCGGCACGATGGGGGTGCTGCTGGAGATCCTGCTGATCCGCCGGCTCTACGCCCGTCCCCTGGACACCCTGCTGGTCACCTGGGGCGTGTCCCTGATGCTGCAACAGCTCGCCCGGGACATCTTCGGCAGTCCGAACGTGCAGACCCGCGCGCCGGACCTGCTCACCGGCAACGTGGCGGTGCCCGGCGGGCTGACGGTCGCCAACAACCGGCTGTTCATCCTGGCCCTGGCCCTGGCCGCCGTCGCCGCCCTGACCCTGGCGCTGCGGTTCACCCCGTTGGGGCGCCGGATCCGCGCGGTCGTGCAGAACCGCGACCTCGCCGCGGTGTCCGGCATCCCCACCGCCCGGGTCGATCGGACGACCTTCTTTCTCGGCTCGGGCCTGGCCGGGCTCGCCGGGGTGGCGCTCACCCTCCTCGGCCCGATCGGCCCGACCATGGGCACCAACCTGATCATCGACGCCTTCCTGGTCGTCGTGGTCGGCGGGATCGGTCAGCTCAAGGGCAGCGTGATCGTCGCCTTCGCCCTCGGGGTCCTCCAGGCCACCGGGGAGTACCTCACGACCCTCAGCGTCGCCAAGGTGATCGTCTTCGTGGCGATCGTCGCGTTCCTCCAGTGGCGGCCACAGGGCATGTTCACCCTGCGGACCAGGAGCCTCGCATGACCGCCGTGACACCCGCGCCGCCGAGCACCGCCGACGCGCCGGCCCCGGCCGACATCGCGCCTGGAAGCCGGTCCGGTGACCGCTCCCGGCTGCGCGCGGCGGCGGGGTTCGCGTTCGGCGCGGCGCTGCTGTTCGCCGTCGCGCCGCTGGCGCTGTCGGACTTCCGGCTGGCCCTGCTCGCCAAGTACCTCTGCGTCGCCGTGGTGGCCGTCGGCATCGGCATCGCCTGGGGGCGCGGCGGCATGCTCACCCTCGGCCAGGGCGTCTTCTTCGGCCTGGGCGGCTACGCGATGGCCATGCACCTCAAGCTCGCCGACGCGGGTCCCGGTGGGATGCCCGACTTCATGCAGCTGTACGGGCAGCTCGACGAACTGCCCGTCTGGTGGCAGCCGTTCGCCAGCCCGTGGTTCGCGCTGCCGGCCACGGTCCTGCTGCCGATGGCCGTCGCCTTCGGGCTCGGCTCACTGGTGTTCCGCCGCCGTGTGCGGGGCGCGTACTTCGCCATCCTCAGCCAGGCTCTCGCCGCCGCCATGGTGATCCTGTTGATCGGCCAGCAGGGGACCACGGGCGGCACCAACGGGCTCACCGACATCCAGGGCTTCTTCGGCTACGACCTGGACGACCCGGTCAACCAGCGGATGGTCTACTTCATCATCGCCGCCGTCCTGCTGGCGTTGCTCGCGCTGGCCCGTCAGCTCATCCACAGCCGCTACGGCGAGCTGCTGGTGGCGGTGCGTGACGGCGAGGAGCGGGTCCGTTTCCTCGGCTACGACCCGGCGTCGGTCAAGCTCGTCGCCTACGTGGTGGCGGCGGGTATGGCGGGCCTCGCCGGCGCGCTGTTCGTGCCGGCGGTGGGCATCATCTCGCCCGCCCTCATCGGCATCGTCCCGTCGATCGAGTTCGTCATCGGTGTGGCGGTGGGTGGCCGGGCGACGCTGCTGGGCCCGGTGCTCGGCGCGGTCGCGGTGGCCTGGGCGCGTACCGCCCTGTCGGAGCGTTTCCCGGGCACCTGGACGTACCTTCAGGGTCTGCTCTTCGTGGTCGTGGTGGCGTTTCTTCCCGGCGGCCTGGCGTCGCTGTGGGCGCTGGCCCGCCGCCGCGCCGAGCGGGCGGAGGTGCACAAATGAGCGACGACCGACCGGACGGGCTGTCCGTCCGTGACGTGCGGGTCAGCTTCGACGGCTTCACCGCCGTCGACGGCGTCTCGCTGGAGGTGCCCGCCGGTGACATCCGGTTCCTGATCGGGCCGAACGGCGCCGGCAAGACCACCCTGGTCGACGCGATCACCGGTCTGGTGCGGGCCACCGGCTCGGTGCGCTTCGGCGACCAGGAGTTGCTGGGTCGCCCGGTGCACCGGATCAGCCGGCTCGGCGTCGGCCGGACGTTCCAGACGTCGACGATCTTCGAGGAGCTGTCGGTCGTGCAGAACCTCGACATCGCCGCGGGCGCCCGCCGGAGCTGGGCCACCCTGGCCCGGCGTCGGCGGGGGATCCCCGACGAGGTGGCCGCCGCGCTGGAGACCATCGGGCTGACCGGCCGGGCCGACCAGCTCGCCGGCACGCTCGCGCACGGCCAGAAGCAGTGGTTGGAGATCGGCATGCTGCTGGTGCAGGACGCGCGGCTGCTGCTGCTCGACGAGCCGGTCGCCGGGATGAGCCACGAGGAGCGCGACGCCACGGGCGCCCTGCTGGCGACGGTGAGCCGGGATCGCACGGTGGTGGTGATCGAGCACGACATGGACTTCCTGCGTCGCTTCGCGCGCAGCGTCACCGTGCTGCACGCGGGGAAGGTGCTCAGCGAGGGCACTGTGGCGCAGGTCCAGGCGGACCCGCGCGTGCAGGAGGTCTACCTCGGCCACCCGGTCGACGCCGGGTCGGTCCCCAGCGGTCTGGAGGCATGATGCTGACCCTGAGTGGGGTGCACGCCGGATACGGGCGCTCCCGGGTGCTGCACGGCGTGGACCTCGCCGTCCCGCCCGACGGGGTGGCCGCGGTGCTCGGGCACAACGGCGCCGGTAAGAGCACCTTGCTGCGGGTCGCGGCAGGCCTGCTGCGCCCGACCGCCGGCACCGTCGAGCTGGACGGCGAGGACGTCACCCGTCTCGCGCCGCACGAGCGGGTGGCGCGCGGCATGGCGTACGTCCCGCAGGGCCAGCAGTGCTTCCCGCACCTGACGGCGGCGGAGAACCTGCGCCTCGTCGCTGACGCCCGGCGCGACGGCGCGGTGGCGACCGCGGAGGTGCTGGACCTGTTCCCGGCGCTGCGTCCGCTGCTGCGGCGGCGGGCCGGGCTGCTCTCCGGTGGTCAGCGTCAGCAGCTCGCCATCGCCCGCGCGTTGATCACCCGGCCGCGGCTGCTCATGCTGGACGAGCCGACCGAGGGCATCCAGCCGTCGGTGGTCGCCGAGATCCAGGAGCGGATCGTCGAGCTGACCCGGCAGTCCGGCTTCAGCGTGCTGCTCGTCGAGCAGCACCTCGGGTTCGCGCTGCAGGTGGCGAACCGCTACCACGTCCTCGAATCCGGCCGGGTCACCTCGCACGGCGACGGGGGAGTGACGGCGGAGCGGGAGGTACGCGCGGCCCTCGCGGTCTGACCCGGGTGGGGGTCGGCTCTCGGTATCGATTTACATTGACGGCCGCCTTTACTAACATCGTGGCTGGGAGCCGCCAAGCGCTGCTGGGCAGCAGTGCCGTCCACCCCTGGGACGGCTTGAATCGATCGGCGTCACCTTCTCCGGGGTGGGCACCCAGCGAGGGCCACTGGGCGCCGGCGCATCCACTGGAGCATCATGAAAATCTCACGGACAGCACGCCGTCTGGGACTGGGCGCGGTCGTAGTTCTCGTCGCCTCGCTCACGATGGTCGTCGTCAACCAGGCCGGTCCGGCCTCGGCGCACGGGTCGGTCACCAATCCGCCGTCACGCAACTACGGATGTTACGAGCGCTGGGGTTCCGACCACCTCAACCCCACGATGGCCCAGACCGACCCGATGTGCTGGCAGGCGTGGCAGGCCAACCCGAACACCATGTGGAACTGGAACGGCCTGTACCGCGAAAACGTCGGCGGCAACCACCAGGCCGCCGTGCCGGACGGACAACTGTGCAGCGGCGGCCGCACCCAGAATGGCCTGTACGCCTCGCTCGACGCGGTCGGCGCGTGGACCGCGAAGCCGATGCCGAACAACTTCACCCTGACGCTGACCGACGGCGCTCGACACGGCGCCGACTACATGTTGATCTACATCACCAAGCAGGGTTTCGACCCGACCACCCAGCCCCTCACCTGGAACAGCCTTGAGCTGGTACTCCGTACCGGCAGCTACCCGACCACCGGGCTCTACGAGGCGCAGGTGAACGCGGGCAACCGCACCGGGCGGCACGTCGTCTACACCATCTGGCAGGCGTCCCACCTCGACCAGCCGTACTACCTCTGCAGTGACGTGATCTTCGGCGGCGGCGACAACCCGCCGCCGACGACCCCGCCCCCCACCACCCCCCCCCCCCCCCCCCCCCCCCCCCCCCCCCCCCCCCCCCCCCCCCCCCCCCCCCCCCCCCCCCCGCCGCCCCCGCCCCCCCCCCCCCCCCCCCCCCCCCCCCCCCCCCCCCCCCCCGCTCTCCGTAATTCAGGTGCGCCATCGACGCCCGCGCGTCTAGCGTCGGGGCATGTGCAGCGCGGTAGTGACGACGACGCCGGGTGTTCCCGGCGTGCCGCACTGACGTTTCCGTCGACGAGGCCCCGGGGCGATCCGCTCCGGGGCCTCGCGGCGTTCCGGGCCTGCTCGCCTCCGGGTCGTACCCGATCAAGGAGAGCGACATGATCGACCACCGCAGGCTCGGCCGGGAGTTGGAGCTGTTCGTCTCCGACCCGCTCGCGGGCGCCGGACTGCCGATCTGGCTGCCGGCCGGCGCCGCCGCCCGGCACGCCGTCGAGGAGTACGTGCGGGAACTGGAGCGCCGGGCCGGCTACCGGCACGTCTACTCGCCGCCGCTGGGCAAACGGGAGCTGTTCGAGCTGTCCGGGCACCTGGGCTACTTCGCCGACGACATGTTCCCGCCGATGCGGCTGAGCGCCGACGACGAGTTCGTGCTGCGTCCGGCCTTGTGCCCGCACCACGCGCTGGTGTTCCGGGCCCGCGGGCGCTCCTACCGGGAGCTGCCGCTGCGGGTCGCCGAACTGGGCGGGATGTACCGGGCCGAGCGCTCCGGGGTGCTCGGCGGGCTGTCCCGCGTACGAGCCATCTCGCTCAACGACGCGCACAACTTCTGCGCGCTGGAGCAGGTCGGCGACGAGGTCCGCGAGATCCTGCGGCTGATCGGGGAGGCGCACGCCGCGCTCGGCGTCCGTCCCGCCGGGTTCCGGTTGTCGCTGCGCGGGCCGGGCCGTCGGTACGTGGGCGACGACGCCGGCTGGGCGCGGGCCGAGGAACTGCTCCGCGCCGCGCTCGACGGGGTGGACGTCGTCGAGGCGCCGGGCGAGGCCGCGTTCTACGGGCCGAAGATCGACATTGAGATCGTGGACGCGGCGGGCCGCGAGTCGACCATCTCCACCGTGCAGCTCGACTTCGACAAGCCGGAGCGGTTCGACCTGTCGTACACCGACTCGGACGGCCGCCGGAAACGGCCGGTGATGGTGCACCGCAGCCTCGTCGGCAGCATGGAGCGGCTGTTCGCGTACCTGATCGAGGTGCACCAGGGCGCGTTCCCGGCCTGGTACGCCCCGGTGCAGTTGCTGCTGCTGCCGGTGGACGCGGCGCAGGCCGACGCGGCCGTCGCGCTGGCCCGCCGGGCCGAGGCGGCCGGGCTGCGGGCCGAAGTCGACCACGCCGGTTCGCTCGGTGCCCGGATCCGGGACGCGTCCCGCCGCCGCGTCCCGTACACCGGGGTCCTCGGCCCCCGGGAGGCGGCCGACGGCTCGGTCTCGCTGCGCCTGCGCGCCGGCCGGGTGCTCGACCCGATGCCCGCCGCCGAGGCGCTGGGCCTGATCGGCGCGGTGGTCGCGAGCCGGTCGGCGGGGCTGCTGCCGGCCTGACTCCGGCCCGTCCGGGTGCCGGGAAGGCACCCGGACGGGGACCGGCGCCGGGCCGGTCGCCGGGTCCACGTCAGTTCCCGACCGGCGTGCCGGCGCCGGCGCGGATCCCGCTCGACGGACCGGGCGGGGTGGGCGCCGGGATCTCGTCCTCGATCACCGCGCCGGTGAACTGCGCCCGGTAGAGCCGGGCGTACGCGCCGCCGGCGGCGACGAGCTGGTCGTGGGTGCCCTGCTCGACGATCCGGCCCTGCTCCATCATGAGGATCAGGTCGGCGTCGCGGATGGTGGAGAGCCGGTGCGCGATGACGAAGCTCGTCCGGTCCGAGCGCAGCGCCGCCATGGCGCGCTGGAGCAGCACCTCGGTCCGGGTGTCCACCGAGCTGGTCGCCTCGTCCAGGATCAGCAGCGACGGCTCGGCCAGGAACGCGCGGGCGATGGTGATGAGCTGCTTCTCCCCGGCGCTGACGTTGCTGCCCTCCTCGTCGATCACCGTGTCGTAGCCGTCCGGTAGGCTGCGGACGAACCGGTCCACGAACGTCGCCCCGGCGGCGGCGAGGATCTCCTCCTCGGTGGCGTCGGGGCGGCCGTAGGCGATGTTGTCCCGGATGGTGCCGCCGAACAGCCAGGTGTCCTGGAGCACCATGCCGATCCGGCCACGGAGTTCGTCGCGGCGCATCGTGGCGATGTCCACCCCGTCCAGCGTGATCCGCCCGGCGTCCAGCTCGTAGAACCGCATGACCAGGTTGACCAGCGTGGTCTTGCCGGCGCCGGTGGGACCGACGATGGCCACCGTGTGGCCCGGCTCGGCGACCAGCGACAGGTCGTCGATGAGCGGCTTCTCCGGGTCGTACCGGAAGGAGACGTGCTCGAACTCGACCCGCCCGTGCGGGTCGGCGATCCGGGCCGGCTCGGCCGGGTCGGGGCTCTGCTCGTCGGCGTCGAGCACCGCGAAGACCCGCTCGGCCGAGGCCACCCCGGACTGCAGCAGGTTGGCCATCGACGCGACCTGGGTGAGTGGCTGGGTGAACTGCCGCGAGTACTGGATGAACGCCTGCACGTCACCGAGGCTCATCGAGCCCGACGCCACCCGCAGACCGCCGACCACGGCGATCGCGACGTAGCTGAGGTTCCCGATGAAGAACATCGCCGGCATGATCAGCCCGGAGACGAACTGCGCGCCGAAGCCGGCCCGGAACAGCTCCTCGTTCTTGGCGTGGAAAGCGGCCTCGACCTCCTTTTGCCGGCCGAAGACCTTCACCAGCTCGTGCCCGGTGTACGCCTCCTCGATCTGGCCGTTCAGCTCGCCCGTGTGCTTCCACTGGGCGATGAACTTGCCCTGCGACCGCTTGGCGATCTGGCCGGTGACCACCACCGACAGCGGCACCGCGACGAGCGCGACGACCGCCAGCAGCGGTGAGATCCAGAACATCATCCCGAGTACGCCGACGACGGTGAGCAGCGACGTGAGCAACTGGCTCAGCGTCTGCTGGAGCGTCTGCGACACGTTGTCGATGTCGTTCGTGACCCGGCTCAGCAGCTCACCGCGGGGCTGCTTGTCGAAGTAGGGCAGCGGCAGCCGGGTGAGCTTGTCCTCCACGTCGGCGCGCAACGTCAGCACGGTGTGCTGCACGATCCCGTTCAGCACCCAGCCCTGTGCCCACTGGAGGATGCCGGCGCCGACGTAGAGCGCGACGGCGAACGCCAGCACCCGGCCCAGTGCGGAGAAGTCGATGCCGAGGCCGGGGATCACGTCCATCCGGGCCAGCATGTCGGCGAAGTTGCCGTTGCCCTGGGCGCGGGCCGCCTCCGCCGCCGCCTCGGTGGTGGTGCCGGCCGGCAACTGCCGCCCGATCACCCCGCTGAAGATGATGTCGGTGGCGTGGCCGAGCACCTTCGGCCCGATGACGCTGAGCCCGACGCTGGCCAGGGCCAGCGCGAGCACGCCGGTGAGCTGGAGCCGGTACGGCCGCAGCCGCCCCAGCAGCCGGCGCGCCGACGGCCCGAAGTTCATCGCCTTCTCGGCCGGCATGCCCATGCTCATGTGCGGTGGGCCACCGCCGGGACGCCGCCCGGCCGGAGGTAGTCGTGTGGGTTCGTTCTTCTGCTGCGGAACCGACGAGGTCATGCGGCCACCTCCGCCGTCTGCTGCGACGCGACGATCTCGGCGTACGTGGGGCAGCTCTCCAGCAGTTCCTCATGTCGTCCCATCCCGACGACACCCCCGTCCTCGAGCACGATGATCTGGTCGGCGTCGATGATCGTGGAGACCCGCTGGGCCACGATGACCACCGCCGCGTCCGCGGTGACCGGCTTGAGGGCGGCCCGCAGCCGGGCGTCCGTGCCGAGGTCGAGCGCGGAGAAGGAGTCGTCGAAGAGGTAGATCTCCGGCTTGCGGACGAGCGCGCGGGCGATGGCCAGGCGTTGCCGCTGGCCGCCGGAGACGTTGGTGCCGCCCTGCGCGATCGGCGCCTCCAGCCCGCCCGGCATCTCGGCGACGAAGTCACGCGCCTGGGCGATCTCCAGGGCGGCCCACAGTTCGGCGTCGCTGGCGTCCGGGTTGCCGTAGCGCAGGTTGCTGGCGACGGTGCCGGTGAACAGGTAGGGCCGCTGGGGCACCAGCCCGATCCGCCGCCACAGCTCGTCCGGGGCCAGCTCTCGTACGTCCACGCCGTCGACCAGGACCGCGCCGGCGGTCGGGTCGACCAGGCGGGGGATGAGCGTCAGCAGCGTGGTCTTGCCGGCGCCGGTGGATCCGATGATCGCCGTGGTCCGGCCCGGGTGGGCACGGAACGAGATGTCGTGCAGCACCGGCGCGGTCGCGCCCGGGTACTGGAATCCGGCGCCACGCAACTCCAACTCGCCCCGGCCGGTGACCTCGGTGACCGGGTCGGCCGCCGGCACCACCGACGAGTCGGTGTCGAGCACCTCCTCGATGCGCTCGGCGCAGACCGCCGCCCGGGGCACCATCATCAGCATGAAGGTGGCCATCATGACCGCCATCAGGATCTGCATGAGGTATTGCAGGAACGCGGTGAGCGCGCCGACCTGGATCTGGCCGGAGTCGACACGTTCCGCGCCGAACCAGAGCACCGCGACGCTGGAGACGTTCAGCACCAGCATCACGATCGGGAAGATCAGCGCCTGGAGCCGCCCGATCCGCAGCGCGGTGGCGGTCAGGTCGGTGTTCGCGACCCGGAACCGGTCGGTCTCGTACGGCTCCCGTACGAACGCCCGGACCACCCGGATGCCGGTGATCTGCTCGCGCAGCACCCGGTTGACGGTGTCGATCCGGGTCTGCATGAGCCGGAAGCCCGGAACCATCCGGCGGATGATCAGGCCCAGCGCGACGGCCAGCACCGGTACGCAGACCAGCATCAGCCAGGAGAGCCCGACGTCCTCGCGCAGCGCCATCACCACGCCGCCGACGCTCATGATCGGCGCGGCCACCAGCATGGTGCAGCTCAGCAGCACCAGCATCTGCACCTGCTGGACGTCGTTCGTGTTGCGGGTGATCAGAGACGGCGCACCGAACCGGGCGACCTCGCGGGCGGAGAAGCTGTTGACGCGCCGGAAGATGGAGCCGCGTACGTCGCGGCCGAACGCCATGGCGGTCTTCGCGCCGAAATAGACGGCGGCGATCGAGCAGGCGATCTGGAGCAGGCTGACCAGCAGCATCCACCCGCCCGTACGCACGATCTGGTCGGTGTCGCCGACCGCGACGCCCCGGTCGATGATGTCGGCGTTCAGGCTCGGCAGGTAGAGCGAGGCGATGGTGCCGACGAACTGGAACGCCACCACGGCGGCCAGCCATCGTCGGTACGGGTGCAGATGTGTGCGGAGCAGGCGGATCAACACGGATGGCTCCCCGTCGGCGGCTCGGTGTCGGACTCGCTGTCCCGGTCCAACCGACGGAGGTCCCCGTCGGACATGCCGGTGATGATTTCGATCAGGAACTGGCGGATCACCGCCCGGTTGGCCGGGTCGGCGTCGACCGACGTCAACGGCCGGTCGCTGTGGATCATGTCGATGACGGTGCGGGCGTGCTCGCCGCCCTTGTCGGTCAGGGCGAGCCGGACCGTGCGGCGGTCCTCCGGGGCGCGGCGGCGGCTGACGAAGCCGTCGCGTTCCAGCGTGTCGGCGATGCCGGTGAGCGTGGCGGGCCGGACGAAGCACAGCTCGGCCATTTCCCGGTGGCTCACCTCGCCGGCCCGCAGGAGGATCATCAGGACCCGCATGCCGGCGGACGTGAGCCCGTGTTCGGCGAGGTAACGCCCCCAGTGCTGTTCCACGACGTGACCGGCGATCGAGATCAGCCGGCCGAGGGGCGCGTGGTGCAGAGCGTCGGGGAAGCGGACGAGCGGGCCCGTGTTCACGAGCGTCAGATTAGCTCCCGAATCATCAGGGCCCAAACTATTTCTGAGAGTCTCCTCAGTCGCGGTCGGCGCGGGCCCGGGACGGCTCGTCCGGCGCGGTGGCGACGTACTCCCGCATCACCTCGGTGACCTCGCGCAGGAACGCCGTGGCGGCCTCGGCCTGCTCCGGGGTGAGCCGGGCGACCGCCCGGTCGACGCCGACGAGCATCGGGCGCAGCGCCTCCAGCACCTCGCCGACGGCGCTCTCGGTCACCTGGAGGCTGAGCCGCCTCCTGTCGTGCGGGTGCGGCGTCCGGGCGACGTGACCGGCCTGCACGAGCCGGTCGACGAGCGTGGTCGCCGAGGCGGACCGGATGCCGAGGCGGTTGCCCAGTTCTACCGGGCCCAGTGGCTCCGGGCTGGAGACCAGGTGGTCGATCGCCGCGGCGTCGGTGGCGTTGAGGCCCAGGCGGCGGGCCAGCGCGGCCCGGGTGTCACCCGCGATCCGCAGCGCGTCGCGCAGCGCCCGGGACGTCTCGCTGCTCGGCGGCGCGGCCGGCGTCGGTTCCCCGCTTGACGGCACCTCCTCCATGGGATAAAGCTAGCATCTCAGGTAGCTAGAGAATCTAGCTAAAGGGAGGGCGCAATGCGCGGCGACGGGCGCGGACGCTGGTTCGGGCTGCTGGCCATCAGCCTCGGCGTAGCGATGATCATCGTGGACGCGACCATCGTGAACGTCGCGGTGCCGCAGATCATCCGGGACCTCGACATCACCTCCTCCGACGCGCAGTGGGTGCAGGAGGCGTACACCCTGGTCTTCGCCGCGTTGCTGCTGGTCGCCGGCCGCTTCGCCGACCGGTCCGGGCGGCGGCGGATGTTCCTCGTCGGCGTCACCGTGTTCGTGGTCGCCAGCGTCCTCGCGGCGCTCGCCGGCTCCGGCGAGACGCTCATCGCCTCCCGGGTGCTCCAGGGCATCGGCGGGGCGATGATGCTGCCCACCTCGCTCTCCCTGCTCAACGCCAACTTCACCGGCCGGGAGAAGGGCATCGCGTTCGCCGTCTGGGGATCCACGATCGGTGGCGCGGCGGCGCTCGGGCCGCTGCTCGGCGGCTGGCTCACCACCACGTACTCCTGGCGGTGGGCCTTCGGCATCAACGTCCCGGTCAGCCTGGCCGTGATCGTGGCGACGCTCGTGCTCGTGGCCGAGTCCCGCGACGAGCAGGCCGAGCGCGGCCTGGACCTGCCCGGCGCGCTGCTGTCGGTGGTCGGCATGACCGGCGTGGTCTTCGCCCTGATCGAGGGCCGCACCTACGGCTGGTGGGAGCGGGAGCGGCCGTTCAGCCTGTTCGGGCTGGACTGGACCGCGTCGATCTCGCCGGTGCCGGTGGCCGCGCTGGTCGGTCTCGTCGCGCTCGGGATCTTTCTGGCCCAGCAGGTACGTCGCAACCGGGCCGGCCGTCCGGCGCTGCTCGACCTGTCGCTGTTCGGCATCGGCTCGTTCCGCAACGGCATCCTGGCCGCCGCGATCGTCAGCCTGGGCGAGTTCGGCCTGCTGTTCGCGCTGCCGCTCTGGTTCCAGAACGTGCTCGGCTACAGCGCCTTCCGGACCGGCCTGGCGCTGCTGCCGCTCGCGGTCGGCAGCTTCCTGGCCAGCGGCATCGGGGCGCCGCTGACGCAGCGCTGGGGCGCGGCCCGGGTGGTCCAGCTCGGCGTCGCCGCCGAGCTGGTCGGCGTGGCCGGGCTCGGGTTCGTGGTCGCGCCGGACACCAGCTGGTGGGCGCCCCTGGGCTTCCTCTTCGTGTACGGCGTCGGCGTCGGCCTGGCCACCGCCCAGCTCACCGGCGTCTCCCTGTCGCAGGTGCCGCTACGCCGCAGTGGCCAGGGCTCGGGCCTGCAGAGCACCGCCCGGCAGGTCGGCTCCGCGCTCGGCATCGCGGTGCTCGGCACCGTCCTCTTCGCCGGCCTCGGCGGGATCCTCGGCGACCGCCTGGCCGACCAGCCCGGACTCACCCCCGCCCAGCGGGACCAGGTGGTGAGCGCGGTCAAGGAGAGCGCCGGCGCGGCGATCGGCGGGCTGGAGGCGGACCCGCGTACCGCGCCGATCGCCGAGGAGGCGAAGGCGGCGTTCTCCGAGGCCACCCGGTACGCGGCCTTCGCGGGCGCCGGGTTCCTGCTGATCGGCCTGGTCGCCTGCCTGCGCCTGCCGACCGTGCGCCACGAGGGGACCGGGGACTCCCCGCCCGCCGAGGCGGAGCCGGTCGGCGCCTGAGCCGCGTCCCGCCGGCCCGCCGGTCTCGTCCGGCGGGTAGGCGGCGGGTCACCCGCCCAGGGCCACCGCCAGCGCGGCGGCCACGAAGACGACCTGGAGCAGGGTACGGACGCCGATCGGCGTCACCGGGCGGCCGGCGAGCGTGAGTCCGCGCCGCGCCGCCGACACGTTCGCCGGGAACATGGCGAGCATCAGCACCGCCAGCCCGGCCGCCGCCGGACGCGCGGTGGCCGGGAACAGCAGAGCGAGCGCGCCGGCGAGTTCCAGCACGCCGGTGACGGTGACCAGCAGGCCGGGCCGGGGCAGCGACGGCGGGACCATCGCGATCAGGTCGGCTCGGCGGGACGCGAAGTGGGCCACGCCGGTCAGCACGAACATCAGCGCCAGCCCCACCCGCAGCGCGGGGTGCCACCCGTCCAGGGCGTCCGCGCCGAGCAGGCCGGCGAGCCGGGCCAGCGCGGTGCCGGCGAGGAGTGTGATCAGCGGTGCCATGGGTCAGTCCCTCCGACGCAGGATCTTGTCGGTGACAAGATTGCGCCGACGGGCACCATCTTGTCAATGACAAGTTAGGGTGGCGGCATGGCCTCGTATCACCACGGCGACCTCCGCCGCGTCCTGCTGAGCACCGCCGCCGAGGCGATCGCCGAGTCCGGGCCGGCCGCGCTGAGCCTGCGTGAGCTGGCCCGGCGGGCCGGGGTCTCACACGCCGCGCCCGCGCACCACTTCGGCGACAAGGCGGGGCTGCTCACCGCGTTCGCCACCCAGGGCTTCGACCTGCTCGCCGACGCGCTCCGGCGGGCCGGCGACGACCTGCTCGACACCGGGGTGGCGTACGTCGGGTTCGCGGTGCGGCACCGCGCGCACTTCGACGTCATGTTCCGGCCCGAGCTGTACCGGGCCGACGATCCGGAGCTGATCGCCGCCCGCGCCCGGTCGGGCGAGTTGCTGCGCGGCGGGGTGGCCCGGCACACCGGGCGGGAGCCGGACGCGGACGCGCTGGCCGCCTGGTCGATCGTGCACGGCTTCGCCACGCTCTGGCTCTCCGGCGCGCTGCCGCCACGGGTGGGCGACGACCCGGAGGCCGCCGCCCGTACCGTGATCAGGCGGTTGTTCAGCTGAGGCGGGCCGGCGTCACCAGCTCGTCGGCAGCGGCATCCCCTCGGTGTACCCGGCGGCGCTCTGCACGCCGACGAGCGCCCGCTCGTGGAACTCCTCCAGACTGCGTGCGCCCGCGTACGTGAACGCGCTGCGCACGCCGGAGATGATCTCGTCGATCAGGTCCTCGACGCCGGGCCGGCTCGGGTCCAGATACATCCGGGCCGAGGAGATGCCCTCCTCGAAGATCGCCTTCCGGGCCCTGTCGAACGCGCTGTCCTCGGCCGTACGAGCGCTCACCGCACGCGACGACGCCATGCCGAAGCTCTCCTTGTAACGCCGCCCGTCGGCGTCCGTGTAGAGATCACCGGGGGACTCGTAGGTGCCGGCGAACCAGGAGCCGATCATCACGTTCGAGGCGCCCGCCGCGAGCGCCAGCGCCACGTCCCGCGGGTGGCGTACGCCGCCGTCGGCCCAGACGTGCCGCCCCAGCGAACGGGCCGCCGCGGCGCAGTCCAGCACCGCGGAGAACTGCGGGCGGCCCACCCCGGTCATCATCCGCGTGGTGCACATCGCGCCCGGCCCGACGCCCACCTTCACGATGTCCGCGCCCGCGTCGACCAGGTCCCGTACCCCGTCGGCGGTCACCACGTTCCCGGCCGCCACCGGCACCGGCGGGTCCAGCCGGCGGACCGCCCGCAGCGCCTGGAGCATCCGCTCCTGGTGCCCGTGCGCGGTGTCCACGACCAGCGTGTCCACGCCCGCCTCCAGCAGGGCGGCGGCCTTGCCCGTGACGTCGCCGTTGATGCCCACGGCGGCCGCGATCCGCAGCCGCCCCCTGTCGTCCACGGCCGGGGTGTAGAGCGTGGCGCGCAACGCGCCCTGCCGGGTCAGCACTCCGACCAGACGGCCGTCGCCGTCCACCACCGGCGCGATCCGGCGCCGGCCCGCCGACAACCGGTCGAACCCGGTACGCGGATCCGCGTCCGCCGGGACGGTGTGCAGCTCGGTCGACATCACGTGCCGGAGCTGGGCGAAGCGGTCCACCCCGACGGTGTCCGCCTCGGTCACCACGCCCATCGGCCGCCCGTCCGCGTCGACCACCACCACCGCGCCGTGCGAGCGCTTCGGCAGCAGGTGGATGGCGTCGCCGACGGTCTCGGTCGGGCCGAGGGTGATCGCGGTGTCGTGCACCAGGTGCCGCTGCTTGACCCAGCCGACCACGTCGGCGACGACCTCGATCGGGATGTCCTGCGGGATCACCGTCACCGCGCCGCGTCGCGCCACCGTCTCGGCCATCCGCCGGCCCGCGACGGCTGTCATGTTCGACACCACGAGCGGGATCGTGGTGCCGGTCCCGTCGGTGGTGGCCAGGTCGACGTCGAGCCGGGAGCCCACCTCGGAACGGTTGGGCGCCATGAAGACGTCGTTGTAGGTCAGGTCGTGCGCGGGGACCGCGCCGTGAAGGAACCGCACCCGGCCATCATTCCCGCCCGGGCGCGGTCCCGCCGCCGGTGGTGGTTCAGACCACCCTCGGCCCGCGCCGTCAGGCGATGGTGCAGATCGCCGCGCCGGAGGTGATCACGGCGCCGACCTCGGCGGCGAGCCCGCTCACCGTGCCGGCCTTGTGCGCGTGCAGCGGCTGTTCCATCTTCATCGCCTCCAGCACCACGACCAGGTCGCCCTCGGCCACCTCGTCGCCGTCGGCCACCGCGATCTTCACGATCGTGCCCTGCATCGGGGAGGTGAGCGCGTCACCGCTGACGGCGGCGCCCGCCTTGCCCCCGCCGCCCCGACGGGCCGGCTTCTTCGCGGCGGGCGCGGCTGCCGCCGTACCCGCGCCGAGCCCGGCGGGAAGGACGACCTCCAGCCGCTTGCCGCCCACCTCGACCACGACGGTCTCGCGCGCGGCCGGCTCGTCGGTGGCGCCGGCGGTGGCGGTGAAGGCCGGTACGGTGTTGTCCCACTCGGTCTCGATCCACCGGGTGTGCACGGTGAACGGCTCGGCGGCGAACGCCTCGTCGCGGATCACCAGGCGGTGGAAGGGCAGCGCGGTGGCCATGCCGTCGACCACCATCTCGTCCAGCGCCCGGCGGGCCCGCTCCAGCGCCTCGGCGCGCGTCTCGCCGACGATGATCACCTTGGCCAGCAGCGAGTCGAAGTTGCCGCCGATCACGTCGCCGGCCGAGATGCCGGTGTCCACCCGCACGCCCGGCCCGGAGGGCAGCCGCAGCGCGGTGACGGTGCCCGGGGCGGGCAGGAAGTTGCGGCCCGGGTCCTCGCCGTTGATCCGGAACTCGATGGCGTGACCGCGCGGCGCCGGGTCCTCGGTGAAGCGCAGCTTCTCCCCGTCGGCGATGCGGAACTGCTCGCGCACCAGGTCGATGCCGGCGGTCTCCTCGGTGACCGGGTGCTCGACCTGGAGCCGGGTGTTGACCTCCAGGAACGAGATCGTGCCGTCCGCGCCGACCAGGTATTCGACGGTGCCGGCGCCGTGGTAGCCGGCCTCCCGGCAGATGGCCTTGGCGCTGTCGTGGATCTGGGCGCGCTGGGCGGCGGTGAGGAACGGCGCGGGCGCCTCCTCGACCAGCTTCTGGTGCCGGCGCTGGAGCGAGCAGTCCCGGGTGCCCACCACGATCACGTTGCCGTGCTGGTCGGCCAGCACCTGCGCCTCGACGTGGCGCGGCTTGTCCAGGTAGCGCTCGACGAAGCACTCACCCCGGCCGAAGGCGGCGACCGCCTCGCGGGTGGCCGACTCGAACAGGTGCGGGATCTCCTCCATGGTGCGGGCGACCTTCAGGCCGCGCCCGCCACCGCCGAAGGCGGCCTTGATGGCGACCGGCAGGCCGTGGTCGACGGCGAACGCCATCACCTCGTCCGCGTTGGCCACCGGGTCCGGGGTGCCGGGCACCAGCGGCGCGCCGGCACGCTGCGCGATGTGCCGGGCGGTGACCTTGTCGCCCAGGTCGCGGATCGCCTGCGGGGTGGGGCCGATCCAGGTCAGCCCGGCGTCGATGACGGCCTGGGCGAAGTCGGCGTTCTCGGAGAGGAAGCCGTAGCCGGGGTGCACCGCGTCCGCGCCGGAGCGGGCCGCCACGTCGATCAGCTTGTCGATGCGCAGGTAACTGTCGGCGGCGGTGTCGCCGCCGAGCGCGTACGCCTCGTCGGCGAGCGTGGCGTGCAGGGCGTCCCGATCGGAGTCCGCGTAGACGGCGACGCTGGCCAGTCCGGCGTCGCGACAGGCGCGGATGACGCGGACGGCGATCTCGCCGCGGTTGGCGATGAGAACCTTGCGCACCTTGGGGCTCCTCCCGGGAGGTCGTTGCCGGGAGTTTAGCGGCCGAGCTGCGGGGCCTAACGATCGCTCAGTGTGGGATGTGGCACTGTAGTCAAACTTGCCTATTACGCTTGCGTCCGTGTCGGCGACGCGGATGATGATTCTCGGTCTGGTCAGGTGGATGCAGCCGGTGCACGGCTACGACGTGCGCCGTGAGCTGCTCAGTTGGAGCGCGGACAAGTGGGCGAACGTGCAACCGGGCTCGATCTACCACGCGCTGCGCAAGCTCACCGACGAGGGCCTGCTGCGGACCGTCTCGGTCGAGCAGGTGGGCGCCCGTCCGGCGCGCACCACGTACGAGGTGACGCCGAAGGGGGAGGACGAGTTCGAGACGCTGCTGCGGGCCCAGTGGTGGCAGGTCCACGAGTCGCCGGACCCGTTCGTGGCGGCGTTCTCGTTCCTGCCGGCGATGCCCCGCGAGGAGGCCGCGGCGGCGCTGCGCAACCGGGCGAACCTGCTGCGCGCCGGGGTGGAGTCGATGCGTGCCTCGCTCGACTCGGACTGGGTGCGCACCCGCAAGCCGGTGCACGTCGGGTGGATGTTCGAGCTGTGGCTGGCCCGCGCCGAGGCGGAGACGGCCTGGTGCGAGCGGATCGCGGAGCGGATCGAGTCCGGAGTGTCGTACCTGCCCGATGGGATGGAACGAGCGGAGGGCTGGTCGGGTTGGACCGACGGATCGCAGTGACACGACATAATCAACGTTGACCAAAGAAGCTATATCGCGTTAGCCTCGGCGAGGATCGCGGGGGATTCGTGCGTCCTCCGCGGACGATCGGCGGCCACTCCGGTCCGCCCGGACGACCAGGAGCAGAGATGATCGAGACCAGGGGGCTGCGGAAGTCGTACCGCTCCCGCGAGGGTCGCCAGACGAAGACCGTGGACGCGGTCCGCGGCGTCGACCTCGACGTCGCCGCGGGGGAGATCTTCGGCTTCCTCGGGCCCAACGGCGCCGGCAAGACCACCACGCTGCGGATGCTCGCCACCCTCATCGAGCCGGACGGCGGCCAGGCCACGGTGGCCGGCGCCGACCTGCGCAAGGACCCGGCCGAGGTGCGCCGCCGGATCGGGTACGTGGCCCAGGGCGGCAGCACCTGGGACGAGTCGACCGCCCGCGAGGAGCTGGTGCTCCAGGCCCGCCTCTACGGCATCGGCAAGGCCGAGGCGCACCGCCGTGCCGAGCGCGCGCTGGAAGCCTTCCAGCTCACCGAGTACGCCGACCGCAAGTGCAAGACCTACTCCGGCGGGCAGCGCCGGCGCGTCGAGATCGCGCTCGGCATCATCCACGAGCCGAAGATCGTCTTCCTGGACGAGCCGACCACCGGCCTCGACCCGCAGAGCCGCGCGCACATGTGGGACGAGATCCGCCGGCTGCGTACCGAGGGGA
The DNA here is from genome assembly GCF_042871665.1 of Micromonospora sp. NPDC005686. Lineage (NCBI taxonomy): Bacteria > Bacillati > Actinomycetota > Actinomycetes > Micromonosporales > Micromonosporaceae > Micromonospora > Micromonospora sp. NPDC005686. The sequence goes on from NZ_JBIAIY010000001.1 coordinate 429,070, forward strand.
TGACCGTCTTCATCACCACGCACTACCTGGACGAGGCGGACGCGCTCTGCGACCGCATCGCGATCATGGACCACGGCGAGGTGGTCGCGGAGGGCACACCGGCCGAGCTGAAGCGGGAGATCTCCGGCGAGGTGGTGATCGTCGGCCTGGACGCGCCGAGCACCCCGCGCGCCGCCGAACTGCTCGACACCGAGGAGTACGTGAGCAAGCTGGAGACAGTCGACGAGGGCGGCCTGCGTCTCTACGTCGACGAGGGCGCGACCGCCATCCCGCAGGTGCTGCGCCGTCTCGACCACGCCGGGCTGGACCTGCGCTCGATCGAGCTGCACCGACCCAGCCTCGACGACGTCTTCCTCACCAAGACCGGCCGCTCGCTGCGCGAGTCCTGACCCCCGGAGAAGCTGCCATGAAACTCGCCCGCGACACCTGGCTGATCTTCCAGCGCCAGACGCTGCTGCTCCTGCGCAACCCGGTGTGGATCTTCGTCGGCGTCTTCCAGCCGGTGATGTACCTGCTCCTGTTCGCCCCGCTGCTCAAGCCCGCGCTGAACGCGCCCACCCAGGCCGCCGCGTACAAGATCTTCGTGCCCGGCCTGCTCGTGCTGCTCGCCATCTTCGGCGGCCTGTTCCAGGGCTTCGGCCTGATCGCCGAGCTGCGCGCCGGCGTGATCGAGCGTTCCCGGGTCACCCCGGTCAGCCGGCTCGCCCTGCTGCTCGGCCGCTCGCTGCGCGACGTGGTCTCGCTCCTCGTGCAGGCGGTCATCATCACGCTGCTGGCGCTCGCGTTCGACCTGCGCGTGTTCATCGGCAACCTGCTGCTGGCGTACCTGATGCTCGCCCTCATCGCGCTGATGACCTCGGCCGTCTCCTACGGCATCGCGCTCAAGGTCAAGAGCGAGGACGCGCTCGCCCCGCTGATGAACACCGTCGCGCAGCCGGTGCTGCTGCTCTCCGGCATCCTGCTGCCGCTCACCTTCGCGCCCGGCTGGCTCCAGGGCGTGGCCAAGTGGAACCCGTTCTCCTGGGCGGTCGAGGGCACCCGCGCGCTGTTCAACGGCGACCTCGGCAACGACCGGGTCTGGCAGGGCCTCGGCATCATCGCGGTGCTCGCCGCCGCCGGTGTGTTCTGGGCCGCCCGCCAGTTCGCCCGCAGCGTCCGCTGAGCAGGGGAGACCTACCTCTCAGCAGGGGCGGGGCATCGGCCGGGCGCGCGTAGCGTGGGCCGGTGCCTCGCCTCACCCGTGACCGCATCACCTGGCTGACCTACGCCCAGCTCGGTCTGTGGGGCTTCTTCCTCTACGGGTTCGGCCCGGTCGTACCCCTGCTCCGCGACGAACAGGGCACCGGCGCCGCCGTCGCCGGCCTGCACAGCACCGGCATCGCGGTGGGCGCGCTCGCCGGCGGCGCGTTGTTCGCCCCGGTCGCCCGCCGGCTCGGGCGCGGCCCGGCCATCTGGCTCGGCCTCGCCGGTGTGGCCGCGGGTGCCGCAGCGCTCGGCCTGCTCCGCCCGCTGCCGGCCACCATCGTCGCCGTAGCTGTCGTCGCCACCGCCGGCATGCTCGTCATCAGCGGCGTCAACGTGGTGCTCACCGCCCGGCACGGACCCGCCGCGCCCGCAGCGCTCACCGAGGCCAACGCCGCCTGCGCCGGCATGGGCATCCTGGCGCCGCTCGTCATCGGCGCCAGCGTCGGTGCCGGCCTCGGCTGGCGACCGCTGATGGCCGTCGAGGTCGGCCTGATCACGCTGGTCGCGCTCGCCACCCTGGCCTTCCGGGTACGCGAGCCGCGACGCGCCCCCGCTGTCGCGGCTGCCGGCGTCCCCGTCCCCGTGGCCGGCTCCACCCGGGTGGGTACCCGCAGTCCCCGCATCCGGGGCGTCTGACGCCGCTCTGCCCGCTTCTCCCGTGCCCGCTTCTCCCGTGCCCGCCTCGGCCGTGCCCGCTTCGGAGGTGCCCGCCTCCGGGGCGCGTTCGGCGTCGGGGCGGTTGCCGCGCGCGTACTGGATCGCCTGGGTTCTGATGTCCGTCACCGGGTCGATCGAGGTCTGCCTGTCCCTGTGGACGGCCGACGTGCTGCGGACCCATGCCGGGCTGAGCGCGGGCGGGGCGTCGGCGGCGGTCGCCGCGATCGTCTGCGGCATGTTCGCCGGCCGGCTCGCGGTCGCCGGTCCGGCCGCGGACAAGGCGGCGGGCTGGTCCGCGTACTCGATGGGTGTGGGTTTCGGGATCGCGCCGGTGGCGCTCGGGTGGGTGGCCGACGGTGTCGGCCCGCACCCGGCGTTCCTGCTGCTGCCCGCGTTCATCGCGGTGGCGGTGCTGCTCACCGTGCGGCTTGGCCGTGCCCTGCGCCCGGCGGCCCTACCGGCCTGAGAGCCGCAGGGCTTCAGCGCACCCGGGCGAGCGTGACCCCGTCGGCGATCGGCAGCATGACCGCCTCCACACGCACATCAGCGACGACCGTGTCGTTGAAGGCGGCGATCGCCCGGTCGTCGGCGTTGGACGGGGCCAGGACCCGGCCGTCGCGCAGCGTGTTGTCGACGGCGATCAGCGCGCCGGGACGCATCCGGGGCACCAGTTCGTCCCAGTAGACCGGGTAGCCGACCTTGTCCGCGTCGATGAACGCGAAGTCCAGGTAACGCTCGCGGGGCAGCTCCCGCAGCGTGTCCGCGGCCGGACCGATGCGCAGCTCGATCCGGTCCTGCACACCCGCGCGCTCCCAGTAGCGCCGGGCCACGCCCGTGTACTCCTCGGAGATGTCGAAGCAGGTCAGCCGGCCGCCCTCGGCCAGCCCTCGGGCGATCGCCAGCGAGGAGAGGCCGGTGAACGTGCCCACCTCGACCGCCTGCCGTACGCCGAGGAGCCGGGTCAGGAACGTCAGGAACGCAGCCTGTTCCGGCGCGACCTGCATGACCGCCTCGGCCGGCAGGGCCGCCCGGGTCTCCTCGGCCAGCTCCCGGACGATCTCGTCCGGCGTGGACCCGTGGGCCACCAGGTAGGCGTGCAGTTCGGGGGTGAGCGGCAGCGTCTTCGTGGTCATGTCCGGACGTTAGCCGAGATGTTCGATCTCCTGGCCCCCGGGCGCGACCTTCGTCCATAGGTCGACGATGCTCAGCTCCACCTCGGCGAGCAGCCGGCGCAGCAGCGGCAGGGACAACCCCACCACCGCGCCCGGGTCACCCTCGATCCCGGTCAGGAACGCCCCACCCAGCCCGTCGATGGTGAACGCGCCGGCCACCGCCAGCGGCTCGCCCGTCGCCACGTACGCGGCGATCTCGTCGTCGCTGATGTCGGCGAAGTGCACGGTGGTCGAGGCGACCCCCTCGGCGCGGGACTCGTGAGTCACGTCGATCAGGCAGTGCCCGGTGTGCAGGACGCCGCTTCGCCCGCGCATACGTTGCCACCGCCGGGTGGCGTCCGCCGCGTCATCAGGCTTGCCGAGGATTTCGCCGTCGAAGGCGAGCACCGAGTCGCAGCCGAGCACCAGCGTGCGCCCGTCCGCCGAGGGCCGCAGCCGATCGCGTACCGCCTGCGCCTTCAACCGGGCCAGTTCCAGGCACAGATCCTCGGCCCGATCGCTCACCACCTGCGACTCGTCCACGCCGCTCACCAGCACGTCGGGCTCGATTCCGGCCGCCTGGAGCAACTTGCGGCGGGCGGGGGACTGCGAGGCGAGCACGAGGCGCACCGGTACGGAGGTCGACACCCCGACGACGCTACCGGCTGACCCTCGGCGGCGGGTCGTCGGCACGTCGGCGCCGACGCCAGAACAGGTACCCGCCGCCCGCTGCCACCAGCACACCCAGGGTGGCGAGCCCGCGTACGGTCGCGCTGCTGTCGTCGCCCTTGTCCGGGGCTGCCTCCGCCGATGCCGGTGGCGTGACGTTCGAGGACTCGAAGCCGAGCGGGGGGACGTCGGCGGTGAGCGCGGCGACTAGGTCGATCACGCCGTAGCCGTACTGGTCGTCGCGGCCGGGTGGTCCCTTGTCGACGGCGGTGGCGGTCAGCCGATGGGCGACTTCCGCGGCGGGGAGGTCGGGGTACTTGGAGCGAATGAGAGCAGCAGCCCCGGCAACGATCGCGGTTGCGCTGGAGGTCCCGGTGCCCTTCGAGTACTTGCCGCCGTAGCTCGTGCTGTAGATATCGACAGCAGGAGCAACTACATCAATCTTGGGGCCGCTCACCGAAACGGAGGCATGTTCGCCGGTGCGGTCAACCCCTCCAACTGCGATCACGCCTGATTCGCTGGCCGGATATCCAACGTATCCGTCTTCGGGCTCATTTCCGGCGGCCGCAACGATTACAATATCGGCCAATAAAGCCGCACGTATTGCTCGAACTAGCGCAGGGCTCGATACGCCGCTGCTGGAAATGCTGATGACGGTCGCGTGGTGGGCGATAGCAAATTCAATGCCTGCCGCCAGATCATCCGGTTGTCCAGTGTTGTTCGACCCAGACGACTGGATGGGAAGGATTTTCGCTCGTGGGGCAATCCCAAGCGCTCCTGTCCCATCGCCCTGGCCATGAGCGGCGATTAGGCCAGCCATGCCTGTGCCATGACTATTTCTGTCATCGCGACCGTCCCCGGTTGCGCCCGGGAGTGTGGTAGTGCCAGCTAGCAGGTTGTTGCGGAGGTCTGGATGAGGGAAAACGCCCGTATCGGGGACCGCAACAAGCACTCCGTCGCCTTGGGTAATCGAATTTGCGACGCCTGATTTCAAGTAGCGAAGATGCCACTGGTCCGCTCTTATCTGGTTCCCGGGATCAGAATCCGATTGACGCTGAATCTGATGTCCTGGCGCGGCGACAACCAAGACTGAGAGAGCCGCTGCAATTGATCGCGTTACGCTCACCGGTTGAAGCCGATTGCTGGACCTGGGTCTATCGGTCCACCCTCGTCCGGGGGAAGCATAACTGGATCGACGCCTTGGCTCGTCTCCCAAGGGTGGTCGGCGTCCCAAACCGGCTTACTCCCGCTGTCGGGATCCCGTCGGCTCCTAGAGTTAGGGTCGGCAGATGCCGAGGGGGAGCCGCCAATCGGGAAAGGGCCGTGGCCAACTCCGGGCTGAGTGCTCCGTCCAGTTCCCGGCCTAGATCCTGCGGCGCCGCTGGGAGCCGTGCCTGCTCCGCCTCCGCCGATTACTCCACCCACCGGGTTAACTCGCCGGGGAGAGCTCGGTGCGGGTTGGCTGATGCCTTGGCTGGGGGGCACTCCTACAAACCCATTAGGCAAGGCTCGGCGCCCAGCGCTACCTGAAGGTGGGCGAGATGTCCCCACGTCATTTATGGGAGGGCTCGGATGTGCTGGCGCCGCCGGGCGGTTGGTCGAGCTCCGCCCAAAGTTTGTCGTTGATGGAACGCCGATCTGCCCTCCACTACCAGCCGGGGGGTGGGGTGCTTGGTTGACTGGCGGCGCTGGCGCCAGCGGCGGTGGCGCCGTTCCCGGTCCAGCCCCTCCCAATATCGGTCCAACGTTGCTTGAAGGTGTCGTCGGCGGCTTGACTGCTGATGAGGAGATCGGTGATGGCTTGGTGAGTGACCGTCGCGGTGAGGTCGAAACTTGGACTGGCGCAACCGGTGGGATGATCGGTGGAGCCTCGCCATAGGCATCGGGATCGTTGATCTGGCGGCCTGGCCGGACCGGTGTGGGTGGGCGCTGGAGCATGACCTGGGCTTGCTGGAGTTCGCCGCTCAACCCCGTCATCAACCCGCGCGCCCGTACGTTCAACTGCTCCAGATCGTCGTCGGTCACCGGCGGCCGCTCCGGCAACCGGCTGCCCGCCACCGCCTTCGTGTCGGCGATCGTCGCCTCGTACGCCTGCTTCTGCCGCAGCTTCTTCTCGTACTCCTCGTGCAGTGGTTGCAGCTCGGCCCGCGCGCTGCCGATGGCGCGGGCGGCTGCTGCCAGCGCGTCGTAGTTCGCGGCTGCGGCGTCGTGGGTGCGCTGCACGCGGTCGATGAGCTGGTCGAGTTCGGCGATGTACGCCCGCGCGGCGCCGTTGGTCTCCGGCGGCCACGCCTCGGCCAGGCCGCGCCGGTATTCCCGCAGGCGACTCAGGTGGGTCAGCGCGAGGTCGCAGACCTTGCGCCAGCCGGCCACCTGCTTCCACTGGCCGGCGGTGTCCTGGTCCTGCACACACGCCCACATGCTGAGGACGTCCATCAGCCGCCAGTCGGTCAGCCCGGAGGTGCGCCCGCTGCCCCGTTCGATCACGGCAGGTTCACCCGGCCCTGCTCGGGGGCGGTGGGGTCGGCAAGCGGTGGCATCGGGCGGGCGACGGTGCTGGACGGCCCGGCGAGTGCTCGCTCCACGTCGGCCACGCGGGCGGAGGAGAACGCGTCGGCGTCGCCGTAGCGAGCGGCGATCCGTCCGGCGGCGTCGGCGAGCCGGCCGGTCGCCGGTGCGAGGTCCCATACGGCGCTGACCGCCGCCGTCTGAGTGTCGTGGTGGGCTTGGAGGAACTGGACCAGCTCGATGAAGGCGTCGGCCGGGTTGGGCACCGGGGCCTTCATGTCGTCGGCGATGTAGGACAGGTGCGGCGAGTAGTTGCGTGTCACCTCGTCCTGGAGGCGGCCGGCGAACTCCCGCATCTGTCGGATGTCGGCCTCGATGCCGCCGTAGCCGCGTAGCCAGCCAGCCGGACGGTTGTCCTCCGGGATCATCGAGCCTCCTGCCCGTCACCACACGGTTTCCCTGAGTGAGGTTAATGGCTCGACGTGGATCCCGGCAGCCCCACACGGGTTGCCGGGCGGACGGAACGGGACGTCAGCGGGGCAAGCCGGAGGCCCGCCACGCGCCGGGGCCGGCGATCGGGCCGGCCGGCGCGGGCCGCGCGCTGTGCGCCCAGTGCGACACGGGGGCCGGCGCGGCGGCCTGGGCCGGGCGGGTGCGCACCACGATCGCGCCGACCAGAGCGGCCAGCTCCTCGGCGGTGGGCACGCCACGGACGATGCGGAACAGCGGCTCCTCGGCAGGCATGACCCAAGGGTACGCGTCGTGAATTCGATCTTCGCCGTACAGTGGCGTGCCGACGGTGTGAGCGTCGCAGCCGCCGGGTACGGTTTCTGCGATGTCGAACGCGCTCCCCCAACTCGTCGCAGACCGATACCGGCTTCTCACGCCGCTCGGTCAAGGCGGCATGGGCCGCGTCTGGAAGGCGCGGGACGAGGTGCTGCACCGGGACGTGGCCATCAAGGAACTGGTCCCGCCACCCGGTCTCACTCCGGACGAGCGCCGCGAGATGCGCGAGCGCTCGTTGCGTGAGGCGCGGGCGATCGCCCGCCTCAACAACGTCAACGTGGTCCGCATCTTCGACGTGCTGCGCACCGACGGCGATCCGTGGATCGTCATGGAGTACGTGGCGTCGAAGTCGTTGCAGGACACCATCGCCGAGGACGGCCCGGTCACCCCGGCCAAGGCGGTCGAGATCGGCCTCGGCGTGCTGAACGCGTTGAACGCCGCGCACAAGGCCGGCGTCATGCACCGCGACGTCAAGCCGGGCAACGTGCTGCTCGGCGAGGACGGCCGCGTGGTGCTGACCGACTTCGGCCTGGCCACCATCCCCGGCGACCCGAACGTGACACGCACCGGCATGGTGCTGGGCTCGCCCGCGTACATCTCTCCGGAGCGCGCCCGCGAAGGCACGGCCGGCCCGGAGGCCGACCTCTGGTCGCTCGGCGCCACGCTCTACGCCGCTGTCGAGGGCAAGTCGCCGTACGCGCGTCCGTCGGCGATCGCCACGCTGGCCGCGCTCGCCACCGAGCCGATGCCGCCGCCGCGCAACGCCGGGCCGCTGAAGCCGCTCCTCCAGGGCCTGCTGCGCAAGGACCCGGAGGAGCGGATCACCGCCGAGGTGGCGGAGCGCATGCTGCGCAAGGCCGGAGGGCGACGGGCCAAGAGCATCTCGCTGCTGGACGGCGTACGCCGGCCGGGGCCGAACGGTCCGCGTGTGCCGCGTCCGCCGCTGGTGCCCGCGCCGCGCCCGGCCGACCAGGCCGAACGCGCGGCGAGCGCCGCGTCCGGCGTCGCCGCGACCGGGGGTACGGCGGCAGTCGCCGACCCGGCAGCTGAGGCGCCGGCGCCCACTTCGGACGCCGGGCCCACGGCGAAGGTGACCCCGCCGCCCGCCGACCCGACGGCGAAGCTCGATCCGGCCCCCTCGGCCGACGAGACGCTTGTGGACGACGGGGCCCGGGTGGACGGCGTGGACCCGGCGCTTGACGAGACGCGGCTCGACGGCGAGCCGGTCACCGGCACTCCGGTGCCGGTCAGCCCGGCCACGTCCGGCTCCGCGCCGGTCGGCCCGGCTTCCGCCGATCCGGCGCCGTCGACCGGCCGGGCCACCGTGCTGCCGGTCGAGAAGTCCGCGCCCAACCGGCGCAACCTGCTGATCGGCGCGCTGGTCCTGCTGCTGCTCGTCGGCCTGGTGGTGGCCGTGCCGCTGCTGAACAACGGTGACGACGGCGACGGCGGTGAACCGACGGCCGGCACCTCGGCGTCGGCGGCGCCGCCGCCCGCGCCGAGCGAGAGCGCGTCGCCGAGCGCCCCGGCGACCAGTGCGTCGGCCAGCCCCACGCCGTCGGCCAGCCCGTCGGCGTCCGGGGTTGCGTTGCCGGCCGGCTGGCGTCTCTACACCGGCCCGAACGGCTTCAAGGTGCCGATCCCGGAGAACTTCCAGGCGCGGGTCGGCGGGGACAACGTCGTGCTCTACGAGGTCGGCGGTGCCCGGCGCGTGCTGTTCATCCAGTGGACGCCGAACCCGAAGGACGACGCGTACACCGACTGGAAGGGCCAGGAGCCGTACCGCGCCTCCCGCGTCCGGGACTACAAGCTGGTCGGCATCACCAAGTGCGACCCCTACTTCCGCACCTGCGCCGACTGGGACTGGCTGGAGACGCGCAACGGCGACACCCGCTTCCACGTGCGCAACCGTGGTGTGGCGACGGCCAGCAACCGGGGCTTCGCGCTGCGCTGGGAGGTGCCCGCGAAGGACTGGGACGCCAACCTGGCGAACTGGGAGATCATCACCAAGGGCTTCGTGCCGGACCGCCGGAACTGACCGGAATCCCACCGGTCACGAAACTCGCTGGCATGGCTTTCCGTCCTCGGGGGTATGAATTCCTCCAACGACGGAAGGAGGCGCGACATGGGTTACCGACGGAGGTACACCGGCCCGCGGCTGGCACTGTGGATGCTCGTTGCGCTCGGCGACGTCGTACTGCTCCTGGTCGCCGCCGGCCTGTCCGCGCCGGTCGCGGTCCTCGGCGTGCTGACGCTCACGGTCGCCGGTGTGGCGGCGTGGCGCCTGACGCGCCGCACGCCGGTGCCCGTCCCGGCCACCGCGCGCCGCAGAGCCTGACCCGGGTACGACGACAGCGGGACCGCCTCGTGAAGAGGCGGTCCCACTTGTGTCGCACGTACGTCAGGTGTTGTTGGCCAGGGCGATGAGCCGGCTGCGGTCGCCGTTCCAGTAGTTGCGGTCCACGTTGCCGCTGATCCCGGAGACGGAGCCAGAGCTGGTGTACTGCCAGAAGCTATAGAACGGAGCGCCGGCCGGCAGGGTGCCGGGCGAGCTGGCCCAGCGGGCGAGCCACAGCGGGTGGTTGGCCCACGGGCCGCTCCAGCTGCCGGTGCACTGGTTCCACCAGCTCGTCGTGGTGTAGATGACCGCGTACCGGCCGGTGCGGGAGCGGTAGGTGTTGAGGAAGTCCTGGACCCAGTTGCGCATGCCGGTGGTGCTCAGGCCGTAGCAGTAGCCGCCGCTGTACGGGTTGCCCTCCAGGTCCAGCGCGGCGGGCAGCGTACGGCTGTCCGCCGACCAGGCGCCACCGTTGCTGGCCAGGTAGTTGGCCTGGGTGGAACCGGCGGAGATGTTCGGCCGGGCGAAGTGGTACGCCCCCCGGATCACCCCGGCGTTGTACGCGTTGACGTAGTTCGCGTTGAAGTTCGGGTCCTTGTAGCTCGTACCCTCGGTGGCCTTGATGAACGCGAACTGGATGCCGGAGTTGCGGACGCTGGTCCAGTTGATGCCGCCCTGGTAGCGGGAGACGTCGATCCCCGGCGTGGTCGCGGCGGCGGCCGGTCCGGCGGTCGCCACGAGGGCCACGGCCGCGGTGGCGGCGGCGGCCAGGCCGGCGGCGAGAAGCCGGCGTACGGAGAGTCTGGTACGGGCCATGATTGCCTCCAGAGGGACATGCACTGATTGATGTCCATCTTTGGAGGTTAATGCCCTAGATCACAATAGGGAGAAGGAAATTTTCATCGACGGCTGTCGTTGGCCCAGGTGGCGCGGCCACCGCGACCTCGACGTGGTGGCCACCGTCGAGGATCACGCCGTCATCGGTCCACGTCGTCTCACACTCTGTGAGGCTCATCGGTCGAGCGACACGGCTCGGGCCGGTAGGCTCCCCGCCCATGCCCCTGATCGACGGTCTCACCACGCTCTGGGACACGCTGACCAGCGCCCAGCCGGACCCGCCGCCCCTGCTCGTGGTGCTCACCGCCGTGGTCGCGCTCGCGGTGGTCGTGGCCCGGCTGCCCTGGCGGGTCGCCCGCAACGCGGTGACGATCGCGCACGAGGGCGGCCACGCGCTCGTCGCGTTGCTCACCGGCCGGCGGCTGCACGGCATCCGGCTGCACTCGGACACCTCCGGGCTGACGCTGTCCGCTGGCCGTCCCACCGGGCCCGGGATGATCCTCACCCTGCTCGCCGGGTACGTCGCGCCATCGCTGCTCGGCCTCGGCGGCGCGTGGCTGCTGGCCGGGAACCGGATCACGCTGCTGCTCTGGCTCGCGGTCGCGCTGCTGCTGGGCATGCTGGTGATGATCCGCAACCTGTTCGGCGTGCTGTCGCTGCTGGTCACCGGCGGCGTGGTGCTCGCCGTGTCCTGGTACACCTCGCCCGAGGTGCAGGCCGCGTTCGCCTGGACGTCGGTCTGGTTCCTGCTGCTCGGCGGCGTACGGCCGGTGTTCGAGCTGCACCGGCAGCGCGCCCGGGGCCGGATGCCGCAGTCCGACGCCGACCAGCTCGCCCGGATCACGCCGTTCCCGGCGCTGTTCTGGGTGGGTGTGTTCCTGCTGGTGAGCGTCGGCGCGCTGGCCGCCGGCGCGCTGCTGCTGGCCGGCCCGATCCTGGCCGACACGGGCCTCACCGCCTGATCATCGCGTCACACCGCGTCGCGGAGCGGGCCGCCTCCCGGCAGGGCAGAATCGGACCGTGCGATACGTGATCATCGGAGCGGGCGCGGTCGGCGGCACCATCGGCGTACTCCTGGCCGACGCCGGCCACGACGTGACACTCGTGGCCCGCGGCGCGCACCTGGACGCGTTGCGAGAGCGGGGCTTGACGCTGCGCACGCCCGACCGTGCCGTGACCGTCCGGCTCCCGGCGGTGGCCGGGCCGGACGGCCCGCCGTTGCCGGCCGACACCGTGCTGGTCCTCACCGTGAAGTCGCAGGACACCGTGGCGGCGCTCGACACCTGGGCGGACGCCCCGGTCGAGGGCGGCGGAACGGCGGGCGAACGGCTGCCGGTCGTACTGGCCCAGAACGGCGTGGCCAACGAGCCGGAAGCGCTGCGCCGCTTCGCCCGCGTACACCCGGTGTGCGTCTGGTTGCCCGCCACCCACCTGGAGCCGGGCGTGGTGGTCGCCAACGGCCACCCGCACCCGGGCATGCTGCACATCGGCCGCTACCCGAGCGGCGCCGACGACACCAGCCGGGCGGTCGCCGCCGACCTGACCGTCGCCGGGTTCGTCGCCCCGGTGCGCGACGACGTGATGCGCTGGAAGTACGGCAAGCTGCTCGCCAACCTCGGCAACGGCCTCCAGGCGCTGCTCGGCCGGGAGGTGCCCGAGTCGTTGTCGAAGCGGGTGCGCGCCGAGGGCGAGGCGGCGCTCGCGGCGGCCGGCATCGTCCACACCACCGTCGAGGAGGAGGCCGCCGAGCGCGGTGACCGGGTGTCGCACCGGCCGGTCGGCGGCGAGGAGCGCTCCGGCGGCTCCACCTGGCAGAGTCTCGCCCGGGGCGCGGGCTCGGTCGAGACCGACCACCTCAACGGCGAGATCGTGCTGCTCGGGCGCCTGCACGGCGTGCCGACCCCGGCCAACGCGGCGGTGCAGGTCGCGGTCCGCCGGGCGGTCCGCGACCGGATCCCGGCCGGCGGCTTCCCGCGAGGCGTTCTGGAGAAATTGGTCGGCTGAGCGGGCAACCCGCGCCGCGCCGCCAGGCGTGTCCCCTCACGAACACGGGGAGGTGGCAGGTGCCCGACAGCGACGGATTCGACGAGTTCTACCGGGGCAGCCGGCAGCGGCTGCTCGGCTTCGTCTACGTGCTCACCGGCGACCTCGCCGAGGCGCAGGACGCCGTGCAGGAGGCGTACATCCGGGCCTGGCAGCGGTGGTCCACGGTGCGCGGGTACGACGACCCGGAATCCTGGGTGCGGGTGGTGGCGAGCCGGATCGCGGTGAGCCGCTGGCGCAGCCTGCGCAGCCGGGCGCGCGCCTACCTGCGGCACGGCGCGGTGGCGGACGTGCCGGCGCCGAGCACCGAGACGCTGGAGGTGGTCGCCGCGCTGCGCCGGCTGCCCGAGGCTCAGCGCACCGCGATCGCCATGCACTACCTGCTCGGCATGCCGGTCGCCGAGGTGGCGCGGGAGACCGAGGCGCCGATCGGCACCGTGAAGGCCCGGCTGTTCCGGGGGCGGACCGCGCTCGCCGAGCTGCTCGCCGTGGTGGACCTGGAAGAGGAGGCGGCAGATGCCTGACGACGTCGCGCTCGTGGAGTTGCTGCACCGGGACCTGCGCGACGTCACCTGGCCGGAGCCGGAGGCCATCCGGGCCACGGCCCGGCGGCGCAGCCGGCGCTCTGCCGCGCTCGCCGCGGTCTCGGTGGTGGTCGTGGCGGCGCTCACCGCGACCCTGGTGGACCGGACCGGTGCGTCGCCACCGCCCGCCGCCGGTGCGGTCGACGGGCCGGGGGAGATCGTGGCCGAGGCGATGCTGGAACCGGCCGACATACCCGCTCCGACCGGTGAGCGGCTCAGCGAGACCGGCCTCGACGAGCCGGTCCGGGTCGACGACCTCCTCCAGGTCTGCGCCCGGGAACAGGGGCGGCCGGCTGAGGAACCGCGCTCGCGCTACTCGCGGTCGCAGACCCTGATGGAACCGCCGACCGAGCCCGCGACCACCATCGGAACGGTCCTCACCCAGGACGTCTACCGGATGGCGCCGGGCGCGGCGGACCGGTTCGTCGCCGACCTGGAAGGCACTGTCGCGGCCTGCGGCGCGTGGCGGACGACGGGCCAGGTCTACACCGAGCGGGGGATGACCGGCGCCGAGGTCGTGCACCGCTGGTACGTCGCGGCGAGCGGCTTCGCCGGAGATGAGGCGCTGCTGCTGCGGCACGAGGTCACCGTGCCGCAGGACGAGGTGACCGGCCAGCCGCCCGGCTATCCGCCGCTGGCCGAGGACCGGCTGGTCCTGCGGGTGGGCGACCTGGTGGCGGTGCTGATCCCGTCCGGCGGGCTGCGCACCGATGTCCCGGAGCCGCGGGTGACGGAGGAGCAGGTGAAACAGATGGGCCGGGTTGCGGCCGAGCGGATGTGCGTGGCCTCGAACCCGGGCTGCTGACGCCGGTGCCCCCGCCGCTGGACCGGCGGGGGCACCCGGCGCACTACAGCGGGATGTTGCCGTGCTTCTTCGGCGGCAGCGTCTCGCGCTTGGTGCGCAGCACCCGCAGCGCCCGCACGATCTGGGTACGCGTCTCGTGCGGCGGGATCACCCCGTCGACGTAGCCGCGCTCCGCCGCGATGTACGGGTTGGCGAGCGTGTTCTCGTACTCGGCGATCTTCTCGGCGCGGACGGCGGCCGGGTCCTCGGCGTTCGCCAACTCCGAGCGGTAGAGGATGTTGACCGCGCCCTGCGCGCCCATCACCGCGATCTGCGCGGTCGGCCAGGCGAAGTTCAGGTCCGCGCCGAGGTGCTTGGAACCCATCACGTCGTACGCGCCGCCGTACGCCTTGCGGGTGATGACCGTGACCTTCGGGACGGTGGCCTCGGCGTACGCGTAGATGAGCTTCGCGCCGCGGCGGATGATGCCGTCCCACTCCTGGCCGGTGCCGGGCAGGAAGCCGGGCACGTCCACGAAGGTCAGCACCGGGACGTTGAACGCGTCGCAGGTGCGCACGAACCGGGCCGCCTTCTCCGACGCGGCGATGTCGAGCGTGCCGGCGAACTGCATCGGCTGGTTGGCCACCACGCCCACCGGGCGCCCCTCGACGCGACCGAACCCGACCACCATGTTCTGCGCGTACAGCGGCTGCACCTCGAGGAACTCGCCGTCGTCGAGGACGTGCTCGATGACCCGGTGCATGTCGTACGGCTGGTTGGCCGAGTCCGGGATCAGCGTGTCAAGCTCCCGGTCCTCATCGGTGACGTCGAGGATCGCCGGGGCGTCGAAGACCGGCGGCTCGTCCAGGTTGTTCGACGGCAGGTACGACAGCAGCGCCTTGACGTACTCGATCGCGTCCTCCTCGTCGGTGCCGAGGTAGTGCGCGTTCCCGCTGCGGGCGTTGTGGGTGCGGGCGCCGCCCAGCTCCTCCATGCCCACGTCCTCGCCGGTGACCGTCTTGATCACGTCGGGGCCGGTGATGAACATGTGCGACGTCTGGTCGACCATGACGGTGAAGTCGGTGACCGCCGGGGAGTAGACGGCGCCGCCCGCGCACGGGCCCATGATGAGCGAGATCTGCGGGATGACGCCGCTGGCCCGTACGTTGCGGAAGAAGATCTCGCCGTAGAGCCCGAGGGACGTGACGCCCTCCTGGATCCGCGCGCCGCCGGAGTCGTTGATGCCGACGACCGGGCACCCGATCTTCATGGCGAGGTCCATCAGCTTGACGATCTTCTCGCCGAAGACCTCGCCGAGGGAGCCGCCGAAGACGGTGAAGTCCTGCGAGAAGACGCAGACCTGCCGGCCGTCCACGGTGCCGTAGCCGGTCACCACGCCGTCGCCGTACGGGCGGGTCTTCTCCAGCCCGAAGTTCGTCGATCGGTGCCGGGCGAACTCGTCCAGCTCGACGAACGAGCCCTCGTCGAGCAGCATCTCGATCCGCTCGCGTGCGGTCTTCTTGCCCCGCGCGTGCTGCTTCTCGACCGCCCGTGCCGACCCGGCGTGCACCGCCTCGTCGAGCCGTCGCTCCAGGTCCGCCAGCTTGCCGGCGGTCGTGTGGATGTTGAACCCGGTGTCGGTAGTCACCCGTGGAATATAACGATGGTTCAGGTGGAAGAGGCTGTGCAGTGCGCCTCACCGCTTCCCGGCGACCGGCGAGCCCGGTGGCCGTAGGCTGGCGGGATGCCCGGCTCGCCGTACACCGATCTGGACCGACCGCCGCTGTCGGCGGCCCGGCTGCGGCGCGCGCTGATCGCGCCGAACGGGCCCTGGCGCCGGCTGGAGCTGCTGGCCGAGACCGGCTCGACGAACGCGGACGCGGTGGCCGCGGCGCGAGCCGGCGAGCCGGAGGGTCTGGTGGTGGTCGCCGAGCGGCAGACCTCCGGCCGTGGACGGCGGGGCCGCGTCTGGCAGTCGCCGCCGCGCGCCGGCCTCGCCACGAGCGTGCTGCTGCGGCCCGGAGAGGCGGTCCCCGAGCGAGGCTGGGCGCCGGTGCCCGTCACCGCGTACGGCTGGCTGCCGCTGCTCGCCGGTGTCGCGCTGGTCGAGTCGGTACGCCTGCTGGCCGAGGTGGACGCGCGGCTGAAGTGGCCGAACGACCTGCTGGTGGACGGCGCGAAGTGCGCCGGGGTGCTGGCCGAGGCGGTGCCGGGGGAGACCGACCGGCCGCCCGCGACCGTGGTCGGTGTGGGGCTGAACGTGACGCTGCGCGCCGACGAGCTGCCGGAGAACCCGACCGGGCTGCCCGCCACGTCGCTCCAGCTCGCCGGCGCCACCGCCACCGACCGGGATCCGCTGCTTCGGGCGCTGCTGCGCTCGCTCGCCGACTGGTACGAGCGCTGGCGTGACGCCGGAGGTGATGCGGAGGCCAGCGGGCTGCGCGAGGCGTACCTGGCCGGGTGCGCCACCATCGGCCGGCGGGTGCGGGTGCTGCTGCCCGACGGCAGCGACGCGCACGGCACCGCCACCGGCGTGGACGCAGACGGGCAGCTCCTGATCGACGCCGACGGGGAGACGTTGCGGCTCGCGGCGGGAGACGTGCTGCACCTGCGGTAAGGAAGGGCCCTCTCTCCACAACCACGGGCAGCCGTCCGCGCGGCCGATGCCGACGGGATGCCCCGACCGGTTACGGTCAGCGCGTCCGGTTCTGCGAGGAGGTTCCGCCGTGGCGTTCCCCGAAGACGTGCTCACCGAGGACGAGCACGTCGTGTTGCACCTGCACCCGCACTGGAAGGCCCTGATCCGGCCGGTCCTCGTGCTCGTGCTCGCCGTCGCGGCGGTCGTCGTCGGGTGGCTCCTGCTGCCCGACGGTGGCGGCGGCGCGATCGCGCTCTACGTGATCGCGGCGGTCGGCTTGGCGCTCGTGCTGTGGCTGGGGCTGTGGCCGTTTCTGGTCTGGCGCACCACGCACTACCTGTTCACGAACGAGCGGGTGCTGCTCCAGCAGGGGGTGCTGTCGCGCAACCGGCGGGATCTGCCGCTGACCCGGATCAACGACCACGCCATGCATCAGCGTTTCGTGGAGCGGCTGCTCGGCTGCGGCACGCTGACCATCGAGTCGGCCGGTGAGCGCGGCCAGTCGGTGCTGCACGACGTGCCGGGTGTGGACCGGGTGCAGACGAAGCTCTACGAGCTGGTCGAGGCGCATCACGACAAGCACAGCCTGGGCGACGGCGAGATGCGCGAGATCCTGGCCGACATGACCGAGGGCAAGTCCCTGCGCGACCAGCCCTGACCCGTTCGACGGAGAAGGCCGGCACCCCCTCGTCAGGGGCGCCGGCCTTTCCGTCGTTCAGCGGCGGGCGCGGCGGGGCTGGAGTTCCGCGGCGATTTCGGCGTCCAGCTCGGAGCCGAGCGCGCCGCCCAGTCCGGAGTCCGCAGGTGCGGGGCGGCCCCGGGGCGGCGCGTAGTCGGCCGGCCGGCCCGGAGGCGGTTCCTCCTCCTCCAGCTCGCTGACCGACTCGGCCAGCTCGGCCACCGGGTCCATCTCCGCGACGTTGTCCCACTCGTCACGCGGGACCGAGTGCCAGGTCTCCTCGGCGTGCTGGGCGACCGGCTGGAAGACGAAGGTCCGGTAGGACCAGAAGCGGAACAGCGTGGCCAGCAGCACACCGATGGTCTTGGCGACGTTCAGGGCGAGCAGGCCGTGTACGCCGAGGCCGTACTTGGCCAGGGCCAGGACGCCGAGCTCGATGATCAGGCCCGCGCCGTTGAAAAGGAAGAACAGGACGTATTCGCGCCGGAGTGCCGATTTCGGTCGATCACGGTACGTCCAGTGGCGATTCATCAGATACGACGTGATCGTGGCGACAATGGTCGCGATCACGGTCGCCTTCAGCTGGCCGTCGCGGAAAACCGTGAGTGCGAGAGCATTGAACACCGCGTAATTGATGACGGTGTTGATGCCGCCGACGATGCCGAATTTGAGCGCCTCATGGATGAACTTCTGCCAGCGCTCGGGCAGCAGACGGACTCCAGGCATGCGGAACACCTTAGGCAGTTGGCTGGGCCGGCTGGGCCCGGCGGGTCGGGATGGGCGGGTCGTCACGCCCCGGACTCTCGGTCGTGGCTCGTTGCCGGAACGGGAGGTGTTCCCGTCTCGACGAAGACGAACCTTCGGTACGACCAGAACCGGAAGAGCGTGCCCAGGCCGGTGCCGACGATGAAGCTGGCGATGTTGTCGGCCAGGGGGGTCTTGAACACCGCGGGCCAGAGCGCGCCCAGCCCGTAGTGGCTGATCGCCAGGCAGGCCACCGCGATGCCGAGGCCGACAGCGTTGAAGAAGAAGAACAGCGCGTACTCGCGGGCCGGGTTCGACCGCTGCCGGTGCCGCCACGTCCAGAACCGGTTGCCGAGGAAGGCGACGGTCGCGGCGATCACCGTGGAGATGGTCTTCGCGGCCAGTGGCGGCATGTCCCGGCCGCTGGACAGGTAGTTGAAGAGGACGAAGTCCACGACGAAGGCGAGCCCGCCGACGGTGGCGAACTTGCTCAATTCCTGGATGAGGTGGCCGAAGCGGTCGAGCAGTGCTCCGATCGGACCCCGGCGGGTCTGCGGAGCCCCCGGTTGGTCTCCGGTCATCGTCGCGGCCACCCGCTGAGCGTACCGGTTGTCCGGTAACGGGGCGGACTCCAACGGCGAGTCGGCCACGACGGCTTCGCCGCGGCCGGCGCACTCGGACCGCCCGGGTCGGGGAGCGTCGCCCGTTCTCGATACCCGTGAGCAGAGCGTAACGCGCTGTGCGAATCTGTGGAGCGCATCACGGAATCGTCTTTCGCGACATGTTCGTACACGCACCCGTGATCGGGCGTCACGGTCACTCCGTGACGGAGTGGGCCGCCGAAGGTTCGCCGCAGGATTTGCGTGAAACTGCTCGCGAAAGCGGGTATCAGATCGTGAAGCCGCAGCGTGGCCGTACCTTGTGCAGTTGTTCACAACCAGTCCCACTGACTGACGAGCCAGTCCGGTTTACGCTGAGCCCAATCCCAGGTTTCCACGAGGCGGCGTACCGGCCGCCGGAACTCGTGCACCCCATAGATCGGTCAGCGTCGACCACAAGGAGATGTGACATGGTTGCTCCGGCTGCTGTTCGGGGTATCGATCAGGCCCCGACATCCCACCCCAAGCTGCTCGCCTGGGTTCGTGAGGTCGCGGAACTGACCACCCCCGACCGCGTGGTCTGGGTGGACGGGTCTGACGAGGAGTGGCGCCGCCTCACCGACGAGCTCGTCGAGAACGGCACCCTGATCCGACTGAATCCCGAGAAGAAGCCCAACTCGTTCTACGCGCGTACCGACCCCACGGACGTCGCCCGGGTGGAGGAGCGCACCTTCATCTGCTCCGTCGACGAGGCGGACGCCGGCCCCACCAACAACTGGATGGCGCCGGCCGAGATGAAGCGGACGATGGCGGAGCTGTACCGCGGCAGCATGCGCGGGCGCACCATGTACGTCATCCCGTTCTGCATGGGCCCGGTCGAGGCCGAGAACCCCATGTTCGGCGTGGAGATCACGGACAGCCCGTACGTCGTCGCCTCGATGCGGATCATGACCCGGATGGGGTCGTCGGTCCTGGAGGCGATGGGCGACGACGTCGACTTCGTGCACGCGCTGCACTCCATCGGCGCCCCGCTCGCGCCGGGCGAGCAGGACGTGGCGTGGCCGTGCAACGAGACCAAGTACATCTCGCACTTCCCGGAGACCCGGGAGATCTGGTCCTACGGCTCCGGCTACGGCGGCAACTCGCTGCTCGGCAAGAAGTGCTACTCGCTGCGTATCGCCAGCGTGATGGGGCGCGACGAGGGCTGGCTGGCCGAGCACATGCTGATCCTCAAGATCACCTCGCCGGAGGGCAAGGTCTTCCACATCGCCGGCGCCTTCCCGTCGGCCTGCGGCAAGACGAACCTCGCCATGCTGGAGCCGACCATCCCGGGCTGGAAGGTCGAGACCATCGGCGACGACATCGCCTGGATGCGGTTCGGCCCCGACGGCCGCCTCTACGCGGTCAACCCGGAGTACGGCCTGTTCGGCGTCGCCCCCGGCACCGACTGGAAGACGAACGCCAACGCCATGCGGACGCTGGACCGGGGCAACTCGATCTTCACCAACGTGGCGCTCACCGACGACGGCGACATCTGGTGGGAGGGCATGGGTGAGCCGCCGGCGCACCTGATCGACTGGAAGGGCAACGACTGGACGCCGGAGAGCGAGAACCTCTCCTCGCACGCGAACAGCCGTTTCTGCACGCCGATCACGCAGTGCCCGATCCTGGCCGACGACTACTACGACCCGAACGGCGTCCCGATCGACGCGATCCTGTTCGGCGGCCGTCGCCGGGACACCATCCCGCTGGTCACCGAGGCGCGCGACTGGGTGCACGGCGTCTACATGGGCGCCACGCTCTCCTCGGAGACCACCGCCGCCGCCTCCGGCGCGGTCGGCGTGGTCCGCCGTGACCCGATGGCCATGCTGCCGTTCATCGGCTACAACGGCGGCGACTACTTCCGGCACTGGATCGAGATGGGCAAGGGCACGGACGGCGACGAGGCCAAGCTGCCCAAGATCTACTACGTGAACTGGTTCCGGAAGGACGCCGAGGGCAACTTCCTCTGGCCGGGCTTCGGCGAGAACTCCCGCGTGCTCAAGTGGGTCATCGAGCGGCTGGAGGGCCGGGCCGAGGCCGTGGAGACGCCGATCGGCATGGTCCCGGCGCAGGACGCGCTCGACGTCGAGGGCCTGGACATGACCCCGGAGGACGTCCGGATCGCGCTGAAGGTCGACCCGGACGAGTGGCGCAACGAGCTGCCGCTGGTCACCGAGTGGTTCGAGAAGTTCGGGGACAAGCTCCCCGGCGTGCTCTGGGCCGAGCTGGACGCGCTGCGCGCCCGGCTGGACGCGGAGCCGCAGAAGTAACAGGTGTGCCTGTTGCCCGAGCCGGGCAACATCGGATGCCATGAGGACGGCCGCTGAACCTGTCGAGGTCCGGCGGCCGTCCGCCGTCCGGGCGCTCACCACGCTGCTCGCCGTGACCGCGGCGGCCACCGTCGTGGTCGAGCTGCTGAATTACTGGTACGCCCCGGAGCAGGAGTTCGGCCTGGCCGTACGCACCGGCTGGGCGATGCTCCGGTCGCTCGGTTTCCTGCTGCTGATCGGGCAGGTCAACCAGGGCCGGGTGGGCGCCCGGCCGTTCGGGCTGATCCTGGCAGTGACCACGATCTTCGCGGTCGGGCGGCTGATCGTGCCCCGGCAGGGGGTGCCCGCGCTGCCCGGCCTGGCCGGGTTCGCCGTGCTCACCGCGCTCTGCGTCGCCGTGGTGGTGCTGCTGTACCGCTCCGAGACGATCCGCGCCCACCTGGTCCGGCACCGCAAGGGCCTGGTCGTCGAGGGTGGGACGATCGCCTGGCGGGAGGTCACCCCGAAGCGCCCGCAGGCGAACGGCTGGCTGCTCACCGCCCGGGTCGCGGCGTTCACCTACAGCCCGCTGATGCTGGTGCCGGCACTCGTCGCCACCGGCACCGTGCTGGACGGGCGGCTGTCCGCCGTGCCGGCCCTGATCCTCTGGTTCGGCGCTGGCATCGCGGTCAGCTACGCCGTGCTGTTCTGCACCGCGTTCCTGCTGCGCGACCGCCCGTGGGCGCGCCGAGCGCTGGTCGTGGTCACCCTGGGCGTCCTCGCGATCGATCTGCCGCTGTGCTGGTGGCTGCTCGGCGTCGACGGCCTGATCCGCGACGGCGCCCCCTTGGTCACCGCCGCCGCCCTGACCCTCTACTCCCTGAACCGCGCCACCCGCACCCCGCCTCCACTCCGTTGATCATGAAGTTGCCGGCGAGTTCGATCTCCTTGACTGCCGTCAACTTCATGATCGACGCCCCAGGAAGGCGGCGCGGCGGGGAGGATGAGGGGGTGTGGGACGTCGTCGTGGTGGGGGCGGGGCCGGCGGGGGCCGCCGCGGCGCTCGGCGCGCGGCGGGCCGGGGCGGCGCGGGTGCTGCTGCTCGACCGGTCCGACTTCCCCCGCGACAAGGCGTGCGGCGACGGCATCGCCGCGCACGCGCTGGACGTCCTCACCGAGCTGGGCGTGACCGGCGCGGTCGACGGCTACCCGCCGCTGCCCGCGCTGCGCCTGGTCGGCCCCGGTGGCGGCGCCGTCGCGCGGAGACTGCCCCGGCCCGCGTACACGGTGCCCCGCCAGGTGTTCGACGCACGCCTGGTGGCGGCGGCGGTGGCGGCCGGCGCGGAGCTGCGGCGGCACACGGTACGCCGGGTGGAGATCGCCGCCGACCGGGTGCTGCTCGACGGTGAGCTGTCCGCGCGGGCGGTGGTGGGCGCGGACGGCGCCGGATCGGTGGTACGCCGCGCGCTCGGGCATCCGGTCAACCCGGACCGGCACCTGGCGCTCGCGATCCGGGGCTACGCGCCCGCGCCCGCCGGGCCGCCGGAACAGCTGATCGTCACCTCGGCGGCGCGCTGGCCCGCGTACGCCTGGGCCTTTCCGATCGGAGACGGTCGCGCGAACGTCGGGTACGGGGAGGTGCTGCGCGGCGAGCCGCTGACCCGCGCGCACCTGCTGGACCGGATGGCCGCGCTGCTCCCCGGCGTCGACCCGGCCACGGTGACCGGCCTGCGGGCGCACCACCTGCCGCTGTCCACGCACCGGCCGGCGCCGGGCCGGGGACGGGTCGTGCTGGCCGGGGACGCACTGTCGCTGATCAACCCGTTCACCGGTGAGGGCATCTTCTACGCGCTGCGTTCGGGTGCGCTGGCCGGTGCGGCGGCGGCCGGCTTCCCGGCCGGGGCCGCCCGGGCGTACGCCGCCGCGCTGCGCGCCCGGCTCGGCACCCACCTGCGGCACAGCTCGGTGGCGGCGTGGCTGGCCCGGCGGCGCCGGGTGGTCGACGCGGCGATCGGCGCGGCCGGGCGGGACGAACGCGTCTACCGCACGGTGGTCGAGCTGGGGCTCGGCGACGGCCGGCTGGACGCGCGCACGCTCCTGGCGATCGGGGCGGACCTGCCGCGACCGCGCCGGAGCGGTTCGCCCTCAGGTGATATGCCACCGAGACACTGATCTCTCCCGCGGGTCGCTACCCTGCAAGGTGATGACTCTGCGGAAACTCCTCTACTCCGTGTACGAGCGCCGGCTGACGGCGAAGCTCGCGGGCAAGCCCGTACCCGCACACGTCGGCGTGATGTGCGACGGCAACCGCAGATGGGCCCGGGAGATGGGCTTCGTCGACCCGAACGACGGCCACCGGATGGGCGCCGAGCGGATCAAAGAACTGCTCCGCTGGTGCGACGCGGCCGGCGTCGGGCACGTCACACTCTGGCTGCTCTCCACCGACAACCTCTCCCGCCCGGCCGCCGAGCTGGACCCGCTGCTCCAGATCATCGAGGACCTGAGCACCGAGCTGGCCGAGGAGGGCAACCCCTGGCGGCTGCGGATGGTCGGCGCGCTCGACGTGCTGCCGGCGCAGCATGCCGCCGCGCTCAAGGCCGCCGAGGAGCGCACCCGCGACCGCGACGGCGGGGCTCAGGTCAACATCGCGGTCGGGTACGGCGGGCGGCGTGAGATCGCCGACGCGGTCCGCTCGCTGCTGCTGGAGCACGCGGCGAACGGCGGCACGATCGAGGAGCTGGCCACCTCGATGAACGTCGACCACATCTCCGAGCACCTCTACACCAAGGGGCTGCCGGATCCGGATCTGATCATCCGGACCAGTGGCGAGCAGCGGCTCTCCGGCTTCATGCTCTGGCAGAGCGCGCACTCTGAGTTCTACTTCTGCGAGCTGAACTGGCCCGACTTCCGCAAGGTCGACTTCCTGCGTGCCCTGCGCTCCTACGCCACCCGCCAACGCCGCTTCGGCACCTGACCGCCCCGCCCGCCGCGCGTCCCCGGCGCCTCGGCGGGGAGGCGTCAGCGGAGGTGGGGCAGGGCGGCGGTGAGGAAGTCGCCCAGGGCGGCGGGGGAGTCGAGGGTCAGGTCGGCGGCGTCGGCCACCTCGTGACCGGTCTCCGGGTTGGCGACAGCGACGCAGACACCGAGGAATTCGGGATCGTCGGCGGCGCGGGCGCGCAGCGCGGCGAACGCCTTGATGTCGGAGACGTCGTCACCGAAGTACCAGGCGCCACCGGCGTCCCGGACCGTCTCGCCGATCACCATGCCCTTGTCCCGGTCGACCGGGGGCTTCAGTTCCAGCACCATCCGGCCCGGCTGGGCGCGCAGCCCCAGCCGCTCGGCCTGGGCCCGGCCCCACTCCTGCACCAGCTCGCCGAGCTGCGGGGCGGTACGCCAGTGCAGCGCCACGGAGAGCCGCTTGAACTCGACGAGCGCGCCGGGCGGCAACTCGGCGCGGGCCTGCTCGGCCAGCTCGGACATCGTCGGCACCCATGGCAGGGCGGCCGGCTCGGTGACCGTCTCGCCGCCGGAGTGGCTGTGCTCCAGGCCGTAGAGCCCGTAGAGGTCGATGCCGGCGAGGCCGCCGAGGTGACCGCGGAGGAAGTCCACCGGGCGGGCGGAGACGATCGCGATCCGGCGCACGTGCGGCGCGAGCGCCTCAAGCGCGGTGAGCACGTTGGGCGCCGGCCGTACGGCAGTGGGATCGTCGTCGACCGGCGCCAGGGTGCCGTCGAAGTCGAAGAAGAGGACGATGTCACCCGCGCGGGCGGCGGTCGCACGCCAGGCGTGCTCCGCGTTCAACGGGGTCTTCGGCTGCTGGTTGCCCAGATTCAACGGCGGCACGCGCGTCAGCGTACCCCGCGCCGGGCGGCGTATTCGTGGCCGAGATGCGACGTCGGAACGACGTGGGGATCAGCGTTCGGCGGCTCCTCGTCCCCGGCGACCGAACGGCACCACGGCTGCCTCCTGCCCGTGGCTGAGCAGGTAGCCCTCCACGAAGCCGGTGTTGCGGTCGCCGCTGTGCGCCTCGATCTCGTTGAGCCGCGCCACCAGGAACTCGGTGAGCGCGCTGACCCGGTCGTTGAGCCGATCGTGCAGCTCGGCGACGACGGCGAGGATCACCGCGGTGCCGGCCGTGGTGAGCGCGAAGAGGTTGACGACCAGTGGGAGCTGCCCGCCGTCCAGTACGCCGACCACCACGTTGCCGGTCACGCACGATGTCAGCGACACCACCGCGACCACGACTGCCAACCATTTCAGGGTCATCGACAGACCCCTCCTTCTGTCCCGCTGGGCTGGGTTCGGCTGTGTCCCGTCCCCCCGCCGATGACGAGCCCCTAGCAGTACAAACGTGGACGCTAGCGGGTCCGATCCGTCCCCGCGGCGAAACGATCGGGTCTGCTCTTCCGTTCTTTCGCCATCTGAGGAACTAGCCCGCCTGTTTCCCCCTATTTCGGACACCACCCGGCAGGGTGGGGCGATATGCGAGGTAACGGATGGTTTCTCGGATGTGGAACTTCTCCGCGTCGGAGACGTTCGGGTCGACCAGCCGGCGCAGCAACGCCTCCACATCCGGGTCCATCGGGGGCGGCGTCGGCTCGGTGCGCGGCCCGGCGGCCCGGTCCCAGCCGAGCGCGGTGAACGCGGCGATCGGGTCGAGGCCGAGCCCTTCGCAGAAGGCGACCACCCGCTCCGCCTCCGGGTCGCTGGCCCAGTCGCCGCGTACCCATCGGTTGATGGTCTGGCGGGAGACGCCGGTGCGCCGGGAGACCTCGGTGCCGCTCCAGGCGCGCAGCGCGCGGGCGTCGTCGAGCGCGCGCCGGACGAAGGTGGCGAAGGCGATCTTCCGTGCGTTGGCCGTCTCGGTCACCCCGTGACGGTACGGCCAGTCGGTCCCGAGGGGGTGGCTCGGCACGCTGCTGTCACGCCGACGGGACGTTGTCGGGGAATTTCCGGTAAACGATCCAGTGCTGCTCAGGAGGGGTGTCACCCGGCCACAATAGATGGACGCGAGTACGGCGGCAAAGGCCTGAAAAGCTGATACTGTCACGCTCATGAGACAACTTACGGTGTGTCACGTGCCTGAGACGACCAGTGCTCACATGCGTCACTCCGCGGGTGCCGAGGGGGTCTCGTGACCGAGCTCGCGACCCGCGCCCAGGCCTTCGGGCTGATCGCGGACGGAGTGTCCGCCGGGCTGAGCGCCCCCTGGCGTCTCTATCTCGCCCGCGGGTGCCGGTACCTCTCGCTCAGCGTCGGCGACCGGGGGGAGTGGGACGCCTGGCGGACCCACCTCGGCTGCCCCGAGCTGAGCGTGCGGGTCTACGACTCCGGCGGGGAGATCCGCCGGGCGTCGGTGGCCGAGGTGGTTCTCGACGAATGCCGGATCAGCGTCGAGTTGATCGAGGAGGTCAGCACCGACGACCTGGAGCGGCTGCTGGTGGTCGGCCCGCTGCCCGGGACGGACGAGCGATGACCCCCTTTCTCGCCGTGGTGCTCGTCCTCGTGCTCGGTTCCACCTGCTACGCGGCCGGGCGCCTGCACGGCCAGCTCAGCTACCGCATCGGCTACCGGTTCGGTTACCGCCAGGGCTACTTCGACGGCGACCGGGGCGCCTGGAACCGCCGCCGGCGCGACGCCCAGGCGGCGATCGCCTCGGCGCTGTCCGGTCCCGGCCCGACGGTGGTGACCTCGGCCGGGCGCTCGGCGGTGCCGTTCGCCGGCACCTCGGTACCCGCCGCCGTCGCCACCCGGCCCGGCTCCGCCCCGGCGGTCCGGGTCACCGCGACCGCCCAGCTCGGCGCCGCCGGCCGGGTGGGCACCACGTACACCGGATCGTCGTTCGGCGCGGCCGGCGCCGGGCCACGGGCCGGCACGCTGGTGCGCCGGCAGGGCTGAGGCCCGCGCCGCGTCGCGGCGCCAGACGACCGGCCGGGGTGCGCGCAGGGGGCATGCATCCCGGCCGGTTGCGGTCCGCCCGTCACTCGCACAGGTGTTCGCCCGCGTAGACCATGCGGTGATCCACGCGCGCCTCTAGCCCCGCGGCCCCGAGGCGATTAGCGTCTAGGCATGGCGCGGGGTTTTCCCGGGCCAGCCGGACAGCCCGGACCTGCGTCCTCGCGCACGGGGCCCGCATCCGACCCCGTGTCCTCCGGGCACCGGAAGAGGCGGAACTCGGGTGGCCGGGTGCCCATCCGCGGAGCAGGCCTGTGACCACTCGCCGTACCCCCGCCGGAGCCGAGCAGACCCCGGCCTCGACCGCCCCGACCCGCCGGACCACCCGCAGCCGCCGCGGCGCCGCCGCCGAGGCCGAGGAGCCCCGACCAGCCGGCCCGGCCTTCGTCCTGGACACCTCGGTCCTGCTCTCCGACCCGGCGGCGTTCCACCGCTTCGCCGAGCACGAGGTGGTGCTGCCGCTCGTGGTGATCTCCGAGCTGGAGGGCAAGCGGCACCACCCGGAGCTGGGCTGGTTCGCTCGTCAGTCGCTGCGCATGCTGGACGAGCTGCGCGTGCGGCACGGCCGGCTGGACCGCCCGGTGCCCGCCAACGACCAGGGCGGGACGCTGCGGGTGGAGCTCAACCACACCGACGACGGCGTGCTGCCGCCCGGCTTCCGCACCGAGTCGAACGACGCGCGCATCCTGTCCGTGGCACTCAAC
Source organism: Micromonospora sp. NPDC005686 (assembly GCF_042871665.1). Lineage (NCBI taxonomy): Bacteria > Bacillati > Actinomycetota > Actinomycetes > Micromonosporales > Micromonosporaceae > Micromonospora > Micromonospora sp. NPDC005686. The sequence continues at coordinate 456,282 of NZ_JBIAIY010000001.1, forward strand.
CTGGCCGCCGAGGGCCGCGAGGTCACGCTGGTCAGCAAGGACATGCCACTGCGGGTGAAGGCGGCCTCGGTGGGCCTGCGCGCCGACGAGTACCGGCACGGCCAGGCCAGCGATCCGACCTGGACCGGGATGGCCGAGCTGGACCTGGCCGAGGAGGAGGTCGGCCGGCTGTACGCGGGGGAGACGCTCGACGTGGACGCCGCGGCGGGTCTGCCCTGCCACACCGGCCTGGTGCTGCACTCGGCGCGGGGCTCGGCGCTGGGCCGGGTGCTGCCGGACAAGACGATCCGGCTGGTCCGGGGCGACCGGGAGGCGTTCGGCGTGCACGGACGCTCGGCGGAGCAGCGGATCGCGCTCGACCTGCTGCTGGACGAGTCCATCGGCATCGTGTCGCTCGGTGGGCGAGCCGGCACGGGCAAGTCCGCGCTGGCGCTCTGCGCCGGCCTGGAGGCGGTGATGGAGCGACGCCGGCACAAGAAGGTGATCGTGTTCCGTCCCCTGTACGCGGTCGGCGGTCAGGAACTCGGCTACCTGCCCGGGTCGGAGTCGGAGAAGATGTCGCCCTGGGCGCAGGCCGTCTTCGACACGCTCGGCTCGGTGGTGCACGAGAACGTGCTGGAGGAGGTCACCTCGCGCGGCCTGCTGGAGGTGCTGCCGCTGACCCACATCCGCGGTCGCAGCCTGCACGACGCGTTCGTCATCGTGGACGAGGCGCAGTCGCTGGAGCGGGGGGTGCTGCTCACCGTGCTGTCCCGGATCGGTCAGGGGTCGCGGGTGGTGCTCACCCACGACGTGGCCCAGCGGGACAATCTGCGGGTCGGCCGGCACGACGGGGTGACCGCGGTGATCGAGGCGCTGAAGGGGCATCCCCTCTTCGCGCACGTCACGCTCAGCCGATCGGAGCGCTCGCCGATCGCCGCCATGGTTACCGATCTGCTGGAGGACATCCCAGGCTGACCGCCGGTTTTGTCCTATTTCATCACGATATTGATGGTGACGCAGATCACTTTTCGGCCCGGCCATTTCCCACCGGCCTCACCGTGCGCAATGGTGTCCATCGAGCGTCGCCTACCACTCCAGAGCCGGACACGGCCCGGAGTCACACCGGTACCGGTGCGCTCACGGCACCCGGCGTGACCGACAGTGGACCCACGTGTGCCGTGTCCCTGCCCCCGACGAAGGGAAACCTCGTGAGTCGGCTGTGGAGCCGGTTCGGCGCCCGTACGGCCGCTGTCGCACTGCTCTCCGTGGGCGTTGCCGGCGGCTTTTATCTGGGCGAGGATCGACAGGGCCGGCAGCAGGCCCTGACCGCACAGGTCGGCCTGGAGGTCGACCAGGCGGAGCACGCGTACCAGCGTGAGCGGCTGTCCGACCACCGCCTGGACTCGTCCCGGAAGCGTGCCGCCGAGTACCAGGCGAAGCTGCGCGCCGCCGCGGCGGCGAAGGAGGCCGCCGAGCGGGCCAGGAAGGCCGAGGCGGCCGCCGCGTCCCGCAAGAAGGAGCGCGCCGCGGCGGAGGCGGCGGAGGCGGCCGAGAAGGAGGCGAAGGTCAAGCCGTACAACGGCCCGATCCCGTCCTCGTGCGCGGAGTACAGCGGCAACCGGAAGGTTGGTTGCGCCATCATGCTCGACAAGGGCTTCGGCATCGACCAGTTCCCCTGTCTGGACAAGCTCTGGACCAAGGAGAGCGGCTGGAACCCGAAGGCGTCGAACAGCTCCTCCGGGGCGTACGGGATCCCGCAGGCCGTGCCGGGCAGCAAGATGGCCTCGGTGGCCGACGACTGGAAGACCAACCCGGCGACCCAGATCACCTGGGGTCTCAGCTACATCAAGGGCCGGTACGACACCCCCTGTGGCGCGTGGCAGAAGTCGCAGAGTTCCGGCTGGTACTGACACAGCACCACGACGGCGGGACACACCGGGAGACCGGGGTGTCCCGCCGTCGTCGTACCGCCGCCCGACTGGCGGCCCGCCGCATTTGCTGATAGCACTTGGTAGGTGACCTGGCACGGCGGCCCAAGTGGCGACCCCCATCGGTTCGGCACCGACGCGTTCTACGCGGCGCTCGGCCGGGCCTTCGTCGCCATGTGCGCGGTCGTGCCGGTGCTGTTCCTCGTCGAGGCGCTCGACGTCGGCCTGCGACTCGGTCTCGACTACACCGCCGGCATCATCCCGCAGCGGCTCCAAGGGCTGGACGGCGTCTTCTTCTCGCCGTTCCTGCACGCGGGGTGGAACCACCTCTACAGCAACAGCATCCCGCTGATCCTGCTCGGCACGTTCGTGCTGGCCGCGGGCACCCGGCGGTTCCTCTGGTCCACCGCGGTCATCATCCTGGTCAGCGGCCTGGGCGTCTGGTTCACCGGCTCGCCCAACTCGGTGGTGGTCGGCGCCAGCGGCGTGATCTTCGGCTACCTCGGCATCCTGCTCACCCGGGGCGTGGTGGAGCGGAGCTGGTGGAACTTCGCCGTCGGCCTGCTGGTCGGGTTGCTCTACGGCTGGCAACTGCTCGGCATCCTCCCCACCGACGAGCGCGTCTCCTGGCAGGGCCACCTGTTCGGGCTGCTCGGCGGCGTGGTCGCGGCGATTCTGTTCCGGCGCCGCAACGACGCGGGCGAGTACGACCGTCTCGGGTCACCGAGGATGACGCTGCCTTGACGGCGCGTTGATCGAAGCGCGGGACGTGCTTGCCCACGGCCACCCGCCCGCCTACCGTTTCCGCATCAGCACGGGTGATCCGAAGCGGAAAGTGACGGTACGCCATGCGCGAGGTCGATGTCGCCGTGATCGGGGCCGGTCCCGCCGGGCTCTTCGCCGCCTACTACGCCGGTTTCCGTGGACTCTCCGTGTCGCTGATCGACGCGCTGCCCGAACCGGGCGGTCAGGTCACCGCGATGTACCCGGAGAAGCTGATCCTCGACGTCGCCGGCTTCCCCGCGATCAAGGGCCGCGAGCTGGTCGCGAACCTGGTCGCCCAGGCCGCGCCGTTCCACCCCGACTACCGGCTCGGCGTACGCGCGGAGAAGCTGTCCTACCTCGACGGCCGGCCGGTGCTCGGCCTCGCCGGCGGTGAGCAGCTCAACTGCGGCGCGGTGCTGGTCACCGGCGGGCTCGGCAGCTTCACGCCCCGGCCACTGCCGGTCGCGGAGAGCTTCACCGGCGGCGGGATCGTCTACTTCGTGCCGCAGCCGGTCGAGCTGACCGACCGGCACGTGCTCATCGTCGGCGGTGGCGACTCGGCGTTCGACTGGGCCGCCACGCTCGCCCCGCTGGCGCGGTCGGTGACGCTCGTGCACCGGCGGGACCGCTTCCGGGCACACGCCGCCACGATCGAGCGCGTCCGCGCGCTGCCGGTGCGGATCGTGGTCAACGCCGAGGTGAGCCGGCTGTACGGCGAGGAGACGGTCACCGGTGCCGAGCTGACCGTACGCGGCGGCGAGGTGGAGACGCTCCCGGTGGACACGGTGGTGGCGGCGCTCGGTTTCGCCGCCGACCTCGGCCCGCTCGCCGAGTGGGGGCTGACGCTCGACCGGCGGCACATCGTGGTGGACAGCGCGATGGCCACCAACCTGCCCCGGGTGTTCGCGGCCGGGGACATCACCGAATACCCGGGCAAGGTCCGCCTGATCGCCACCGGTTTCGGCGAGGCCGCCACCGCGGTGAACAACGCGGCTGTCGTCATCGACCCGACAGCGCACCTGTTTCCCGGTCACTCCTCCGACGGCACCTGACGCCGACCGGCGTCAGGGCAGGCCGGCCAGGTCCGCCATCAGGCCGATCTGGTGGTCGAAGTACTCGTCGCGGTGCGGCAGCGCCCGGTTGATCCGGCCGAACAGCTCGAAGCTGATCAGCCCGAACAGCTGGGTCCAGCCGGCCATGCCGCGGGCCAGCAGCGCGGGCGGGACGTCCATGCCGAGCAGCTCGACCAGTTCGGCCACGTCGCCGCGCAACGGCTCGGGCAGTTCCTCGTCGGGTGGGGCGAGCCGACCGGTGACCACTCCGTCGCGCAGGATGCCGACCAGGGTCACCGGGGGGCGCTGGGCCGGCGCGACCGTGTCGTCCGGGGCCGCGTACCCGGGCACCGGGCTGCCGTAGAGCAGCGCGTACTCGGCGGGGTGGGCCAGTGCCCACGCGCGGGCGGCCCGGCAGGCGGCCAACCAGCGTCCGCGCAGGTCGGTCTGGTCGGCGGCGGTGTCGGCCGCCTCCACCGCGTCGCCGAGCGCGTCGTACGCCTCCAGGATCAGCGCGGTGAGCAGGTCGTCGCGGCTGGGAAAGTAGCGGTAGATCGCCGAGGACACCATGCCGAGGTCCCGGGCGACCGCGCGCAGCGAGAGGTTCGCGCCGTCGGTGTCCAGGTGGCGCCGGGCGACCGTCTTGATCTCTTCGATCATCCCGGCGCGGACGCGGGCGCGGAGCGAGGGAGCGACCATGTCTCCACTCTGCCATGGAGAGAGCGGCAATCAAAAGAGAGAGCAGTGCTCTTGACGCAGCGGGCCCCATGAGTCATGCTCTGTTTCGAGAGCGCTGCTCTCGCTTTGGACAACTGCTTCAGTGAAGGTGGACCTGCCATGGCACTGCACGTGATCGTGGGCGCCGGCCCCGTCGGCACCGCCACCGCCCGCCTCCTCGCCGAGCGCGGCGAGCGCGTGCGCGTGATCACCCGGCGCGGCACCGGCCCCGAGCACGCGGCGATCGAGCGGGTGGCCGCCGACGCCGCCGACGCGGACCGGCTCGCCGCGCTCACCGAGGGCGCGGACGCGCTCTACAACTGCGCCAACCCGGAGTACCACACCTGGGCGACGGACTGGCCGCCGCTCGCAGCCGCCCTGCTCACCGCCACCGAGCGCAGCGGCGCCGTGCTCGCCACCGTCGGCAACCTCTACGGGTACGGCCCGGTCGACGCCCCGATGACCGAGGCGACCCCGCTCGCCGCCACCGGCGTCAAGGGCCGGGTCCGCAACCGGATGTGGGCCGACGCCGTGGCCGCCCACCGCGCCGGCCGGGCCCGGATCACCGAGGTACGCGGCTCCGACTACATCGGCCTCGGCGGCAACTCGCTGCCCATGATGGTGCTGCCCAAGGTGCTCGCCGGACGGCGGGTGTTCCTGCCGGTGGCCTGGGACGCCCCGCACACCTGGACGTACGTCGGGGACGTCGCCCGTACCCTCGTCGCAGCCGCCACCGACCCGCGGGCCTGGGGACGGGCCTGGCACGTGCCGAGCGCACCCCCGGTGTCCATGCGGGCGCTCGCCGACCGGGCGGCGAAGCGGGCCGGAGCGCCGGCGCCCCGGCTCACCCGGATGCCCTACCCGGTGCTCTGGCTCGGTGGCCTGGCCGACCCGCTCGCCAAGGAGATGCGGGAGACCGCGCACCAGTTCGCCGGACCGTTCGTGATGGACTCCACCGCCGCCGGCGAGACGTTCGGGATCGAGGGGACGCCGCTGGACCGGGTGGTCGACGAGATGGTCACCGGCCTGCGCGCCCCCGCGCCCGCCGCCGCCCGTTAGGGGCGCGGGCGGGTGGGCCCGAAGGCGGCGACGAGCACCGCGACCAGGGTCAGCGCCGCACCGAGCAGTGTGTCCAGCCCGGGGTGCGAGGCGGCGGTCGGCAGCAGCAGGTCCAGCAGCACCGCGCCGACGATCTGCCCGGCGATGGTGGCCAGGCCGAGCAGGAGCACCCCGGTGAACCGGACGAGGGCGGCGGCCAGCGCGATGAACACGATGCCGATCGGGCCGCCGAGGTAGAGCCACGGCTCGCTGGGGAACATGCCGTCCGGGCGGCCGCGTACCGCCAGGTCCACCGCGAACGTGAGCAGCAGCGCCGCGGTGCCCACGGTGAAGTTCACGAGCGTGGCGGTCATGGCGCTGCCCGCCGCCGCCCGGACCCGCCCGTTCACCGCCTGCTGCCAGGCGATGCCCACCCCCGCCGCCAGCGGCAGCACGGCCAGCACCAGCGCTTTCGGGTCGCCGAGCCGGTCGCCCACCGCCAGCAGGACCGCCAGCACGGTGAGCACCGCCCCGATCAGCCGGTTCGGGGTGACCGGCTGCCGGCCGGTCGGGCCGATGCCGGCCCGGTCGACGAGCAGGCTGCTGCCGGACTGCCCGGCCACCACCGCGACGGTGAAGACCGCCACGCCGAGCGTGCCGATGGTCAGCCCCTGCGTCGCCACCAGGAACGCGCCGCACACGCCGCCCAGGCACTGCCACGGCCGCAGCGAGCCGGCGCGCAGCGCGTCACGCAGGGCGGCCAGTCCCCGCCGGCCACCGGGGGTGGCGGGAACCAGCACCAGCAGGATCAGCAGACCCACGCCGAACGAGACCACCGCGGCGGCGATCCCGTCGGCCAGGCGTACGCCCAGCTCGCCGTTGATCCGGGACTGGACGGCGACCATCACGCCCGAGGCGGTGGCCAGCCCGACGCCGGCGACACGTCGTCCGGTCGACAGCGTCGGCGGTGCCGGTGGTGCCGCCGTCCCGGTCCGGCTCACTCCTGCTCGGCCAGTGGACGGCCGTCGAAGTCGACAGCCGAGTAGAGGGCGAGCTTCTCCAGCCGGTGGTACGAGTCGATCACCCGGATCGTGCCGCTCTTGGAGCGCATCACGATCGACTGCGTGTACGCCCCACCGGAGCGGTACCGCACGCCGCGCAGCAGGTCACCCGAGGTGACGCCGGTGGCCACGAAGAAGCAGTTGTCGCCGGTGACCAGGTCGTCGGTGAACAGCACCCGGTCCAGGTCGTGCCCGGCGTCCAGCGCCTTGCGTCGTTCGTCGGAGTCCTTCGGCCAGAGCTTGGCCTGCATCATGCCGCCCATGCACTTGAGCGCGCACGCCGCCGTGATGCCCTCCGGGGTGCCGCCGATGCCCATCAACACGTCGACGTCCGACTCGCCACGCGCCGCCGCGATGGCGCCGGCGATGTCGCCGTCGGAGATGAACCGGATCCCGGCGCCGGTACGCCGGATCTGCTTCACCAGGTCGTCGTGGCGCGAGCGGTCCAGCACGCAGACCGTCACCTCGGCGGCGTCGGTGCCCTTGACCTTGGCGATCCGGTTGATGTTCTCGGCCACCCCGGCGTTGATGTCCACCACGTCGGCGTACATCGGGCCGACCGCCAGCTTCTCCATGTAGAAGACAGCGCTCGGGTCGAACATCGCGCCGCGCTCGGCCACCGCGAGCACCGCCAGCGCGTTCGGCATGCCCTTGCTCATCAGCGTGGTGCCGTCGATCGGGTCGACCGCCACGTCCACCTCGGGACCGGTCCCGTCGCCGACCTCCTCGCCGTTGAACAGCATCGGGGCGTTGTCCTTCTCGCCCTCGCCGATCACCACGACGCCGCGCATCGGAATCGAGTTGATCAGCTTTCGCATGGCGTCGACCGCTGCGCCGTCGCCGCCTTCCTTGTCGCCCCGGCCGACCCAGCGGCCGGCGGCCATCGCCGCGGCCTCGGTGACCCGGACCAGATCGAGGGCGAGGTTGCGGTCGAGATCCTGGGGCGTCCGCGTCCTGGTGGTTGTCATGGCGGCCTCCTCGCGACGTTGCGGGGTGGGACCGGCGGTCACCACCGCCGGTTTTGTCGCTGATCCTCACACGATCTCAGGTTCGCCGTCCCGGCGGGGCGGAGGAGGCCAGGATCACGCCCCCCGGTGGGCTGCGACAATGGCCGGGTGGAAGCCGCACAGCCTGCCGACCGCCCACCGACCGACGCCACCCCGCCGGAGGGCCAGTCCGCGCTGGTCGAGCCCGCGGCCGAGGCACCCGCGGCCGGTCGGCCCGCCGCTGTCGAGCCCGCCGCCGTGGCACCGGCAGCGGGTGCGCCCGCGCCCGCCCCGGCGGGCGGCAGGGCCCGGTCCGAGCGGTCGCCGAAGGACATGGCGCTGTCCCTGCTGATCCTGCTGGTCCCGATCGCGCTGCTGCTCGCCTTCTACCGTGGCTTCCTCGGCGGCGACTCGCCGGTCACCGTCGACCCGGCGCCCGCGCTGGAGCAGGCCCGCTCCGCGAACGCGTTCCCGGTCGGCGAGCCGACCGGGCTGGGCGACGACTGGCGGACGGTGAACGCCCGCTTCCGGACCGAGGGGGACGGCTCGACGCTGCGCATCGGGTACGTGACCCCGGAGGGCCGGGGCGCGCAGCTCGTGGAGAGCAACGTCCCGGCGGAGAAGCTGCTGCCGGCCGAGCTGCCCGAGGGGCAGCCGCAGGGCGCGGCCGACCTGCCCGGTGAGCTGAGCTGGCAGCGCTACACCGCACGCGGCAACGAGCAGGCACTCGTCCTGCTGGAGCCGAACCGTACCGTGATCGTGGTCGGCGACGCGGGCGAGGCGGAGCTGCGCAAACTCGCCACGTCGCTGCGCTGACCGTCCTTCCTCCGGGGGACGCGGGATTGCGGAAGGCCGCTTCCGGGAACAGAAGGGACATCGAGCCCGGACGACCCACCTGGAGAGGTTGACGTGAAGATACGACGCTTCAGCGCTACCGCGTTCGCCGCGGCGCTGCTCATTCCCGGCCTGGCGGCCTGCAACGGCAACGGGACGACGTCCGACGCCTCCGCGACCCCGAGCGCCTCCGGCAGCGTCGCACCGAGCGCCACGGCGTCGAGCAGTGCGGCAAAGCAGGCACTGCTCGACTCCACGAACGCCATCCGCGAGGGGAACTTCAAGTTCACCATGACCGGTGCGGGCTCCACCGCCGAAGGGCAGGTGCACGAGCCGAGCCAGAGCGCCGACATGCGGATGACCATCGGCGACCCGTCGTCGGACCTGATGATGAAGCTGGACCTGATCCACGCCAAGCCGGACAGCTGGGTCAAGCTGGAACTCGGCGGTACGGCTGCCGCGCAGATCCCCGGTGTGAAGAACCTCAACACCGGCAAGTACCACCACCTCGACCAGAACCGGATCAAGGGCAACCGGGCGCTGGGCTTCGACTTCGAGAAGCTCGACCCGGCCGGCAGCGCCGTGCTCACCCAGGGCATCACCGAGGTACGGCAGACCGGCGAGGGCGCGTATGAGGGCACCGTCGACGTGTCGAAGGCCGCCCAGGCGGGCTCACTCGACCCGGCCGTGATCACCGCGCTCGGGGCGCAGGCCCAGTCGGTACCGTTCACCGCCAAGGTCGACACGCAGGGCCGCCTCAGCGAGATGGTGCTCAAGATCCCGGCCGCCGGCCAGAGCGCCGCGCAGGACCTGAAGATCACCTACACCGACTACGGCAACGCGGCCCCGGCCCAGAAGCCCTCGGCCGCCCAGGTCGTCGAGGCGCCCGCTGAGCTGTACGGCCTGTTCAACTGACAGTCCGCTCCGAGATCTCGGGCAGTTTCCGTCCCGTTCCGGACGGGAACTGCCCGAGATTCGCCTTGTCAGTCCTCGGCGCGCTGGCGGGCGGCGTCGATGCGGGCGCGGGCACCGTCCAGCCAGCGCTGGCACACCCCGGCGAGCTGTTCGCCGCGCTCCCAGAGAGCCAGCGACTCCTCCAGCGAGGTGCCGCCCGCCTCCAGCCGCTCCACCACCGAGGCCAACTCGGCGCGGGCCTGCTCGTAGCTGAGCTGTTCGTCAGTGGTCGTTCCGGTCATCGTGTCTCCCTCAGCCGTCGACGGTGGCGGTCAGCTCGCCCTCGGCGAGGCGTACCCGCAGTGCATCGCCCTTCGCCACCTCGGAGGCCGCGCGGACGACGTGGCCGTCGGCGCGCTGCACGATCGCGTAACCGCGCTCCATCGTCGCCGCCGGCGACAGCGCGCGCAGCCGGGCCAGCGTGTGCCGCAGGTCGTCGGTGGCGCCCCGCAGCCGGTGCTCCAGGGACCGGCCGGCGCGGTCGCGCAGCGCCGAGACGTCCACCGCCCGCTGCTCGACCATCACCTGCGGGCGGGCCAGCACCGGACGGGAGCGCAGCAGGTCGATCCGGTGCTGCTCGCGGTCGACCAGGTGGCGCACCGCTCGTTCCAGACGGGACCGGGCCTGACCGATCAGCCGGACCTCCTCGGTCAGGTCCGGCACGATGCGCTTCGCCGCGTCGGTGGGGGTGGAGGCGCGTACGTCGGCCACGTAGTCGAGCAGCGGCGCGTCCGTCTCGTGGCCGATCGCGCTGACCACAGGTGTGCGGCAGGCGAAGACCGCCCGGCACAGCGCCTCGTCGGAGAAGGGCAGCAGGTCCTCCAGGCCGCCGCCGCCCCGGGCGATGACGATCACGTCGACGGCCGGGTCGGCGTCGAGCACCTTGAGCGCGCCGACGATGTCCGGCACCGCGCTCGGCCCCTGCACCGCCACGTTGATCGTGCGGAAGTCGACGGCGGGCCACCGGCGGCGGGCGTTTGTCAGCACGTCCCGCTCGGCCGCCGAGGCGCGGCCGGTGATCAGGCCGACCCGGCCCGGCAGGAACGGCAGCCGCCGCTTGCGGGCCCGGTCGAACAGGCCCTCGGCGGCGAGCAGCTTCTTGAGCTTCTCCAGCCGGGCCAGCAGCTCACCGAGACCGACCTGGCGGATCTCGTCGGCCCGCAGGCTCAGCGTGCCCCGGGCGGCGTAGAACTCGGGCTTGGCGTGCAGCACCACCCGAGCGCCCTCGCGCAGCTCCGGCGTGCCCGCGTCCAGCACGTCCCGGTTCGTGGTGACGGTGAGGCTGAGGTCGGCCGACGGATCACGCAGCGTGAGGAAGACGGTGCTCGCGCCGGGGCGGCGGCTGATCTGCGCCACCTGGCCGTCGACCCACACCCAGCCCAGGCGGGCGATCCAGGCGCCGACCTTCTGGCTGACCACCCGGACCGGCCACGGCTCCTCGGACGTGCTCCGCCCGTCAGGCGTGCCCCGCCCGTCAGGCGTGCTCCGCCCTTCAGACGTGCCCCGCCCGTCAGGCTTGCTCCGCCCGTCAGACGTGCCCCGCCCCTCCTCGCCTGCGCTCACCCGCCCACCCTACGGCCCGGCACCGACAGCGCCCGCGCGCGCCTCGCGGCCACTGCCGCGCGGGAGAGCGGCACGTACGATGGGCCCTGTGAATGACGCTGAGACGACTCCCCGGACCGGCAAGCGCGTGCTCCTGGCCAACCCCCGCGGCTACTGCGCGGGCGTGGACCGGGCGGTGCAGACCGTCGAGGAGGCGCTGAAGCTCTACGGCGCCCCGATCTACGTGCGCAAGCAGATCGTGCACAACAAGCACGTGGTGCGCACGCTTGAGGCAAAGGGCGCGATCTTCGTGGAGGAGAACCAGGAGGTGCCGGAGGGCGCCACGGTCATCTTCTCCGCCCACGGCGTGGCCCCCGAGGTGTACGAGCAGGCCGAGCAGCGCTCGCTGCGGGCGATCGACGCCACCTGCCCGCTGGTCACGAAGGTGCACCACGAGGCCCGCCGCTTCGCCGCGCAGGACTACGACATCCTGCTCATCGGTCACGAGGGGCACGAGGAGGTCATCGGCACCGCCGGTGAGGCGCCCGCCCACATCCAGCTCGTCGACGGCCCGGACGGGGTCGACAAGGTCACCGTGCGTGACCCGGAGAAGGTGGTCTGGCTGTCCCAGACCACGCTGTCCGTGGACGAGACGCTGGAGACCGTGGCCCGCCTCAAGAAGCGGCTGCCGCTGCTCCAGTCCCCGCCCAGCGACGACATCTGCTACGCGACCTCCAACCGCCAGCACGTGGTCAAGGAGATCGCCCCGGAGTGCGACGTGGTGATCGTGGTCGGCTCGCGCAACTCCTCGAACTCGGTCCGGCTGGTCGAGGTGGCGCTCGACGCCGGGGCCCGCGCCGGCTACCTGGTCGACTTCGCGCACGAGATCGAGGACGCCTGGCTGGCCGGCGCCGGCACGGTCGGTGTGACCTCCGGCGCGAGCGTGCCCGACGAGCTGGTCCAGCAGGTGCTCGCGCACCTGGCCGAGCGTGGCTTCGGCGACGTCGAGGAGATCACCACGGCGGACGAGCGGCTGACGTTCTCGCTGCCGCAGGAGCTCAAGCGCGACATGAAGGCCGCCGCCGCCGCCGCGGCGCGCGGCTGACCGGGAACGGATCGGCCGTGCGCCGCGTCCAACCGATCATGAAGACTCCTCGTACGGTGCTCGTCGCACTGCTCGCCGGCCTCGCGCTGACCGCCTGCCCCGCACCCGGCGACGGGTCCGCCGATTCCAGCCCGAGCCCGAGTACGACGGGAGCCGCCCCGGTGACCAGCCAGCCCGACCCCGGCACCAGCCCGAGCCGCCCGAACCCCTCATGGAAGGGTGGCCCGTCCACGCCGCCGGGCGTCGGCGGCACCGTCATCTCCGGCACCGTGCAGGCCGGCGTCGAGCCGAACTGCCTGCTGCTCGACGGCCACCTGCTGGTCGGCGGCCCGCGCGACGTGCTGAAGGCCGGCGCCCGGGTCGAGGTCACCGGCCGCCCCGAGCCGGGCATGATGACCACCTGCCAGCAGGGCACGCCGTTCGTGGTCGAGTCCGCCCGCCCCGCCTGACGACACGACGGAGCCCCGCCCCCCGCGTACGGGGGACGGGGCTCCGTCGTGTCAGCGGCTCAGTTGACCGCGAGGACCTCGACCGAGCCGCGGCCGACGACCGCGCCCTCGGTGGTGGTCACGGCCATGTCGCCGTACAGCTCCCGGCCGGCGGCCGGGGTGGACAGGGCGGTCACCGAACCGGTGAGGGTGGCGGTGGCGCCGTTGGCCAGGGACAGCGGCGTGGACGGCGCGGAGAGCGTGCCCAGCGCCGGGGACGCGAACGAGTCCCGGTAGTCGTACGCGGTGCTCGGGTCGCTCATCGAGTAACCGGCGACCACGACCCGGTAGGTGCCGGGCGTCGGGTTGGTCAGCGTCACCGCCTCCTCCGAGTCACCGTCGGCCGACTGCCCCACCTGGGTGGTGCCGCGGAAGACCGTCAGGTCCAGGTCGGCGCTCAGGTCGGACGGGTTGCCGATGCGTGCGGTGAACGAGGTGGCGCCCGCGGGCACCTCCACCAGGTACTCCTGGTTGGCGCCCTGGGTGATGCTCGGCCGCTCGGTGCGGACGCTGGCCAGCGGGCCGCCGACGCCGGTCACCTGGACCGGGCCGAACGTGTTCGTCAGCTTCCAGCTCACCGGGGCCGGCGTGCCGGCGGTGACCGACGGAAGCTGCACCACGGCCGGCTCCACCTTCACGCCCTGCACGCCGGCCTGGAGCTGGAACGGGTTGTCCAGCGCCGGCGAGGTGCGACGCGCCTCCACCTCGATCTCCCACACACCCGGGATCGGGTTCTGGTAGTCCCGCTCCTGCGGCTTGCAGACGGCGGCGTCGGAGAAGTTGGTGAAGCAGGCGGTGCTGGCGGTGCTCTCGACCGGCACGCCGTACGGGTTGATGGCGATGAACCGGGTCTGCGAGCCGGTCGCGACGCCGGACAGGTTGACCTGCAGCGCGCCCGCACCCTGCGGCACCGTCACGAAGTACGACCGGGAGCTGTTCCGCTCGACCGAGCCCTCGGCCGAGAAGGAGTACGCCGGAGCGGCCACCGGGTTCGAGGCGACCACGACGGCGGCGACCTCGAAGTCGACCACGTTGGTGGCTGGGTCGTCGACGGTCATGATGGCGCCGTGCGCGCCGGCCGTCATCGGCTTGGCCTTCACCTTGACCGTGACGGTCGTGTTCAGCGGCAGCCAGACCACCTTGGGGGCGCTGTAGGTGCCGTCGTTGCCGCGGAAGGCGACCTCGTGCTTGATGCCCTTGTTCGGGCCGCTGGTACGGGTCAGCTTCACCTCGTAGTAGCGGCTCTCCTTGACCTTCTGGCCACCGCGGTCGGCGGCGCAGCGGTTGTAGAGGCCGGTGCCGACGTTCGGGGTCGGCACGAACGTGCCGGAGGCCCGGTCGTAGCGGGTCAGGTTCGGCGACAGCTCGGTGCAGACCGACGCCTCGGAGGTGTAGGTGCGGGTCGCCACGCCCTTGGCGAGCAGGCTCCACGCACCCGGCACGTCGAACATCCCGTAGCCCTGCGCGTACGTCGGGACGTCCGCGATCGGCTGTGCCGAGGTGTAGACGGCCCGGCGCAGCGCGGCCGGGGTGACGCCCTTGCCGGTCGCCTTGGCGGCCGACAGCAGCAGCGCGGCGGCGCCGGTGGCCTGCGGGGCGGCCATCGAGGTGCCGTTGAGCATCTGGTAGCCCGGGGGCAGCGGGTAGCCCGCCTCCGGCACCGGGTTGCCCGGCTGCCAGGTCGGCGCGGTGGAGATGGCCGAGCCCGGAGCGGCGATGTTCGGCTTGAAGCCGCCGTCCTCACGCGGGCCGCGCGAGGAGAAGTTGAACAGCGCGTTGTCCTTGCGGACCACCGAGCCGTAGTTGGCCAGCCAGGTGTCCTTGCTGATGTTGGCCGCGACGCTGACCACGTCGGTGGCGACCGACGGGTCGCCGACCGTGTTCAGGCCCGGGCCGGAGTTGCCGGCCGAGATGAACAGCTGCACGCCGTAGTTGTTGATCAGGTCGTTGTAGAGGACCGCGCGGGCGTTCGAGCCGTCGTTGAGCGCGGGCAGGCCGCCGATCGACATGTTCACCACGTCGACCTTGCGGTTGATCACCAGGTCGGCCATGCCGGTGGTGAGCGCCGCCGCGGTGCAGCCGCCACCCCAGGAGCAGGCGCGGGCGGAGACCAGCTTGGCGCCCGGGGCGGCGCCGTCGAAGGCGCTGTTGCCGAGCATGTCGTTGGCGGCGGTGATGCCGGCGACGTGGGTGCCGTGGGTGCTCTCGACGATGCCGATGTTGACGTAGTCGACCAGGCCGGGGCCGCCGACCGGGGTGGTGTCGACGTTGCGCCGGTACTCGACCACGAACGGGATCTGCTCGCGTACGGCGGTGGCCGGGTTGTCCGTGCCGAAGCGTCCGACCTGGAACTTCTCCTTGTACGGCCGCATCACCTCGTCGTCGGTGAAGTCGTTGTTCTGGTTCGCGTCGACGCGGACGTCACCCGTGGTGGGGTTGTAGAGCACGCCCCAGAAGTCGGTGGTGTCGCCGTCGCGGTTGAGGTCGCCGCGCGCGTCGCTGTTGGCGGTGATGTTCTCGCGGAACACGTTGAAGCGGTAGCTGCCGGCCGGCGCGGTCCAGGTACCGAGCGAGGTGGTGAACGTCGGGCCGCTGACCTCGGTCAGCATCGGCCGCCAGGAGGCGTCCTCCAGCGGGTCGGTGGCGGTGACCCAGTCGACGATCTTGCGCTCGCCGGTGGTGGTCTGCTGGAGCGCCGGGTGGTCGAGGTCCACACCGGAGTCCATGATGCCGATGGTGACGCCGCGGCCGTCCCACTGCGGGTTCGCGGCCTTGAAGGCCTCCGCGCCGGTCTCGTTCGTCGGCATGTACGGGTTCACCGCACCGGTGTCGCCGCCCGGCCCGGCCAGCGTCTGGGCCTGCGCGGCGGTCTTGGCGCCCTTCGGTGCCGCCTCCGGCGCCGGGTCGGGGAGCTTGATGGTCTCGTCCAGGTCGACGGCGGCGACCCCGGGCAGCGTGGCGGCCTTGAGCGCCTTGGCGGTGGGGACCTTCGCCAGCACGTAGCCGATCTGGTCGTACCGCTGGGTGACTGTTGCGCCAAGGCCGGTCAGGCCGTCGACGACCTTCTTGGTCGAGCCCTTCTTGGCCGCGACGATCATCGTGACGGTCGGCGCGTTCTTCGCCTCGGCCTCGTCGAGCAGCTTGGCGTCGTGTGCGCCCAGTGCCTTCGCGGCGGTCGGCTGCGAGGGCTGGGGGGCGGGGGCGGCGCTCGCGGTGCCGGCGCCACCTCCGACGGTCAGAGCGCCGGCCGCGAGGACCGAGGCCAGGAGCGCGGCGGACGACCGCCGGCTGCGCGTGCGGGGTTTACTCAACGTTCTCTTCCTCCAGAGAACAGGGCCCTCGAGGGACAGGGCACGTGTGACGGTGATCCTGCGTGTCACGACGGCAGGTGTCACTACCCGGCCCGGGTTTGTGATCACTCCGTGATGCGGATCGGCCTACGTCATCGCGTGCGTCGTGCTAAAGGTCGACGTTCGTCGACCTATCGGACGATGTGGACGGCATCTCGAGGAGCTCCGGCGCCTGCGGCTGCCTCGGCGCCAGCTCGACCTGCGCGGGTGTGGCCAGCTCGTCGTCGGAGACGCCCAGCTCGGCCAGCTTGCGGGCGCTGACGAGCACCCGCGCCTCCAGCGAGCCCACCGCCCTGTTGTACGCGGTCACCGCCCCGCTCAGCGAACTGCCGAGCTTGCCGACGTGGTCACCCAGTGTGGACAACCGCCCGTACAGCTCGCGGGCCAGCGAGTGGACGGTCGCGGCGTTGCGCGCCAGCGCCTCCTGCCGCCACGAGTAGGCCACTGTGCGCAGCAGCGCCACCAGCGTGGCCGGGGTGGCGAGCACCACGTCGCGGGCGAAGGCGTGCTCCAGCAGCGTGGGGTCGCGTTGCAGGGCCACGTCGAGGAACGGGTCGGCCGGCACGAACAACACCACGAAATCGGGCGTCTGGTCGAACGCCGACCAGTAGGACTTGGCGGCCAGGGCGTTCACGTGCGCGCGCAGGTGCCGGGCGTGCGCGTCCAGGTGGGTGTCGCGCCCGCGCTCGTCGCGCGCCTCCATCGCGGTGAGGTACGCGTCGAACGGCGCCTTCGCGTCCACCACCACCGTCCGGCCGCCGTGCAGCCGTACCACCAGGTCGGGGCGTACTCCCTGGTGGTCTGTCGCGGCGGTGACCTGCTCGCTGAAGTCGCAGTGCTCCAGCATGCCCGCGGCCTCGACGATCCGGCGGAGCTGGTGCTCGCCCCAGCGGCCCCGCACCTGCGGCGCGCGCAGCGCGGCGACCAGTTGTTTGGTCTCGGTGCGCAGCTCGCCGGAGACGGCGCTCATGGACCGCACCTGTTCGCGCAGCTCGGCGTACGCGTCGACCCGGTCCCGCTCCAGCTCGGCCACCCGCTGCTCGTAGCGGCGCAGCGTGTCGTGCAGCGGCGCGACCGCGCGGGCCACCGCCTCCTGGGACTGCGCGGTCGCCTCGTAGCTGAGCGCCCGCATGGACTGCTCCAGCCGCCCCTCGCCGGCCTTGGTGGCGGCGAGCGTCGCCTCCAGGCGGGCGATGTCCGCCGCCGCACGCGCCCGGGCGGCCAGCCAGCCCACCGCGCCGCCCGCGGCGAGGCAGAGCAGCACCACGGCCAGCGTCGCAAAGCTCATGGCCAAGAGCTTGCCAAACGGGTACGACGAGCGCCCGGTGGGTACGTTTGAGTCATGGAGTTCGCGTTGTGGCTGGTCCTGATCCTGCTGCTCGGAGGTGCGTTCGTGTTCTGGAGACGGGGGAGCAGGTCGCGGCGGGCGAACGAGCTGGCCGACGCCCGCGCCGAGGCGCAGCGCTGGTACGAGCGGCTCGGCGGCCAGCTCATGAACCTGCACGGCGACGCCCCGGCGGTCCGGCAGGCGCTCGCCGACGCCGGTGAGCGGTACAACGCTGCCGGTTCACAGCTGGAGCAGGCGAGCACGCCGCGCCAGTTCGGGCTGGCCCGGGAGACCGCGCTGGAAGGGCTGGCGTACATCCGGGCGGCGCGGACCGCGATGGGCATCGACCCGGGCCCGGAGCTGCCGCCGCTGGCCTCCGCCCAGGGCGCCGGCGCGCTCACCAAGGAACGCCAGGTCGACGTGCAGGGGCAGACGTTCCGGGCCGGCCCGCAGCCGGGGAACGCGACGCCCTACTACTACCCCGGTGGGCGGTTCCAGGGGCGGCCGGTTCCGGCCGGCTGGTACTCCACGCCGTGGTGGAAGACCGCGCTCGGCGCGGGTGTCGGCGTGGTCGGCGGCATGCTGATCGCGGACGCGCTGTTCTCGCCCGCGTTCGCCGATCCCGGCTACGACGCCGGCTACCAGGAGGGCTTCGGCGACGGCCAGGACTTCGGCGACCAGGGCGGCGACGCGGGCGGTGGCGACATGGGCGGCGGTGGCGACTACGCCGGAGGCGACTTCGGCGGCGGCGGCGACTTCGGTGGCTTCGGCGGCGGCGACTTCGGCGGCGGCGACTTCTAGCCGACGCCGCCGCGCCTCGGACGCCGCGCCTCGGACGCGCTGCTGGCGGCGCGCTCGGCGCACGCGTTAAGAAGGGCCCCCTCTTATGCACGAGGCGTTAAGAGGGGGCCCTTCCTTACAGATCAGCCCGTGTTGCGCATGCCGGCGGCGATGCCGTTGACGGTGGTCAGCAGCGCCCGCTCCAGGGCCGTACCGTCGTTCGGGGCGCGTCGCCCACCCGGCGCGGTCGCCACCGCCCGCCCGGCCGCGCCGGACTCGCGGTACTGCCGCAGCAACGCCACCTGCAGGTGGTGCAGCGGCTCCAGGTAGGTGTCCCGCACGGCGAGCGTGCGCTGGAGCACCGGGGAGTTGTCGAGCAGCGCCGGTGACGCGGTGACCGCCAGCACCTCCTGCTTGGTCAGCTCGTACTCCTGCTCGATCTTGTCGAAGATCGGGTGCAGCTTCTTCGGCACCAGCGTCTCCACGTACCGTCGGGCGATCGTCAGGTCGGTCTTGGTCAGCATCATCTCGACGTTCGACAGGAACGTGCGGAAGAAGTGCCAGTTGCGGTTCATCTCGGCGAGCACGTCGGCCAGTCCGGCCCTCCGCGCGGCGGCCAGCCCGGAGCCCACGCCGAACCAGCCCGGCACGATCTGCCGGGTCTGCGTCCAGCCGAACACCCACGGGATGGCCCGCAGGCCGGACAGGCCGGCGCCGGTGTTCGGGCGCTTCGCCGGCCGGGAGCCGATGTTGAGCGCGCCGAGCAACTCGGTCGGGGTGGAGGCCCAGAAGTACGCGGGCAGGTCCGGGTCCTCGACCAGCGACCGGTACGACCGGAACGCCGACTCCGACACCACGTCCATGGCCGCGTCCCAGCGCTCCAGCATCTCGGCCGGCTGCCGGGGCGCGGTGTGCAGCAGCGTGGCCTGGAGCACCGCGGCCACCGTCAGTTCCAGGTTCTCCCGGGCCAGCGCCGGCAGCGTGTACTTGTCGGAGATGACCTCGCCCTGCTCGGTCACCTTGATCGCGCCGTCCAGCGTGCCGTACGGCTGGGCCAGGATCGCGTCGTGCGTGGGGCCGCCGCCCCGGCCGACGGTGCCGCCCCGGCCGTGGAACAACCGCAGGTGCACGCCGTGCCGCGCGGCCACGTCCCGCAGCGCGCGCTGCGCCCGGTGGATCGACCACTGGCTGGTGGTGATGCCCGCCTCCTTGTTGGAGTCGGAGTAGCCGAGCATCACCTCCTGCACATCGCCCCGCGCCGCCACCAGCGCCCGGTACGCGGGCAGCGACAGCAGCTCGTCCAGCAGCTCGCCACCGGCGTTCAGCTCGGCCGGGGTCTCCAGCAGCGGCACGATGCCGATGCGGGCACGCCCGGAGTGCACGTCCACCAGGCCGGCCTCGCGGGCCAGCACCACTGCGGCGAGCACGTCGTCCACGCCGAGCGTCATCGAGATGATGTACGACTCGATGACCTCGGGGCCGAACCGGTCCTGTGCCTCGCGGATCGCCGCGAACACGTCGAACGTCTTGCGGGCCGACTCGGTGAGCGGGCTGTCCTGGGTGGAGAGCGGACGGCGGCCGGTGAGCTCGTCGGCGAGCAGCTTGGTGCGCTCCAGCCGGGACAACGCCGGGTAGTCGGGCACCTCGCCGACGGCCTCGTAGAGCTGGGTCAGCACCTCGTGGTGCTTCTCGGCGTGCTCCCGGATGTCCATGGTGGCCAGGTGCAGGCCGAACGCGGACACCGTACGGATGGTCGAGGCCAGCCGCCCCACGGCGGTGAGCTGACCGGAGTTTCGGGCCAGCGACGCGCGCAGCAGCTCCAGGTCGGCGATCAGCTCGGCCGAGCCCCGGTAGTCGCGTCCCGGTACGTGCGGGGTGTCGGCGCGCAGCCGCTCGCGCGTGTTGGCGAGCTTCGCCTTCACGCACCGCGCCTTGAGCCGGTACGGCTCCTCCGCGTTCACCCGGCGGAACCGGGGCGCCACCTCGGGCAGCGCGTCCAGGTCCTTGGCCAGGCTGGCGGACAGGTCCAGCGACACCGCGCGCAGCCGCCGGGAGACGCTGACCTCGGTGATCAGCTCGTCCATCGCCTTCTCGGTGGCGGCGATGCCGTGCTCGTGCTGGATGCGCAGCACCTCGCGGGTGACCACCGGCGTGACGAACGGGTTGCCGTCGCGGTCGCCGCCGATCCAGGTGCCGAAGCTCAGCGGGCGGGACGTCGGCGACGTCTCCACGCCGAGCGTGCGCAGCGTGTCGGCGAGGTCGTCGAGGACCTGGGGCGCGGCCTCGGCGTACAGGTCCCGCAGGTAGTAGATGGCGTTGCGCGCCTCGTCGGTCGGGTCCGGCCGGTCCAGCCGCAGCTCGTCGGTCTGCCACATGAGAT
Organism: Micromonospora sp. NPDC005686; assembly: GCF_042871665.1. Classification (NCBI taxonomy): domain Bacteria; kingdom Bacillati; phylum Actinomycetota; class Actinomycetes; order Micromonosporales; family Micromonosporaceae; genus Micromonospora; species Micromonospora sp. NPDC005686. The sequence goes on from NZ_JBIAIY010000001.1 coordinate 476,571, forward strand.
CGAGCAGTTCGGCCAGGCGGCGGTTCGCCGGGCCCTCGTCGCTGGCGCCGTAGAGGATCGCGTTAGCGGTCTCGGTGTCCAGCTCGTCGGCGACCGCGCGCAGCTTGGACAGGATGGACCGGCGGGCCGCCTCGGTCGGGTGGGCGGTGAAGACCGGGCGTACGGCAAGCCGCCGGGCCGCCGCGGCGATCTCCTCGGCCGGTACGCCCCGCTCGGCGATCATCTTGGCCGCCTGGTCCAGCCAGCCGCCGTGCGTGGCGCGGCGACGGCGCAGGTCCCGGGCGCGGTGCACCTGCTCGGTGATGTTCGCCAGGTGGAAGTAGGTGGAGAAGGCACGGGCCAGCTTCGTGCCGGTGGTGACGTCGAGCCCGGCGAGGCGCTGGGCCGCGGCCGGCGCGTCGGAGCGGACCTGGGCGCGGATCTCCTCGACCAGGTCGAGCAGCGGACGGCCCTCCTGGCGGGCCAGGGTCTGCCCGAGCAGCGTGCCGAGGCGGCGGATGTCGGCCCGGAGAGCGGCGTCGGGGCCGTCGTGGTCGTGCTGGTCGGTCACGGTTGCGCTCCTTACGCGAGGACGAAGGACAGCGCTGTCCGACTCCTCTGGATCGTATCCGCGTACCCCCGGTGGACAGGAGGGGGACGGCGTGATGATCTGCACTCTGGGACGGCCCGCCGGTCAGCCCCGGTCGACGGCGTACCGACCCGGCTCCGGGCGCGGCCGGGCGTGGAACCTGGTCGCGGTGAGCAGCCCGGCCAGGCCGGTGGCCACCCAGATCAGCAGGCCGGTCAGCGCCCAGCCGCCGCCGCGCCAGTCGAAGTAGATGGCCGATTTGAACAGGTCGGTGTCGGTGCGGGCGCTACGCAGCTCCGGCTCGTCCTCCACGCGCTCAGCCTATTGCGGCCATATGCCCGGCTCGTGGGCTTTCGTCGAGCGAAAACCGCTGGCCCGGGCCGATAGCGTCGGGGCATGCAGGCGCCCATCTATCCCCCCAAACCGAAGCCGGGCGACCGCGTCGCGGTCGTCTCACCCTCCGCCGGCCTGCCGGGTCTCTTCCCCCACGTGTACGAGCTGGGGCTGCGCCGGCTCCGCGACGAGCTGGGGCTGGAACCGGTGGAGTACCCGACCACCCGCGTCATGGGCGCCGACCCGCGCGACCGGGCACGTGACCTGACGGCCGCGGTCGCCGACCCGACGATCACCGCCGTGCTGGCCACCGTCGGCGGGGACGACCTGATCACCGTCACCCCGCACCTGAACGACGACGTGCTGCGGGCCAACCCGAAGCCCTACTTCGGCTACTCGGACAACACCAACGTGCTCAACCACCTGTACCGGCTGGGCGTGGTCGGCTACCACGGCGGGTCCGTGCTGGTGCACCTCGGGCGCTCCGGCAAGCCGCACCCGCTCACGCTCGACTCGCTGCGCGCCGCGCTGTTCACCTCCGGCTGGTACGAGCTGACCCCCGCCTCCGAGTGGGGCGACGAGCCGAGCGACTGGCGCGACCCGGCCACGCTCGCCGAGGAGCCGCCGATGTACCCGTCCGAGGGCTGGCGCTGGCACGGCCCGGCCCGGGTCGTGCAGGGCCGCACGTGGGGCGGCTGCCTGGAGATCGTGCACTGGCTGATGGCCACCGGCCGGATTCCGTCGGCCGCCGAACTGGCCGGGTCGGTGCTGGTGCTGGAGACGTCCAACGAGCTGCCGCCCGCGCAGGAGGTCTTCCGGATCGTGCGGAACATGGGCGAGCGCGGTCTGCTCGCCGCCGTCCCGGCGATCGTGGTGGGCCGCCCGAAGGCGTGGGACTTCGACCGGCCGCACACCGTCGCGGAGCGCATGGCGTGGGCCGCCGACCAGCGGGCGGCGATCCTGCGGGCGCTCGTCCCCTACACCGACGACCCGGTGGTGGTCTTCGACGTCGACCTGGGCCACACCGACCCGCAGCTGATCATCCCGTACGGCGGCGAGATCCGCGTCGACGCGATCGAGCGCCGCATCGCCGTGCGCTACTGAGCCCGCCGCTCGCCGGCTCGGTGGAACGGCATGGGTGTCTACGTCCCCGTTTGACGCCATGCCGTTCCACTCACGCATCGAAGTGCCGGTCAGTGGAACGCCATGGGTGTCCCGGGCCCGTCTTGGCACCCATGGCGTTCCACTCGTTGCTGGCGGCGGTCGGGTGGGCGGAGAGATCTACTGCGCCTCGGCGAGGATCACACGACGGCGAAGGCGCGGACCGGGAACGTGCCCATGCCGGCCACCCGCGGCGGGGCGGCGGTGAACCGGAAACCGCTCGGTGGCAGCTCCTCCAGGCCGGTCAGGTGCTCGACGATCGGCACCCCGGCGGCCAGCAGGCCGGTGTGCGCCGGGCGCTGACCGGCCGCCGCCGGGGTCATGTCGTCGATGTTGATCGAGTCGATGCCGACCAGCGCCGCGCCCGCCGACGCCAGCCACCGCGCGCCGTCGCCGGTCAGGTAGGGCGCGTCCGGTCCGGCGTACCCGTCGGTGCCGAAGTGCGCGTCCCAGCCGGTGTGCAGCAGCACCGCGCACCCGGCCACGTCGTACGGGGCGAGCAGCAGCCGGTCCACCGCCCGCGTACCGGCCGGCACGCGTACCACCAGGCCGGGCAGGTCGGCGAGGCGGTCCAGCGGCACCCCGGTGAGGTCCGGCCCGTCGGCGAAGCGGTGCGACGGCGTGTCCACGTACGTGCCGGTGTTGGCGATCATGTCGATCCGACCGACCTGGAACTCGACCCCCGGCGCGTACCGCCCCCGGGACGCCTCCCGGGTCAGCCACTCGCTGATCGCCGGGCCGGGCCAACCAGGCAGCGTGACCATGCCGTCGGTGACCACGTGGCTCAACTCGACCAGCCGCCGCCCGCCGCCGGTGGCCGCTGCGGTCACCCCGCGTCCGCCCTTGTGCGGCTCCTCGACGACGGTCCGGTTGGTGATCCGTACCTCGCCGACCATGAGCAGCCCGAGGTGCCGGACCAGCAGCGCGGCCACCTCGTCGTCTGTGACATCCGGGTGCGGCACGTCCAGCCGGAACCCGTCCGTGCGCAGGCCACCACCGTTTGCGAAGTCCACCTCGGCGTCGAAGACCGCCCGATACTCGACCATCCGCCCACCGCATCACGTGCCGTGGCGCAGCGTCAAGATCCGCAAGCCGGGCGGCCCCGGAACGTCGGGGGAGGGGGATAGGCTCGAACCGTGCACCCCCCGTCCGGCTGGACGCGGGGTCGTCGTCGTGTGTCGAAGCCGCTGGAAGTGATCACTGATGCTCACCGGACTCTTCTCCGCCGCCCTGGCCGACCCGGGGCTGGCCCGGGCGCGTGACCTGGCGCGCTCCGGTGCCGCGCAGGTCGACGGGCTCGACCTGACCGCCCCGGCCGCGCTGCGCCCGTTCGCGGTGGCCGCGGTCGCCGCCGACGAACCGGCCGGCGGCGCGGGCCGCCCGGTGCTCGCGGTCACCGCCACCACCCGTGAGGCCGACGACCTGGCCTCCGCGCTGGGCAGCCTGCTGCCGCCGGAGCAGGTGGCGGTCTTCCCGTCCTGGGAGACGCTGCCGCACGAGCGGCTGTCGCCCCGCTCCGACACGGTCGGGCGGCGCCTTGCCGTGCTGCGCCGACTCGCCCACCCGGACGCCGCCGACGCGTACGGCCGCACCGGGCCGCTGCGAGTGGTCGTCGCGCCGGTCCGCTCGCTGCTCCAGCCACAGCTCAAGGGCCTCGGCGACCTGGAGCCGTTGCGGCTCGCCGCAGGCGACGAGGCCGATCTGGAGGAGGTCGCCCGCCGGCTCACCGACATGGCGTACGCCCGGGTCGACCTGGTCACCAAGCGCGGCGAGTTCGCCGTACGCGGCGGCATCCTGGACATCTTCCCGCCCACCGACGAGCACCCGTCCCGGGTCGAGTTCTGGGGCGACGAGGTGGAGGAGATCCGCACGTTCGCGGTCGCCGACCAGCGCACCATCGAAGGCGTCGCGCTGCTCTGGGCGCCGCCGTGCCGGGAGCTGCTGCTGACCCCGGCGGTGCGGGAGCGGGCTGCCGCGCTCGCCGCCGAGCACCCCGAACTGGCCGAGATCCTGGACAAGCTGGCCGAGGGCATCCCGGTCGAGGGCATGGAGTCGCTGGCCCCGGCGCTGATCGGCGCGGACGCGCTGGAACTCCTCGTGGACTGCATGCCGGCCGGCACCCACGTACTCCTCTGCGACCCGGAGCGCATCCGCACCCGCGCGCACGACCTGGTCCGTACCTCGGAGGAGTTCCTTCAGGCCAGCTGGGCCGCGGCCGCCGTCGGCGGCCAGGCCCCGGTCGACCTCGGCGCCGCCGCCTTCAAGACCTTGGCCGAGTTACGCGCGGCGGCCCGGGCCCTGCGCCAGCCCTGGTGGACGCTCGCCCCGTTCGGCCTGGTCGAGGCGGACGCGGCACCGGCCCGGCAGCCCTGGGAGGACGAGCCGGCCGCTGTCGACGTCACGCCCGACGACGCCATCGCGGTGAGCCTGGCCGCCCAGCCGGCCCCGCTCTACCACGGCGAGACCGCCCGGGTGGTCGACGACCTGTTGCGCTGGGCCGGCGAGGGCTGGTCGATCGCGCTCGTGTTCGAGGGGCACGGCCCCGCCCAGCGGGCCGTCGAGGTGCTGCGCGACGCCGGTCTCGGCGCCCGGCTCACCGAGGAGGTGCCGACCGCGCCCGCGCCGGGTGAGCTGCTGGTGTCCTGCGGCTGCCTGACCGCCGGGTTCGTCGACGAGGCGTCGAAGTTCGTGCTGCTCACCGGCAACGACGTCACCGGCGGCCGGGGCACGTCCACCCGCGACATGCGCAAGATGCCCAGCCGGCGGCGCAACACCATCGACCCTCTGGAGCTGAAGGCCGGCGACTTCGTGGTGCACGAGCAGCACGGCATCGGCCGGTACGTCGAGCTGGTGCAGCGCACCGTCAACGGCGCGAGCCGCGAATACCTGGTCATCGAGTACGCGCCGAGCAAGCGCGGCCAGCCCGGTGACCGCCTCTTCGTCCCCACCGACCAGCTCGATCAGCTCTCCCGCTACGTCGGCGGCGAGCAGCCCACGCTGCACAAGATGGGCGGCTCGGACTGGCAGAAGTCCAAGGCACGGGCCCGCAAGGCGGTACGCGAGATCGCCGCGCAGCTCATCCAGCTCTACGCGGCGCGCAAGGCGTCCAAGGGGCACAATTTCGGCCCCGACACCCCGTGGCAGCGGGAGCTGGAGGACGCGTTCCCCTGGCAGGAGACGCCCGACCAGCTGGCCGCCATCGAGGAGGTCAAGCGGGACATGGAACAGACCGTCCCGATGGACCGGCTGATCTGCGGCGACGTCGGCTACGGCAAGACCGAGATCGCGGTACGGGCGGCGTTCAAGGCGGTGCAGGACGGCAAGCAGGTGGCCGTGCTGGTGCCGACCACGCTGCTGGTGCAGCAGCACTACAACACGTTCGCCGAGCGGATGAGCCAGTTCCCGGTGTCGATCCGGCAGTTGTCCCGGTTCCAGACGCCGAAGGAGACCGAGCAGACGCTGGAGATGGCCGCCGCCGGCACCGTGGACATCGTCATCGGCACCCACCGGCTGCTCCAGGCGTCCACCCGGTTCAAGTCGCTCGGACTGGTGATCATCGACGAGGAGCAGCGGTTCGGCGTCGAGCACAAGGAGCACCTGAAGACGCTGCGCGCCTCGGTCGACGTGCTCGCCATGTCGGCCACCCCGATCCCGCGCACACTGGAGATGGCGATCACCGGCATCCGGGAGATGTCCACCATCGCCACCCCGCCGGAGGAGCGGCACCCGGTGCTCACGTTCGTCGGCGCGTACGACGACCGGCAGGTGGCCGCGTCCATCCACCGTGAGCTGCTGCGCGACGGTCAGGTCTTCTACCTGCACAACCGGGTCGAGTCGATCGAGAAGACGGCCCGCAAGCTGCGGGAGCTGGTGCCGGAGGCCCGGGTCGCGGTGGCGCACGGCCAGATGGGCGAGGACGCGCTGGAGAAGGTGATGGTCGGCTTCTGGGAGAAGGAGTTCGACGTCCTGGTCTGCACCACCATCGTCGAGTCCGGCATCGACATCCCGAACGCCAACACGCTCATCGTGGAGCGGGCCGACCTGCTCGGCCTGGCCCAGCTGCACCAGATCCGCGGCCGGGTCGGCCGGGGCCGGGAGCGTGCGTACGCCTACTTCCTCTACCCGCCGGAGAAGCCGCTCACCGAGAACGCACACGAGCGGCTGGCCACCATCGCCCAGCACACCGAACTCGGTGCGGGCATGTACGTGGCGATGAAGGACCTGGAGATCCGGGGCGCCGGCAACCTGCTCGGCGGCGAGCAGTCCGGCCACATCGAGGGCGTCGGCTTCGACCTCTACGTCCGGATGGTCGGCGAGGCGGTGTCCGCCTTCAAGGGCGAGAGCACCGAGGAGGAGACGGAGGTCAAGGTCGACCTGCCGATCGACGCGCACCTCCCGCACGACTACGTGGCGGTGGAGCGGCTGCGCCTGGAGATGTACCGCAAGCTCGCCGAGGCGCGAGACTCCGAACGGCTGCGCGAGGTGGTCGCCGAGATGACCGACCGGTACGGCGAGCCGCCCGCGCCGGTGCAGAACCTGGTCGCGGTGGCGCGGTTCCGGCTGCTGGCCCGCCGCTACGGGCTGACCGACGTGTCGATGCAGGGCAAGCACATCCGGTTCGGCCCGTTGCCGCTGCCCGACTCGAAGCAGATGCGGCTCAAGCGCTACCACCCGGACTCGGTCTACAAGCAGGCGCTCGACCAGGTCAGCGTGCCCCGGCCGAGCACCCGGCGGATCGGCGGCGAGCCGCTGCGCGACCAGGCGCTGCTGGAGTGGTGCGGGCAGCTCCTGGCAGACGTCCTCGGCAAGCCCGAGGAGCTGGCCGGTTCTGCCAGCCCCGCAGGTTCCGTGGCGGGTGCGGGATGAGGTGGGTGGAGTCACAGGCCGGTACGGGGCGTGAGAGAGTGACCCTCATGCGTGCTCGCCGTTCCCTCGTCGCCGTCAGCGTCGCGGTCCTCGCCGCGCTCTCTCTCGCCGCCTGTGGCCGTTCCGCCCCGGACGTCGCCGCATACGTCGGCGACAACCGGTACTCGGTCGACCGGGTCGACGCGATCTACGAGGACGCGCAACGGCAGTACGCGGACGCCGTCCGTAGCCAGTCGCCGCAGACGCCGTCGCCGGCGGAGCTGCGGTCTCCGGTGACCCGGCAGGACGTGCTGAACCTGCTGGTCGCGATCGACCTGGGCAAGCGCGTGGCGGCCGAGAAGGGTCTCCAGGTCGCCGACCAGATCTCCCCGGAGCAGCTCCAGCAGGAGCTGCGCATGCCGGCGACCACCGAGTACACGAAGCTGTGGGGCGAGTGGGTCGACCTCTCCGGCACGCTCCAGCAGAGCCTGCCCCCGGCCGACCTCAGCGACGAGTCCCTGATGGCCGTCTACCAAGCCATCGAGAAGGCCGGGGCGATCCAGCCGGGCCTGAGCGTCGACCAGGTTCGTCAGGCGTTCGGCGAGGCCGGGTTCGTGCGCACCGCCACCGCCCTCAGCAACGCGCTTCAGCAGCAGGCCGAGAAGACGGACGTCCGCGTCAACCCCCGGTTCGGCGTGACCGGCGTGCCGTCGCTCGTGAACACCGGCCAGTCGTTCGTCTTCTACTCCCTGCCGTACGTCAACCAGGACGGCCCGGTCACCGACATCTCGACGCCGGAGGCGCCGGCCTCCGGTTCGCCGGCTCCCGGAGCCGCATGACCGCGCGCATCATCCTGCTCGTCACCTCGCCCCGGCTGCCCGCCGGACTGCTGACCTCGGCCGCCTGGGACGCCGTACGCTCCGCTCCGGTCCTCGCCGGCGGGGAGAGCGAGCTGACCCGGGCCGTCCGGATGGCCGGCGCCGAGGTGAACGTCGTGACCGAGGGTGCGACCCAGGCACTGCTCGACGCCGCGGCGGCGCACGGTGGGGCGGTGTGGCTGGCCGGCCCGACCGGCGACGAGAGACTGGCCCGTGAACTCGGCCTGAGGCTGGCCCGCGAGCCCGGCCTGGCCGAACTGGAGCTGATGTACGGCTCATGGGATCCGCCCGGCGCCCGGCTGCTCGACGCGGTCGAGGTGATGGACCGGCTGGCCTCGCCAGGCGGCGACCCGTGGAAGCGGGCACAGACCCACCGCACCCTGGCCGGTTTCCTGCTGGAGGAGTGCTACGAGGCGTACGACGCGATCAGCGCCGACGACACCGATGCGCTCCGCGAGGAACTGGGCGACGTGCTGCTCCAGGTGCTGCTGCACGCCCGGCTGGCGGAGAACCTGCCGGAGGGCAAGAGCTGGACCGTCGACGACGTGGCGGGCACTCTGGTCGACAAGATGGTGCGGCGCAACCCGCACGTCTTCTCCGGTGAGCCGGCCGCCTCGATCGAGGAGATCGAGGCGAACTGGGAGCGGATCAAGCGGGCCGAGAAGACCCGCGAATCGGTGCTCGACGGCATCGCGCTGAGCCAGCCGGCGCTCTCGCTGGCCGCGAAGATCCTGGACCGGGCCGGCCGGGTCGGCCTGGCCGTACCGCCCCCGCTGGCCGAGTCGCAGGTGGACCCGGAGGCCCGGCTCGGCGCGAGCCTGCTGGCCGCCGTCGCCGCCGCCCGGCAGGCCGGCATCGATCCCGAGGCCGCCCTGCGGCGGGCCGCCCTGGCGTACGCCGAAGCCGTCCGAGCCGCCGAGCGCCCCACCTGACCAGCCCTCGCGATCTTGCAGTTGCGGCCCCGAAGGTGTCGCAAATGTCCCGTCCGCCTGGGCGCAAAGTGCAAGATCGCCGATAACGTCCGCCCGCCGGTAGGGTCGAGGGATGGAGTCGTTCGTACCGCTGGCGGAGCGGATCGTGGAGGCGTTGCTGGAGAGCCGGCCCGGGCTGGCGACCTCCGCCGGGGACCACCGCTACGACGACCGGCTGCCAAACCTCTCCGCCGACGCCCTCGCCGCCGACCAGGCGATGCTCAAGGACGCCGCCGACGCGCTCGCGGAGATCGACCCGGACGCGCTCGACCCGGCGGAGGGCGTCGACCACGCGCTGCTCACCAGTCTCGTCGACAGGGGCCTGTTCGAGGCCACCGAGATCCGCAGCCACGAGTGGGATCCGCTGCGCCACAACCCGGGACCGCTGCTGCACGCCCTGCTGGCCCGTCCCTTCGCCCCGGCCGAGGAGCGCCTGACCAGTCTCGTCGGGCGTCTGTCGGCCGTACCCGATGCGCTGTCGACGGCGCGCGCGACGCTGCGGGACATGCCGCGGGTCCACGCGGAGACGGCGGTCGGGCAGTTCACCGGTACGGCGGCGCTGATCCGCGACGAGGTGCCCGGGCTGCTGGCCGAGGCGCCGGCGCTGCGTGGGCGGGTCGGCGCGGCGGCCACCGAGGCGATCGCCGCGCTGGAGGAGTTCGTGGCCTGGCTGCGGCAGGGCCTGGCCGCCGACGCCGGCCCGGGGCGTGATCCGCGGCTGGGCCGGCGGCGGTGGGAGGCGCGGCTGTGGCACACGCTCGACACCGAGCTGAGCGCCGCCGAGGTGCAGCGCCGTGCCTGGGCCAACCTCGACCGGGTCACCGAGGAGATCCGCGCGGCGTCGGTCGAGCTGGTCGGTGGCCCGGCCGACGACGAGACGGTACGCCGCGCGCTGGACCTGCTGGCCGCCGAGCACCCGGACGACGCCACCATCGTCGACCTGGCCTCGGTGACGCTCGACGAGGCGAGTGACTTCGTCCGCCACCACGACCTGGTCAGCATGGTCGGCGACCCGTGCGTCATCCAGGAGATGCCGGAGTTCGCGCGCGGCGTGGCGGTAGCGTACTGCGACTCGCCGGGCCCGCTGGAGACGGCCGACGTGCCGACGTTCTACTGCATCTCGCCGACCCCGGCGGACTGGCCGGCGCAGCGGGTCGAGTCGTTCTACCGGGAATACAACGACCACATGATCCGCAACCTGACCGTGCACGAGGCGATGCCCGGTCACTTCCTCCAGCTCGCGCACGCCCGCCGGTACGACGGTCCGACCCGGGTACGCGCGCTCACCGAGTCGGGTGTGTTCATCGAGGGCTGGGCGGTCTACGCCGAGGAGCTGATGGCAGGGCTCGGCTTCGGCGGGCTGCCGGTGCGGTTGCAGCAGCTCAAGATGCAGCTCCGGATGACCATCAACGCGTTGCTCGACCAGCTCGTGCACTGCGACGACCTGCCCGAGTCCGAGGCGATGGCGCTGATGACCGGGCGTGGCTTCCAGGAGGAGGGCGAGGCGTCCGGCAAGTGGCGGCGGGCGCTGCTCACCTCGACGCAGCTCTCCACATACTTCGTCGGCTACAGCGAGATGGCCGGCATCGCCGCCGCGCGGCCGGACGACATGCCGCTGCGCGACTGGCACGACGCCATGCTGGCGCACGACTGCCCGCCGCCGCGCCACCTGCGGACGCTGCTGGGGGTGTGACGGCCACCGCTCCGGCGGCCACCGCTCCGGCGGCAACCCGGCCGGCGGTCACGAACCGGCGGCGACCGCGTCGATCAGCCAGCGTGACAGCGAGTACGCGGGCGGCAGCTCGGCGGGCAGCGCGTCGACCGGGAACCAGCGCGCCTCGGTCAGCTCGGTGCCGTCGGCGGCCGGTTCGGCGGCCGGGTCGGTCACCTCGGCGGTGAAACCGGCGAGCAGCGTGCCCGGCCCGGACAGCGCCCACGGCTGGCTGTCCACGTAGGCCGGTCGCCGAAGTGTCAAGCCGACCTCCTCGGCGACCTCGCGGTGTACCGCCGCCTCCAGCGACTCGCCTGCCTCGACGAACCCGGCCACGAGCGCCCACAGCTGCGTCGGCCCGTGCGCGTGGCGGACCAGCAGCAGTTCGTCGGCGCCATGGGCGGGGCCGGGGCGGGTGACAGCGGTCAGCACCGCGACGGACAGCGGCACGAACACGGTCAGCCCGCACTCCGGGCAGCGCCGGGCGATCTCGCCCGGCACGTCGGCCAGCTCGGCCCGGCACGCGCCGCACCACCTGTGCGTACGCCGCCAGGTGACCACGGCGAGCGCCCGCCCGGCAAGGTCCGCCTGCGGTGCGGGTAGCTCGGCGGCGAGGCCACGCCAGCTGCGCCACCGGCCGGGCAGCGACTCCGGATCGGTCACCTCGGCGGCCCAGGCCGGTACGCCGTCGAGCGTGCCGACCGGTGTCCAGGCGAGGTCGCCGGGCAGCGCGCCGACCCGTAGCGGCTGCGCGTCGTCGGGGCCGGTCAGCAGCTTCCGGCCGGCGACCGGCAACGCCAGGTCGTGCGGCTGCGGCTGCCGCCCGTGGTCGGCGACGGGCCGGAACCCGGACGGGGTCACGACGTGGCGGGGCGGCGGTCCACCACACCGGCGCCGGCCGGCACGGCGAACGCGGCGGCCTCGACGCTCTCGGTGTAGCGGCTCAGCGTCACCTCGGCGGGCTTGCCGTCGAGCGTGCCGGAGAAGCTCCCCAGCACGCCCTCGGTCGTCACGCAGGCGCTGAAGCGCTCCCCGTCGTGGGTGACGTCGACGCAGGTGGCGTGGCGTCCGGCGAGCGTGGTGTCGCTCTGCTCGATGACCGCCTGCGGATCGAGCGCCGCCTCGGTGAGCAGCCGGATCACCGCAGGCGGCGTGACCAGGCCCTCCTTGCGCGCCTCGTCGTAGACGACCACCGACGGCTTGCCGGCGGTGAGCACCGGGGGTGTGACGGTGCAGGAGGTGCGGGCGGCGGTGCTCGCGCACCGGGTCACCGACTCCTGCGTCACCGTGATCTTGCCGCCCGGCCAGGTGTACGTGGAGCGCAGCGGCTTCTTGGTCTGCGCGATCGAGGCGGTCCGGCCGCCGTCGATCTGGTAGTCGGCGGCCCAGGTCTGCTCCAGCGCCCGGTCCATCCGCGCGGCGAGGTCGTTTACCAGGTCGGAGCGGCCGAGCGCGACGTTCGCGTCGTCCAGGGCCTGGCAGCCGGTGACCGAGAGCGACGCGATGACCGAGGCGGCGAGCACGCGGAGAGTCGTCGTGGCGGCAGGCATGATGCCCAGCCTTGTCGATCGGCGCAACGTATCGCAAACCGGTTGCCGGTTGACGACCGGTAATCCGGGAATGTCCGTCTCAGCAGGCGCCCCGGGGGCCGCCCCGAGCGGCGTGCGGCGGGGCGGGGACCGATACGCTGCGTTCAACACCTGCCTCAGCCGCACCGTCGCGGCCCATACGGACCGGAACCACACAAACGAGGAGCGACTCAGTGGCAACCATCGAGGGAATCGTCGCCCGGGAGATCCTGGACTCGCGGGGCAACCCGACGGTCGAGGTCGAGGTCGGGCTCGACGACGGCACGATCGCCCGTGCCGCGGTGCCGTCCGGCGCCTCCACCGGCGCCTTCGAGGCGGTCGAGCTGCGCGACGGTGACAAGGATCGTTACCTGGGCAAGGGTGTCGAGAAGGCGGTCGCCAACATCGAGGACCGGATCGTCGACCAGCTCATCGGCTACGAGGCCAGTGAGCAGCGGCTGATCGACCAGAAGATGATCGACATCGACGGCTCGGACAACAAGGGCGAGCTGGGCGCGAACGCCATCCTCGGCGTCTCCCTGGCCGTGGCCAAGGCCGCCGCCGGCAGCGCCGAGCTGAGCCTGTTCCGCTACCTGGGCGGCCCGAACGCGCACCTGCTCCCGGTGCCGATGATGAACATCCTCAACGGTGGCGCGCACGCGGACTCGAACGTCGACGTCCAGGAGTTCATGATCGCGCCGATCGGCGCGCCGACGTTCCGGGACGCGCTGCGCTCGGGCGCCGAGGTCTACCACGCGCTGAAGTCGGTGCTGAAGAAGAAGGACCTGTCGACCGGCCTGGGTGACGAGGGCGGCTTCGCCCCGAACCTGCCCACCAACGCCGCCGCGCTGGACCTGATCGCCGAGGCGGTGGAGAAGGCCGGCTACCGGCTCGGCACCGACATCGTCTTCGCGCTCGACGTGGCCGCCACCGAGTTCTTCGACAACGGCACCTACACGTTCGAGGGCAGCGCCAAGAGCGCCGAGGAGATGAGCAACTACTACACGAAGCTCGCCGGTGACTACCCGATCGTGTCGATCGAGGACCCGCTGGCCGAGGACGACTGGAGCGGCTGGGCCACCCTCACCGCCGCGCTCGGCGACCGCATCCAGATCGTCGGCGACGACCTGTTCGTGACCAACCCGCAGCGCATCGCCCGGGGCATCGCCGAGCGGGCCGCCAACGCGGTGCTGGTCAAGGTGAACCAGATCGGCTCGCTCACCGAGACGCTCGACGCCGTCGACCTGGCCCACCGGGCCGGCTTCAAGTGCATGATGAGCCACCGTTCCGGCGAGACCGAGGACACCACGATCGCCGACCTGGCCGTCGCCACCGGCTGCGGGCAGATCAAGACCGGCGCGCCGGCCCGCTCGGACCGGGTGGCCAAGTACAACCAGCTCCTGCGGATCGAGGAGGAGCTGGCCGACGCGGCGCGGTACGCCGGCGCGGGCGCCTTCCCGCGCTACCGTTCGGCCTGAGCGAGCGCTCCGGGGGAGGGGTGTGACGATGCAGCAGCGCCGCACACCGGGTGGCCAGCGGCCCGCCCGCCGGCCGGGTCAGCCGGGCCGGGCGGGCGGGGCCCGGGTCCGGTCCACGGCACGCGACAACGGCGTCCGCGCGGAGGCGCGCGCCGCCGGCCGGTCACCCGGCGCGTCCCGTGCCACCGACGGCGTACGCCCCGCGAGCCGCCCCGCCGCGGCCCGGCGCACCGCCGCCGGTGGTCCGGTCAAGCGGCTCACCGCACCCCAACCCCGGCGCTTCACCGGGCGTGCCACAGTGCTGTTCGCGGTGCTGATCGCGCTCGCGCTGGCGTACACCTATCCGGTCCGGGTCTACCTGGACCAGCAGGCCGACATCGAGCGGATGGAGGCGGCGCAGGACTCCCAGCGGGCCGAGATCGAGCGGCTCACCGCCGAGGCGGCCAAGTGGAAGGACCCGGAGTACGTCAAGACGCAGGCCCGGGAACGGTTCTTCATGGGCAAGCCGGGCGAGACGCTGCTCGTGGTGCTCTCCGACCCGGAGGGCGCCGCGAAGGACGCCGGCAAGGACGTCAAGCCGGGGGCGCCGAAACCGCCCGAGCCCTGGTACGACACCCTCTGGTCAAGTGTGCAGGCGGCGAACGCCGATCGCGGGGACAAGTGAGCACCACACGAAAGGCACAACCTTGAACGTCGTACCACCGCAGGAGCCGGCGGCGGACTCCGTACCCCCGCCGGAGCGCCAGCCGGCCACCGAGGCCGACCTGGCCGCGGTGGCCGCGCAGCTCGGACGCCCGCCGCGCGGCACCCGGGCGGTGGCCCACAGGTGCCCGTGCGGCCTGCCCGACGTGGTGGAGACGACGCCCCGGCTGGCCGACGGCACGCCGTTCCCGACGCTGTTCTACCTGACCTGCCCGCGTGCCACAGCGGCGTGCAGCCGGCTGGAGTCGGCCGGGCTGATGAAGGAGATGGCCGAGCGGCTCGCCGAGGATCCGGAGCTGGCGGCGAGGTACCGGGCGGCGCACGAGGACTACCTGACCCGCCGGGAGGCGATCGGCGAGGTGCCGGAGATCGCCGGCATCTCGGCCGGTGGCATGCCGGGGCGGGTGAAGTGCCTGCACGTGCACCTCGGGCACGCGCTCGCCGCCGGGCCGGGGGTCAACCCGTTCGGCGACGAGACGCTGGCGCTGGTGGAGAAGTGGTGGGCGGCCGGCCCCTGCGTGGACGTGCCCGCGGTCCAGTGAGATGAGCGCCGACGAGATCACGGTCCGCCGGGCCCGCACCACGGACGTGCGCGGGATCCGGCGGCTGGTGGACACCTACACCGACGATCGTCGGCTGCTCAGCAAGGCCACGGTGACGCTGTACGAGGACGTGCAGGAGTTCCGGGTCGCGGTGACGCCGGACGGCACGGTGGTCGGCTGCGGCGCGCTGCACGTGATGTGGGAGGACCTGGCCGAGATCCGGACGGTGGCCGTCGACCCGTCCTGCCGGGGCCACCGGATCGGGCACCGGATCGTCGGTGAGCTGATCGACTCGGCGCGCGAGCTGGGCATCGCCCGGATCTTCGTGCTCACGTTCGAGACTGGATTCTTCGGCTCGTTCGGCTTCCGCGAGATCGACGGCGCCCCCGTCCCGCAGCCCGTCTACGAGCAGCTGCTGCGCTCGTACGACGAGGGCGTCGCCGAGTTCCTGGACCTGGAACGGGTCAAGCCCAACACCCTCGGCAACACCCGTATGCTGCTGCGCCTCTGACCGGGCGCGGGCTGCCGTAGGGTGGGCGCCGTGAGTGCGCGTGTGGCCGCCATCGACTGCGGGACCAACTCGATCCGACTGCTGATCGCCGATCTGCCGGACCCGTCGGCGGGGGAGGCGGCGCCGCTGCGCGACGTCAGCCGGCGGATGGAGATCGTCCGGCTGGGGCAGGGCGTCGACCAGACCGGCATGCTCGCCCCGGAGGCCATCGAGCGGACCCGGGTGGCACTCGCCGGCTACGCGGCCGAGATCGAGAAGTCCGGCGCCGAGCGGGTACGCATGTGCGCCACCTCGGCCTCCCGCGACGCCTCGAACGCCGCCGACTTCCGGACCATGGTCGAGCGCACGCTCGGCGTACCGCCCGAGGTGGTGACCGGCGACGAGGAGGCACGCCTGTCGTTCACCGGCGCGGTGCGCGGCCTGCCCGCCGACGCCGAGCCGCCGTACCTGGTGGTCGACATCGGCGGCGGCTCGACCGAGTTCGTCGTCGGCACCCGCGCCGAGGGCGTGCGCGGCGCGATCTCGGTGGACATCGGCTGCGTCCGGATGACCGAACGGCACCTGCACGGCGACCCGCCCGGCGCGGCCGAGATCGCCGCCGCCGAGGCCGACATCGCGGCGGCCGTCGACCGGGCGCTCGCCGCCGTGCCCGGCCGCGAGGCCGCCACGCTGGTCGGGCTCGCCGGTTCGGTCACCACGGTGGTCGCCCTGGCCGAAGGGCTCCGGGAGTACGACCCGAGCCGCATCCACCACGCCCGCATCTCGTACGAGCAGGTGACCGAGGTGACCGCCGACCTGCTCGGCAAGAGCAGTGAGCAGCGGCTGGCGTACCCGGTGATGCACCCCGGGCGGGCCGACGTGATCGGCGCGGGCGCGCTGGTGCTGCGGATCATCATGGAGCGGGCCGGTATGCGGTCGGTGGTCGCCTCCGAGCACGACATCCTCGACGGCATCGCCTGGAGCCTCGCCTAGCCCTCGTCCCCGCTGCCTCCTCA
This sequence comes from Micromonospora sp. NPDC005686, assembly GCF_042871665.1. Classification (NCBI taxonomy): domain Bacteria; kingdom Bacillati; phylum Actinomycetota; class Actinomycetes; order Micromonosporales; family Micromonosporaceae; genus Micromonospora; species Micromonospora sp. NPDC005686. The sequence goes on from NZ_JBIAIY010000001.1 coordinate 492,834, forward strand.
GGCGTGATCAAGGAGTTTGTGTCCTGTCGGGGCGCCTGTGAGGACGCCTACTCCTTGGTCGACGAGGAGGGGCCGGGCCTTAGTCCGTCGCCAGGTCGGGGCGGTGTTCCCTGATCCACTTCTCGACGTCCGACTTCCGCCAGACCTTGCCCATCGCCAGTACGGCGATCGGCTCCGGGAAGTTCCGCTGATTGGCGATCACTGACGCGCGTTGGCGCGACACGTTACCGAGCATCGCCCGGATCTCCGACACGCCTACCAGCTCCACGCGTTGACGATGGCAGCGTCGGCGTCGCCACACAGCGACAACTACGGAGACTATTGACGTAGACAACAAGAGGCGACACGATCGAGGGGTGAGCGTGCGGAACTGTTCTCCCGTACCCGATCGCGGTCGCCGGGTCGTGCGGCCGCACGTGCCCATGCGGCCGTTGTGGTTGTGCCGGGTGTGCGCGGCCCCCTGGCCGTGTCAGCCGGCCCGCCTGTTGCTGCTGCTGGACTACCGGCGTGACCGCGTCGCGCTGTCGATCCACATGGCGGGCTGCCTGTTCGACGCCACCGCCGACCTGCTTCGCACCAACCCGAATCCGGCCGACCTGTTCGACCGTTTCATCGGGTGGACCGCCCGTCAGTAGGTGTTGTGTCGTTGACACTAATGCGCAATGCGCACTAGTGTGCTGAGCGTGGATACCACGCAGCTCCTCAAGGGCGTGCTCGACCTGGCGGTGCTCGCCGTGCTCAAGGACGAGGACGGATACGGCTACGACATCCTGCGGCGGCTGCGCGAGGCCGGCCTCACCGAGGTCGGCGACGCCTCGGTCTACGGCACGCTGCGCCGGCTGTTCGCCGCGGGCCTGCTCACCACGTACGTGGTGCCGAGCGAGTCCGGGCCGCACCGCAAGTACTACTCGCTGAACACCGCCGGGCGTGACCAGCTCACCCGCTCCGGCAAGACCTGGCGCTCGTTCGCCACCACCATGGACGCACTGCTCGACGATCGGGGGATGGCGGCATGACCGTCACTGGGCAGGAGATCACGGACTACGTCGACCGGGTACGCGCGGCGCTCGCCGACCTGCCGCCGGGGGTCCGCGACGAGCTGACCGAGGACCTGCCGGAACACCTCGCCGAGGTGGCCGCCGAGGGCGAGGGCGCGCTCGTGGACCGGCTGGGCACCCCCGAGGCGTACGCGGCCGAGCTGCGCGCCGCCGCCGGCGCCGAGGAGGGGCGGCGACCGGCGCGCTTCCACCGCCTGGCCGAGGCGCGGGCTCAGGCGGCCACTCAGATGCGACTGCTGGACCGCCAGCTCGGCCCGCTGCTCGGGCACGCGACGGTGAGCGACTTCCTGCGTCCGCTGCGCCCGGCCTGGTGGCTGCTCCGCGGCTGGCTGGCCGCGCTGCTGATCAGCGTGATGGTGGACGGTGCCCGGCCCGGTCTGCTGCCCCGGCCGAACGACAACGCGTCGGCCGGGCTGCTGCTGCTCATCGGCGCGGTGGTCGCGTCACTGTGGCTCGGCCGCCGTTCCGCAGGCTTCACCGGCTGGCCGCGTCGCCTGCACAGGCTGGGCACGGTCGCGCTGCTGCTGTTCGGCTTCGCGGTGCTCGTCGACGTGGACCGGAACGCAAGCTCCGACGTCTACAGCGGCTACGAGCAGACGTCGGTGGACCGGCGGTACGAGCGCATCGAGGACGTCTTCGTCTACGACCAGCAGGGGCTGCTGATCCGCGACGCGCAGCTGTTCGACCAGAACGGCGTGCCGATCCGGCTCGGCTGGCCGAACTGCCTGGACTCGTCCGGCGCGGTGCCCGCACCCCGCAACGCCTATCCGTACTGCCCGGAACTGGCCCCGTTCGGCGCACCGGCCTCGCCGTCGATCGCCCCGCCCGCACTCGCGCCCACGGACAGCGTCACCCCGTCCGCGGCCCCGACGCCCGCCGCGCCCTCTGCGTCAACCCCCAGCGCTTCCGCGCAACCCACGTCGACGCCCTGAGCGCGCTCGACCCCGCGAGATCTTGGTAGGAAGCGGCCCCCACAGGGGCCGGAACCCTCCAAGATCTCGCGGGGATTCGCTGTCAGGCGATGGCGGCGATGTCACCGTCGTCGAAGTAGATCGCCTGGTGGAGCCGGCCACCCAGCGCTGCGGCGAACCGCGCCACCACTTCCTGGCCGGAGATCTTTCCCTGCTCGATCTGGGAGACCCGTCCCTTGGTGACGCCCATCCGGTCGGCCACCTGCTGCTGGGTCAGGCCGCGCGCTCGCCGTACCTCCGCGAGGCGGTGACCGATGACCTCGGCGAGGAGTTCCTGCTTACCCGCGTCGACCGCGCCTTCCCCGCCGGCCCGGGCGACGTGGTCGGCGCGGATGTCCTGCCATCGGGAGTAGTCGCTCATGCGTTCCCCTCCTCTCGTGCCCGGTCCTTGAGGTAGAGCTCGTAGCGGTGCTCGGCTACGGGAATGGCCTCCTGATACCACGTCTTCCAGCGGCCGGACTTGTCGCCGGCGACCAGGAGGATGCTCGAACGCCACGGGTCGAACGCGAAAGGATACGCACGGTGCCCGGCCGTAGCTCCTTCAAGTTCGCCATGGACGAACCGTGGATGGTGTCGACGAGGGGTCGCCCGAGTCCTGGTCCGTGCTCTGCCAGGAGGTCGATCGCCTGCACCACCCGCGCGTGGGTGGACGCGTCGAGTGTGTCGAGCCACTGCCGCACCTCGTCGACCAGGTAGACGTCCCAGTCTCCAGCTACCACGTGGCCAGTTTAGCAATCGCTATACCCGGTGTGTGTGCCTGTCCGGCAGGTCGACAGGAGGTGAATGCCACTGTTGTTCCGTCTTCCCCGGGCCGGTGACCGCGTGGCACGCTACCGGCACGTAACAGCCAACTGTGCGACCAGCCAACGTTGACTGACCGCAAGGAGGACGGGCCCATGGGCGAGATGGTGAGCTTCACCGGCAACGGGGGGACGAGCGAGGGGTATCTCGCGATACCCTCCGGCGGTGCGGCCAGCCCGGCGGTCATCGTCATCCAGGACTGGTGGGGTCTCGCGCCCCACGTCCGGGCCGTGGTCGACCGCTTCGCCGAGGCCGGTTTCGTCGCCCTCGCGCCCGACTTCCGGCACGGCGGGCCGGCCGTGAAGCCGACCGAGCCGCAGCTGATGCTCAACAGCTCTCAGATGGACGAGGCGGCGACCGACATCGCCGCCGCCGCCGAATACCTGGCGAGCCGGCCGGAGGTCGCCGGCAAGGTGGGCTGCGCCGGGTTCTGCGCGGGCGCCAGCCTGGCCCTGTGGTCCGGCACGTCCTCCGAGCGCATCGTGGCCACCGCCGGGTTCTACCCGCGACTGCCCTGGGAGGGCATGGCCGTCGGGGCGGCTGACGAGGGCGGCTGGGCCGGCTACGCCGGCAAGGCGGCGCTCATCCACTGCTCCGAGGCCGACGGCCTGTCCGCCGCCGACGGGGTGCAGAGCGTACGCCGGTCCATCGAGTCGGCCGGTGGCACCTGCCAGACGTTCGACTACCCGGGCACCGCGCACGCGTTCTTCAACGAGGACCGGCCGGAGCACTTCGACCAGCGGGCCGCCGCCACCGCCTGGGCCCGCACGCTGGAACTGTTCCGGGCGAAGCTTGGCTGAGTCGCGTACCCCGCAGGACGTGGTCGCCCGCGCCGCGCGGGCGGCCGACCTGGCCGACCTCGACGGCGCGGTCAGCGACTGCTTCGCCTGCCCACGCCTGGTGGCGTGGCGCGAGGAGGTGGCCCGGGTCAAGCGGGCGGCGTTCCGCGACCAGGACTACTGGGGGCGGCCGGTGCCCGGCCTCGGCCCGCCGGACGCGCGGATCGCCATCCTCGGCCTGGCGCCCGCCGCGCACGGCGGCAACCGCACCGGCCGGATCTTCACCGGGGACCGGTCCGGCGACGTGCTGTTCGCCGCGCTGCACCGCGCCGGGCTGGCCAACCAGCCGGCGAGCGTCTCCGCCGACGACGGCCTGACGCTGCGCGACACCCGCATCTTCGCGGCCGTGCGGTGCGCGCCGCCGGACAACAAACCCACCCCGGCCGAGCGGGACACCTGCGCGCCGTGGCTGCACCGCGAGGTCGAACTGATCCGTCCCACGCTGCGCGTCGTGGTCGCGCTCGGCGCGTTCGCCTGGGCCGCGTGGTGGCCGGTGCTACGTCAGGTGTACGGGCAGCGGCCGCCCACGCCGCGACCGGCGTTCGGTCATGGGGCACACTGGTCCGGCGAGTCCGTGCCGGAGTTGCTGGGCTGCTATCACGTCAGCCAGCAGAACACCTTCACCGGCCGGCTCACGCCCTCGATGCTGGACGACGTGTTCACCCGGGCGAAGCACCTGTCCGGGGGTGGACTGAGCGACACCTGAGGCGGTGGGATGGATTTCGGCGTGCTGCGCAGGTGGTGGCCGGTCGTCGCGGTGGCGGCGCTGCTCGTGGCCGCCGCGTTCGCCGCCGGCCACTCCGCCATCGGCGCCAGCCGGATCCCGCCAGTGGAGAACATCCCGTACGTCCCGGAATATCCGTCCGAGGCGCCGCCGACGATCCCCGTCGAGCCCCGGGAAGCCGGCATCCCCTCCTCGAGCGGGGTGGCCGACTGGCTGGGCACCGCCGCCGTGGCCCTGGTGGCCGTGATCGTGCTGGGCGTCGTCGGCTACGTGCTCTACAGCGTGGTAGGCGGCGCGCTGCGCCGGACCACACGCGCGGTGCCGGTCCGGCGCACCCGGCGGACCGCCGAGGGCACCGCCCGCGAGGTGGTGGCCGCCCTGGACGCCGGGCTGGAGGAACTGGACGACCGTGCCACCGACCCGCGAACCGCTGTCATCGCCTGCTGGGTCCGGCTGGAGGAGGCCGCCGAGGACGTGGGCGTGCCCCGGCGCACCGGCGACACCCCGACCGATCTGGTTGCGCGGCTGCTGCGCGGCGACCCGGCGGCCGGCATCCCGGCGATCGCCAGCGCCGACGTGCTGGACGGGTTCGCGCACGTCTACCGGGAAGCCCGGTACGCCACGCACCCGGTCGACGAGCGCACCCGGGACCAGGCCCGTGCCGCGCTGCGCCGGCTGCGCGGCGAGCTGACCAGCCTGGCGACGGGGGAGGCGTCGTGAGCACCAGCATCGACGACCTGCTCTCGTTCGGCGAGGAGCCCGCCGGGGAGGAGACCCGGCCCTCCGGCGGCAGCCGGGCCCGGCTGCTGCTGCGGACCGCCGCGGTCACCGCCGCCATCGTGGTCGTGGCAGTGGTCGTCCTGCGCACGGTCGGCCTGCGGGTGCCGATCTGGATCATCGTGGCGGGTGTGCTCGCGGTGCTCGCCGTACGCCGGGTCACCACCGCGCTCTCACCCCCGCCGCCGCCCCGCGCGGGGGCCCGGGCGCCCGCCGGTGAGGAGCCCGGCACCTGGAACTGGTCCGTCCGGGACGCGTTGCGTGTCGCGATCAACGGCTGGGAGCGCCCGCTGGACTGGTGTGCCGACAACCGGGACCGGTTCAACGAGCGCATCCTGCCCCGCCTCGGCGAGCTGGCCGACGAACGGCTGCGCCAGCGCCACGGCGTCACCCGTGAGTCCGACCCGGCCCGCGCCCGGTCGGTGCTGGGCGAGCCACTGTGGACGTTCCTCGCCGCCCCCGTCCGCCGCCCTCCGTCGCCGCGCGACCTCGCGGCGATCGTCGCCGAACTGGAGAAGATCTGATGAACGACGTGGACCGGAGCATGGCCCCCGCCGAGGTGGGCCGGCTCGCCCGGGCCGTCCTGGACGCGGTCGGCACCGTCGTGGTCGGCAAGCGCGACTCGCTGGAGCTGGTGCTGGCCGGCATCCTCGCCGGTGGTCACGTGCTGCTGGAGGATCTGCCCGGCCTGGGCAAGACGCTCACCGCGCGGTGCTTCGCGCAGGCGCTCGGGCTGGACTTCCGGCGACTCCAGTTCACCCCGGACCTGCTGCCCGCCGACGTGACCGGCTCGTTCCTCTACGACCAGAGCAGCGGCGACTTCGCGTTCCGGGCCGGGCCGGTGTTCACCAACCTGCTGCTCGCCGACGAGATCAACCGGACGCCGCCGAAGACGCAGTCGGCGCTGCTGGAGGCGATGCAGGAGAAGCAGGTCTCGGTGGAGGGCGTGACCTACAAGCTGGACGAGCCGTTCCACGTGCTCGCCACCGCCAACCCGATCGAGTACGAGGGCACGTACCCGCTCCCGGAGGCGCAGCTCGACCGTTTCCTGCTGCGTGTGTCGTTCGGCTACCCCAGTCACGACGAGGAGTGGGACGTGCTACGCCGCCGGATCGCCCGCCGCCGCGAGGAGGCCGAGATCAAGCCGGTGGTGGACGCGGCCACGCTGCGCGCGATGCAGGCCGCGCTGGAGGACGTGGTGGTGGAGGACTCGATCGGCCGTTACATCGTGGCGCTCACCGCTGCCACCCGGGAGCACCCGTCGGCGCTCGTCGGCGCGTCCCCGCGCGGCTCGCTGGCGCTGCTGCTGCTGTCCCGCGTGCGGGCGGTGCTCGCCAACCGCGACTACGTGGTGCCGGAGGACGTCAAGGCGGTGGCGGCGCCTGCTCTGGCGCACCGGATCACGCTACGGCCGGAGATGTGGCTGCGCCGGGTCGATCCGTCCTTCGTGGTCGGCGAGGTGCTGGAGTCGACGCCCGCCCCGGCCAGCGGCGCGCTGCCCAGCTACGCCGCCGGACGCTGATGGACCGGGCCGACGCGGCGAACGGCTGGGCGCCCACCTGGGCGCTCGGCCGGGCCGTGCTGCTCACCGGCGTGCTGCTCGTCGCCGCCGTCCTGCTCGGTCGCATCGATCTGGTGGTGCTCGCCACGCCGTTCGCGCTGGGGACCGCGTACGCGTTGCGCCGCCGTCCCGCCGGACTGCCCGAGCTGGAACTGGGCGTCGCGGACACCCGCCTGGTCGAGGGCTCGCCGATTGCCGCGACGGTCGCGGTGGCCAACCCCGACCTGGTCGGATACGACCTGGCGGTGGTCCGCACCCGGATGTCGCGCTGGCTGCGGGTGGAGCAGGTCGGCTTCGGCGGCACCGGGCTGGACGTGAGCCGCTCCGGCGGCGCGGACCGGCCGTTCGTCACCTCGGTACCCCCGGGCAGCGCCGTCGACGTGGAACTGACCGGCACCGCGCTGCGGTGGGGACGGCACCCGATCGGCCCGGCCGGGGCGCGGGTCGCCGCCGCCGACGGGCTGCTGGTCTCCCGCGCGGTGATCACCGAGCCGATCCGGGCCCGGGTCTATCCGCGTACCGAGTCGTTCGACGCGGTCGAGGCGATGCCCCGGGCCGCCGGGCTGGTCGGCGCGCACCGCTCGCGGCGGCCGGGCGAGGGCGGCGAACTGGCCGGGGTACGCGTGTTCGCGCCCGGCGACCGGCTGCGCCGGATCGACTGGCGGGTGTCGCTGCGGGCCCGGCAACTGCACGTCGCGGCCACCCTGTCCGACCGCGACGCCGAGGTGGTGCTGCTGCTGGACGTGCTGGCCGAGGCGGGCCGCTCCGGCGGCGTGAACGGGACCGCGTCGGTGCTGGACACCACGGTCCGGGCCGCCGCCGCGATCGCCGAGCACTACCTGCACCGCGGCGACCGGGTGTCGATGCTGGAGTACGGGCCGTCCGCCCGCCGGCTGCGCCCGGCCACCGGGCGGCGGCAGTACCTGACCGTGCTGGAGTGGCTGCTCGACGTGCAGGCCGACTCGTCCCCACACGAACCGTACGACCAGGTCTTCGGCCCTCAGGTGCTCTCCTCGGACGCGCTCGTGGTGGTGCTCACGCCGCTGCTCGACGAGCGGTCCGCGCAGATGCTGGCCCGGCTGGCCCGGGGCGGGCGGTTCGTGGTGGCGGTGGACACGCTGCCGGCCGAGCTGCCGGTGCCGAAGGAGCGGGGCTGGGCCGAGGTGGCGTACCGGCTGTGGCGGCTGGACCGGGACACCATGATCGGCCAGCTCCGGGAGCACGGGGTGCCGGTGGTGCGCTGGGCGGGCTCCGGCAGCCTGGACGAGGTGCTGCGCGACGTGGCCAGGTTGGCGACCGCCCCGAAGGCAGGGCTGCGGTGAGCGCGAGGAACGCAGCGAAGCGGAGTCCCGCAGTCGCGAACGATGAGGCAGCCCGGTGAGCGCGAGGAACGCAGCGAAGCGGAGTCCCGCAGTCGCGAACGATGAGGCAGCCCGGTGAACGCTGTCGTCGAGCGGGTGCGGGCCCTGCGGTACGCCGCCGCCCGGGTCAGCCCGCTGCCGCTGCTGGTACGCGGCGGCATCTTTCTCACCGTGCTGGCCGGCTTCCTGCTCGCGTACCCGGTGCAGGCCTTCACCCCGCGCTCGCTGCTGGTCCTGACGGTCGCCGCGGTGCTGCCGGCGGCCGGGCCGCGCCGGATCTGGCCGACGTTCACCGCGCTGGTCACGGTCGGCGGCTGGCTGCTGGCCGCGCTCGGCTTCGACCGTCCGCCGTCGCTGTGGCGGCTGCTCGCCGTGGCGACGCTGCTTTACCTGGCGCACTCGCTCTGCGCGCTCGCCGCGTTGCTGCCCTACGACGGTCTGATCGACCCGGACGTGGTGTCGCGGTGGCTGGGCCGGGCAGGCGGCGTGGTGCTCGCCAGCGCCGTGCTGGGCGTGGCGCTGGCCTGGCTCGGGGGAGTGGGCGGGACGGACGGCTCACAGGCGGTGACAGTGGTGGGGCTGCTGGTGGCGGTGGGTCTGAGCGCGCTGCTGGGGTGGCTGCTACGACGCAGGTGACGTAGCGTTCCGGTGGCGTTGCGCAGGTCACACGGGTTGTGCTCCGTCACAGAAGGGGGTCTCGAGCGGGATTACCCGGGGACCCCGGGGAAAGATAGATGACGTGAACCCGAAGCGGATCCTTGTCGTGGGTGCCGGTCACGTGGGCCTGTACGCCGCTCTGCGCCTGTCCAAGAAGTTGAACAGGCGTGAGGCCGAGGTCATCGTCGTCGACCCGCAGCCGCACATGACGTACCAGCCGTTCCTCCCGGAGGCATCGGCGGGCAACATCTCCCCTCGGCACGCTGTGGTGCCGTTGCGGCGGGAGTTGCGTAAGTGCACCGTGGTGGCGGGCACCGTCACCCGGATCGACCACGACCGCAAGACCGCTGTGGTGCAGCCGATCAGCGGCCCGGCCCGGGACATCCAGTACGACCACGTGGTCGTCGCCCCCGGCTCGGTCTCCCGCACCCTGCCGATCCCCGGCCTGCACGAGAACGGCATCGGGTTCAAGACCATCGGCGAGGCCATCTTCCTGCGCAACCACGTGCTGGACCGGCTCGACGTGGCGGCCTCCACCACCGACCCGGCGGTACGCGGCCGCGCGCTGACGTTCGTCTTCGTCGGCGGTGGCTACGCCGGCATCGAGGCGCTCGCCGAGATGGAGGACATGGCCCGGGACGCGCTGCGCTACTACCCGGAGCTGAAGCCCGAGGACATGCGCTGGGTGCTCGTCGAGGCGACCCAGCGGGTGCTGCCCGAGGTCGACCGGGATATGGGCGCCTACACGGTGCAGCAGCTGATGAAGCGGGACATGGACATCCGCCTGGACACCCGGCTGGAGTCCTGCGTCGACGGTGTGGTGAAGCTCTCCGACGGCGACAGCTTCCCGTCCGACACCATCGTCTGGACCGCCGGTGTGAAGCCGTCGCCGATGCTCGACGCGACCGACTTCCCGCGTGACGATCGTCGCCGGGTCACCTGCCGGCCGACGCTGCAGATCGTGGACGGCGACCGGGTGGTCGAGGGCGCGTGGAGCGCCGGTGACTGCGCCGCCGTGCCGGACCTGACCAAGGAGCCGGGCAACTTCTGCTCCCCGAGCGCCCAGCACGCGGTGCGGCAGGCCGCGCGGATGGCCGACAACATCGCGAACGTGATCCGCGGGCGCGAGCCGGTCGACTACAAGCACAAGCACGCCGGCAGCGTGGCCAGCCTCGGCCTGCACAAGGGCGTGGCGCAGGTCTACGGCATCAAGATGACCGGCTGGCCGGCCTGGTTCATGCACCGGACGTACCACATGTCGCGGATCCCCTCGTTCAACCGCAAGGTGCGCGTGGTGGTCGACTGGACGCTCGCGTTCTTCCTCAAGCGTGAGGTGGTCGCGCTGGGCCAGCTGCACGACCCGCGTGAGGAGTTCGCCGAGGCGTCCGCGCCGCCGGTCGCCGCGCGCGTCTGACGCCTTCGCGAAAGGGCCCTTCCCGTACGGGAGGGGCCCTTCGCCGTGTCCGGGCTCCGAACCGCTGCCCGGCCTCAGAACCGCCAGGTCCAGGCGTCGGCGAGCCGGACGCCGGGGCCGTAGAGCTGCTCCAGGGTGCGGCGCAGCATCTCGGCGTGCGGGGTGTCGTCGGTCACCGCGACGCACGAGGCGTGCCAGAACTCGACGTCCCGGGCGGCCTGGCGGCGTTGCCGGTCACCGACCGCGGGTGCCACGCCCCGGCGGGCCACGTCGGCGAGCAGTGCCGAGGTGGGACGCTGCCAGGTGCCCATGGTGGCCGAGCCGTTCCGGCCGTACGGGCCGATGAAGAAGCCCTCCGGCATGGCGAACGCGACGCCGGTGGCGGTGGCCCAGCGCATCGGCCAAGGATCCTGCGGGGTGGCGGTGGGCACCGGCACCAGCACGCCGCCGGGGCGTACGCACTGCCGCCAGTGGCCGCCGGTGACGAACTCGGGCAGCGGCGGCCGGTCCATGGTGGGCAGGGGCGTGGGAAAGACGCTGAGCACCGCCGCGCCGACCGCGACCGGGACGATCCGGCGGGCCCGGCCGGACTCGCCGAGCGCCCGGTCCACGGCGAGCGCGACCACCGTGCCGACGAGCGGCAGCACCGCGAGCGCGAACCGTGTGGGCAGCGCGCCGTCCACCACCGGCAGCCCGGCCAGCAACGCGTACGGGCCGGGGATCCCGGTCCGCTCACCGCCGGCCACCACCTCGGGGCCGAGCGCGAGCGCGGCCATCACCAGCGCGCCGGCCACGAGCGCCACCACCGGTGCACGCCGGCCCAGCCAGACCGCGCAGCCGACGGCGACCAGCAGCAGCGGCCAGCCCAGGAACGAGGTGAACTCGGCCGGGCCGGTGGTGAGCCGTACCGCCTCCGGGCTGCCGAACACCGACAGCGCGGAGAGGCGGGTCCAGGCGATCACGTCGGCCGAGAAGTAGGCGGGCGGGAACATCCCGTCCGCCACGCCCTGCGGGCCGTCGAACTGCACCCACAGCGGGTACGCCAGCACCGGCAGCGCCAGCCCGGCGGCGGCGAGCAGCCCACCGGCGAAGCCGCGGCCGGCCCGGCGCAGCAGGTCCCGGTCGGCCAGTCCGTACGCGACGGCGATCACCGCCAGGGTGAGCGCGGCGAGGAACAGCACCTCCTCGCCGACGAAGACCTGCACGGTGACGACAGCCGCCAGCCCGGCCGTCGAGGACGCCATCCGGCGGCGGTCCGGACCGTCCGCGCGGCCGGCCGGGTCGGCGGCGCGCAGCAGCCGGACCACGAGCCAGACCAGCGCCGGGACCAGCCACTGCGCGGTCATGTGCAGATGGCCGTTGCTCTGCGAGACCATGCCCGGCCCGAAGCCGCACAGCGCCGCGCCGAGCGCGGCCGCGAACCGGCGGGCCCGCAGGACACGGGTGAACAGCAGATACCAGGCGAGCGCCGTACCGGCCATGTTCGCGGCCACGAGCAGGGCGAACGTCACAGGCGCCCCGAACGCCAGCGTGACCGGGGCGAACAGCACGCCCAGCGCCACGACCGAGGTGTTCGCCATCAGGTTGACCCCGTCCGGCGCGTTCAACCGGTCGGTGACCAGGCTCAGCTCGCCGCGCAGGGCGCGCGCGTCCAGCGCCAGGAACCACTCGTACAGCGTCTGGTCGGCCGGGTTGAGCGCGAGCACGCGCGTGCCCGGCGCCGGCCAGAGTCCGTGGGTGAGCCAGCCGGCGAGCGCGACGAACGCCACCCCGACGAGCAGGTCCGCCCGGTGCCGCCGGAGCGCGGCCGTCACCCGCCGCGTGACCGCCGCCGGGCGGGCCGCCCGGGCGTGATCGGGCCCGGGTGCCGTGCGGGCGGCGCTGGTCACGGCCTCGACCATAACGGCCGCACCCGTCGGGGTACGCCGCGTCGCGGCCGAGCCGCTACGGTGAGATCTGCACCGCCGCGTGTCGACGCGCCGGTGTCACCCGCCCGGGTGGTGGAACGGCAGACACGGCCGCCTTAAAAGCGGCTGCCGCAAGGCGTGCGGGTTCGACCCCCGCCCCGGGCACGTGAACTCTCAGCTTTCCCACAGCTAGCCGTCGCACGGGCGATTGCGGCCACGTCTACCCTGGAGTAGCACGTCTACGTGCGATCGACCCCCTGAGGGAGGCCTGAGAAGTGAAGACCTCGAACCCGGTGCTCGCCCGGCTCGGCCAGGCGGCAGAGCGTGAGCGGGCGGCCGGGTACGCCCAGCCCGGGCCGTACGGTCAGCCCGGATACCCCCAGCAGTACCCGCAGCAGCAGTACGGCCCGCAGCAGTACCCCCAGCAGCCCTACGCCCAGCCCTACCCGGGCGGCTACGGCCAGCCGGTGGCCCCGCCCACCGTGACTCCGATGACCCTCGACGACGTGGTCGTCAAGACGGTCCTCATGCTCGCCATCCTCGGCGCCTCGGCCGCGGCGGCCTGGGTGCTCGTGCCGGACTCGCTCGTCGGCGTGGCCTGGATCGGCGCCGCGGTGGTCGGCCTGGTGCTCGGCCTGGTCATCTCGTTCTCGCGGATGGCCAACCCGGCGCTCGTCGTGGCGTACTCGGTCATCGAGGGCGTCTTCGTCGGCATGGTCAGCAAGGCGTTCGAGTCGCTCTACGACGGCATCGTGCTCCAGGCGGTCGTGGCCACGTTCGGCGTGTTCTTCCTGATGGCGATGATCTACAAGGCGCGGATCATCCGGGCCACGCCGAAGTTCGCCCGGATCATGGTGGCGATCATGGCCGGCCTGTTCGGCGTCATGATGGTCAACCTGGTGCTGGCGCTGTTCGGCGTGAACACGCACCTGCGTGACGGCAGCCCGCTCGCGATCGGCTTCAGCCTGGTCTGCATCGTGGTGGCGTCGCTGAGCTTCGTGCTCAACTTCGCCGACATCGAGGAGGGGGTCCGGATGGGCCTCCCGCAGCGCTACTCGTGGACTGCCGCCTTCGGCATCGTGGTGGGCCTGGTCTGGCTCTACATCGAGATCCTGCGGCTGCTCAGCTACTTCCAGGGCGACGACTGACAGCACGCCCTCCCCGACGACGCCCGCCTGCCGCATCCGCGGCGGCGGGCGTCGCCGTTTCCCCGTCCCGGCCGCCCCGCCGGGGGCAGAGTGGGATTCGGTACGTGGGCGGGAGGTGGTCACGGTGCGCAGTGCCAATCCGGTGCTGGACCGGCTGGACGACGTCGGCCGCGCGCAGCGGCAGGTGCTCGGGGTCGGGACCGCCGACGCGATGACGGTGGCCGACGTGGTCAGCCGGACCGTGGGCCTGCTGCTGGTCACCGGCGTCACGGCGGCGGTGTCCTGGGTGGTGGTGCCGCAGGCGGCGTGGATCTCCGCAGCGCTCGCCGGAAGCGCGCTGGCCAGCCTCGCCCTGGTGCTCGTCATCTCGCTGAAGCAGATCACCAGCCCGCCGGTCATCGTCGGGTACGCGGTGCTTCAAGGGCTGCTGCTCGGGGTGGCCAGCCGGGCGTTCGAACTGGTCTATCCGGGCATCGTGGCGCAGGCGGTGGTCGGCACGTTCGGCGTCTTCCTCGGCATGGCCGTGCTCTACCGGGCCCGGCTGATCCGCGCCACCCCGCGCCTGGCCCGCCTGGTCATCGGCACGCTCGTCGGGATCGTGGCGATCGGGCTGGTCAACCTGTTCGCGTACCTGTTCACCGGGCGGCAGGGGGCGGTCGTCTACAGCCTCAGTGACCGGGTGGGCTGGTTGCCGTACCTGTTCTCGGTGGTGGCGATCATCGCGGGCGCGCTCAGCTTCATCCTCGACTTCGACCTGGTCGAGCGGTCGGCCGCGAACCGGTTGCCCCGCCGGTACGCCTGGTACTGCGCGTTCGGACTGCTGGTCGGGCTGATCTTCCTGTACTGGCAGATCCTCCGCCTGCTCAGCTACGTACGCCGCTGACCGTAGACTCGGCGGCGATGAGCGCAGCGGAACTGGACCGGGCGGTGACCCTGCTGGTCCGACAGATCGGCCACTGGCAGCAGCCGCGCTGGTCGGCCAAGGCCGACGGCGGCAACATGTCCCGCGCCGACCTGGTGCACAAGCTGGTCCAGGAGATCGCCAACCTGGCCGCCGACGCGGCCGGTGAACCGCGCCGCGTGGTGCCCCGGCTCCCCACCGACCTGGCGCTGCCCGACCAGCTCCGCGTGGTCGCCGCCGACCTGGCCCTTGCGGCTCCGGCGGAGCCGGTGCTGGCCGAGGCGGCCGAGGCGGTGGCTCGCACCCGCTCGGCTCTGTAGGCCCGCCGCCCCGGGTGGCAGTGGGTGAGAACCGTCCGCTCAGCGCTTCAGCCAGCGGCGTACCTTCCGGTGCCGGGCCCGGTCGCGCGCCCGCAGCACCGCCGGGCGGTCGTGGCCGGCGGCCTCGGCCTGCCGCGCGTGCAGCAGGCCGTAGGTGAACGTGTTCTCGCCGTCGGCGTACGCCTGGAGCGCCTGACGCCGGAGCACCTCGCGGGTCACCACCGAGTCCTGGTGGGTGCCGAGCAGATCCTGGAGCGCCTTGAATCGCTTCACCAGGCGTGCGGCCGGCTTGCCGGCGGCCGGCTTCCGCACCTCCACCGCGTACCGGGCGGCCTTGAGCTTCTTGCGTGCCTCGTGCAGCGCGCCGTCCCCGGACGGCCCGGCGACGGTGAACGCCCGGTCCAGCCGCTCATCGGCGCGGCGTACCGCCCGGCGGATCCTGCGGTCCACCCAGCGTCGGCCGACGTCGGCGGGCGGGGCGTCGGCCAGCCGGTCGAGGCGGGCCAGCAGTTCGGGGTAGCGGTCGGAGTCCAGCGCGGACCGCAGCGCCGCGGTCGCCTCGGCCAGGTCGGCGGCGAACCGTTCGCCGATCCGCGCGGCCACCGGGCCGAGCACCAACTCGTCCGGCAGCTCGTGCACCGCGTCGGTGAGCCGAACGGCCATCACCTGGGTGTCGCGGACCCGCCCCAGCTCGCTGCCGAGTCCGCGCAGTTCGGCTCGTAGCGTCTCGCTCTCCCTGCGGTCCCACAGGCCCCGGAAGGTACGCAACGTCGCCCGCAACCGGCGGGTCGCAACGCGCATGTCGTGGACCGCGTCCTCGTCCCCCTGGTACGCGGCCGCGTGGTTGCCGACGATCGCGTCCCGCTGCGCCCGGACGTACGCGAGGACCGGCGCCGCCGGGCCGTCCGGTTCCCGGTCGTCGAAGCGCTCGATCCGGGCGGCGACGGCCCGGTGCGACTTGCTGACCGCCACGTCCTGCGCGCCGGCCGCGTGCAGCCGCTCGCCGAGGGCGTCCAGCAGACCCTCGTCGCCCTCGACCAGCTCGATCTCGATCTCGTGCCAGGCCCGCTCCGCGCCGTCCACGAGGTCTTCGGACCGGACGTCGTCCTCGGCGACCTCGGCCAGCACCCGGTCGTCCGCGTCCAGCAGCTTGCGTTCCCGGCGGCGGTTGACGACCCGGGCCGCCGGAGCGACAGGACGACCGCGCGACGCGGCCCGGATCAGCGCGGCCAGCTCGGGCGGCGGGCCGTCGTCGGACGCCCCGGCCGGGAACTGATGCTCGACCCGGGCGCCGCCGACCGCGCCCACCTTGAGATGCCAGCCCGCGTCGTGCCCGCCGGTACGCCGACGCAGCGCGTGCCCGCTGCGCAGCAGGAGCAGATCGTCGGTGTCCCAGTAGACGGCGTCCAGATCCGAGACGGTGGCGTCGGACATGGTCACGACGCCACCGCACCCGGTCAGGTCGGGCAGCTGGAAACCCTCGTCGCCGGAGTACTTGCGCTCACGCTCCACGACGGTTGCCATGCGGCTTCCCGTACCCGGCCCGGGCTCCGGCGAACCGGTCTCAGCTCAGTCGTTCGAGCACCATCGCCATGCCCTGGCCGCCGCCGACGCACATGGTCTCCAGACCGATGGTCTTGTCGTGCCACTCCAGCGAGTTGAGCAGCGTGCCGGTGATCCGCGCGCCGGTCATGCCGAACGGGTGGCCGACGGCGATCGCGCCACCGGCGACGTTCAGCTTCTCCTCCGGGATGCCGAGCTGCCGGTACGAGGGGATCACCTGGGCGGCGAACGCCTCGTTGATCTCGACCAGGTCGACGTCGTCGATGGTCATGCCGGCACGCTTGAGCGCCTGCTTCGACGCCTCGACCGGGCCCAGGCCCATGATCTCGGGGGAGAGCCCGGTGACACCGGTGGAGACGATCCGGGCCAGCGGGGTGAGCCCCAGCTCGGACGCGCGCTGCGCGCTCATGATCACCACGGCGGCGGCGCCGTCGTTGAGCGGGCAGCAGTTGCCCGCGGTGATCCGGCCGTCCGGGCGGAACACCGGCTTCAGCCCGGCCACCGCCTCCAGGGTCACCCCGGCACGCGGACCGTCGTCGGTGCTGACCACGGTGCCGTCCGGCGTGGTGACGGGGGTGATCTCGCGGGCCCAGAAGCCGTCCGCGATCGCCTTCTCGGCGAGGTTCTGGCTGCGGACGCCGAACGCGTCCATGTCCTCGCGGGTCACGTCGTAGACCTGGGCCAGGTTCTCCGCGGTCTGCCCCATGGCGAGGTAGATGTCGGGGAGCTGACCGGCCTCGCGCGGGTCGGTCCACACCTCGGCGCCGCCCTTCGCGCGGGCCGAGGAACGTTCCCGCGCCTCGGCGAAGCGGGGGTTCTCCCAGCCGCCCCCGACCAGCGCCTGCGCCTCCGGCGGGAGCGTGTCCGAGTTGCCCCGGGCGTACCGGGAGACCATCTCCACACCGGCGGAGATGAACACGTCGCCCTCGCCGGCCCGGATCGCGTGCATCGCCATCCGGGTGGTCTGGAGCGAGGACGCGCAGTAACGGGTCAGCGTGGCGCCGGGCAGGCCGTCCAGCCCCATCAGGGTGGCGACGACCCGGGCCATGTTGAAGCCCTGCTCGCCACCGGGCAGACCGCACCCGAGGTAGAGGTCGTCGATGGTGGTGGGGTCGAGCGCTGGGACCTTGTCGAGGGCGGCCTGGACGATCGTTGCGGCGAGGTCGTCCGGGCGGACCTCGCGGAGGGAACCCTTGAACGCGCGGCCGATGGGGGACCGGGCGGTGGCGACGATGACGGCGTCGCGGGGCGACTCAATCGGCATGAGCCAACGTTAACGCGCTAGTAACATGCCCGGGAAGCCGCGAGGCGGGCGGGAAATGTCACCCCGTGGGCGGTCGCCGGTGGTGCCGGAACGCGACAGCGGCGGCGGCCTCGACTGCCGGGAGCAGGGCGTGCGCCCACACCCGGTAGCCGTCGGCAGACGGATGGAAGCCGTCGTGGCACAGCGTGCCCGCGTCCGCGCGGAATACCGGACCGGTCTCGGTGCCCAGGTCGACGACGGTGCCGCCGGCGTCCAGCACGGCCGCCGTCTGGGCCCGTGCCATCCGCCGTCCGGACCAGCCGAGCACCTGGCGCAGCGGGGCGGCGACCGCGCGGACGGCGCCGAGATCCGGACACGTGCCCACGACCACCTCGACGTGCGCCTCCCGCAGCCGGCGTACCGCCGAGCCGAGATAGGCCGCCGCGTCACCGGGCCGGGCCATGGCAGTCGCGTCGTTTGCCCCGATCAGCACCACCGCCACGTCGGGCCGCTCGCCGAGCAGTGCCCGCGCCACCTGGGTGGCCAGATCGGTCGCGCGCGAGCCGGAGACACCGACGCTGGACAACTGCACCCGGCGGCCGGACGGTCCCTCGGCGAGCAGGTTGGCGAGCTGGCCGCCGATGGTGTCCTCGAACCGGTCGACGCCCACGCCGAGCGCCGACGAGTCGCCCAGCAGCACCAGTCGCAGCGGCAGAGCGTCGGCGCGTCCGACCGTCGCGCGCAGCATCAGACCCAGCTCGGGCTGGGCGTACTCCCGGCTACGGGCGGCGACGGCCTGGCCGGCCAGGACCGCCGCCCCGCCCACCGTGCCGGCCAGCAGCGACAGGGCCGCCGCCCGGCCCCACCGGGCCACCTCACTGCGCTCGCTCATGACAGCACTCCGCTTCGCTCCGTGCCGCCATGAGGCACCTCCGCGCCGAGCCGGCCGATTCGCTCGCTGCGCTCGCTCATGCCGTTCCCTCCAGCGTTGCCGAGTCGGCGGCGCTGCCGGTCGATGGCACCGCGCCGACGCCGAAGAAGGCCCGCCGGCGAAGCTGCGCCCACCGCCCGCCCGGCCCGCGGTCGCGCCCCCGGAACTGGGCGCCGCTGACTTCCGTGCCGGCGTGCCGGGCCGCCTGCTGGGCGGCCTCCGGGAGCGACCGTACGCCTTCCACGCCGGGCAGGACAGGCCCGCGTTCCGGGACCGCGCCCAGGGCGGACAGCGCGGTGGGCAGCAACGCCGCCGCTGCTATCGCATACCCCTCGGCGGAGGGGTGGAATCGGTCCCAGGCGAACATCCGACCGGGGTCGGCGGCGAACCGCGGCCCGAGCATGTCGCCGAGCGAGACGGCACGGCCGCCGGCCTCGACCACTCCCACCGTCTGCGCGGCGGCCAGCTGGCGGCTCCAGCGCCGGGCCAGCCAGCGCAGCGGCGGCTGGATCGGCCGGATGGTGCCCAGGTCGGGACAGGTGCCGACGACCACCTCACAGCCGGCTGCCCGCAGCGTGCGGACCGCGTCGACCAGGTAGCGCACGGCCACCGGGAACGGTGTGCGGTTGGTGACGTCGTTGCCGCCGACCAGGATCACCGCCACGTCCGGCCCGACCTCCAGGGCGGATTCGACCTGCGGCTTCAGGCCGGACGACAGCGCGCCGACCACGGCGAACCGGTGCAGCCGGACCGGCCGGTGCAGCCGGCGGGACAGCCCGGTGGCAAGCAGCGAACCCGGCGTCTCCCGGCGCCTGTGCACGCCGTAGCCGGCCGCGGAGGAGTCGCCCAGGACGACCACGGTGATCGGAGGACCGGGCAGCCTGGCTCCGTAGACGCCGTCGCAGCGAGGCGGCGGGGCCTGGGCCATCGGGATGGTGCGGCGAGCCTGCCGGGCCTGGCCGAGCAGCACCCCGCCGGTGGCGAGGGTGGCCGCCACCGTGGCGCCCGTGCCGACCGCCGCGAGGCGGACGATCTGCCGGGCGCGCTGCCGGCGGACCGGCGCGACGGAACCAGCGTCCCCCATGAACCGACAGTATCGCGCCGGTACGACCACTGCTGTCCGTGATCGGATGGCTGGGCGACGCCCGGAATGGGTACCGGTGGGGTAGTGGGTGCGGACTTGCCACCGGGCCGCACCATGGTCGGGCAGAGAGGGGCGACATCATGGGGAAGACGTTGAAGCGCAGCGCCGCGTTCGCCGCGCTGGCCCGGGCGCTGGCGGCGGGCACGCGGGGCGGGCCGTCGCTCGGGGCCCGGCTGGCGGCGCTGCCGCGGATGATCCGCGCGACCAGCCGGGGCGAGTACGACGGTGGCCTGCGCCTGGCGCTGATGGCCGGGGCGACGGCGTACATCGTCTCCCCGATCGACCTGCTGCCGGAGATCCCACTGGCGATCTTCGGACTGGCCGACGACGCGGTCATGGTCACCTGGCTGGCCGGCAGCGTGCTCGCCGAGACCGAGCGGTTCCTGGAGTGGGAGACGCGTCGCAGCTCCGTCATCCCGGGGCATGCGGTGCCCTGAGGGCACGTACGCTGGTCGGCGAACTGACGGCTGACCGACCGCCCCACGACGGCGGCGCGACGAAGGGCACAACGAGGTGCAGTACTACGACAACGTCGTCGAGCTGATCGGCAACACCCCGCTGGTCCGCCTGCGCAACGTCACCGAGGGCATCCAGGCCACCGTGCTGGCGAAGGTGGAGTACGTCAACCCGGGCGGCTCGGTCAAGGACCGGATCGCGCTGCGCATGGTGGAGGACGCCGAGAAGGCGGGCATCCTCGGGCCGGGCGGCACGATCGTGGAGCCGACCAGCGGCAACACGGGCGTCGGGCTGGCCCTGGTGGCCCAGCTGCGCGGCTACCGCTGCGTCTTCGTCTGCCCGGACAAGGTCAGCCAGGACAAGCAGGACGTGCTGCGCGCGTACGGCGCCGAGGTGGTGGTCTGCCCGACCGCCGTCGCGCCGGAGGACCCGCGCTCCTACTACAACGTCTCCGACCGGCTGGCCCGGGAGATCCCCGGCGCGTGGAAGCCCAACCAGTACAGCAACCCGGCCAACCCGCGCTCGCACTACGAGACCACCGGCCCGGAGCTGTGGCGGCAGACCGAGGGGAAGATCACCCACTTCGTCACGGGCGTCGGCACCGGCGGCACCATCTCCGGCATCGGCCGCTACCTCAAGGAGGCGTCCGAGGGCCGCGTGAAGGTGATCGGCGCGGACCCGGAGGGCTCGGTCTACTCGGGTGGCACCGGCCGTCCGTACCTGGTCGAGGGCGTCGGCGAGGACTTCTGGCCGGAGACGTACGACCGGAAGATCGCCGACGAGATCGTCGAGGTGTCGGACAAGGAGTCCTTCGAGATGACCCGCCGGCTGGCCCGCGAGGAGGGGCTGTTGGTCGGCGGCTCCTGCGGCATGGCGGTGGTGGGCGCGCTGGAGGTGGCCCGCAAGGCCGGCCCGGACGACGTGATCGTGGTGCTGCTGCCGGACGGCGGCCGGGGCTACCTGTCGAAGATCTTCAACGACAGGTGGATGGCCCGGTACGGCTTCCTCGACGGCTCGGGCACCGAGCCGACAGTCGCCGACGCGCTCGCCGGCAAGCCCGGTGGCCTGCCCGAGCTGGTGCACGTGCACCCGACCGAGACGGTCCGCGACGCGATCGACTACATGCGCGAGTACGGCGTCTCCCAGCTGCCGGTGCTGAAGGCCGAGCCGCCGGTGGTGACCGGTGAGGTGGCCGGCTCGATCGCCGAGAAGGACCTGCTCGACGCCCTGTTCACCGGCCAGGCGCACCTGCACGACACGATCGAACGGCACATGGGCGAGCCGCTGCCGATGATCGGTGGCGGCCAGCCGGTGAGCGAGGCGGTCGGGCTGCTGGAGAAGGCGGACGCGGCGCTGGTGCTTGTCGACGGCAAGCCCAAGGGCGTGCTGACCCGGCAGGACCTGCTGGCTCACCTCGGCACCCGCTGAGCCCGACTGTAGGGAAGGGCCCTCTGTCGCCAGAGGGCCCTTCCCTACAGGGGCCGGGCATAGCGGAGCTGGGGGACCGGCACCTGGCCGATGTGCTCGTCCCGCTGGAGACCGGTGGCGGCCCAGCCACCGCGCTCGTAGAACCGGCGGGCGGTGGCATTGTCCCGCAGCACCCACAGCGCCGCCCGGGTCCATCCCCGCGCCCGCATCGCGTCAAGCGCGTCCACCATCAGCGCCCGGCCGGTGCCCCGGCTCCGCTCGGACGGCTCCAGGTGGATCGCGCTGAGTAGCCCCGTCGCCGGATCGCCCTCGTCGTCCGGCCCGAGGTAGCTGAAGCCCACCAGCAGCCCGTCCCGCTCGGCCACGGTCATCCGATGGTCAGCGCCCTCCCAGGTCAGCCGCTCCACCCAGTAGCGGCCCATCGCCTCCGGCGTCGGGTCGGCCAGCGCCTCGGCCGGCAGGAACGACGAGTACGCCGCCACCCGTGAGCGCTGATGCAGAGCGCCGACCGCCATCAGGTCGGCCTCGGTCGCGGAACGTAGGGAGATCGTCACCCGGGCGACGGTACCCGCCGGGGCGGCACCTGCACCGTCTGGAGATCCTCGGCGATCACCAGATCACCGGTGAAGTGCTCCCGGGCCTCCTCCTGGAAGCGGCGCGGGTCGGCGTACCGCTGGGAGAAGTGGGTGAGCACGAGCGTGCGTACCCCCGACTCGGCTGCCACCCGCGCGGCCTGGCCGGCGGTGAGGTGCCCGACCTCGGCGGCGAGCGCCGCCTCCGACTCCAGGAACGTCGACTCGATCACCAGCAGGTCGGCGTGCTCGGCCAGCGCGTACACGCCGTCGCAGAGCCCGGTGTCCATCACGAAGGCGAACCGCTGTCCCGGCCGGGTCACGCTCACCTCGTCCCGGCTGACGCGGCGTCCGTCGCGGTCCAGGTGGCCCTCGCGCAGCAGCCTTCCGGTGTCCGGACCGGCGATGCCGTACGCGGCCAGCCGCTCCGGCAGCATCCGGCAGCCGTCCGGCTCGACCAGGCGATATCCGTACGTCTCGACGGGGTGCCGCAGCCGGCGGGCCTCCAGCGTGCCGATGCCGAGGGCGAACCGCTGCCCGTCGGTGGCGACCGGCTCGACGGCGAGTTCGGCGGTCTCGTGGAAGCTTGAGGCGTGGCGCAGCCGGGCGAAGTACTCGGCGCCGCCGGCCGGGAAGTGCACAGCCACCGGGCGCGGTACGCGGTCCAGCGAGAGCCGCTGGATCATGCCGGGCAGCCCGAGGCAGTGATCGCCGTGGAAGTGGGTGACGCAGATGCGGGTCAGGTCGGTGGCCGTGATCCCGGTGTGCAGCATCTGCCGCTGGCTGCCCTCGCCCGGGTCGAAGAGGATCACCTCGTCGTCCCAGCGCAGCAGATAGCCGTTGTGGTTGCGCTGCCGGGTCGGGGCCTGGCTGGCCGTACCGAGCACCACCAGCTCACGCATGGACACGGCATCCTCCGGAAGGCAAAAAGCGACCCCCGGGGCTTCCGCGCTCGCGCGCGGGCCGGCTGGACTGGGCCGGCACCCCGGGGGTCGGGTGGCTGTCGTGGTTTCGCCGCACCGCTGCCACACGGTCTCGACGATCCTGCAGGTGCCCGCCTCGCGGCGGACGAGTTTTCACTGTCGAGGACAGCGGCTAGCGGACAGCCACCTCACGAGTCCGATTGCTATACAAGTCTGGACCACCTCCTTTCCCGTGTATCGCCACGCTATCCACTTCCCGGCGGCCACGGCAACGGATTTCGATCACAGGCCCGTCAGTCCAGGCCGATCGGGCCCTCGCGGGGGCCTTCCTCGTTCGCCGGCTGCACCGCCAGCGACGGGAAGTCGGCCAGGTCGCCCTCGGGCTCGGCGTCCCACTCCGGGAAGACCAGCGGGCTCTGGAGATAGAGGCAGAGCAGCTGGGTGAGCTGGTGCAGCCCGTCGAGGTGGGTGCGCTCGTGGCCGTGGGTGGCGTCCACGCCGAAGCCGAGCAGCGCCACCCGGGCGTGCGCCCCGGCCTCGACCGCCGCTGCCACGTCCGAGCGGTAGTAGTCGAAGACGTCCCGGACCAGGTCGACGCCGTGCTCCTTGGCGATCGAGGCCAGGTTCCGGGTCAGGTGGTAGTCGAACGGGCCGACGCCGTCGCCCATCGCCAGCGTGGCAGCGGTCTCCCGGGACTGCTGGCCCGGCGCGACCACCGCCGCGTCCACCGAGACGATCTCCGCGACGTCCGGGTCCAGCCCGTGGCTCGCGCCGTGGCCGATCTCCTCGGTGACGGTGACCAGCAGGTGCGCGGTGACCGCCGGGGTGACCCCGGCGTCGACCATCGCCTTGAACGCGGTCAGCACCGCCGCCACGCCCGCCTTGTCGTCCAGGTGCCGGGACTTGACGTACCCGCTGGGGGTGATGCTCGGGTTGGGCAGGAACGCCACGAAGTCCCCGGCGTCGATGCCGAGCGCCCGCAACCCGGCCTCGTCGTGCGCCGGCTCGTCCACCCGCACCTCGACCAGCTCCCAGCCGACGCCCTGGAGGTCGACCGCCTCGTTGTAGCGGTGGCCGCTCGCCTTCAGCGGCAGCACCTGGCCGGTGACGACCCGCTCCAGGTCGTCGGTGAAGATCCGCACGTGGGCGCCCTCGGCGAAGCGGGCGCTGTGCGTACCGATCTGATTGATCTCCAGCCGGCCGTTCTCCTTGAGTCGCTTCACCATGCCGCCGATGGTGTCGGTGTGCACCACCACGGCCCGGTCGGCGCCGGTCGACCGGGGGCCGGGCAGGCAGGCGCTCAGCGCTCCGCGACGGGTCAGCGTGGAGCTGATCCCGATCGCGGAGAGCCGCTCGCCCACGTACTGCTGGATGTGATCGGTGCGCCCCGACGGGCTGGGGATCTCCAGCAGCTCCACCAGCACCTGGCGGAGGTAGTCGAGGTCGAGCTTGAGCGGTTGGGGTTTGCGTGCGGTCATACCCCAGAGCCTGCCGCACCGGCAGGCGACCAGAGTCGCTGCGGTGCCCGGGTACCCGGGAAGAGCAGGTCGACGAAGCGTTCGGCGGTGGGCTGCGGCTCGTGGTTGGCGAGTCCGGGGCGCTCGTTCGCCTCGATGAACACGTGTTCCGGCTGGTCCGGGGCCGGTACCAGCAGGTCCAACCCGGTGACCGGGATGTCCAGTGCCCGGCTGGCCGTCACGCACGCCTCGGCGATCGCCGGGTGCAGCTCGGCGGTCACGTCGTGGATCGTGCCGCCGGTGTGCAGGTTGGCAGTCCGCCGGACCGCCAGCACCTCGCCCTCCGGGAGCACGTCGTGCATCCGGTAGCCGGCCTCGGCCACCACCTCGCGGGTCATGTCGTCGATCGGGATGCGGGACTCGCCACCGGTGGCGGCGGCCCGGCGGCGGGTCTGCCGCTCGATCAGCTCGGTGATGTCGTGCACCCCGTCGCCGGTGATCTGCGCCGGCCGGCGCACCGCGGCGGCGACCACCTCGTGGTCGATCACCACGACCCGCAGGTCCTCGCCCGCGCGCAGCTCCTCGATCAGCACGTCCGGGCAGAACCGGCGGGCCAGCTCGACGGCGGCGGTCAGCGCCTCCGGCGTACGCACGCCGACGGTGATGCCGTTGCCCTGCTCGCCCCGCGCCGGCTTGACCACCACCGGGCCCACCTCGTCGAGGAACGCGACGTCGTCGGGCTCGCCGGTGGCGGTGCGCCCGCGCGGCACCGCCAGCCCCGCCTCGGTGAGGATGCGCCGGGTCACCCGCTTGTCGTCGCAGCGGCTCATCGCCACCGCCGAGGTCAGCTCCGACAGCGACTCGCGGGTGTGGATGGTCCGGCCGCCGGTGGTCAGCTTCAGCTCACCCCAGTGCGGGTCGGTCACCTCCACCCGGATGCCCCGGCGCATCGCCTCGTCCGCGACGATCTTCGCGTACGGGTTGAGCTTGTCGTACCCCGCGGGCATGGCGGGCAGGAACAGGCGTTCGTTGATCGGGTTCTTCCGCTTGACGCAGAGCGTGCCGGTGCGGTGGAAGCCGAGGCGCTCGTACAGCCGGATCGCGCCCGAGTTCTCGGCCAGCACGGACAGGTCCACGAACGCCCGGCCGCGCTCGTCGAGCCGGTCGGCGAGCGTGGTGAGCAGCGCCTGGCCGGTGCCGGGCGGTGCGGTGTTGAAGTCGACAGTCAGGCACCACAGGCTGGCGCCGTTCTCCGGGTCGCCGAAGACCGCGACGTGGTCCACGCCGGTGATGGTGCCGACCACCTCGCCGGTGGTGTCCTCGGCCACCAGGTGCAGGAACCGGTCCGTGCCGGCGTTGTCCACGAGCACCTCGACCGGGGCGGTGACCATGCCGTTGCGCGCGTAGATCCGGTTCACCGCCTCCGCGTCGGCGGCGTCACGCAGGTTCCGGACGGTCAGCCCGGGCACCTCGCCGCTCTCGGTGGCGGCGGGCCGCCTCTCGCCCAGCGGCAGCCGGTAGGTCAGCGACGGGTCGATGAACAACTCGTCCGGCAGCCGGGACACCAGCACGTGCGGGTCGCGCAGGTAGATGCAGATGTCCCGGGCGCCGACCGCCTCGGAGCGCAGCACGTCGGCGACGTGCACCTGGTCGTCGAACGTCTGCCCGAACACCAGCCGGCCCCAGCCGCAGTCCAGCACCACGCCCGAGGCGTGGGTGGTGTCCGGCTGCCGCGGCTCCGGCGTACCCGGGGCGACCGGGTCACCGCCGGGGCCGGTGAGTTCCCGGCGCCGGCCCAGCACCCGCTCACGGTCGGTACGTGCCGTTCCGGTGGCGAGGGTGTCGGTCACTGTCAGTCGATTCCGTGGCTCTGGAGCCACATTTCCAGGAGTCCCAGTTGCCACAGCTTGTTTCCGTTCAACGGGGTCAGTTCGGCATTCGGGTCGGCGAGCAGCGCGTCGACGTAGTCGGCGCGGAACAGGTCACGACGGCGCGCCTCCGGGGCGGTGAGCGCGTCGCGTACCCGGTCGAGGAGCTTGCCCTCCAGGTGGGTGAGGCCGGGCACCGGGAAGTAGCCCTTGGGCCGGTCGATGACCTCGTGCGGCAGGACCCGGCGCCCGATCTCCTTGAGCACGCCCTTGCCGCCCTGGGCCAGCTTCAGCTCCGGCGGGCAGCTCGCGGCGAGTTCGACGAACTCGTGGTCGAGGAACGGCACCCGGGCCTCCAGCCCGTGCGCCATGGTCATGTTGTCGACCCGCTTGACCGGGTCGTCGGTCAGCATGACCTGGGTGTCGATCCGCAGGCCGGCGTCCACGGCGGTCTGCGCCCCCGGGCTGCCCAGGTGCGCGGCCACGAACTCCCGCGCCGGATCGCCGTCGGCCAGCCACGCCGGGTTGAGCACCCGGGCCAGTCCGGCCGCGTCGCGGTCGAAGAAAGCCTTCGCGTACGTCTCGAGCGCCTGCTCCCGGTCCACCCCGGCCAGCGGCGGGTACCAGTGGTAGCCGCCCAGGATCTCGTCCGCGCCCTGGCCCGACTGCACCACCTTGACGTGCCGCGCGACCTCCTGGCTGAGCAGCCAGAACGCGACGCAGTCGTGGCTGACCATGGGTTCGCTCATGGCCGAGACGGCGGCCTCCAGCGGCGGCAGCAGGTCGCCGGTGGGCACCCGGATCTGGTGGTGGTCCGTGCCGAACGTCTTCGCCACCAGGTCGGAGTAGACGAACTCGTCGCCCTCCCGGCCGCCGACCGCGTCGAAGCCGATGGAGAACGTGGCCAGGCCGGAGCGGGCCTGCCCCTCGCCGGCGAGCAGCGCGACGACCAGGCTGGAGTCGAGGCCGCCGGAGAGCAGCACGCCCACCGGCACGTCGGCCACCATGCGGCGGCGTACGGCGGTGGTCAGCGAGTCGAGCAGTGCGTCCTGCCAGTCCCGCTCGGACCAGCCGGCCCGCTCGGCGGCACGGGCGAAGGACGGATCCCAGTAGACCCGCTCGTGGGTGGAGCCGTCCGCCTCGTACACCCGGACCGTGGCCGGCGGCAGCTTGGTGACGCCGGCCAGGATGGTGCGCGGCGGCGGCACGATGCTGTGGAAGCTCAGGTAGTGGGCGAGCGCCACCCGGTCGATGGTGGTGTCGATGCCGCCACCGGCGAGCAGCGCCGGCAGGGTCGAGGCGAACCGCACCACGCCGGGGGTCTCGGCCAGGTAGAGGGGCTTGATGCCGAGGCGGTCCCGGGCCAGCACCAGGCGTCCGGTGTCGCGCTCGCTGATCGCCACCGCGAACATGCCGATCAGGTGGTCGACGAAGTCGAGCCCCCACTCGGCGTACGCCTTGATCACTACCTCGCTGTCGCCGGACGAGAAGAACCGGTGGCCCTTGGCCTGGAGTTCGGCGCGCAGCTCCCGGTAGTTGTAGATGCAGCCGTTGAAGACACCGGTGAGCCCGGCGGCGGCGTCCACGATGGGTTGGCCGCTCGCCGCGGACAGGTCGATGATCTTCAGGCGCCGGTGTCCCAGCGCGGTCGGGCCCTGCGACCAGACGCCGCTGTCGTCGGGCCCTCGGTCACTCATCGTGGCCGCCATCCGCTCCACGGCCGAGACGTCGGCTCGTGAACCGTCACGACGGAACTCTCCCGCAAGTCCGCACATACGATCCAATGCTGCCAGAGCTTGTTGCGGTTCGCCTGTTGAGACGATGACGAACGTGTGACAGCTTGCTACCATGCGCCGTCACGCAGGGTGCCCACCGCTTACGGCGTACGTTCCTGCCTCGGTCCACCCGATGTCGGGGTTCGGCTTCCCCGAAGCTGTGAGGAATGCCGCAACGTACTACTTCTGAAGTAGTGTTGAAGTCATGTCGATGCCCTTGGAGTCGGTGCCGTTCTCCGAGCTGCTCCGCCAGCCGGCCGAAACCGCCGAACGCCTCGCCCGTACCCGGGCGCTGCGGCTGCGTCGCCGGGACGCCGCCGATCTGGTGCTGATGTCCGCCGAACGGGCTGAGGCCGAGGGCGAGGTGGTCGATCTGACCGCCCGGCTGCTGGCCGGCCTGGCTCGTCGGGACCCGGCCTTGGTCCGTGAGACGCTGCCGACCGTGCTGCCCTGGATGCGGTTTCTGCCACCTGGGGACGTCGAGCAGATGACCGACGAGTTCATCGACACCGCCACGGCGGCGGCAGCTGTCGGCAGCACCGCGGCGGTTTCCCAACTGCTCGCCGAGTGGCGGCACACCGCCGAGGTCCACGCCGACCCCGACCTGCACCGGGTCCTGGCCGCGCCCAGCTCTGACGACTTCGGGCCGGTCGCGCGCCCGGCTGGCGAGTGAGCGCGAAGCGCGGCGATCGGGCCGCGCCGCCGCCCCGCCCCGGCGGCTACACGCTGCGTTTCGCCACGAACGACGCGGCCAAGGGCTGGGAGGAACTGTGCCGCCAGGCCGCGGCCAACACCCGCGCCGCCTTCGACGCCATCGAGATCCGCCCCTGCCCCTCCCCGCCGACCAGCCGCCAGCACCCCCTCAAGGGTTCCCTCGCCAAGGCCGTGCACAACGGCAGGGAGCTGCCGCAGTGGCAGTACGAGGTGACCGCCGGTGGCCGCGTCTGGTACCTGGTCGATCACCAGAGCCGGACCTGCTGGATCAAGCACGCCGGCACCGGGCACCCGAGAGCCACCGACTAGAGGCGGTCCGGTCGGGCCCACCTCCCCCTGCGGGGTGGGGGGCCCGATCGGGGCGAGTCCGTCTGGCTACGCGGTGCGGGCCACGCCGACCGGGCAGGACATCCCGTTCGGTCCGTGGTTGCAGTAGCCGTTCGGGTTCTTCGTCGGGGCCAGGTACTGCTGGTGGTAGTCCTCGGCGAAGTAGTAGTCGCCGAGCGGGGCGATCTCGGTGGTGATCTCACCCTTGCCGGCCCGGGCCGCGATCGGCGCGAACGCGTCCCGGGACGCCTTCGCGGCGGCGAGCTGCTCGTCGGTCGTCGAGTAGATCGCCGAGCGGTACTGGGTGCCCACGTCGTTGCCCTGGCGCATGCCCTGGGTCGGGTCGTGGTTCTCCCAGAAGACCTTGAGCAGATCCTCGTAGGCGATCTTCGACGGGTCGTAGACCACCTGGACCACCTCGGCGTGCCCGGTCATGCCCGAGCAGACCTCCTCGTACGTCGGGTTGGTGGTGTAGCCGCCCGCGTAACCGGCGGACGTGGTGATCACGCCGGGGAGGGTCCAGAACAGCCGCTCGGCGCCCCAGAAGCAGCCCATGCCGAAGACGGCGACCTGCGCGCCCTCGGGGAACGGGCCCTTCAGCGAGGCGGGCAGCACCTCGTGCCGGTCGGCGATCGGCATCGCGATCGGGCGGCCCGGCAGAGCCTGGTCAGGAGAGATCATCTCGGCCTTCATACGGCGGAGGAACACGGTGGGACTCCTCTCTTGGCTTTCCCAGCGTGTGCAACAGCGCCGGCCCCCGGTTCCTTACCCGCCCGCGCCGCAGTCAGGCCAGCGCCGCCGAGATGCGGCCGGCGAACTCCGTCGCCTCGGCGTCGTCGGCGTACCGGGTGCGCGGCCAGAAGAAGCCGCGCAGCCCGTCGCCCTTGGTCCGGGGCACCACGTGGGTGTGCAGGTGCGGTACGGACTGGGACACTCGGTTGTTCATCGCCACGAACGTCCCACCGGCGCCCAGACCGGCCTCCACCGCCACGGCGATCCGCTGCACCAGCCGGAAGTAGCCGGGCAGCGCGTCGCCCGGCAGGTCGGGCAGGGTGACCAGGTGGGGCCGGGGCACCACGAGCACGTGGCCCTTGAACACCGGCCGGGTGTCGAGGAACGCGACCCCGTCCGGCTCGTCGGTCACCCGGAAGGCCGGCACCTCACCCGCCACGATCCCGCAGAACACACACCCGCTCATCCGGGCAGGGTATGCCCGCCCGGGGCGTCACGCGCGCCGGCCGCGCCCCACGCCGGCGAGTGAGCGCCCCCACGGCGGGAAGCGAATGTGGTAACTATTCATGAGTCTGGATCAGCACGTTCGGGGGCGATGGTGCTGACGCGCGACGGGACCGGTCCGGTCCCCGTCCGGGTGTGCTCGCCGACCGCCTCCGAGGACGGTCCGGCAGCCATCCGGCCGTGGCCACCGCCGCGGCCGACCTCGTGAAGGGAACACCCTTGCGCCTCGACAGACGCCTCGCGCCGGCCCTGGCCGCGCTCACCGGCATGCTGCTCGCCGCCGTACCCGGCGTGTCCGCCTCCGCCGCGGCCGCGCCCCGGGCCGTACCCCTGCCGATCGCCGACGCCGCCGACGTCGTCGCGACCGGCGACCGGATCTTCGTCAGCGGCGGCCGGAACTCCACCGACGTGGTGGTGACCGCGGCGAACGGCGACCTGGTCAGCACTCTGTCCGGCCTGCCCGGCCCGACCGACCTCCAGCTCAGCGCGGACCGGCAGACGCTCTACGTGGCGTTGCCGTCGGCGAACGCGATCGCGGCGGTGAACACCGGCACCCTCACCGAGTTCGCCCGGTTCGACACCGGCGCGGCCGCCTGTCCGGCCTCGCTCGCGCTGACCGGCCGCTTCCTGTGGTTCGGCTACGGCTGCGGCGGGTGGGACGGCAACATCGGGCGGCTCGACCTGGGCCGTCAGCCGGCCGTCCTCACCACCGGCCTGGCCCGGGAGACCTACTACGGCGCGCCGCTGATGACCGCCCCCCAGCAGAACCGCACCGTGCTGCTCGTCGGCCAGCCGGGGGTCAGCCCGGCGTCGGTCGACGCCTACGCCATCGGCACCGGCGGCGCGCTCAGCTTCCTGCGGACGAACGACTTCATGGCAGTCGGCAGCAACCTGCGCGACATCGCCCTGAACCCGGCCGGCGACACGCTCTACACCGCCTCCGGCGCCCCGTACGAGGTGCAGGCGTTCCCGCTCGCCGCCATCACCACCCCGACGGCGACGTTCCGGACCGGCGCCTACCCCAACGCGGTCGAGCTGACCCGGGACGGCACCCGGGTGGCCGGCGGCGCCGACGCCTCCTACGACCCGGACGTGTTCGTGTTCGGGCTGGACGGCACCGAGCAGGCCCGGTTCGAGCTGGGTGCGGACCTCGTACCCGGAGGGCTGGCCTGGTCTCCCAACGGCGCCCGGCTCTACGCGATCACCTCGGACTGGACCGGAGCCCGGCCGGCCACCCTGCACGTGCTGCCGGTGCCGGCGGCCTGACCGTCCCGCGCCGCTCCCGCCGCCCGGTGGGAGCGGCGCGGCACCCGTGACGGGGACATCGCGTACCGGGGCCGGCCGCAGGGACTAGCCTTCCGGGCATGAGCCACGGCTTCGAGACACTCGCCATCCACGCCGGCCAGGACCCGGAGGCCCGCACCGGTGCGGTGATCCCGCCGATCTACCAGACCAGCACGTACGCCCAGGACGCCGTCGGCGCGCCCCGCGAGGGCTACGAGTACAGCCGCTCCGGCAACCCCACCCGGGACGCGCTCCAGGAGTGCCTTGCCGCGCTGGAGGGTGGCCCGGTGGCGCTCGCCTTCGCCAGCGGCCTCGCCGCCGAGGACACGCTGCTGCGGACCGTCTGCAAGCCGGGCGACCACGTGGTGATCCCGGACGACGCGTACGGCGGCACCTACCGGCTGTTCGCCAAGGTGGCCGAGCGCTGGGGTCTGGCGTACACCCCGGCGAAGGTCTCCGACCCGGACGCCGTGCGGGCCGCGATCCGCCCGGGCGCCACCCGGATCGTCTGGGTGGAGACGCCGACGAACCCGCTGCTCGGCATCGCCGACATCGCGGCGCTGGCCGCGGTGGCGCACGACGCGGGCGCGCTGCTGGTGGTCGACAACACGTTCGCCTCGCCGTACCTCCAGCAGCCGATCGCGTTCGGCGCGGACGTGGTGGTGCACTCCACCACCAAGTACGTCGGCGGACACTCCGACGTGGTCGGCGGCGCGCTCGTCGCGGCGGACCGCGCGCTCGGCGAGGAGCTGCGCTACCACCAGAACGCGATGGGCGCGGTCAACGGCCCGTTCGACGCCTGGCTCACGCTGCGCGGCATCAAGACCCTCGGGGTACGGATGGACCGGCACTGCGACAACGCCGAGCGGATCGCGGCCTACCTGGACAGGCACGCCAAGGTCGCCCAGGTCCTCTACCCGGGCCTGCCGTCGCACCCGGGCCACGAGGTGGCCGCCAAGCAGATGCGCCGCTTCGGCGGCATGATCTCGTTCCGCGCGGCGGGCGGCGAGGAGCACGCCGTGGAGATCTGCAACCGGGCCCGGCTGTTCGTGCTCGCCGAGTCGCTCGGCGGCGTCGAGTCCCTGATCGAGCACCCGGGCCGGATGACACACGCGAGCGCTGTCGGCTCGCCGCTTGAAGTTCCCGCCGATCTCGTGCGACTGTCTGTCGGCATCGAAACGGTCGACGACCTGCTCGCCGATCTGGAGCAGGCCCTGGGCTGACCGCTGGCTGGGGAGGGTGGCAGTGCCGGAGATCTTGCCGACGAGCTGGGTCGGGACGACCGCGAAACAGATCGCCCGGGCGGTCCGCCGTGGCGACGTGTCCGCCACCCAGGTCGTCGCCGACCATCTGGACCACGTCGACCGCGTCGACGGTGAGCTGGGCGCGTTCCGCACCGTACGCGGCGGCGAGGCGATCACCGAGGCGGAGAAGGTCGACGAGCAGGAGGAACTGGCGAACCTGCCGCTTGCCGGAGTGCCGGTGGCGGTCAAGGAGAACACGCCGGTGGCCGGCCTGCCCACCTGGAACGGGTCGGCCGCGATGCGTACCGAGGTGGCGGAGGCCGACCACGAGGTGGTCCGGCGGCTGCGCGGCGCGGGCGCGGTCATCCTCGGTGTGACCCGGATGCCGGAGCTGGGCCTGTGGGCCCTCACCGACGACGACACCGGAGTGACCCGCAACCCGTGGGACAAGGCGCGTACCCCCGGCGGCTCGTCCGGCGGCGCGGCCGCCGCGGTGGCCGCCGGGCTGGTGCCGATGGCCCACGGCAACGACGGCCTCGGTTCGATCCGCATCCCGGCGGCCTGCTGCGGCCTCGTCGGGCTCAAGCCCGGCCGGGGCGTGGTGCCGTGCCAGCTCGGCGCGGACGACTGGTTCGGCCTCACCGAGCACGGCATGCTGACCAGCACGGTCGCCGACGCGGTGGTCGGCTTCTCGGTGCTGGCCGGGCGCCGGCCGGACAAGCTGGTCCCGCCGGCGCGGCTGCGGGTGGGCGTCTCGCTGCGCTCCCCGGTACGCGGCGTCTCGCCGGACGCGCCGAACCGGGACGCGGTCGCCGCCGCCGGCCGGCTGCTGGCCGCCGCCGGCCACGACACGGTGCCCACCGACCCGGTCTACCCGACCCGGCTCGGCCTGCAGGGCATCGCCACCTGGTTCGCGGCCGCCGCCGCCGACGTGCGCGCCGCCGGGGTGGCGCCGCGTCAGCTCCAGCGGCGCAGCCGCCGGCACGTCACGCTCGGCGAGTGGGCGCAGCGCCGGGGGTACGTGCGGGAGGCCGACCGGGCCGCCTGGCGCGAACGGTCGGTGAACTTCTTCGCCGACAACTCGATCGACCTGCTGCTCACCCCGGCGCTGGCCGGGCCGCCGCCGGAGGCCGTCGGGTGGTCCGGCCGCTCCTGGCTGGCGAACATGTCGGCGAACATCAGGTACGCCCCGTACGCGGCGCCGTGGAACATCGCCGGGCTGCCCGCGATCGTGGTGCCGGTCGGCCGCCGCCCGGACGGCCTGCCGGTGGGCGTGCAGTTCGTCGGTCCGCCCGGCTCCGAACTGCTGCTGCTCGGCGTGGCCGGCCAGTTCGAGATGCAGGCGCCGTGGGCCCGGCACGCGCCCGGCTATCCCCGTGTCGGAACGGGGTCACCGGCCACCGCCTGATCGTCTAGCGTGTGCGGACCCCTGTCGCACACCACCTCGGACGGTCCCCGATGCACTGCCAGACCTGCGGGGACGCCACGTCCCCGGCCTATGAGGAGTGCCAGCGCTGCGGCACCCGCGTCGGTCAGCCCGCCGTTACCCCCGGCGCGCCCACGTACGGCGTACGCGGCCTGGCCGTGGCCAGCGCGTTCGCGGTCGGCGCCGCCACCCTCTGCTACCTGCTGACGGTCCTGTCCCCGCTGGTGGGGGTGCGGATGGCCCGCTCGGCCGCCGAGCAGCTCGACCGGGACGTGCTGCTCGGTGCGGTGCTGGCCGAGGTGCTGATCACCCTGCCCTACCTGCTCGCCCTCCTGACCGCGGGGACACTCGTGGTGATCTGGACCTGGCGGACCCGCAAGAACCTGGACGCCTTCCCGGGCGCGGTGCCGAACCTCAGCCCGGCGTGGGCGATCGCCGGCTGGCTGGTGCCGCTGGTCAACCTCGTCGTACCGGCCCGGGTGCTCGCCGACCTGCTCCGCAACAGCGTCTGGCGGCGCCAGTCGTGGCTGGTCGGGGTGTGGTGGGTGAGCTGGCTGGTGTTCCTGATCGGTGACCGGTTCGTCGCCCGGGCCGAGCAGCAGCGCTACGACCGGCTGACCGAGCTGCCCCGCAACGACGTGGAGTTCGGCACGTACGTGCGCTTCTACGAGCAGGCGCTCGCGCCCCGGCTGGTGCCGGCGGTGGCCTGCCTGGTCGCCGGCATCGCGTTCATCGTGCTGATCCGCCGGATCTCGTCCGCCCAGCAGGACCGGCTCGCGCGGGCCGTGCCGGCGTGGCCCGGTCAGCAGGCGTGGCCGGGGCACCCGGGCTGGGCCGCTCCCGTCGCGCCGGTGCCGCCCGCGCCGTCGGCCACGTCGACGCAAATCCCACCGGGTCCGGGTGGCACGATCGGGGCATGACGGAACTGGTCGGCCTCGCCGACGTGCAGGCCGCGCGGGAGCTGATCGCCGGTGTCACCCGTACCACCCCGCTGGAGCCGTCCCGGCCGCTCAGCGCCGCGCTCGGCGGGCCGGTCTGGCTCAAGTGCGAGAACCTGCAACGCGCCGGGTCGTACAAGGTGCGCGGCGCGTACGTGCGGATCTCCCGGCTCTCGGCCGAGGAGCGGTCCCGCGGCGTGGTGGCGGCGAGCGCCGGCAACCACGCCCAGGGGGTGGCGCTCGCCGCCGGGCTGGTCGGCGCGCACGCCACCGTCTTCATGCCGGTCAACGCGCCGCTGCCGAAGGTCGCCGCCACGAAGGGGTACGGCGCGCACGTCGAGCTGGTCGGCAACACGGTCGACGAGTCGCTCGTCGCGGCGCAGACGTTCGCGGAGCGGACCGGTGCGGTGTTCATCCACCCGTTCGACCACGCGGACGTGATCGCCGGGCAGGGCACCGTGGCGCTGGAGATCCTCGAACAGTGCCCGGACGTGCGCACCATCGTGACCGGGGTGGGCGGTGGCGGGCTGGTCTCCGGGATGGCGGTGGCGGCCAAGGCGCTGCGTCCCGACGTACGCGTGATCGGGGTCCAGGCGGCGAGCGCCGCCGCCTTTCCGCCCTCGCTGCGGGCCGGCGAGCCGGTACGGCTGCCCTCGTTCGCGACGATCGCCGACGGGATCGCCGTCGGCCGTCCGGGCGAGCTGACCTTCACGCACGTCCGCAAGTTCGTCGACGAGGTTGTCACGGTCTCCGAGGAGGACATCTCCCGGGCGCTGCTGATGCTGCTGGAACGCGGCAAGCAGGTCGTCGAGCCCGCCGGCGCGGTCGGCGTGGCGGCGCTGCTGGCCGGCGCGGTGGAGGTGACCACGCCGGTGGTCGCGGTGCTCTCCGGCGGCAACATCGACCCGCTGCTCATGCTCCGGGTGATCGAGCACGGCCTGGCGGCGGCCGGCCGTTTCCTGCGGATCACGGTGCGCTGCACGGACCGGCCCGGCCAGCTCGCCTCCCTGCTCGGCGAGATCGCCGAGCACCGCGCCAACGTGGTGGACGTGGTGCACCAGCGCGCCAACCCGCACCTGCGCCTCGGCGAGGTGGAGGTGGCCCTGTCCGTGGAGACCCGCGGGGTGGAGCACTCGGACACGCTGATCAGCGCGTTGCGGGCCAGCGGCTACCAGGTGGTCTTCACCGGCGAGGGCTGAGTCCTCGGCGAAACGCGAGGCGCACGGCGGAACGCGAACGCCCCGGCCGGATGATCCGGTCGGGGCGTTCGGGTGTGCGGCTCGGGTCCGAGGAGGGCCTGTCAGCCTCGGTCGGGTTCGGGACCCGAGCCATCCGGCGCGGGTCCGGAAGGGTCAGCCGCTGTACGGCTCGAAGGAGACGATGGTCACCTTGATATCGGCGCCGCTGGGCGCGGTGTAGGTGCAGGTCTGCCCCGCCTTGCCGCCGAGGATGGCCTTGCCGAGCGCGGACTCGGGGCTGTAGACCGTGAGGTCGGTGGTGGCGGCGATCTCCCGGGAGCCGAGCAGGAACGTCTCGCTGTCGTCGGCGTCGTCGTCGAAGTAGATCTTCACGACCATGCCCGGCGACACCGCGTCGGTGTCCGGAGCCTCACCGACCTTGGCGGTGCGCAGCAGCTCCTTGAGGTAGAGGATGCGGCCCTCGGCCTTGCCCTGCTCCTCGCGGGCGGCGTGGTAGCCACCGTTCTCCCGCAGGTCGCCCTCCTCGCGCCGGGCGTTGATCTCGGCGGCGATGACCGGCCGGTTGGCGATCAGCTCGTCGAGCTCGGCCTGCAGACGGTCGTAGGCGTCCTGGGACAGCCAGGTGGCGGGCGCCTTGTTTCCATGTGTGGACACAGGCGATCTCCTCGATTGGTGCGGACTGGCTGACAGGTGAACTTGCAAGGCTACCAGTGCGGTACACGTCGAGGTGTGATCAATCACCCCGGGTGGCGGCGGGCCGGGGTGTGGCTGCCGGCGACTCGCCGACGGTCCGGGTCAGCCGGCCGGCCGGCAGCGCAGGACCTCGCCGATGAACGGCCGGGCGCTCGTGGGCACCTCCTGCCGGGTACGGATGTGGCGCTGGCCGGGCTCCGCCGTCACGGTGACTTCCGCGCTGCCCACCTGGGCCCCGTCGTGGGAGCGGGCCCGCAGCAGACAGGTGGCCGAACCGCCCGGCGGCACGGTGACCCGGAAGTCGACCATCACCCGGGAGTCGGTGATGTCGGAGTAACTGATCATCTCGCCCTGGTACTCCGGGTCGCCGTACTGGTAGTAGAGCTTCGCCGCGCCGAGCCCGAGGACTGCCAGCAGAACCGTGACGGTCAGGGCGAGCAGGAGCGGCCGGCGGCGTCCCGGCTCCCGGCGGCGGCCGTAGCGGCCCGGCGGGAAGGCCGGGGCCTCCGCGGCGACTGTGGCGTGCGTCTCGCTCACCGGCGGCTGTCTCCTGGCGTTGTTGTCGGCGGCATCGGCAAGAATGGCTAGGTCCATCTTCCCAGCCCGGCGCTGAGTCAAGGATGGCAGGTCGGCTTGGACCGGCGGGCGTGGCCCTGGCCACTCCGGTGGCGGCCCCCGACCGGCCGTCACGGGGGCTTTCGCGGGCGCGGGGGAAGATTCCGGCAGGTCAGCCGCCCGGCCCGGGTCGGTCGGCGGGCACAGACGAGGAGCGCCGAAGGTGGCAGAGAAGCTGCGTCTCATGGCGGTGCACGCCCATCCCGACGACGAGTCGAGCAAGGGTGCGGCCACCATGGCGAAATACGTCGCCGAGGGGGTGGACGTCCTGGTCGTCACCGCGACCGGTGGCGAGCGGGGCAGTGTGCTCAACCCCAAGATGGACCGCCCCGACGTCTGGGCGAACATCGGTGACATCCGGCGGGCCGAGATGGACGCGGCCCGGGCCGTCCTCGGCGTCGAGCAGGCGTGGCTCGGCTTCGTCGACTCCGGGCTGCCCGAGGGCGACCCGCTGCCGCCGCTGCCGGAGGGCTGCTTCGCGCTCCAGGACGTGGACGTCGCCGCAGCGCCGCTGGTGCGCCTGATGCGGCAGTTCCGCCCGCACGTCGTCACCACGTACGACGAGGAGGGCGGCTACCCGCACCCGGACCACATCATGACCCACAAGGTCACCGTGGCGGCGTTCGACGCGGCCGGTGACCCGGATCGCCACCCCGAGCTGGGCGAGCCGTGGCAGCCGCTGAAGCTCTACTACGACGTGGGCTTCTCCCGCGCCAAGATCATGAGCCTGCACGAGGCGGTGCTCGCCGCCGGGCTCGAATCGCCGTACGGCGACTGGATGAAGCGGTGGGACGAGCGCCCCGACAAGGGCGCCCGGATCACCACCCGGGTCGAGTGCGCCGACTACTTCACGGTCCGCGACGACGCGCTGCGCGCGCACGCCACCCAGATCGACCCGGACGGCTTCTGGTTCCAGGTGCCGATGGAGCTGCAGCAGCGCGCCTGGCCGACGGAGGACTTCCAACTCGCCCGGTCACTGGTCGACAGCCCGCTGCCCGAGTCCGACCTGTTCGCGGGCGTACGGGAGGCGTGCCGTGCCCACTGACCTGGCCGGGGTCTACCCTGGTGCGCAGCCGCACATCGGAGGAACACCATGCTGACCACCGTCGAGGTGCTCGCGCAGAACAACTTCGGTGACACCCGCACGG
Organism: Micromonospora sp. NPDC005686; assembly: GCF_042871665.1. Lineage (NCBI taxonomy): Bacteria > Bacillati > Actinomycetota > Actinomycetes > Micromonosporales > Micromonosporaceae > Micromonospora > Micromonospora sp. NPDC005686. Next base: position 531,457 of record NZ_JBIAIY010000001.1, read on the forward strand.
GTGGTCTGGCCGGTCCGATGGGCCTCTTCCTCATCGTCGCGCTGGCCACCGTCACCGTCCTGCTGATCCGCAACATGAACGCCCGGCTGCGCCGGCTGCCCGACCGCTTCCCGCAGCAGGGCGGCCCGGGACGGGCCGATTCCGCAGTCGTCGATCCGACAGACGGGCTCGTCGAGCAGGATTCACCCACGAACGCGTCAACCGGCTCCGAGCAGCGCCGCAACAGCTGAACACCGCGTGAATCACGTCGAAGCCGGTCGTCGCCCTCTGTTGCGACCACCGGCTTTGGCTTAGCCTTCCGCCGGGGGGACCGTCAGGCCCCGGGACCCTGTGCGGAAGGGGTACGCCGATGTCGATGGCAGCACCGGCCCCCGACCATGCCCAGGCGCCCGGCCACGCCCCGGCCCGACCCGTCGACGGGGCGGCCCCGTGACCACCGAGCCGGTCGGCCGTTCCCCCGACCGGATCGGCCTGCGCGGGACACCGACGGGCGTGGTCCTGCTCACCGTCGCGGTCGCGCTGACCGGTCTGCTCGCCGCCGTACTCGGCCTCACCGTCCCGTCGCACCTGCCGGCCGGTCATCCACTGCCGGGTCCGGCGCGGTTCGGCATCGCCGTCGCCGCGTTCGCGGTGGCCCAGCTCGCCCGGCTGCGCTTCCGCAGCGCTTCGGGCATGGTGAGCATCACCTGGGGTGAGGCCGCGCTGGTGGTCTGCCTCTGGCTGGTGCCGGCGGGCTGGCTCCCGGCTGCGGCCCTGCTCGGCGTGGGCGCCGCCTGGACCGTGATGTCAGTGGTCTCCGACCGCCGTCCCGCCCTGGAACTGGTGGGGATCGCCGGTTCGCTCACCGCCGCCACCGCGCTCGCCGCGGCAGTGGCCACCGCACTCGGCGCGCCGCTGCTCGCCGCGCCCACCCCGGAGCTGGCGCTCACGCTCACCGCCGCCGCGGTGACCTACCTGCTGACCACCGCCTTCCTGGGCGCCGTCGTGCTCGCCCTGCGGCACGGCATCGCCATCGGCCCGCCGCTGCTCGCCGCGCTGCACGGCAAGCTGCTCATGTTCGTCGGCAACGTGGCGGTCGGCCTGGTGGTCGTCGCGCTGCTCGAACTCGACGCGCGCTGGCTGCTGCTCCTGCCGCCGCCGCTCTGGCTGCTCCAGCAGACCTACCGCCACCGGCTCCGGGCCGACCAGGAACGGCGTACCTGGCGGGCGTTCGCCGAGGCCACCGCCGCACTCAACCAGCTCGACGAGCGCGGCGTGGCGACCGCCGCGGTGACCGGCGCGCTCACCCTGTTCGGCGCGGAACTGGTCGAGGTCGACGTGGTCCGGGGAGAGGGGCGCTGGCGCCGCTACCGGGCCGACCGCGGCGGCCAGGTACGCGACCGGGAGGTGGAACCGTCGGCCGGCGTCGGCGTGGGGGAGCACGAACTGGTGCGGCGCCTCGCGGTGGGGTCGGCCGAGGTCGGCCGCCTGCGGGTGCGGTTCGCCCGGTCCGCCCCGCCGAGCGCGCGGGAACGCGACGGCGTGGCCGCCTTCGGGGACGCCCTGGCCGCCGCGCTGCACGACGCCGCCACGCACCGCGAGCTGCGGCTGGTCACCGCCCGTTCGTCGTACGACGCGGTGCACGACCAGCTCACCGGCCTGCTCAACCGGGCCGCCCTGCTCGCAAAGGGCGACCAGGCGCTGCGGCAGCGCGCACACGACCACCCGGTGGCCCTGCTGCTGCTCGACGTGAACCAGTTCAAGGAGGTCAACGACACGCTGGGGCACTCGGCGGGCGACCAGTTGCTGCGGCTCACCTCCAACCGGCTCGCCGCGCTGACCCGGCCGGGCGACCTGCTCGGGCGCCTCGGCGGCGACGAGTTCGCCCTGCTGCTCACCTCGGTTCCGTTGGTCGAGGACCGCGCGGCCCCGCTGGCGTACGCGCTGCGTCAGGCCCGGGAGGTCGCCGAGCGTCTCGCCGCACCGACCGAGGTGGCCGGGGTGCGCATGTCCGTCGAGGTGGCGGTGGGCGTGGTGGTGGCCGACGCGGGCGCGGCCGACCTGACCGAGCTGTTGCGGCGGGCGGACATCGCCATGTACCAGGCGAAGGAGGGCGGCGGCAGCGTCGCCGCGTACGACAGCTCGCGCGACGCGGCGAGCACCGACCACCTGGCGTTGCTCGCGGAGATGCGGGAGGCGCTGGCCGCCGACGACCAGCTGGTGCTGGCGTTGCAGCCGGCGGTGGACCTGGCGACCGGCGCGCCGACCGGGGTGGAGGCGCTGATCCGGTGGCGGCATCCGCGCCGGGGCTGGCTCGGCCCGGCCGACTTCATCCGCCCGGTGGAGAACAGCGAGCAGCTCGGCAGCTTCACCCGGTACGTGCTGGACAAGGCTCTGGCGGTCGCCTCCGGATGGGCGCGGGACGGGCTGGACGTGCCGATCTCGGTGAACCTGTCCGCGCGCAGCCTGCTCGACCCGCGGCTGCCGGCCGAGATCGAGGAGGCGCTGCGCCGCCACCAGGTGCCGCCGCACCGGCTCGTCCTGGAGATCACCGAGACGGTGGTGATGAGCGAGCTGGAGGTCATCGACGAGGTGCTGGCCACGCTGCGCACCATGGGCGTGCAGCTCGCCGTGGACGACTTCGGCACCGGGTTCTCGTCGCTGACGTTCCTCACCCGGATCGCCGTCGACGAGTTGAAGGTGGACCGCTCGTTCGTGCTCCGGATGGCCGACTCGCCGGAGGCGGCGGCGATCGTCCGGACCACCGTGGGCCTGGCCCACGAGCTGGGGCTGCGGGTGGTGGCCGAGGGTGTCGAGACCGCCGAGCAGCGCACCGCGCTGGCCGAGCTGGGCTGCACCGCCGCCCAGGGCTACCACTTCTTCAAGCCGATGCCGGCCGACAAGATCGCCGCGGTGCTCGCGTCCCTGCGGGATTCCGCCCGCGGCAACGTCTTCCCGCTGCGCGCCGACGGCGTCTCCTGACCCGGCCGCACCGGCGGCGTCGTCAGGCGATGGTGGATAGGGTCGGGTGGTGAATCGACTCGCCCAGGCCACCTCGCCCTATCTCCTCCAGCACGCCGACAACCCGGTCGACTGGTGGCCGTGGTGCGACGAGGCGTTCGCCGAGGCGAAGCGGCGCGACGTGCCGGTGCTGATCTCGGTCGGCTACGCGGCCTGCCACTGGTGTCACGTGATGGCCCACGAGTCGTTCGAGAACGAGGCAGTGGCCGGGCTGATGAACGACGACTTCGTCTGCGTCAAGGTCGACCGGGAGGAGCGCCCCGACGTCGACGCGGTCTACATGACCGCCACCCAGGCGATGACCGGGCAGGGCGGCTGGCCGATGACCGTCTTCGCCACGCCGGACGGCACGCCGTTCTTCTGCGGCACGTACTTCCCCCGGGCCAACTTCATCCGCCTGCTCGGCTCGGTCGCCACCGCCTGGCGCGACCAGCGCGAGGCGGTGCTGCGGCAGGGCGCCGCCGTGGTCGAGGCGATCGGCGGCGCGCAGGCCGTCGGCGGCGTGACCGCCCCGCTCACCGCCGAACTGCTCGACGCCGCGGCCGGTCAGCTCGCCCGGGAGTACGACGAGACGAACGGCGGTTTCGGCGGCGCGCCGAAGTTCCCGCCGCACATGAACCTGCTCTTCCTGCTCCGGCACCACCAGCGCACCGGCTCGGCGCGCAGCCTGGAGATCGTCCGGCACACCTGCGAGGCGATGGCTCGCGGCGGTCTCAACGACCAGCTCGCCGGCGGCTTCGCCCGCTATTCGGTGGACGGCCACTGGACCGTGCCGCACTTCGAGAAGATGCTCTACGACAACGCGCTGCTGCTGCGGGTCTACACCCAGCTCTGGCGGCTCACCGGCGACCGGCTGGCCCGCCGGGTGGCCCGCGACACCGCCCGGTTCCTCGCCGACGAGCTGCACCGCGCCGGTGAGGGCTTCGCCTCGGCGCTGGACGCGGACACCGACGGCGTCGAGGGGCTCACCTATGCCTGGACGCCCGACCAGCTCATCGAGGTGCTGGGGGAGGCCGACGGCCGGTTCGCCGCGGACCTGTTCGGCGTCACCACCGACGGCACGTTCGAGCACGGCACCAGCGTGCTGCGGCTGGCGCGGGACGTCGACGACGCCGACCCGGCGGTGCGGGCCCGCTGGCAGGACGTGGTGGGCCGGCTGCTGGCCGCCCGCGACACCCGGCCCCAGCCGGCCCGCGACGACAAGGTGGTGGCCGCCTGGAACGGGCTCGCGATCACCGCCATCGCCGAATTCCAGCAGGTCGCGGCGCTCCTCGTGTCGCCCGACGACGAGGACGCGAACCTGATGGACGGCGTGCTTATCGTCTCCGACGGCGCGATGCGGGACGCCGCCGAGCACCTGGCCACCGTGCATCTCGTGGACGGGCGGCTGCGGCGGGTCTCCCGGGACAAGGTCGTGGGTCAGCCGGCGGGGGTGCTGGAGGACTACGGCTGCGTCGCCGAGGCGTTCTGCGCGATGCATCAGCTCACCGGCGAGGGGCGGTGGCTGACACTGGCCGGTGAGCTGCTCGACGTGGCGCTGGCCCGGTTCGCCGGGCCCGAGGGTGCCTTCTACGACACCGCCGACGACGCCGAGCGCCTGGTCACCCGGCCCGCCGACCCGACCGACAACGCGACACCGTCGGGCCGCTCGGCGATCGTCGCGGCGCTCGTGGCGTACGCGGCGCTGACCGGGGAGACGCGCTACCGGGAGGCGGCCGAGAAGACGCTGTCGACAGTCGCGCCGATCGTCGACCGGCACGCCCGGTTCACCGGGTACGCGGCCACCGTCGGGGAGGCGCTGCTGTCCGGGCCGTACGAGATCGCGGTGGCGACCGGCGACCCGGAGGGCGACCCGCTGGTGGCCGCCGCCCGGCGGCACGCCCCGCCCGGCGCGGTGGTGGTGGCCGGCGCACCGGACCAGCCCGGTGTGCCGCTGCTGGCCGGGCGGCCGTTCGTGGACGGGAAGCCCGCCGCGTACGTCTGCCGGGGCTTCGTCTGTCAGCGCCCGGTGACCGGCGTCGAGGAGCTGATCGCGCAGCTCGGCTGAGCCGAGTGGGGGGCCGGTACGCCCTCACGGTCCGGCCCGGCATCGGCCCTTATAGGCTGGCGGCGCTATGGACTCCCGTACCGGTCTCCCCGTCGTGGGCATGGTGGGTGGCGGCCAACTCGCCCGGATGACCCACCAGGCCGCCATCGCTCTCGGCCAGTCGCTTCGCGTGCTGGCGCTCGCCCCGGACGACGGCGCGGCGCTGGTCGCCGCCGACGTCCAGTACGGCGACCACACCGACCTGGCCGCGCTGCGCACGTTCGCCAAGGGCTGTGACGTGGTCACCTTCGACCACGAGCACGTCCCGAACGAGCACATCCGCACCCTGACCGACGAGGGTGTGAAGCTGTTCCCGCCGGCTGACGCGCTGGTGCACGCGCAGGACAAGCGGGTGATGCGGGAACGGCTCGGCGAGCTGGGCGCACCGAACCCCGCCTGGCGTCCGGTGGAGTCTCCGGCCGACCTGATCGCCTTCGGCGAGGAGACCGGCTGGCCGGTGGTGCTCAAGGCCGCCCGGGGCGGCTACGACGGTCGGGGCGTCTGGATGGTCGACGACGCCGGTCAGGCCGGTGAGCTGGCCGCCACGCTGCTCGCCGGTGGCACGCCGCTGCTGGTGGAGGAGCGGGTGGCGCTGCGCCGGGAGTTGGCCGTACAGGTCGCGCGGTCGCCGTTCGGGCAGGTCGCCGCCTACCCGGTGGTGGAGACGGTGCAGCGCGACGGCATCTGCGTCGAGGTGCTGGCGCCCGCGCCCGACCTGCCCGAGGAGCAGGCCGTCGCCGCGCAGCAGCTCGCCATCGACCTCGCCACCGCACTCGGTGTGGTGGGCCTGCTCGCGGTGGAGCTGTTCGACACGCCGTCCGGGCTGGTCGTCAACGAGCTGGCGATGCGACCGCACAACTCCGGGCACTGGACCATCGAGGGGGCCCGCACCTCGCAGTTCGAGCAGCACCTGCGGGCGGTCCTCGACTACCCGATGGGGGACACCTCGCTGACCGCGCCGGTCGTGGTGATGGCGAACGTGCTCGGCGGCGAGCCGGGCGGCATCTCCGTCGACGAGCGGCTGCACCACCTGTTCGCCGCCGAGCCCGGGGCCAAGGTCCACCTGTACGGCAAGCAGGTCCGCCCGGGCCGCAAGATCGGGCACGTCACGGTGCTCGGGAACGACCTCGACGACGTACGGGCCCGGGCCGCGCGTGCCGCCCGCTGGCTCCAGGAGGGGCAGTGATGAGCACCGTCGGGCTGATCATGGGTAGCGACTCGGACTGGCCGGTCATGCGGGCCGCCGCCGAGGCGCTCGACGAGTTCGGCGTGCCGTACGAGGTGGGTGTGGTCTCGGCGCACCGCACCCCGGTCAAGATGATCGAGTACGGCCGGGCCGCCGCCGGCCGTGGTGTCCAGGTGATCATCGCGGGCGCGGGCGGAGCGGCTCACCTGCCCGGCATGGTCGCCTCGGTCACCCCGCTGCCGGTGATCGGCGTCCCGGTGCCGCTGAAGTACCTGGACGGCATGGACTCGCTGCTGTCCATCGTGCAGATGCCGGCCGGCGTGCCGGTCGCCACCGTGTCGATCGGCAACGCCCGCAACGCCGGCCTGCTCGCGGTACGCATCCTGGGAGCCTCCGACCCGGTGCTGCGCGAGAAGATGGCCGCCTACCAGGCGAGCCTGGAGGACCTGGTCGCCGAGAAGGAAGCCGCGCTGCGCGCCTCCCTGACCTGACCGCGCGGCGCGACGCCACCGGCTGTGGCCGCCGCCCTCGACCGGCTCGGCGGCCGGGTCTGCTCACTCTGGGTATTCAGGGCTCTCGGTCACTCAAAGTGGCTGGCGGGCTGGCGGGTATTTGTGCCCTCCGTCGACTTTGCTCTGCCGCCATTGACGCAGCACGGCTCCGACCTGCGGTTCAGGTGATGTCGCAAATTGGAGCGGCGACGGCTCTCGTCACGACGGGTAATCGTTGCGCCCGTGGGTGCAGAGCAAAGGCGGAAGGGAAAGCCGCCCCTGGCGTGGCCCGCCGACACGGATTGTGACTGAGCTGCGCGCGATAGGGCGGAGGCGCTGCGGACCGTGGGCGAACCCGAGCCCTCGGGGACATCGCGCCGGCCGGGGTAGGAAGCGAGGCTGGTCGGCGTGACAGCGGGTGCGCGCGGCGAGCCGACGCGACCCGGCCGGGCCAGGGCCGACCCGACCGGGTCACCGCATGCCGCGTAGTGCGGTCTGGAGGCGCTCCTGAGCGCGGCGGCGGCGCTCGTTGCTCGCGCCGAGCACCAGCAGCACGATGCCGACCGGGATCAGCACCAGCCACGGGCCGAGGCTGAACAGCGCGTGTACGGCAGCGATCGCGGTCACCGTCGCACCCACGATCACCGGGGCCTGCTGCCGGCTGGTCGAGCCGAAGATCAGCACCGCGACGGCACCGAGCAGCAGCAGCACCTGACGCAGCATGCTGGAGTCGGTCGCGATCACGATCGCCAGTGTGGGCAGGAACGCGGTGACCAGCGCCGGGCCGTACGCCACCCAGCTCGACAGGTCGGGCCGGTGCCGCAGTTGAAGCACGCCCACCAGCAGGGCGAGCGCGGCGAACGGCAGCGTGTACGCCTCCGGCAGCGCCACGTCGGCCACCCGCATCAGGATCCACCAGGCGCTGATCTCGCAGGCCACTACCGCCCAGAACAGCAGGTTGCGCTCCATCGGCCGCCGCCCCGGACGGCTGGCCGCCACCCCGAGGACCGCGCCCCAGGCGGCTAGCAGCGCGGCGATGTGCCGGGGCGAGTCGTACGCCAGAGCCAGCGCGATGAGCGCCGCCCCGTAGCCGCTCCACTCGACGGTTGCCGCCTCCCGGTACGCCTCGGGACGGCGCAGCCGGGGCAGCGTGGCGGCGAACACCTGCAACGCCGCGCCGACCGCGAGCACCCCGAACGCGGACCAGACCGCCGCCAGCCCGGCCTTCAGACCGATCGTGAGCACGAACAGCTGCGCCATCACCGAGCCGAACAGCCAGCCCAGGATGCGGGCCCGCTGGGTGGTGCCGAACAGCGCGGCGACAGTGCCCACGCCGACCGCCCCGCCGAGCGTGAACACGGTCATGTCACTCGTGCCCAGGCTGCCGGCGAGCCCGGCGCCACCGGCGGCGAGCCCGAGCGCGAAGACCAGCACCCGGGCCACCCGGATCGACCGGCCCGGCTCGGCCAGCGCCGGCGGCGGGGTCAGCGCCAGCCCGAGCATCGAGATGGTGAACACCGCAAGCGCGGCCAGCGCGGTCACCGGCCAGCCACGGCCGAGCGCCACCGGCGTGATCAGCAGCGTGACCGCCGCCCCGGGCAGGATCACCGGCACCGCCCGGGACCGCCGGCCGCCGCTGAACCCGGTGGCGGCGAGCGCCGCGGTCACGGTCAGCAGCAACGCGGTGAGCACATGCGTGGGGTTCACCGCGCTCGGCGGCGGGGTCAGCAACTCCGGCGGCGGTCCCTGCCACACCCGCTTCAGGACCGCGTACGGCGAGAACAACGCCACCACGAGCGAAGGGGCCAGGGTGGCCAGGGCCAGCGCGACGGGCAGCGCCGCGGCGGCGAGCGCCCCGGCGGCCGGGCTGACCCGCCAGCGCAGCTCCGGATCGTCCGGGGCACGCCGTAGCGCCCCGTTGAGCAGCACGGTCCAGCGGCGTATCGGCCGGCCCGAACCGGCGGGCGGCACGGTGGCGGCCCGTACCAGTTCGGCGAGCACACCGAGCAGCGCGGCGGCGGCGGCGAACACGCCGGCCGGCAGCCCGACCGCGAGCGCGGCGGCGGCGGTGACGGTGGCCGCGCCGGCCACGGCGACGCTGGCGTACGGGAGGTACTGCGGCACCTGTCGCCGTACCGCCGCGATCGCGGCCAGACCGATGCTGGCGGCGGCGAGCGCGGCGGTGAGCACCACCTGCGGTGGGCGGCCGTACTCGACCGCCAGCGCGGCCACCGCGCCGGGCGCCGCGAGCAGTGCGGCTCCGGCGCCCGCGCCACCTACCTGCACCAGGTGCGGCGGCATGCCCTCGGTGCGTACGTCGTCGACGAGCGACGGCGCGAGCGTCCGCGCGACGGCGGCCACCGTCGCGCCGATCAGGGCGATGCTGCCCAGCGCCAGCGCGGTGGTCCACGGCCGTACCAGCCCGGCCCCGGCAGCGTGCAGCGCCACCACCCCGGCCACTGTGGCCCGGGACAGCGCGGCCCGGGGATCGACGGAGGCCGCGGCCGCCATGCCGTAGACGGTGGCCACCATGCAGCCGACCAGCACCGGGGACCACCAGGGCAGGTCGAACGCGGCCGGGGCGCCCACCGTGGCGAGCACGGCGGCGAGGCCGGAGACGTCGTACTTCCAGGGTGGCGGCAGCAGGATGGCCGCGGTGACCGCCAGCAGCCCCAGCGCGACCGGGGCCTGCCAGGTCGAACCGCCGGTCGGCGCGGCCGGCCAGCCGGTCAGGTCACCGGCCCAGATCGGGCCGGGGGTGGCGAGCACGCCGAGCCCGCCGCGCAGCGCGCTCCAGGCGGCGATCAGGCCGATCAGCGTGCCGCCGGCGGCGATGCCGAGGATCGGGCCGCGCCGCCACTCCTCGGGCAGCGCACGCGCGGCCACCGCCACCAGCAGCACCAGCGCGGAGGCCACCACGAGCTGGCCCCCGGGGGCGAGCACCGCGGCGATCCGGGCCAGCGTGGCGACGAGCGCCACGGTGGTGGCGGCCAGCGCCAGGTCGGACCCGTCGAGAGACATGTCGGCGCGACGGCCGGCGTCGATGCGCGGGGAGAGCGCCAGCAACGCGGCGGCGACCAGGAGCAGCCCGCCCACCCAGGCGTCGGCCGAGGTCGTGCCCGGCGCGCCGAACGCGGCGGCGGCGACTGCCACCGCGCCGAGCACCGTACCGAGCGCGTGCGGCATGCTCAGGTGCCGCTGCGCCACCTGCACCAGGGCGGCATAGCCGAGCGTGACGCAGACGGCGAGGAAGCTCGCCGCGAGGATCGGCACGGTGATCTCGCGCAGGTTCGCCGGCGTGGCGACCGGCGGCGTCGGCACCGTGGCGGCGACGAACGCGGCGACGGCGCCGGGCAGGGCGAACGCCGCGCCGCCCGCGGCCCAGGCGCAGACGGTCTCGGTCGCCGCGGCGGCGAGCCGGACCCGGGGGGCGAGGGACACCAGCGCCCCGGCGAGGAACAGCACCGTCAGCGCGGCGGCGGTGAGCCCCGGGCGGGCGAGCGCCGCACCCGCGCCGACCAGGCCGAGGCCGGCCGCTGTCACCGCGTGCGCCACCGCGGCCCGTTCGGTGCGGGCGGTCAGGCCGAGCACGCCGATCGCGACCGCGGTCAGCAGCATCGGCCAGCAGGCCGCCGCCCAGCCCAGACCGAGCGAGGCGGGTACGGCGAGCGCGGTGAGCGCCGCCCCGACCACCGCGAACTCGCGCCGGATCTCGGCCGGCAGGGCGATCACGGCGGCGATGGTGAGCAGCAACGCGCTGGCCGCCAGCTGCCAGCCGGTCGGGCCGACCGCCCGGGCCAGTTCGGCGTGCCATCCGCTCAGGTCCGCCGACCAGGCGGGCAACGCGGCCCGGACCGGGGCCAGCCCGGCGCGCAGCGCGCCGCCGGCGACCACCAGGCCGCTGACCGTGAGCGCCACCGCCGACGCGATCTGTGGACCGCGCCGGGCCGACTCGGGTACGGCCCGGACGGCGAGCCCGGTCAGCGCGATGACGGCGGAGATGAGGAGCAGGGACCGGCCGGGCAGGGCCACCGAGGCGACCCGCCCGAGCGCGCCGATGACCGCCAGCGTGAGGATGGCGGCACCGACGTCCGGCAGCGGCGGCCGGCGCAGCACGAGCGTCCCGGCCAGCGCGACCAGAGCGGCGAGCAGCAGCGCGGTGCCCGCTGCGGCGGCCGGCGGCACGGTGGTGGCGCGCAGCAGGCCGGTGACCGCGTACGCCAGCGCCAACGCGACCGCCACGCCGTGCAGCAGCCAGGTCAGCTCGGGCAGCCAGGGCACCGGCCGGGCGGTGGCGGCCGGACCCGGCGTCGTCGTCTCACCGCCCAGCACCTCGGCGGACTCCTCCGGGGCCGACTCGGGTCGGTCGTCGTCGGCGCGCTGCCGGGACGGGCCGGGCGGCGCCGGCTCGGTGGCGGGCAGGTCACGCCGGACGGGCCGCTCGCGTACCACCGCCGAACGCGCCAGCGTCAGGTCGAGCACCGCCACCACGGTCAGCACCAGTGCCCAGCCGACCGGCCCGGTGATCCGCTCGTACGCCAGCAGGGGCAGCACCGGCTGGGCGGCCAGCACTGTCGCGAAGCGTGGTGCGCGCAGACCGGTCCCGTACGCGTATCCGAGCGCGACGAGGGTGGTGACCAGGAAGATCGTCCCGGCGAAGGCGGCGCCCGACCCGTCGCCGCCGATCCGGTCGACGGCCCAGAGCGCGTACCCGGCCAGCGGCACCAGCAGCAACCCGACAGCGGCGATGGTCTCGGCGGTGGAGGTGAGCCCGCGCCGGGCGAGCACCGGCGGGGCGAGCAGCATCAGTGCCGTCGCCACCAGCAGCACGCCGAGCCGGGCCAGCGCGTCCATCGAGCTGGTGGCGACCGCGGCGAAGACCACCGCGGCGACGCCGAGCAGGAGCGCGCCCAGCCCGAGCGGGATGTTCTGCACCTCCCGCGAGGACGCCTCGGGCGGGTGCTCCGGATCGTCCGCGTCGAGCCAGCGCGGGCGACCGCGCGGCGGCGACGGGGGCAGGTCCTCCGGGCCGGGCGGCGGGGTGCCCTGGCGGGGCACCCGGGGCGGCGCGCCGGTGGCAGCGGTGGGCGGGCGGCGGCCGGCCCGTCGGCGCAGCACCCGGCGCGGCCGGGTGGCCTGCCGGATCCGTTCCTCACCGGCGTGCGCGAGGATGTCCCGCTGGAAGAGGGCGGCCTGCATCTTGGCGGCGATCTGCCGTTGTTCCCGGGCGATCTCGGCGTCGCGGGCCTTCATCTCGGCGATCGAGCGTTCGATGTCGGCCAGGTGCTCGGCCCACTGCGGCTGGTGCGCGCCGCAGTGCGGGCAGACGACGGCGGGCTTGATGTCCTGCCCGCACGAAGCGCACCTGAAGCTCTCCACGACAGTCTCCCGTCCGCCCGTGCCTTCGCACTGTGGACCTCCCAGAGGCAGCATGCCTTGAGTGGGCCGGGATTTCGACAGTTGCCGCCGCGTTCCGGACAACAAAAAGGACCGGCCCGGTCGGGGAGGTGTCCCCGGCGGGCCGGTCGAGCCGGTCAGCGGGTCAGGGCCGGCCCATGCCGCGGTACTCCCAGCCGGCCTGTGTCCACAGTGTGGAGTCGAGGCAGTTGCGCCCGTCGACCACCTTGCGGCCGTTCGCCAGCTCGCCCAGGGCCACCGGGTCGGCGTTGCGGAACTCGGCCCACTCGGTGAGCACGCAGACCAGGTCGGCGCCGCGGACCGCGTCGTTCATGCTCTCCTCGTACGCCAGCTCGGGCACCGCCCGACGCGCGTTCTCGATCCCCTGCGGGTCGAACACGTGCACGTCGGCGCCGGCCTTGCCGAGCAGTGAGGCGACCGCGAGCGCCGGCGCGTCGCGTACGTCGTCGGTGTTGGGTTTGAACGTGGCGCCGAGCACCGCGACCCGGGTGCCGGACAGGTCCGGGCCGGCCGGGCCGGACCGGCGGCCGAGCAGTTCGGCGGCGAGCTGCACCACGCGGCTGCGGCGGCGCTGGTTGATCAGGTCGACCTCGTGCAGGAAGCGCAGCGCCTCACCGGCGCCCAGCTCCTGCGCACGGGCCTGAAAGGCGCGGATGTCCTTGGGCAGGCAGGCGCCGCCGAAGCCGAGCCCGGCCTGGAGGAAGCGGTTGCCGATGCGCGGGTCGTAGCCGATCGAGCGGGCGAGCTGGGTGACGTCGCCGCCGGCCGCCTCGCAGACCTCGGCCATCGCGTTGATGAAGGAGATCTTGGTGGCGAGGAACGCGTTGGCGGCGACCTTGACCAGCTCGGCGGTGGCGAAGTCGGTGACCACCAGCGGCACCTCGCGGTCCTCGGTGGCGGCGAGGTCGAAGACGCCCTTGTGGGCGGCGAAGAGCATGCCGTTGGCCCACTCGCTCTTGACGCCGACCACGATCCGGTTCGGACGCAGCACGTCGTCGACGGCGAAGCCCTCCTGGAGGAACTCGGGGCTCCATGCCACCTCGACACCGAGGTCGGCCGGCGTGTGCTTGCCGACGAGCTGCTCCACCCACTCGGCGGTGCCCACCGGCACGGTGGACTTGCCGACGATCAGTGCCTTACGGGTCAGGTGCTGGGCGAGGCTGGTGACGGACGCCTCGACGTACGACAGGTCGGCGCCCATGCCGTCGGCCCGCTGCGGGGTGCCGACGCAGATGAAGTGGACGTCGCCGAAGTCGGCGGTCTCCTGGATGTCGGTGCTGAACCGCAGCCGGCCGGCGGCCAGGTTGCGGCGCAGCAGCTCGTCGAGGCCGGGCTCGTGGATCGGCACCTCGCCGGCGTTCAGCTTGGCGATCTTGTCCGCGTCCACGTCGAACCCGAGCACCTCGTAGCCCAGCTCGGCGTAGCAGATGGCGTAGGTCGCACCGAGGTAGCCGGTGCCGAGGAAGGTCACCCGCGGGCGGGCGGCGCCGGACGGCGGGGTCACCGCGGCGATGGCGGGCATCGGCTGGGTGTTCGGGTACGGAATCGTCACGCCTGTCTTCTCCGCTCGCACTGGGCGGCGCTTCCACGCGTCGCATTCTGCTGGGGCGCCGAGGCCGGGCACCGAGGGAACTGGATGTCTGCTGTGAGGGTAATCGGGTCGGGCGGGCGAGGCTCGGGCGCGAGCCTACCCGCCGGTAAGGTTCGGCCGGGACCGGTGGCTATCCTTCAGTTTGCGGCAGTCGTCGGCCCCCGGGCGGCACAGACTGCGCATGATAGCGGTGGAAGGGGAGGGCCGACATGGCCGCAGAGCAGTCGTTCGACGTCTACCGGTTGCCGGAGGAGCACGAGGCGATCCGGGAGGCGGTACGTGAGGTCTGTGCGGCCAAGGTGGCTCCGCACGCCGCTGAGGCGGACGAGGCGGGTGAGTTCCCCAAGGCGTCCTACGAGGCCCTGCGCGCGGCCGACTTCCACGCCCCGCACATCCCGGTCGAGTACGGCGGTGCCGGCGCGGACGCGCTGGCCACGGCCATCGTGATCGAGGAGGTGGCCCGGGCCTGCGCGTCGTCCTCGCTGATCCCGGCGGTGAACAAGCTGGGCACCATGCCGCTGCTGTTGGCCGGTTCCGAGGAGCTGAAGCGCAGGTACCTGACCCCGGTCGCGGCCGGGGACGGCATGTTCTCCTACTGCCTCTCCGAGCCGGAGGCGGGCAGCGACGCCGCCGCGATGACCACCAAGGCGGTACGTGACGGAGACCACTGGGTGCTCAACGGCGTGAAGCGGTGGATCACCAACGCGGGCGTGTCGGAGTACTACACCGTGTTCGCCGTGACCGACCCCACAGCCCGGTCGAGGGGCATCTCCGCGTTCGTGGTGGAGAAGTCCGACCCGGGCGTCAGCTTCGGCGCCCCGGAGAAGAAGCTCGGCATCAAGGGCTCGCCCACCCGCGAGGTCTACTTCGACAACGTGCGTATCCCGGCCGACCGCATGATCGGCGCCGAGGGCACCGGCTTCGCCACCGCCATGAAGACGCTGGACCACACCCGGGTCACCATCGCCGCCCAGGCGGTTGGCATCGCGCAGGGCGCGCTGGACTACGCCAAGGGCTACGTCCAGGAGCGCAAGCAGTTCGGCAAGCCGGTCGCCGAATTCCAGGGCATCCAGTTCATGCTCGCCGACATGGGCATGAAGCTGGAGGCGGCGCGGCAGCTCACGTACGCCGCCGCCGGCAAGTCCGAGCGCGGCGACGCGGACCTGACCTACTTCGGCGCAGCCGCGAAGTGCTTCGCCTCGGACGCGGCCATGGAGATCACCACGGACGCGGTCCAGTTGCTCGGCGGCTACGGCTACACCCGCGACTACCCGGTCGAGCGGATGATGCGCGACGCCAAGATCACCCAGATCTACGAGGGCACGAACCAGGTCCAGCGGATCGTGATGGCCCGTCAGCTTCTGAAGGGCTGACCGCAGGGCGTTCGGGCGGGCGGGCAGGTGACACCTGCCCGCCCGCGCTCGTCAACGGGTCTCGGTGCCCTCCGACCGGCCGCTGCCGCGTGGGGGCGCTGACCACGGCGACTCGCCGCCGGTACGGCGGGGCAGGGGCTCGGTGGGGGTCTCCGGGTAGGCCAGCGTGAGCGGGGCCGTGTCCGGGTCCTTCGGCGCGTCGGCCGGGGGCCAGTCGGTGAGCGTCGGCTTGTGCTCCACCGGCGCGGCGGCCGGGGTCAGCTCCGCCCCGGCCGGCGGGGGTGTGGCGGGACGCCGCCACCGGCTCGTGCTGAACACGGCCATCAGCAGCAGCACACCGATGAGGAACAGGGTGCCGTTGTCCAGCGGGTCGCGCAGCGGCAGCGGGTCACCGAGCAGCTTCAGGTCGTCCGGCACCCGGTCCCGCACGCTGAACGGCGCGACGAACAGCCCGACGTAGGGGGCGGCGAGCAGCAGGCCGGCCACCAGCGGGCCGAACGGCGAGAAACGCAACGTGCCGAGCAGACCGAGCAGGATGCCGGCGACGCCCAGATAGACGGCCGGCTCGATCAGGTTCGGTGTGCTGTACGTCCCGATCTCCACCCAGCGGTCGACGGTCCGCTCAGATCCGTCCTGACCGAGCGTGACGAGCACCCAGGTGACGGGCGCCACCGCCAACCCGGCGAGGAAGCTCCAGAGATGTCGCATCCGCGCACCGTACCGTTTTCGGCATGACAGATCATCCCGCGGTCCCGTCGGGTAAGCCCACGTCGTACTCCCGCGTCACGCTCAGTCGCATCATGACCGCGGTCGATGTCAATCTGTACGGGACCGTGCACGGTGGGGTACTGATGAAATTCGTGGACGACGTCGCCGGCGCGGCGGCGGCGCGGCACAGCGGCGGCACCGCGGTGACCGCGTCCATCGACGAGATCGTCTTCTCCGAGCCGGTCCGGGTGGGCGATCTCGTGCACGCCCACGCTCAGGTCAACTGGACCGGCCAGACCTCGATGGAGGTCGGGGTGAGGGTGGTCGCCGAGCGCTGGGACTCTGCCGAGGAGGAGCCGGTGCGGGTCGCCACCGCGTACCTGGTCTTCGTGGGCGTCGACGTGGGCGGTGCGCCACGGCCGGTCCGCCCGGTGCTGCCCGAGACGCCGGAGGACGAGCGCCGGTTCCGGGAGGCCGAGATCCGGCGCGCGCACCGGCTCGCCCGGCGCCGCGCGATCCAGGCCCACCGCGCCGGTTGAGCCGGTGCCCGCCCACACCGGCCGGGGGTGCGGGGTGTGGGCGGGACACGCCCCGTACGGCGCACCCGGCACGGACAATGGCGGCACGAGGTAGGGCAAGATGGCGCCACGGCCCCGGCACACCGTCGTGGCGGGCCCAGGGGAGGGTGGAACAGTGGCTGACGTGCTGTGGAAGCCGCCGGCGGACGTGCGGGAGCGGTCCCGGATCGGTGACTACCTGCGCTGGCTGGCCGAGCACCGCGGGCTGGAGTTCGCCGACTACGACGGGCTGTGGCAGTGGTCGGTGACCGACCTGGACGCCTTCTGGCGCTCGATCTGGGACTTCTTCGACGTGGTCGCGCACACCCCGCCGACCGCCACGCTCACCGGCCGGGCCATGCCGGGCACCCGCTGGTTCCCCGGCGCGACCCTCAACTACGCGGAGAACGTGCTGCGCATGCCGGGGCTGCGCGACGACGACCCGGCGGTGATCGCGCACGGGCAGACCCGCGCGCCGGAGACGCTCACCGCCGCCGAGCTGCGCGAGCGGGTCCGCCGGGTGGCGGCCGGGCTGCGCCGCCTCGGCGTGGGGCCGGGCGACCGGGTGGCCGCGTACGCGCCGAACATCCCCGAGACGTACGTCCTGCTGCTCGCCACCGCCGGCCTCGGCGCGATCTTCTCCTCCTGCGCGCCCGAGTTCGGCACCCGCAGCGTCACCGACCGCTGGCAGCAGATCGAGCCCACGGTGCTGGTCGCCGTCGACGGCTACCGGTACGGCGACAAGCCTGTCGACAGGCGCGCCGAGGTGGCCGCGATCCGGGCCGCGCTGCCGTCGCTGCGGCACACCGTCGCCATCGCGTACCTCGATCCGGACGGCCCGGCCCCCGACGGCGCGCTGCCGTGGGCGGAGCTCGCGGCGCCCACCGACGAGCCGCTGACGTTCACCCCGGTGCCCTTCGACCACCCGCTCTACGTGCTCTACTCCTCCGGCACCACCGGCCTGCCCAAGCCGATCGTGCACGGCCACGGCGGCATCCTGCTGGAACACCTCAAGATGCTGGCGCTGCACCACGACCTGGGTCCTTCCGACCGGTTCCTGTGGTTCACCACGACCGGCTGGATGATGTGGAACTTCCTGGTCTCCGGCCCGGCGGTGGGCGCGGCGATCGTGTTGTTCGACGGCAACCCGGGCCACCCCGACCTGGGCGCGCTGTGGCGGCTGGCCGCCGACACCGGCACCACGTACTTCGGCACGTCCGCGCCGTTCCTGCTGGCCTGCCGCAAGGCCGGCCTGGTGCCGCGCGGGGTCGCGGACATGTCCGCGGTGCGCGGCCTCGGCTCGACCGGCGCGCCGCTGCCGGCCGAGGGCTTCACCTGGGTGTACGAGAACGTCAGCGACCGCCTGCAGCTCCAGTCGCTGTCCGGCGGCACGGACGTGTGCACCGGATTCGTCGGCGGTGTGCCGCTGCTGCCGGTGTACGCCGGTGAGATCGCCTGCCGGGCGCTGGGCGCGAAGGTGGAGGCCCGCTCGGCCGACGGCGGCGCTGTGATCGGGCAGCTCGGCGAGCTGGTGATCACCGAGCCGATGCCGAGCATGCCGGTCGGGTTCTGGAACGACCCGGACGGCGCCCGCTACCGGGAGGCGTACTTCGAGGTCTATCCCGGCGTGTGGCGCCACGGCGACTGGATCACCGTGAACGAGCGCGGCGGGTGCGTGATCACCGGGCGGTCCGACGCCACGCTCAACCGGGGCGGCGTACGGCTGGGCACCGCGGAGTTCTACTCGGTGGTCGAAGGGCTGGACGAGGTCGTCGACTCGGTGGTCGTGCACCTGGAGGACGACGAGGGCGGCGTGGGTGAGCTGCTGCTGTTCGTGGTGCTCGCCGAGGGCCTGGAACTCGACGACGACATGCGGCGCACGATCTGCCGGGAGCTGCGTACGGCGCTGTCGCCCCGGCACGTGCCGGACGAGATCCACCAGGTCCGGGCCGTGCCCCGCACGTTGAGCGCGAAGAAGCTGGAGGTGCCGGTCAAGAAGATCCTGACGGGCACCCCTGTGGACAGCGCGGCGGCCAAGGGCGCCCTGGCCAACCCCGAGTCCCTCACGGCCTTCGCCGCCCTCGCCCAGCGCCGTTCCGCCACCGGCCACCCCACCCCCGCCTGACCCGGGAGGGGAAGAGTCAGGTCAGGGTTTGCGTAGTCTTCTCGGTTTCGGCGCGGGAGGGCAGGCGGGACGGGTCGGGGTGGGCGCAGGCCACCACGCTGGCGCCCGCGCTCAGCGGGGTGAGCAACCAGTCGACCGGGTCGGGGTGGGCTGTCACGTCGACCAGGAGGCGGTCGCCGGGGGCCAGGCCCAGCTCGGTGGCGCGAGCCTGCGCGCGGGCCAGCAGCGCCGCGTCCCCGTCCCCGGCACCGGGGTACGGCGTGAAGTGGTCGCCGTGTCCGCGTACCGCCGTGACGAAGTCCGTGCAGCCCGCCGGCGCCTGCCGCATCGGCAGCGCGAACGGGTCGAGCGCCAGGGCGTACCGCTCGCCGGCCGGCCAACCGGCCGCCTCGTCCACCCGGTCGACGGCCACGAAGAGCGCCTCCACCGGCCCCGGCGTGTCGACCACGGTCAGCTTCGCCGACCAGCAGCCGAGCAGCACGGCGGCGGTCTGCCAGTGCGGCGGCAGCAGCACCCCGGCCGCGTCGCCGGGCGCGGCGCCCACCTCGTCGGTGAGCAGGTTGGCGGTCTTCGCCACCCAGTTCGCGAGCGTCGCCCCGGAGAGTTCGGTGCGCTCGCCGGTGGCGTCGTCGTACCAGGTCAGGAGCGGTCGGGTGGGGTCGGGCGCGATCGCGTCGGCGAACACCCGGGCAATGTTGTCGGCCATCGGCGCGAACGATACGCGCCCCGCGTGCGTACTCGATGACAGCGACAAGTCGGCGTACCGTCGGGTCGCGGTCAGCGCTTGGCGCACGGCCCGGCGTAGGCTTGCCGAGAGTGTTCTTTCCCACAACCGCGCCACCTGAGGAGTCGCCCCGTGACCGCCGGTCGCCCGCCCCGCGTTCTCATCGACGCCACGAGTGTCCCCGCCGACCGTGGCGGCGTCGGTAGATACGTCGACGGACTGCTCGGCGCGCTGGGCCGGGTCTGCGGCACCGACGTCGACCTGGCTGTGGTCAGCCTCCGCACCGACCTGGAGCGCTACTCCCGGATGCTGCCCGGCGCGGAGGTGATCCCCGCCCCGGCGGCGGTGGCGCACCGGCCGGCGCGGCTGGCCTGGGAGCAGACCGGCCTGCCGCTGCTGGCCCAGCAGGTCGGTGCCGAGGTGCTGCACTCGCCGTTCTACACCTGCCCGCTGCGGGCCGGTTGCCCGGTGACGGTCACCGTGCACGACGCGACCTTCTTCACCGAGCCGGAGCACTACGACAAGTCGCGCCGGACCTTCTTCCGCAGCGCGATCAAGACCTCGCTGCGCCGCGCCGGCCGGGTGATCGTGCCGAGCAAGGCCACCCGCGACGAGCTGATCCGGCTGCTGGACGCCGACCCGACCCGGATCGACGTCGCCTACCACGGCGTCGACCAGGACGCGTTCCACGCGCCGGGCGACGAGGAGAAGGCACGCGTGCGGGCGCGCCTGGGCCTGGGCGACAGCAGCTACATCGCGTTCCTCGGGGCCAAGGAGCCGCGCAAGAACGTACCCAACCTGATCCGCGGCTGGGCCCGGGCGGTGGCCGACCGGCCGAACCCGCCCGCGCTGGTGGTGGCCGGCGGCCAGGGCCACGACGACGACATCGACCGCGCGGTGGCCGAGGTGCCGTCGCACCTGCGGCTGCTGCGCCCGGGTTACCTGCGCTACGCCGACCTGCCCGGCTTCCTCGGCGGCGCGCTCGTGGCGGCCTACCCCTCCTACGGTGAGGGCTTCGGCCTGCCGATCCTGGAGGCGATGGCGTGTGCCGCCCCGGTGCTCACCACGCCGCGCCTGTCCCTGCCCGAGGTGGGCGGCGACGCGGTGGCCTACACCAGCGAGGACCCGGACCAGATCGCCACGGACCTGGGCGCCCTGCTGGACGACGACCAGCGGCGGCTGTCCCTGGCCAAGGCCGGCTTCGACAGGGCCAAGGAGTTCACCTGGGAGTCCAGCGCCGAGGTGCACATCGCGGCGTGGCGACGGGCCCGCTCCTGACTCCCGGGCGACCGACCGTGACGGCTCGCCCGCTTCGGGCATGATGTGCTGATGTTCTACGCCGTCATCCCGGCGGGCGGCAGCGGCACAAGATTGTGGCCGTTGTCCCGTGCCGGCCATCCCAAATTCCTCCACCCGCTGACCGGCACTCCCGCCTCGCTGTTGCAGGCCACTGTCGACCGGTTGTCGCCGTTGACCACTCCGGAGCGCACGCTCGTGGTCACCGGGGCCGCGCACGCCGCGGCGGTGGCTCGGCAACTGGCTGGCCTGCCGGAGGAGAACATCCTGGTCGAGCCCTCACCGCGGGACTCCTGCGCGGCGATCGCGCTGGCCGCTGCGGTGATCGCCACCCGGACGCCGGACGCGGTGATGGGCTCGTTCGCCGCCGATCACCTGATCGGCGACCCGGCCCGGCTGGCCGCTGTGGTGCGGCAGGCCATCCGAGGCGCGGAGCAGGGGCTGCTGATGACTGTGGGCATCACCCCGACGCGCCCGGAGACCGGCTACGGCTACCTGGAGACCGGCGAGCCGGTCGGGGACGGCCCGCTGCGCCCGGTACGCGAGTTCAAGGAGAAGCCGGCCGCCGAGGTGGCGGAGGTGTACGTCCGCTCCGGCCGGCACCTCTGGAACGCCAGCATGTTCGTCTGGCGGGTCGACGTCTTCCTGGCCGAGCTGGCCCGCCAGCAGCCGGAGCTGCACGCCGGGATCACCGCCATCGCGGCGGCCTGGGGCACTCCGGAGCAGGACGACGTGCTCGGCCGGGTCTGGCCGACGCTGCCCCGGATCTCGGTCGACTACGCCGTGATGGAGGGCGCGGCGACGGCCGGGCGGGTCGGCACCGTGCCCGGCGACTTCGGCTGGAACGACGTCGGCGACTTCCACACGCTCGGCGAGGTGCTGCCCGCCGACGGCGTCGGCAACGTGGTGCTGGGCGGGGACGCGAAGCCGGGCGTGCTGCTGCACGACACCACCGGCACCGTCGTGGTGTCGCACTCCGGCCGGCTCGTGGCCACCGTCGGGGTGCACGACCTGATCGTGGTGGACACCCCCGACGCGCTGCTGGTCTGCCCGCGCGACCGCGCGCAGGACGTGAAGAAGATCGTGGACGAGCTGAAGGAACGCGGCGAGGAGGGCCTGGTCTGATTTGCCGCGCGCCGCGCCGCCGGAGTGGAACGCGTCCGGCGGCTCGTCGGGCGCCGTCGCTCAGCGGCCGGCGTGGCGGGCCAGCACCGCGAGCGCCGGCGGTACGAGCTGGGCCGTGGCGTGGGCCAGCGGCTCGGGCAGCCGGTCCGGCGGGAACCAGCCGAGCGCCTCGGACTCCGCGCTGACCCGCTCGACCGCTCCCGCCGGGGCCAGCGCGGCGTACCGGACGTCGTAGTGGAACGACCCGCCCTGGCAGGCGACCTGGTGGATGTCCACGTCGATCGGTTCCGGGTCGACGGTCAGGCCGGTGATGCCGGACTCCTCGGTGGCCTCGCGCAGCGCGGTGGCGACCAGCGTCCGGTCGCCGGGCTCGCAGTGCCCGCCGAGCTGCATCCACCTGCGGATCTTGCCGTGCAGGCAGAGCAGCACCCGGCCGTCCGGGTCGAGCACCAGCGCGCTCGCGGTGACGTGCCCGGCCCGGTGCGTCCGGCTCATGGCCACCGGCCCGTCGGCCAGCAGCGCCAGGGTCCGGGTCCGGGCCGCGTCGGCGGCGGGGCTGGTCGCCGTCCAGCGGCTCAGCGTCACGACGGCGTCGGCGTGCAGCTCGGTGTACGGGATCAGATCAGGCACCCGGACACTCTACGAGCGCCGGCTTCGTACTCTGGCGCGGTGACCCTGCGACTCGTCGAGTTCCTGGTGGCCGGCAACGAGGCGAGCGACCTCCTGCCGGTGCGGTCGGCCGCGCTGCTGCGGGCGTACGGCGCGCGCCGCGGCTTCTGGACGGTGCTGGACGAGGGGCCTGTCGAACAGTGCCTGGCGCTGCTGCTGGAACGCGACGACGGCCACTGGGACGCGCACCACGTGGCCGCCGACGCCGGGCGGGAGAACGGCCGCACCGAGGACGGCGAGGCGCTCGCCCACCACGACGGCTGGGTGTACGTCTTCGGCTCGCACTTCGGCTCCAAGGGCGGCCCGTTGCGGCCCCGGCGCGCCTTCGTGGCCCGGTTCCGGGAGGACGACGCCGTGGCCGGGCCGCTGCCGCTGCACGTGGTGCGCAACCGTTTCCGGCTCCACCGGGCGGTCAACGACGCGCTCGCCACCGCCCCGCTGGCGCTGCTGCCGCCCGGTGACCGGGTCCGGCAGCGGTTCATCGTGGAGACACTGGCCCGGGGCACCGCCCGCGCCAAGAGCTGGGTGACCCGGCTCGCCGCCGACGACCTGCCGATCAACGTCGAGGCGGCGGCGTTCACACCGGCCGGTACGGCGCTGCTCGGCCTGCGTTTCCCGGTGACCGCCGAGGGTGAGCCGGTCTACGTCGAGCTGGCCGGCGTACCGGAGATGTTCGACGACCCCGGCCCGGAGCGGCCGGGTGACCTGCGCGCGCTCGGGGCGTACGCGCTGACCGGTGTGACCCCGCCCGGTGCGCTCGCCGGCTTCCGCGCGATCACGCCGACCGGCGACGGCGGCTACGCGGCGGTGACCGGGTCGATCGACGCGCTGGGCAAGGGTTCGGTGCTGCTGGACGACCACCCGCACGGCGGCGAGGTGACCTCCCGGCACGTGCGGTTCCGGCACGACGCGGGCGGGGACGCGCTGGTGGAGGGGGAGGTGGTCGCGGAGCTGGCGCCGTTCCATCACGTGGAGGGGCTGGCCGAGCTGGCCGGACGCTGCTATTACGTCACCGACGAGGACCATCGGGTGGCGCTCTGGATCGGATGAGCGAGGGCCGGGCGGCACCCCTGCGACTGATGCCGCAGACCCTCGTGGTGCCGCCCGGCCACGCCCGTCAGCCGGCGTCCGGATCGATGTTGCTCCCCGGCGTCGGCAGGCAACAGAGAGTTTGCCGAACCCGCCGCTCAGCGTCGAGGTTTTTCACCTGACGCTTAAAGATGGAGATTAGTGCCGACGGGTACAGTCGGAGTGTGGCTGGCACCCCCGCCGTCCGCACGGGAGCAATCCATGTTGAAGATCGTTTTCTCCGGCGAGGACGTCCTGCGGACCCGGGTCGCCCCGGCCGCGGACCCCCTGTGGGAGTTGGTCCTCAGCCTGCACCTGCTCCAGGGGCGCGGTCGTGACCCGATGATGACCACGTGGCGGCGCACCGTGGCGCACGGACTGCGCACCGACGCCAACGCCGAGCGGTACCGCCTCCTGCTCGCGCTCAACCCGCCACGCGGCTACTTCCCCGACTTCCTCACCCCGTTCGCCAGCCGGGACGGCCTCCAGGCCGGTCTGGAGGCAATCCGGGGCACCCCTGTCGACATGCTGCGCCGCGACCTGACGCTGCTGACCGGGGAGAACGCCCTGCCGTCCTCGGCCACCGCGCTCGCTCGTGGCGAGCCGGAGACGCTGCGCCACCTGACCGGCGCTATGGCGCGGTACCAGTCGCTGGCCGTCGCGCCGTACTGGTCCCGGGTGCAGGCGGCGGTCGAGGCGGACCGGGCCCGGCGTGCCCGCGCCATGCTCGACGGCGGCGCCGAAGGGCTGCTGGCCAGCCTGCGGCCGAACATGCGCTGGGATTCGGGCGTGCTGGAGGTGCTCGACTATCCGGACACCCGGGAACTGCACCTGGACGGCCGGGGACTGCTGCTCGTGCCGTCGTTCTTCTGCTCGCGTACGCCGGTGGCGCTCGTCGACCCGACCCTGCCCCCGGTGCTGGTCTACCCGGTCGACCGGCTCGCCGGCCTGACGTCCGGCTCGGCCGCCGGGGAACCACCGCAGGGCGAGGCGCTCGCCGCCCTGCTCGGCCGCACCCGCTCCCGGGTGCTCCAGGCCGCCGACGGCGGCTGCACCACCGGCGAGATGGCACGCAAGCTGCGCATCTCCGCCGCCGCGGCCAGCCAGCACACCACAGTGCTGCGCAACGCGGGGCTGCTGGTCAGCAAACGCGACCGCAACACCGTCCTGCACACGCTGACCCCGCTGGGCCGGGCCGTCCTGGACGCCTGACCCGCCCGCCGGAGTCAGAGCGCCAGCGTGGCGCTCGCGGTGCTGCCGGACGGGGGTGGAAGCAACGTCGAGTCGATCCCCTCGGCGGCCAGCGCGGCGCGCAGGCGTTGCAGGTCCGCGCCGAACCGGACCAGGTCCGGCCGGTCGACGGGGGTGGGTGCCGCGCCGAGCAGCAGGCCGGTGGCCGAGGCGGGCCAGCCGGGCACCGTGGCGGCGAGCCCGTCGCGTACCTCGTCGTCGGTGACGTGGGTGAAGACAGTGCCCGGCGCGACCACGTCGGCCACCGCGTCGATAGCCCGCCGCACCGCGTCCGCCTCCGCGGGTTCGGCGCCGATCCGGTCGGCGAGCGTCGCCGCCGCCCGCAGACCGGCAGCGCGCGCCTCGGCGGTGCCGAGCGAGAACAGGTCCATCGAGGCGTCGCGGACGAGCGCGCGGGCGCCCTTGTCGTCGTCCCGGGTCGCGGTGAGGTAACCCCGGACCACAGCGACCGGCACCTGGTCGCACTTGCCCTTGATCAGCTCACCGGCGCCGGCCAGCTCGTCGACCACCGCCATCTGGGTGACGAACAGCTCGTTGCCGTACGGGTCGACCTCGCCCCGGTGGTCGCGGATCGCCGGCATGCCGGCCACGCCGAGCGCCACGTCGGTGAGCCCGTTGCGCCAGGGCCGTCCCATGGTGTCGCTGACGATCACCGCCACGTCGAGGCCGTACCTGTCCCGTAGCGCGTCGCGCAGCGCCCGGGCGGACGCGTCCGGGTCGGCAGGCAGCAGCACCAGCCGGGTCTTGTCCACGTTCGAGGCGTCGATGCCGGCCGAGGCCATCACGAACCCGTGGTGGGTCTGCACGATCCGGGTCTCGCCCCGGGTCGCCACCACCCGGGCGGTCTCGGCGGCCAGGATGCGGTCCCGCTCGGCGAGCCGTTCCGGGCCGTCGGCCGGCACGTCGACCAGCCGGCCCTCCGCCTTCGACACGATCTTGCTGGTGACCACCAGCACGTCGTGGTCGCGCAGCCAGGGCGCCGCGCCGGTGATCAGCGCCGCCAGGTCGTCGCCCTCGGTCACGTCGCCGATGCCCGGCACCGGCAGGATCTCCAGCCTCACATCAACTCCAGCGCGGCGCGCACCATCGCGGCGGTCGCCGCCTCGTCGGTCATCCGCAGCGGCGCCGCGCGGACCGTCACGTCCGGCACCACGGTGCGCTCGTCCTCCGGGGCGACCAGCCAGCCGTCGAGCAGCCCGCCCGCCGGCCGGGCGCCGTAGAGGGCGCCCACGCCGGCCGCGCTGCACTCCACGCCGAGCACCGCCAGGCAGCGGTCGGCCATGCCGCGTACCGGTGCCCCGCCGATGATCGGCGACACCCCGATCACCGGGGCCGGTCCGCCGGTCAGCGCGTCCCGCAGACCCGGCACTGCCAGCACCGGGGCGATGCTCACCACCGGGTTGCTGGGCGCGATCAGCACCACGTCCGCGGCGGCGATCGCCTCGACCACGCCGGGCGCGGGCTTCGCCGCGTCGGCGCCGACGAAGACGAACCGGTCGGTGGGTACGTCGGCCCGGTACCGCACCCACCACTCCTGGAAGTGGATCGCACGGCGGCCCTGCTCGTCGGTGACGACGGCGTGCGTCTCCAGGCGGTCGTCGGTGGCGGGCAGCAGCCGTACGCCCGGTTGCCAGCGCGCCGCCAGCGCCTCGGTGACCTGGGACAGCGGGTAGCCGGCGTTGATCATCTGGGTGCGCACCAGGTGGGTGGCGACGTCCTTGTCGCCGAGACCGAACCAGCTCGGCTCCGCGCCGTACGCGGCCAGCTCGGTCTTCACCGTCCAGGTCTCGCCCGCCCGGCCCCAGCCCCGCTCCGGGTCGGCGCCGCCGCCGAGCGTGTAGAGCACGCTGTCCAGGTCGGGGCAGACCTTCAGCCCGTGCAGCAGCAGATCGTCGCCGACGTTCACCACTGCGGTCACCTCGGCGCCCACCTCGCGGGCGTACGCCCGCACGCCGAGCAGGAAACGGGCGCCCCCGATGCCGCCGGTCAGTACCACGATGCGCATGGCGTCCATCCTTCCGCACGCGCCGCCGTCGATCGTTCGGTGGCCGGAGAGACTACGCTCACTTCGGCAACTGTCCGCTTTCGTCCCCTGGGGGAGTCCGTGACCAGCCCCGCCGAGCCCGCGTCCGGTGACGCCGCGCAGGCCAGCCAGTTGATAAAGCCGCTGCGCGAACTCGCAGCGCTCGTCCTTCTCGGCGCCAACGCCGTCCTACTCTTCGTCGGCCTGCTGCGCCTGCTCGTGCCGGTCGACGACTACAGCACGTTCAGCGGCCGGGCCGGTAGCACGTACTTCGCCTTCATCGGCCTGGAAGCGACGGTCCTGCCGTTGCTCGCCGTTCTGATCGCCACCGTGATCCTTCCGGTCGTCCCGAAGGCCAAGCTGATCACGCAGGTGGCGCTCGTCGAGTACGCCGTGTCCGTCGTGTTCGGCGCGCTGACGTTCCTGATCTGGCTGGTCGGCCGGCTCGCCGACGGCGAGGTGCTGGACGCGTTCCTCGGTCTGCTCACCCGCGCGGCGTGGTTGGCGATCTTCGGGGTCGCCGCGTTCGTGGTGTTCAAGATCTGGCGCACGCTCTACTACGTGCCGAAGCCCAAGGCGCAGCCGGGCGTGTACGGCCAGGCCCAGCCCGGCTGGCCGCAGCAGCCGGGTCAGCCCGGTGGCTACCCCGGTCCGGGCGGCTACCCGCAGCAGCCCGGCCAGGGCTACCCGCCGGCCGGCTCGCCCCAGCCCGGCTGGCCGCAGCAGCCCGGTTCGTACGGCCAGCCGCAGTCGGCGCCGCCGTTCAACACCGCCCCGCCGCACGCGCCGCAGTCCGGCCCGCCGTCCGCCGACCCGCAGTCCGGTGTCCCGTATGCCGGTCCGCAGTACGGCTCTCCGCAGTACGGTTCGCCGCAGTCCGCGCCGCCGTTCGGGCAGCCGCCGTCGGCCGACCCGACGCAGTCGATCCCGCGCCAGTCCGCCGAGCCGGGCGCGCCGTCGCCCGCCACCGACGACGAGCGCACCCAGCGGTTCGACCGCGAGGACCCGAACCACCCCCGCTGAACCCCGTCGCGGCGGGCGACGGACGACCGTCGCCCGCCGCCGGGTCGCGCGCGCGGCCTCCCCGGCCGGGCTCGACGCCTCCGGGGCCGCTGCGGTGCGGCGGGTCGCCAGCCGGCGTCCCGCTGCCCGGACCGTGACCGGGCGTGAGCGGCGGGACGTCCGGCAGCGCATAGGCTGGGCGAATGGTTGATCGCAGCGACCCCGAACCGACCGAGGCGACCATCCGGCGGGCGCTGGGGCGGGCCGCCACCGGCCGGGCGCTCGACGCCGCCGAGGCGGGCGCGTTGCTGGCCGCGCGCGGGACGATGCTCGACGAGTTGCTGAGGATCGCCTCCGACATCCGGGACGCCGGGCTGCGCGAGGCCGGGCGGCCGGGCGTGGTCACGTACTCGAAGAAGGTCTTCATCCCGCTGACCCGGCTCTGCCGGGACCGCTGCCACTACTGCACGTTCGCCACCGTGCCGCACCGGCTGCCCGCCGCCTACCTGGAGCGCGACGAGGTGCTGGCGATCGCCCGCGAGGGCGCCGCGCAGGGCTGCAAGGAGGCGCTGTTCACGCTCGGCGACCGGCCGGAGGAGCGGTGGCCGGCGGCCCGCCGGTGGCTGGACGAGCGGGGGTACGACTCGACGCTGGACTACCTGCGCGCCTGCGCGGTGGCGGTGCTGGAGGAGACCGGCCTGCTGCCGCACCTGAACCCGGGCGTGCTCACCTGGTCGGAGTTGCAACGGCTCAAGCCGGTCGCGCCGAGCATGGGCATGATGCTGGAGACCACCGCCACCCGGCTCTGGTCGGAACCGGGCGGCCCGCACTTCGGCTCGCCGGACAAGGAGCCCGCGGTACGCCTGCGGGTGCTCGACGACGCCGGCCGGGTCGGCGTGCCGTTCACCACCGGAATCCTGATCGGCATCGGCGAGAACCGGGCGGAGCGGGTCGACGCGATCTTCGCGATCCGCCGGGCGATGCGGGAGTACGGCCACCTCCAGGAGGTGATCGTGCAGAACTTCCGCGCGAAGCCGGACACCGCGATGCGGGGCATGCCCGATGCGGAGCTGCACGACCTGGCCGCCACCGTGGCGGTGGCCCGGGTGCTGCTCGGCCCGAAGGCGCGCATCCAGGCCCCACCGAACCTCATCGCGGGCGAGTACGACCTGCTGCTGCGCGCCGGCATCGACGACTGGGGCGGCGTCTCCCCGGTCACGCCCGACCACGTCAACCCGGAGCGGCCCTGGCCGCACCTGGAGGAGCTGGCGGCGCGTACCGCGAGTGCCGGGTTCACTCTGCGCGAGCGGCTGACCGTCTATCCGGAGTACGTCCGGGCGGGTGAGCCGTGGCTGGACCCGCGCCTGCTGCCGCACGTGAGCGCGCTCGCCGACCCGGCCACCGGGCTCGCGGTCGAGGCGGCCCGCCCGGTGGGACGGCCCTGGCAGGAGCCGGAGGAGGTCTACGGCGGCCGGACCGACCTGCACGCCACCATCGACGTCACCGGGCGTACCGAGGACCGGCGGGGCGACTTCGACAGCGTCTACGGCGACTGGGCCGAGGTGGCCGGCAAGGTGGCGCCGGAGGCGCGCGCGGGCGTACCCCTGGGTGGTGGCGCGGACGCCGACCTGCGTGCGGGCCTGCGGCTGGCCGCCGACGACCCGGGCGCGCTGCTGACGCCGGCGCACGAGGCCAAGGCGCTGGCGCTGTTCGGCGCGGACGGCCCGGCGCTGGACGAGCTGTGCCGGCTGGCCGACGACGCACGCCGGGACGCGGTCGGCGACGACGTGACCTATGTGGTCAACCGCAACATCAACTTCACGAACGTCTGCTACGTGGGCTGCCGGTTCTGCGCGTTCGCCCAGCGGGAGAGCGACGCCGACGCGTTCCGGCTCTCGCTCTCGCAGGTGGCCGACCGCGCCGAGGAGGCGTGGACGGCCGGCGCGACCGAGGTCTGCCTCCAGGGCGGCATCGACCCGAAGATGCCGGTGACCGGCTATGCCGACATCGTCCGCGCGATCAAGGCGCGGGTGCCGGGCATGCACGTGCACGCGTTCTCCCCGATGGAGATCGTCACCGCCGCCGCGAAGGCCGGCGTGCCGGTGCGGGAGTGGCTGCTCCAGCTCCGCGAGGCCGGGCTGGACACCATCCCGGGCACCGCCGCCGAGATCCTCGACGACGACGTGCGCTGGGTGCTCACCAAGGGCAAACTGCCGGCCGCCGCCTGGGTCGACGTGGTCAGCACTGCGCACGAGCTGGGCATCCGGTCCAGCTCCACGATGATGTACGGCCACGTGGACCACCCGGGCCAGTGGCTCGCCCACTTCCGGGTGCTGGCCGGCGTGCAGGACCGTACCGGCGGGTTCACCGAGTTCGTGGCGCTGCCGTTCGTGCACACGAACGCGCCGATCTACCTGGCCGGCATCGCCCGCCCGGGGCCGACCTGGCGGGAGAACCGGGCGGTGCACGCGATGGCCCGGCTGCTGCTGCACGGCCGGATCGACAACGTCCAGTGCTCGTGGGTGAAGCTCGGCGACGAAGGCACCGTGGCGATGCTGCGCGGCGGCTGCAACGACCTGGGCGGCACCCTGATGGAGGAGACCATCTCCCGGATGGCCGGCTCGGGCAACGGCTCGGCCCGTACCGAGGAGCAGTTGCGGGCGATCGCCACCGCCGCGGGGCGCCCGTTCCGCAAGCGGACGACCGCGTACGGTCACGCCCGCGCCTGAGGTCGAACCTTTCCCCGCCGCGCGCCGTACCTGTGGGTGCTGGCGGCGGTTTCGGCGAGGACCGCCGCCGGTGACCCCGAACCCGGGGCCCGGCGGCATCCGGGTGCCCGGCCCGCTGCGGCGCTGCGGCGCCGGTCCGGAAAGGTTGCCGATGAGCACTGACGAGACCACCGACGCGCCGAAACGGCGGACCTGGCCGCGGTTGACCCGCAGGCAGACGCTCACCGCCGCGGCGAGCGCGACACTGGGCGCCGCCGCTCTCACCGTGCCGGGCCTGTCCGCCGCCCAGAACGCCTCTACGGCGAGCCGGCGCGACGAACCGATCGTGGTCCACCTGCGCGACGCCGCCGCCGGCGTCATGGACGTCTTCGTCGGCGCCAACCGGGTCGAGGTACGCGACCGCGGCCTGGCCGACCGCCTGGTGCGCGCCGCCGGCCGGCGCTGATTCCACGCTCCGCCGGCGCGGGCTCCCGGTGCCGGTTCCGACTTCCGTTCCCCGACGAAGGTGCGTCCGCCATGTCCTCTCACCGCGAGGCCCCGGAGATCGCCAAGGATCCGGTCGCCGACAGTTCCGACCTGTACGCGTTCGTCACACCGAGCCAGCCGGACACCGTGACGTTGATCGCCAACTACGTGCCGGTGCAGCTCCCCTCCGGCGGCCCGAACTTCTTCGAGTTCGGTGACGACGTCCGGTACGAGATTCACATCGACAACGACGGCGACGGTTATCCGGACGTCACCTATCGTTTCGAATTCACTACCGAGATCACAAACCAGAACAGTTTTCTCTACAACACCGGGCCGATCGAGTCGCTGGAGAGCAAGAACTGGAACCGGCGCCAGTTCTACCGGCTGACCCGGATCGCCGACGGCCGCGCCCGGGTGCTGGCGCACAGGTTGCCCTGCCCGCCGTGCAATGTCGGCACGCTCTCCACCCCGAACTACCAGAACCTGGTCCGGCAGGCGACGTTCAAGCTGTCCACCGGCGAGAAGGTCTTCGCCGGCCAGCGGGCCGACGGTTTCTTCGTCGATCTGGGCGCGGTGTTCGACCTGGGCACGCTGCGGCCGTTCCAGCAGTTGCACGTCGCCGGCAAGAAGCTGTTCCGGAGCGAGGGGGAGCCGGTGAACGCGCTGGACCGGCTCAACGTGCACTCCCTCGCCGTGCAGGTGCCGCTGAACCAGGTACGCCGCAAGGCCGCCCGCTACGGCTACGCCGACCGTGCCTCGACGATCGGGGTCTGGACCAGCGCGTCCCGCCAGCAGGTGCGGGTGCTCGGTGACCGGGTGTCCGCCGACACCGCCGCCGGCCCCTTCACCCAGGTTTCGCGACTCGGTAACCCGTTGTTCAACGAGGTCATCGTGCCGATGTCCAAGAAGGACCTGTGGAACACGCTGCCGCCGTCGGAGGACAAGCGGTTCGCCGGGTTCGTCGAGCGGCCCGAGCTGGCCGCGCTGCTGCCGACGCTCTACCCGGGCGTGTTCGGAAACCTGGACGCGCTGAACAAGTCCAAGAAGCCGCGCGCCGATCTGGTGGCGATCCTGCTCACCGGCGTCCCGGCCGGACTGATCGACGGCTTCGCCAACACCACAGGCGACACGCAGGCGGACATGCTGCGGTTGAACACGGCGATCCGGCCCACCCGCACGCCGGACCGGTTCGGGGTGCTCGGCGGCGACCTGGCCGGATACCCCAACGGCCGCCGGGTCGCCGACGACGTGGTGACGATCGCGCTGCGCGCCATCGCCGGGCTGACCGTGCCGCTGGTCGACAAGACGTTCCGGCCGGACGCCGCCGCGGCGGCCGTGACGCCGGGCCTGAGTGCGGCCGACGTCACAGCGCCGTTCCTGGCCGACTTCCCGTTCCTCGGCACGCCGTACGACGGGTTCGGCAACCCGCAGGCGAAGAAGTCCTGACGGGAGCCGACGAATGTCACACCGCCACGATCTCGGCCCGTCGGAGGTCGGCAGCGTCGTGCTCGACCTCGGCGGCGACCGGGGCGCACTGATCATCCACACCGGCCGGGACCTGCACGGCCGGGAGATCGAGATCAGCCGCGTGGACCTCGACGGTCCGCGGACCCACTCCGCCGTACGCGAGCGGCATGTCCGGGACGGGGTGTTCCACAGTGCCGTCTACCCGGATCTGGAGGCGGGTGTTTATACCGTCTGGTGGGACGAGAACACGACGGCCGGCGCGATCTCGGTCACCGGCGGGTCGATCGCCGAATTCGTCTGGCCCTCCAGCCAACCAGCTCGTCTGGACTGATCCGTCAGTCGTGCCGGAACCCGCGCCCCGTCCACATGGTGGACGGGGCGCGGTCGGCGTTGGCCGGCTCGACGGGCGTTACCGCGGGAGGCGCGTTACCCTTTGGCCCACCAATTCTGATCTTGGTACGAGCGGCCGGCGGGGGCGTCCGGCCGGCCTGTCGGCGATGCGCCACGGCAGAAAACTTCCCGCAACTCGCCGGGGAGGGCGTTACTCGTCCGGGGTCTGAATCGATAGGGCAGGTTGCGAGGCTACGGGCGACCGCGGCGGTCGTCCCGGACGTGTCGGGAGGGCGACTCCATTATCAAGTTTGGCTTGACGGCGCACGCATTACACGCGTGTAATTTGAATGGGGTTGTTCGCACGGAACGCAACAAATGGTGACCGTGCGGCCAGGCACGCCTTTCGCGTGGGGGGTTGCAGCGGCGAATGACGCCGGTGCGCGACAAGGAGGCAATCGATGGACGGCCAGCTCGAGGTGGCCGACCTGCTCGGGAACGCGCCGGAGTGGCAGGAGCGAGCGCTCTGCTCGCAGACCGACCCGGAGGCGTTCTTTCCCGAGAAGGGCGGCTCGACCCGCGAGGCGAAGCGCATCTGCTCGCGGTGCGAAGTGAAGACGGAATGCCTGGAGTACGCGCTCGGCCACGACGAGCGGTTCGGGATCTGGGGTGGCCTCTCCGAACGGGAGCGGCGCAAGCTCAAGCGGCGGGTCGCCGCCTGATCCGCGTACGGGTCCGTGGGTGGTGGGGGCCGCCCGGACCCGGGTCGCCGTCCGGTCGGCTCGTCCGGCCGGGTGGCGGCGCCAGCCGGGCCGGCCGGTGTCAGGCCAGTTCGTCGGGGTCGACCCCGAGCAGGTTCGCCACCTGCTCGATGATCACGTCGTGCACCAGGTCGGCGAGGTCCTCGCGGTCCATCGCGCGGAACTCCAGCGGCCGCCGGTAGAGCACGATCCGCGGCGGCACCTCCTGGCGGCCGGGCCGCCCGGGCAGCAGCCGGGCGAGCGGCACCTCGCCGTCCTCCAGCACGTCCGAGTCGTAGACGTTCAGATCCGGCGGCACGTCCTCGACCGCGAACTCCACCCCGGCCAGCTCCTTGGCGAACCGGCGTTCGAGCGTCTCCACCGTGTCGAGCACCAGATCGTCGAAGACCTCGGCCTTCGTCCGGGCCAGGGGCACGGTGGCCGGCACCAGCCGCCCGCGCAGCCCGCGACCGTGCCGGTCACGATGGGTGCGCCGGCCGGAGCCGGGGCGGCGGTTCTGCGGGCTCGTCATGTCGGACAGGGTAGCCCGGTCGGCGGTCCACCCGCCGTCGCGCGGCCGTCCGGCGTGCCGGTGCGCGATCGGCGGAATTGTGATCTCCGTGACGGGCGTGTCGTAACGCGAAGCGGTGCGCCAAACCCGGTAATGGGGATACCCTGCCGCGGTGAGGTCACCACGGCGCTGCTCCCGTAACGGCTGCCCCCGGCAAGCGGTCGCCACGCTGACCTATGTCTACAACGAGTCGACGGCTGTGGTGGGTCCGCTCGCCGCGTTCGCCGAGCCGCACACGTACGACCTGTGCGAGCCGCACGCCCGCAGCCTGACCGCACCGCGCGGCTGGGACGTGGT
Organism: Micromonospora sp. NPDC005686; assembly: GCF_042871665.1. Classification (NCBI taxonomy): domain Bacteria; kingdom Bacillati; phylum Actinomycetota; class Actinomycetes; order Micromonosporales; family Micromonosporaceae; genus Micromonospora; species Micromonospora sp. NPDC005686. The sequence continues at coordinate 565,752 of NZ_JBIAIY010000001.1, forward strand.
GCGGCACGAGGGCGAGTTCGAGCCGCCGCCGCCCACCACCGACGACCTGGTGGCGCTGGCCGAGGCGGTACGCGAAGCCGCCCGCCCGGCCCCGCCCCGTCCCCCCGAGGACGAGCCCACCACCAAGCCCCAGGCCCCCCAGCAGGGCCGCCGGGGCCACCTGCGCGTAATCCCACCCCATCACTGACCCACCGCCCCCGCCCGGGCCCTCGCCCCGCCTCGCCCCGCCCCGCCCGGGCCCCGCCCGCCCGTCGGTCGATCATGAAGTTGACGGTGTTTTCGATCTCCCTGAGTGCCGCTAACTTCATGATCAACGGGGTGGGCGGGGGGAACGGGGGGAGCGGGTGGTGTCAGTGGCCCAGGAAGCGGTTGAAGAGGTCGGCTCGGCGGGACGGGCGAGACGTGCGGGGCTCGCTGCGGTCGGCTGAGGACATGATCTTCAGGCCGGCGTTCATGGCGAGCCAGCGCAGTGGCTCCGGCTCCCAGTGGGGGGAGCGGTGCCCCACCCAGGGCAGCGCGGTCAGGTCGCTGTCCACGCCCCGGATCAGGTCGGCGAGCGTACGCCCGGCGAGGTTGCTGGTGCCGACGCCGTCACCGACGTAGCCCCCGGCCCAGGCCAGCCCGGTGCGGCGGTCGAGCCCCACCGACGCGGCCCAGTCCCGGGCCACGCCGAGCGGCCCGCCCCAGGCGTGCGTCACCGGCACGTCCGGCCCGAGCACCGGGAACAGTTCCCCGAGCGCCCGGCGCAGCGCCGCGAACACCCGGGGCTCCCGGTCGAAGCCCTGCCGCACCCGGGAGGCGTAGTGGTAGGGGGCACCCCGCCCGCCGAACGCGAGCCGGCCGTCGGCGGTGCGCTGGCCGTACACGATGACGTGCCGGTAGTCGGAGAACGTCTCCCGCTGCGCCAGCCCGATCCGCGCCCAGGTCTCCTCGGGCAGCGGCGGGGTGGCCACCATCAGCGAGTAGACGGGCGCCACGGTCCGCCGCTGACCGGGCAGCCCTGGCGTGTAGCCCTCTGTCGCGCGGACCACCACCGGCGCCCGGACCACGCCCGCCGGGGTCACCGCCGCGCCCGGCCGCAACGCGGTCACCGGTGTGCGCTCGTGGATGCGTACGCCCCGGCGTTCCACCGCCCGGGCCAGGCCCCGGACCAGCTTCGCCGGGTGCACGGCGGCGCAGTGCGGCGTGTACGTGCCGCCGCGTACCCCCTCGGCGTCGCAACGCGCGGCGGCCTCGGCGGCGTCGAGCAGCGTCAGGTCGTCGTCGGTCAGCCCGTGCGCGTGGGCCTGGGCGACCTCGGCCCGGGCCCGGTGCAGCTGGGCCTCGTTGCGCGCGAGCATCACCGTGCCGCCGGCCTGCCAGTCGCAGTCGATGCCCTCGGCGGCGGCGACCCGCCCGACCTCGCCGACCGTGTCGTGCATGGCCCGCTGCATGGCCAGTGCCCGGTCCCGGCCGTGCCGCCGGGCCAGCGCCGGCAGCGAGGTGGGGAACAGCGCCGAGCACCAGCCGCCGTTGCGCCCGGACGCGCCGTACCCGGCGATCTCCCGCTCCAGCACGACGACGCGCAACGTGGGATCGGCCTCGGCCAGGTAGTAGGCCGTCCACAACCCGGTGTACCCGGCGCCCACGATCGCCACGTCGGCGTCCGTGTCGCCGGGCAACCCGGGTCGCGGTGTCAGCGGTTCGTCCAGGCCGGACAGCCAGTACGACAGGTGCCGGTAGCCCGTCATCGGCGTCAGAGCCGCGACCACGCCTCGGTCAGCACCGCGCGCAGGATCTGCTCGATCTCGTCGAAGTGCTGCTGGTCGGCGATGAGCGGCGGGGCGAGCTGCACGACCGGGTCGCCCCGGTCGTCGGCCCGGCAGTAGAGCCCGGCGTCGAACAGCGCGGTGGACAGGAAGCCGCGCAGCAGCCGCTCGGACTCGGCCTCGTCGAACGTCTCCCGGGTCGTCTTGTCCTTGACCAGCTCGATGCCGTAGAAGTAGCCGTCGCCCCGGACGTCACCGACGATCGGCAGGTCGTACAGCTTCTCCAGGGTGGACCGGAACGCGCCCTCGTTGGCCCGGACGTGCCCGATCAGGTCCTCGCGGGCGAACACCTCCAGGTTGGCCAGCGCGACGGCGCAGGAGACCGGGTGACCGCCGAACGTCACGCCGTGCGCGAACATGCCGGTCTCGGTGAGGAACGGCTCCATCAGCCGCTCGCTGGCGATCATCGCACCGAGCGGGGCATAGCCCGAGGTGATGCCCTTGGCGGTGGTGATGATGTCCGGTTGGTAGCCGTAGCGGACGGCGCCGAAGTACTCGCCGAGCCGGCCCCAGGAGCAGATCACCTCGTCGCTGACCAGCAGCACGTCGTACGCGTCGCAGATCTCGCGTACCCGCTCGAAGTAGCCGGGCGGCGGCGGGAAGCAGCCGCCGGAGTTCTGCACCGGTTCCAGGAAGACGGCGGCGACCGTCTCCGGCCCCTCCCGCTCGATCGCCCGGCCGATCTCCTCGGCGGCCCAGCGGCCGAACGCCTCGGGGTCGTCGCCGTGCTCGGGGGCCCGGTAGAAGTTGGTGTTCGGAACCTTGATGCCACCCGGCACCAGCGGCTCGAAGTCGGTCTTGATGCCGGGCAGGCCGGTGATCGACAGCGCGCCCATCGAGGTGCCGTGGTAGGCGATGTAGCGACTGACCACCTTGTGCTTGGTGGGCTTGCCGGTGCGCTTGAAGTAGGCCCGGGCCAGCTTCCATGCGGCCTCGACGGCCTCCGAGCCGCCGGTGGTGAAGAAGACCCGGTTCAGGTCGCCGGGGGTGAGCGTGGCGATCTTCTCGGCCAGCTCGACGGCCTTCGGGTGGGCGTACGACCAGAGCGGGAAGTAGGCCAGCTCGCCGGCCTGCTTGGCGGCGGCCTCGGCCAGCTCGGCTCGGCCGTGGCCGGCGTTGACGACGAACAGCCCGGCCAGCCCGTCCAGGTAGCGGCGGCCCTGCGCGTCCCAGACGTACGCGCCCTCGCCCCGGACGATTGTCGGAACCTCGCCGGCGGGGTAGCTCGCCATGCGGGTGAAGTGCATCCAGAGATGGTCGGTGGCGTTGGCCATGTCAGCCCCATCGGGTCTCGGGCCGGTCAGGGGTGACACCGGCCGCTCTACCCACGGTTATCCCACAGGCGATGCGGATAAGGCAAGTAAACAAGCCTCAACGCGACGGATTCAGCGTCGAGTCAGCGCTGTATCAACGGAATCCGCATCAAGCGGTGCCCCAGCTGTAGGTCTGCTTGCGCAGCTTCAGGTAGACGAACGCCTCGGTGGAGAGCACGCCGGGAACCCCGCGCAGCTTCTGCAGGATCTCCAGCAGGTGCGCGTCGTTGCGGCAGACCACCTCGGCCAGCAGGTCGAACGAGCCGGCGGTGATCACCACGTAGTCGATCTCCTCGAACTCGGCGAGCCGGTCGGCGACCGACTCCAGGTCGCCGTCGGTGCGCAGCCCGATCATGGCCTGGCGGGGGAAGCCGAGCTGGAGCGGATCGGTGACCGCGACGATCTGCATGACGCCCGCGTCGAGCAGCCGCTGCACCCGCTGGCGTACCGCCGCCTCGGACAGGCCCACCGCCTTGCCGATGCTCGCGTACGGGCGGCGCCCGTCCTCCTGGAGCTGTTCGATGATCTGCTTGGCCACGTCATCGAGCAGAGCGTGATTGGCCCCATCACGCACAGTGACACGACGGCCGCCGTTTCCGTTCTCGTGATGCCGGTTGACCATCAACGCTCCTCGTGTCCGATTCTCCGTGTTGAGCGTAGTGCCCCGCGCAGTCTGGCGTATTTCGTGGTGACTAGCTATTCCGGCAACGGAATCCCTTGTAAGGGAGGTTTTCTCATGTCAGGATCAGTCGTCCATCGCCACTGACCCTCCCGCCGGCGCGCCCCCTCCGTCCCGCCGCCGACGATGCCCCCCAAGGAGTCGTCACATGCGTAGTCCCCTCCGGCCCCTCACCCGGCGTGGTCTGCTCACCGGGACCGTCGGCTCGGCCGCACTGCTCGCCACCGCGGGCACCCTGGCCGGCTGCGGGACCAAGGGCGCCCAGCAGACCGAAGCCGGATGCAAGAGCGAGGACCTGTCCGCCACCGAGAAGAAGGTCGCCTTCTCGAACTGGCCGCAGTACATGGACACCGACGACAAGGACGAGTCGAAGCGCCCGACGCTCGACGCCTTCGTCGCCGCCTCCGGCATCCAGGTGACGTACACCGAGGACGTCAACGACAACAACGAGTTCTTCGGCAAGGTGCGCAACCAGCTCGCCGGGTGTCAGAGCACCGGCCGGGACATCATGGTGCTCACCGACTGGATGGCCGCCCGGGTGATCCGCCTCGGCTGGGTGCAGAAGCTGGACAGGTCGAAGATGCCCAACGTCGAGGCGAACCTGCTGCAGTCGCTGCGCGGTCGCTCCTTCGACGCCGAGACCCAGCTCGCCGTCCCGTGGCAGTCCGGGCTGGCCGGGCTCGCGTACAACGCGAACGTCACCAAGGAGATCCGCACCGTCGACGAGCTGCTCACCCGCCCCGATCTCAAGGGCAAGGTGACGGTGCTGTCGGAGATGCGCGACACCATCGGCCTGCTGCTCCAGTCGCTCGGACACGACCCGGCCAAGTTCACGTCGGCCCAGTTCGACGACGCGCTGAACAAGCTCAAGAAGGCCGTGGACAGCAAGCAGATCCGGCGCTTCACCGGCAACGACTACGCGCCCGACCTGGCCAAGGGCGACATCGCCGCGTGCATCGGCTGGTCCGGCGACGTGGTCCAGCTCGGCTTCGACGACGAGAAGATCAAGTTCGTGGTGCCCGAGTCCGGCGTGATGCTCTGGTCGGACAACATGCTGGTGCCGAACAAGGCCACTCACAAGGCCAACGCCGAGGCGTTGATGAACCACTACTACGACCCGGCGGTGGCGGCGAAGCTGGCCGCGTACGTCAACTACATCTGCCCGGTGCAGGGCGCGCAGGCCGAGATGGAGAAGATCGACCCGGCCCTGGCGGCCAACCCGCTGATCTTCCCGGACGACGCGATGCTGTCCAAGGCCAAGGTCTTCATGGCGCTCGACGAAGCGCAGGAGAAGGAGTACGAGACCAAGTTCCAGCAGGTGATCGGCGCGTGAAGGGGCAGCAGACCCCGGCCGGTGACCTGCGGCTGGTCGACCTGACCAAGCGCTTCGGCGTCTTCACCGCCGTCGACGACCTCACCCTCACCATCCCGCAGGGCTCGTTCTTCGCCCTGCTCGGCGCGTCCGGCTGCGGCAAGACCACCACACTGCGGATGATCGCCGGGCTGGAGCAGCCCACGAGCGGAAAGGTGCTGCTGGGCGAGGAGGACATCGCCGGGCTGCGGCCGTACAAGCGGCCGGTGAACACCGTCTTCCAGAGCTACGCCCTCTTCCCGCACCTGGACATCCACGAGAACGTGGCGTTCGGGCTGCGCCGCCGCGGCATCCGCAAGGTCGGCGACCAGGTGGAGCGGATGCTCGCGCTGGTGCAGCTCGAAGGGTACGGCCGGCGTCGCCCGGCCCAGCTCTCCGGCGGCCAGCAGCAGCGCGTCGCGCTTGCCCGGGCGCTCATCAACCACCCGCAGGTGCTGCTGCTCGACGAGCCGCTCGGCGCGCTCGACCTCAAGCTGCGCCGGCAGATGCAGATCGAGCTGAAGCGGATCCAGACCGAGGTCGGCATCACGTTCGTGCACGTCACCCACGACCAGGAGGAGGCCATGACGATGGCCGACACGGTCGCGGTGATGAACGCCGGCCGGATCGAGCAACTGGGCGCGCCCGCCGACATCTACGAATACCCGGCCACCGCGTTCGTGGCGAACTTCCTCGGCCAGTCCAACCTGCTCGCCGCCGAAGCCGGCGGCCGTGCCGCCGGCGACGTGCTGGTCACGGCGCACGGCGCGCGCTTCTCGGTGCCCGCCGGCCGGGCCCGGCTCACCGACGGTCCGGCCTTCCTCGGCGTACGTCCGGAGAAGCTGCACCTGGCCGACGGCCCGGACCGGGTGCCGGCCGGGCACCAGCACGTCGGCGGCGTCGTCACCGACGCCTCCTACGTCGGGGTGAGCACCCAGTACCTGGTGCGCACCGCGTGGGGCAGCGAGCTGACCGCGTTCGCCGCGAACAGCGGGCTGGGCGGTCAGCTGCCGGTCGGCGCGGCGGTGACCGCGCACTGGGATCCGCGGCACGCGTTCCTGCTGCCCCGGGCCGCCGGTGAGGACGACCAGACCGCGCCGCTGCTCGACGAGCCGCCGGTTGGTGCGCTGCCATGAGCGCGCGCAGCGAGCGAATCGGCAGGCTCAGCGCGAAGGTGCCTCATGACGGCACGGAGCGAAGCGGAGTGGCGGCATGAGCGCGCTGGCCCACGTACCGGCCTCCGCCGGGAAACCGGCGCCGCCGCCGGTGCGGCGCAGCCGCCTCCTGCCGTACCTGTTGCTGCTGCCCGGCGCGGTCTGGCTGCTCGTCTTCTTCGCGCTTCCGCTGGTGCAGCTCGCGTCGGCCAGCCTCTACGACCCGGCCGGGTCGCTCTCCACCGGGTACGCCATGACCTGGGCGTTCAGCAACTACCCGGACGCGTTGCAGGCCTACTGGCCGCAATTCTCCCGGTCCTTCCTCTACTCGGCCATCGCGCTGGTGCTCGCGCTGCTGATGGGCTACCCGCTGGCGTACGCGATCGCGCAGAAGGCCGGCCGGTGGAAGAACCTGCTGCTGGTGGCGGTGGTGGCACCGATGTTCACCAGCTTCCTGGTGCGCACGCTGGCCTGGAAGACCATCCTGTCGGACAACGGCGCGCTGGTCGGGCTGCTGCGCGACGTGCACCTGCTCGGGTCGGACGGCCGGCTGCTGGCCACCCCGATCGCCGTGGTGCTCGGTCTGACGTACAACTTCCTGCCGTTCCTGGTGCTGCCGCTGTACGCGAGCCTGGAGCGGCTCGACCCCCGGCTGCTGGAGGCGGCGAGTGACCTGTACGCGAGCCCGGCGCGCGCGTTCGCCAAGGTGACGCTGCCGCTGTCGATGCCCGGCCTGATCGCCGGCACGCTGCTGTTCTTCATCCCGGCCACCGGTGACTACATCAACGCCGAGCTGCTCGGCACCCCGAACGAGTACATGATCGGCAACGTCATCGACTCGGCGTTCCTGGTCCGGCTGGACTACCCGCAGGGCGCGGCGCTGTCGTTCCTGCTGATGGCCGCGATCCTGGCGATCGTCTTCGTCTACCTGCGCCGGGCCGGCACGGAGGAGGTCCTGTGAGAGTGCGACGGTGGCTCGCCGACCGGTGGGTGATGGGTGTGGCCCTGCTCGTCCTCGGCTACCTGACGCTGCCGATCATGGTGGTCGCCGGTCTCTCCTTCAACCGGCCCTCCAGCCGGCTCTCCTACGACTTCAACGAGTTCACGCTCGACAACTGGAAGCAGCCCTGCGTCACCTCGGACATGTGCGACGCCGTGGTGCGCAGCATGCAGATCGGCCTGATCGCCACCGTCGCCGCCACCATCCTCGGCACGCTGATGGCGTTCGCGCTGGTCCGGCACACCTTCCGCGGCCGGTCCGGGCTCAACGGGCTGATCTTCCTGCCGATGGCCACCCCGGAACTGGTGATGGGCACCTCGCTGCTCGCCCTGTTCGTCGCCGCCGGGGTGCCGCAGGGCTTCTGGACCATCGTCATCGCGCACGTCATGTTCTGCCTGTCGTTCGTCGTGGTCACCGTGAAGGCCCGGCTCGCCGGCATGGACCGGCGGCTGGAGGAGGCCGCCATGGACCTGTACGCCAGCGAGTGGCAGACGTTCCGCCGGATCACGCTTCCGCTCGTGCTGCCCGGCATCATGGCCGCGTCGCTGCTGGCGTTCTCGCTCAGCTTCGACGACTTCATCATCACGAACTTCAACGCCGGCACCACTGTCACGTTCCCGATGTACGTCTGGGGCGCCTCCCAGCGCGGCATCCCGCCGCAGGTGAACGTGATCGGCACGGCCATGTTCGTGATCGCGTTGCTGCTGGTCGGGGCCACCTCGCTGCGCGGGCGGCGGGCCCGGCGGGCCGCCCTCGCGGTGGTCGCCACACCGGCGGGGAAGCCATGACACCGCCGCCTACCGGCCGGGCGCTGGCCGACGCCGCGCCCGCGTCGTACTGGCTGGACCGCCCGGTTCGCCCCGACCCGCTGCCGCCGCTGTCCGGGTCGCAGGCCGCCGACCTGCTGGTGGTCGGCGGCGGATACGCCGGGCTGTGGACCGCGCTGCTGGCCAAGGAGGCCGACCCGGACCGCGACGTGCTGCTCGTCGACGCGGGCACGTGCGGCTGGGCGGCGTCCGGGCGCAACGGCGGTTTCTGCGCCGCGTCGCTGACCCACGGGCTCGCCAACGGCGCCGAACGGTTCCCCGGCGAGATCGCCGAGCTGGAACGGCTGGGCCGGGAGAACCTGGACGCCATCGCCGCCACGGTGGCGAAGTACGACATCGACTGCGACTTCGAACGGACCGGCGAGCTGGCCGTGGCGGTCGAGCCGTACCAGCTCGACGGGCTCGCCGCCGACGCCGAACTGGCCCGCCGGTACGGCCACGAGGTGCGGCTGCTCGACCGGGACGAGGTACGCGCCGAGGTGGCCTCGCCGACGTACCTGGGCGGGATGTGGGACACCGACCGGGTGGCCCTGCTCGACCCGGCGAAGCTCGCCTGGGGACTGCGCCGGGCCGCGCTCGACCTGGGCGTACGCGTGCACGAGCACACCCGCGTCACCGGGCTGGCCCGCGACGGCGCCGGGTTGCGCGCCACCACGGCGGGCGGCGCGGACGCGGCACCCGGCGCGGTACGGGCGCGGCAGGTCGTGCTCGCCACGAACGCGTTCCCGCCGCTGCTGCGCCGGCTGCGCTCCTGGGTCGTGCCGGTCTACGACTACGCGCTGATGACCGAGCCGCTGACCGGGGCGCAGCGCGACGCGATCGGCTGGCGGCACCGGCAGGGGCTCGCCGACACCGGCAACCAGTTCCACTACTACCGGCTCACCGCCGACAACCGGATCCTGTTCGGCGGCTACGACGCGATCTACCACTACGGCAACCGGGTGGCGCCCGCGCTGGAGCAGCGCGAGGCCACCTTCGACACGCTGGCGTCGCACTTCTTCACCACGTTCCCGCAGCTCGCCGACGTGCGGTTCAGTCACCGCTGGGGCGGCGTCATCGACACCTGCACCCGGTTCTGCGCGTTCTTCGGCACCGCTTACGAAGGGCGCCTGGCGTACGCGGCCGGGTTCACCGGGCTCGGCGTCGGCGCGACCCGGTTCGGCGCCCGCGTGACGCTGGACCTGCTCTCCGGCGAGGACACCCCGCTGACCCGGCTCGACCTGGTGCGCCGCAAGCCGATGCCGTTTCCGCCGGAACCGGTCCGGTCCGTCGGCATCAACCTCACCCGCTGGTCGCTCGCCCGCGCCGACGCGCACGACGGTCGGCGCAACCTCTGGCTCCGTACTCTCGACCGTCTTGGACTGGGGTTCGACTCCTGATGCGTATCCTGCTCGTCGGCGCCGGTGGCGTCGGCTCCGCCGCCGTATCCATCGCCGCCCGCCGTTCCTTCTTCGAGACCATGGTGGTCGCCGATCACGACCCGGCGCGTTCGGCACGGGCCGTCGCCGGGCACGGCGACCGTTTCGTCGCGGCCACGGTCGACGCCTCCTCCGCCGACGCCGTGGCCGCGCTGTGCCGGGAGCACCGGATCACGCACGTCCTCAACGCCGTCGACCCGCGCTTCGTCATGCCGATCTTCGACGGCGCGTTCGCCGCCGGGGCCGACTACCTCGACATGGCCATGTCGCTGTCCCGGCCGCACCCCGAGCGTCCCTACACCGAGACCGGGGTCAAGCTCGGCGACGAGCAGTTCGCCGTCGGGCAGCGGTGGGCCGACGCCGGCCGGCTGGCGCTCTGCGGGATCGGCGTCGAACCGGGCCTGTCCGACGTCTTCGCCCGCTACGCCGCCGACGAGCTGTTCGCCGAGATCGACGAGGTCGGCGTACGCGACGGCGCGAACCTGACAGTCGCCGGGTACGAGTTCGCGCCCTCGTTCTCCATCTGGACCACCATCGAGGAGTGCCTGAACCCGCCGGTGATCTGGGAGGCCGGGCGCGGCTGGTTCACCACCGAACCGTTCAGCGAGCCGGAGGTGTTCGACTTCCCGGCCGGCATCGGCCCGGTCGAGTGCGTCAACGTCGAGCACGAGGAGGTGCTGCTCATCCCGCGCTGGGTGCCGGCGAAGCGGGTCACCTTCAAGTACGGCCTCGGCGCCGAGTTCATCGAGGTGCTGCGCACGCTGCACAAGCTCGGGCTGGACTCGACCGAACCGGTGCGGGTACGCGGCGTCGAGGTGTCGCCGCGTGACCTGGTGGCCGCCGCGCTGCCCGACCCGGCCACGCTCGGCGACCGGATGAGTGGCAAGACCTGCGCCGGCACGTACGTCACCGGCACCGGCCCGGACGGACGGCCGCGCCGCGTCTACCTGTACCACGTGGTCGACAACGAGTGGTCGATGGCCGAGTACGGCCACCAGGCGGTGGTCTGGCAGACCGCGGTGAACCCGGTCGTCGCACTGGAACTGCTCGCCGCTGGCGCGTGGTCCGGTACGGGCGTGCTCGGCCCGGAGGCGTTCCCGCCGACCCCCTTCCTGGACCTGCTCACCGGCTACGGTTCGCCGTGGGGGATTGAGGAACGATGACCCGGTACGGCCCGATGTACGGTCCCGACATCACGTTCCTCGGCGTGCCGCCGTGCACCGTCGAGGAGCCGGTCACGTACGCCGACGCGGACGTGGTGATCATCGGGGCGCCGTTCGACGGCGGCACCTCGCACCGGCCCGGCACCCGGTTCGGCCCGTCCGCCATCCGGCAGGCCTGCTACCTGCCGCACGACGGTTCCCGTCCGTCGCTGGCGCTGCGTGTGGACGCTCTGCAGGACCTGTGCGTCTACGACGCCGGTGACGTGGAGATGTTCGGCGGCGACATCGAGCGTTCGCTCGCCGCGCTGGAGACCGCCGTGTACGCGGTCGCCTCCGCCGGGGCGATCCCGGTGGTGCTCGGCGGGGACCACTCCATCGCGCTGCCGGACGCGACGGGGGTGGCCCGGCACCACGGGCTCGGCCGGGTGTCGCTGGTGCACTTCGACGCGCACGCCGACACCGGCGACGTGGAGTTCGGCTCGCTGCACGGGCACGGTCAGCCGATGCGGCGGCTCATCTCCTCCGGAGCGGTGCGCGGCGACCGCTTCCTCCAGATCGGGCTGCGCGGCTACTGGCCCGGCCCGGACACGCTGGCGTGGATGGCCGAGCAGCGGATGCGCTCGTACGAGATGACCGAGATCGTGGCGCGCGGGCTGGACACCTGCCTGACCGAGGCGTTCGGCATCGCGACCGACGAGTGCGAGGGCGTGTTCCTCTCCGTCGACGTGGACGTTGTCGACCCCGGAATGGCGCCCGGCACCGGCACACCCGAGCCGGGCGGGTTCACCTCCCGGCAACTGCTCGACGCGGTCCGCCGGGTCTGTTACGAGCTGCCGGTGGTCGGGCTGGACGTGGTCGAGGTCGCCCCGCCGTACGACCACGCCGACATCACCGCGTACCTGGGCAACCGGGTGGTGCTGGAGGCGCTGTCAGCGATCGCCCGCCGCCGCCACGACGCGGAGTCCGGCACCCCGTGGAACCCCACCCAGCCGCTGTTGGACGACCGCTGACCGTTACCCTCCGAGTTTAGCTCGGGCTATAGTCAGGGCGTGGGTGCGGACGGGAAGCGCTGGTCGATCCGGGTGACCGGAGAGGTCCGGCACTGGCTGCGCGACCTGCGGGACAACGACCCGGCGTCGTACGAGAGCGTTCGGGTGGCGGTGGACAAGCTGCGCGGAAGCAGTCTCCGTAATCTGAAGGAGCTACGGCCCCGCTCCGGTCGGGACGTGGCGATCCGGGTGCTGTTCGTCTTCGATCCCTGGTCGCAGGCGGTCCTCCTGGTTGCCGGCAACAAGGCGGGCAACTGGAGTCGCTGGTACCGGCAGCACATCCCGGCGGCGGAGGTTGCCTACAAGGCTTGGCTCGACAGCGAGCGCGAGCGAAGGGGGGAGTCGTGACGGAGTTCTATCACTGGGACGAGGTCCGCGCCGAACTCGGCGGCGACGACGAGGCGTACGAGGCGGAGCGCGCCCGGACCGACGCGTGGGTGAGCGCGTTCCACCTGGCCGAGGAGCGCAAGCGGCTGGGGCTCACCCAGCGGCAGGTCGCCGAGATCATGGGGGTCACGCCCGGCCGCGTGAGCCAGATCGAGAACGGCGACCTCGACGTCAACGAGGTGGCCACGCTGAGCCGGTACGCCAACGCCCTCGGAGCCCGGCTGCGGATCATCTTCGACTACGGCGACGACCTCCGGCAGATAGCCTGACCGGAGGCCGTCGGCGTGGTCAGGGACGGGCGCAGCGGGGGCGCAGGCGCACGGGCTCGGTGGTCTCGGTGAGGGAGTTGGGCTCGACCACCAGGCGGGCGATCACCGTGGCCGGGCCGGGGCGGAATCTGCCCTGGTCGGCGGGGATGGTGGCGGTCCAGGTGCCGGCGGTGCGCTCGTCGGTGCACGCGCCGATCACGCCGAATCCGAAACCGGTGACCGAGCCGCGCCGCTGGTCGAGGTGCACCTCGATGTACGCGAGGCCGCGCTCGGCGCCGCAGTCGAACCGGCCACGGACGGTGGCGGTGTGCGCGCGCCCGTCTGCCGCGCCGAACCAGTTGACGGAGATGCTGGGGGAAGCCGCCGGGGCGGCCACGGCGGCGCCCGGCGCGAGCCCGAGCGTGGCGGCGGTGGCCAGGGCGGTGAGGCCGGCGGCGAGCACTGGCTGTCGGACCGGGTTCATGCGCGGGCTCCTGTCGGGCGGTGGTGGGACGCGACTCCGAAGTGGACGGCGTCAGCATCCCACCGCCGCGATGCCCGGGAGCTGCAAGATCTCGGACAGATCAGCGGTTCAGGTGGGACCGGATGAGGAAGCGGACGCCCTCCGGGGCCTCCAGGGAGAAGCCGCTGCCCCGGCCGGGCACCACGTCGACGGTGAGCCGGGTGTGCTGCCACAGCTCCCACTGGGCCTTCGACATCCAGAACTCCACCGGCTCGGGCACCCCGTCGACCGTGAGCGAGGCGAGCAGCACGTCCGAGCCGCCGGTGCGGAACTCGCCGGCCGGGTAGCACATCGGGGCGCTGCCGTCGCAGCAGCCGCCGGACTGGTGGAACATCAGCGGGCCGTGCTGCCCCCGCAGCGACCGGATCAGGTCGGCCGCCGCGGGGGTCACTGTCACCGGGTCGCCCATCAGAAGAAGCCCAGCTTCTTCGGCGAGTAGCTGACCAGCAGGTTCTTGGTCTGCTGGTAGTGCTCCAGCATCATCTTGTGGTTCTCCCGGCCGATGCCGGACTGCTTGTAGCCGCCGAACGCGGCGTGCGCCGGATAGGCGTGATAGCAGTTCGTCCACACCCGGCCGGCCTGGATCGCCCGCCCGGCCCGGTACGCGGTGGTCAGGTCCCGGGTCCACACGCCCGCGCCGAGCCCGTACAGCGTGTCGTTGGCGATCTTCACGGCGTCGTCCAGGTCGGCGAAGGAGGTCACCGACACCACCGGGCCGAAGATCTCCTCCTGGAAGATCCGCATCGAGTTGTCGCCCTCGAAGATGGTCGGCTGGACGTAGTAGCCGCCGGACAACTCGCCGCCCAGGTCGGACCGCTCGCCGCCGGTCAGCACCTTCGCGCCCTCCTGCCGCCCGATGTCCAGGTAGGACAGGATCTTTTCCAGCTGGTCGTTGGACGCCTGCGCGCCGACCATCGTGTCGGTGTCCAGCGGGTGCCCCTGCTTGATCTGCCCGGTCCGGTCCACGGCGGCGGCCAGGAAGTCGGAGTAGTGGCCCCGCTGGATGAGCGCCCGGGACGGGCAGGTGCACACCTCGCCCTGGTTGAGGGCGAACATGGTGAAGCCTTCGAGCGCCTTGTCCAGGAAGTCGTCGGAGGCGGCGCTGACGTCGTCGAAGAAGATGTTCGGGCTCTTGCCGCCCAGTTCCAGCGTGACCGGCCTGATGTTCTCGCTGGCGTACTGCATGATCAGCCGCCCGGTGGTGGTCTCGCCGGTGAACGCCACCTTCGCCACCCGCGGCGAGGACGCCAGCGGCTTGCCCGCCTCGACGCCGAAGCCGTTCACCACGTTCAGCACGCCCGGCGGCAGCAGGTCGCCGATCAGCGAGAGCAGGTAGTGAATCGAGGCGGGCGTCTGCTCGGCGGGCTTGAGCACCACCGCGTTGCCGGCGGCCAGCGCCGGGGCGAGCTTCCACACCGCCATCAGGATCGGGAAGTTCCACGGGATGATCTGCCCGACCACGCCCAGCGGCTCGTGGAAGTGGTAGGCCACGGTGTCGTCGTCGAGTTCGCCGAGCGAGCCCTCCTGGGCCCGGATCGCCCCAGCGAAGTAGCGGAAGTGGTCGATGGCGAGCGGGATGTCGGCGGCCAGCGTCTCGCGTACCGGCTTGCCGTTCTCCCACGTCTCGGCGATCGCCAGGGACTCCAGGTTGTCCTGCATCCGGTCGGCGATCCGGTTGAGGATCAGCGACCGCTCGGCGACCGACGTTCGGCCCCACGCGCCGGCCGCGCCGTGCGCCGCGTCGAGCGCCTTCTCCACGTCCTCGGCGGTGCCCCGGGCCACCTCGCAGAAGGTCTGCCCGGTCACCGGGGTCGGGTTCTCGAAGTACCTGCCACCGTGCGGCTTCACGTACTCGCCGCCGATGTAGTGGTCGTAGCGGGACTGCCAGTGGGTGGGGGCGTCGTAGCGCGTCATGGGTACCTCGCCGTCCGTCTGGGGTGGATGGCGGGCAGGCTAGTTTCCGGGACGTTGCAGGAACGTTGCACGCGGCAACGCGTACTCCTCGGCGAGCTGGCGGGCCCGCGCGAACGCGAGCGGCCGGCGCGGCGCGCCCGGCGGCAGCGCCCGCGCCAGGGCCTGCCAGGCGGCCAGGTCGTCGGACCCGGCCGCTGTCGCGGTCCAGGCCACCAGCAGGCCGGGGTCGGCGCCGGCCAGCACCGCGGCGCGCAACTGGCCGTCGACCAGGCGGCGCAGCCGCGCGACTCCCGGCGCGTCCGACCCGGGCAGCAGGGACCCGGGGTACGCGCGCAGCGCCGCCGCCGGATCGCCACGTTCCAGCAGTTCGGTGACGGTACGGAAGTCGGCGCGCACGGCCGGGCGCAGCCGGTACGGGCGGGAGTCGAGCAGTTCCTCGCCGAGCACGCGGCGCAGCCGGGACAGCTCGGCGCGCAGGGTGACCGGGTGCCGCCTGTCGTCGCCGTACAGGTCGAGGCCGAGCTGTTCCCCGGTGCGCCCCTCGGGATGGCCGACGAGCAGCACCAGCAACTCGCTGTGCCGCCGGCCGAGCCGGATGCGCCGGCCGCCGACGCGCAGTTCCGCCTCGTCGCGGCCGAGCGCCGACACGTACGCCACATCCGGCGCGGCGGGCGCGGCGCCGGCCAGGAACGCCTCGGCGGCCCGGGCGGTGGCCCGGACCAGCGCGAGGCTCTGCGGGTTGGCCAGGTGGTCCCCGCCGGTGATGTCGACGGCCCCGAGCAGCGCGCCGCTGACCGGGTCGTGGATCGGCGCGGCGGCGCAGGTCCAGCGCTGCACCGGCCGGACGAAGTGTTCGGTGGCGAAGATCTGCACGCCGTGGTCGACGGCGAGGGCGGTGCCGGGCGCGTTCGTGCCGGCGTGCGCCTCGTCCCAGCGGGCACCCGGCACGAAGTTCATCCGCTCGGCGTGCCGCAGCACCCCCGGGTGGCCCTCCACCCAGAGCAGCCGCCCGGCGGCGTCGCAGACGGCCATCAGGTGCGCGCCGTCCTGCGCGATGCCCCCGAGCAGGTCACGGAACAGCGGCATCACCCGGGCCAGCGGGTGCGCGGCGCGGTAGGTCTCCAACGCGCCGTCGGTGAGGTCGACAGGCGGCGTGGCCTCCGGGTCCAGCAGCGCGGACCGCTTCCAGGAACGGGCCACCACCTCCCGGACCCCGCCGGTGGTGGTGCCGGCGGCGAGGAACGCCTCGTGGGCGGCGCCGACCTGCGCGATCCGCTCCGCCGGATCCACGCCGAACTCCAGGGCGAGCCACGGGTCAGCCACCAGCGCCTCCTTCCGCCCATCGTGACCCACCTCACCCCCGAGCGCCAAGGCGCGGCGGCACGTATCGGCGACGACGTCCGGAGCGTCACAGGTGCGTCACGTTCCGTTGTGGACCGTCGACCGATCGAACGGTCCGGCCCTCCCGTCCGTACCACGCGTCGAACGACAGCGACGACGGGAGAGAACGTGAGGGTGCAGCGCAAGCACGTGCTGGCGGCGACAGTGGCGGTGACCGCGACAGTGGCGGTCTCGGTGGGGACCGGACTCGGTTTCGCGGACACCGCGCCGGCCGCGCGATCAGTCTGCGCCGGCTCGGTGACCTTCTCGGCCGAGGACGGACCGCCGGCCGCGACGAGCGACAGGTTCCCGGTGGGCACCCGGCTGCGGGTGACGAACCTGGACAACCGCAAGGTGGCCACGGTGACGGTGGCCGGGCCGTCCGGGAGCTGCGTGCTGCTGAACGCCGCCGCCATGGACCTGGTACGCGAGCCGGGCAAGAACGTCATCCGCCGCAACGTGGTGGAACGCCTCGACGGTGCCGCCGCCCCGGTGCCGGGCGCGCAGCCGGGTGAGACCCGGCCGGGCGCGGCGCAGCCGATCGGCGGCAGCGTCTGCTCCGGCGCGATCACGTTCTTCGCCGAGGGCGGTACGCCGGCCGCCACCAGCGGTCAGTTCCCGGTGGGCACCCGGCTGCGGGTGACGAACCAGGACAACGGCAAGGCGGTGACGGTGACTGTCACCGGACCGTCGGGCAGTTGCGTGCTGCTGAACACGGCGGCCATGGACGCGATCCGGGAACCCGGCAAGAACCTGGTCCGGCGCAACACCGTCGAGCTGATCCGCTGAGTTCCCGGGTGGAACACCATGGGCAGGCCCGGGGGAGGTCACGCCCATGGTGTTCCACGTCCGGGGTCAGCCGAAGGCGGCCGCCAGGATGTCCAGGCCCCGGCCCAGTTCGTCGTCGGAGATGACCAGCGGAGGCAGGAACCGCAGCACGTTGCCGTAGGTGCCGCAGGTCAGCGTGAGCAGCCCGGCCGCGTGGCAGGCCGCCGAGATCGCCGCCGTGGCGGCCGGGTCCGGCGTCAGCGTGCCGGGCTGCACGATCTCCACGGCGAGCATCGCGCCCCGGCCACGTACCTCGGCCACGCGTGGGTCACCGGCGGCGATCGCGCCCAGCCGCTCGCCCATCACCGCGCCGATCCGGCGGGCGGCGGCGGCCAGGTCCAGCTCCCGCATCGTCTCCATCGCCCCGAGCGCGGCGGCGCAGGCGATCGGACTGCCGCCGTACGTGCCGCCGAGACCGCCGACGTGCACCGCGTCCATCAGCTCGGCCCGGCCCGTGACGGCCGCCAACGGTAGCCCGCCCGCGATGCCCTTGGCCAGCGTGATCAGGTCCGGCTGCACGCCCTCGTGCTCGCAGGCGAACCAGTCGCCGGTGCGGCAGAAACCGGTCTGGATCTCGTCGGCGACGAACACCACCCCGGCCGCCGTCGCCCACTCGCGCAACGCCGGCAGGAACCCCGGCGCGGGTACGACGAAGCCGCCCTCGCCCTGGATCGGCTCGATCAGCAGCGCCGCCACGTTCTCCGCGCCCACCTGCTTCTCGATCATCTCGATCGAGCGGGCCGCCGCGGTGGCGCCGTCCAGCCCGCCGTCGCGCAGCGGGTACGACATCGGCACCCGGTACACCTCACCGGCGAACGGCCCGAACCGGTGCTTGTACGGCATGTTCTTCGCGGTCAGCGCCATGGTCAGGTTGGTCCGGCCGTGGTACGCGTGGTCGAACACCACCACCGCGGGCCGCCCGGTCGCGTGCCGGGCGATCTTCACCGCGTTCTCCACCGCCTCGGCGCCGGAGTTGAACAAGGCCGAGCGCTTCTCGAAGCCACCCGGGGTCAGCGCGTTGAGCTGCTCGCAGACCGCCACGTACGACTCGTACGGCGCGACCATGAAGCAGGTGTGGGTGAACCGCTCGACCTGCGCGCGTACCGCCTCGACCACGCGTGGCGCGGAGTTGCCCACGTTCGTGACGGCGATGCCGGCGGCGAAGTCGATCCACTCCCGCCCGTCCACGTCGGTGATCGTGCCGCCGCCCGCCCGGTCCACGTACGCGGGAATCGTGCTGCCCACGCCCCGCGCCACGGCCTCGACCCGGCGCTTGTGCAACTCCTCGCTGGTGGCCATCGGAATCAGCCCTCGATGTTGTGCATGACGTGCTTGATCCGGGTGTAGTCCTCCAGGCTGTAGACCGACAGGTCCTTGCCGTGGCCGGAGTGCTTGAAGCCGCCGTGCGGCATCTCCGAGACGAACGGGATGTGCGTGTTCACCCAGACGCAGCCGAAGTCCAGCCGGCGGGTCATCCGCATGGCCCGGCCGTGGTCACGCGTCCACACCGAGGCGGACAGGCCGTAGTCCACGCCGTTGGCCCAGCGCACCGCCTCGTCCTCGTCGGAGAAGCGCTGCACGGTGATGACCGGCCCGAACACCTCGTCCTGGATGATCTCGTCGGTCTGGCGTACGCCGGAGACCACAGTCGGGGCGTAGAAGAAGCCGCGCTCGCCGACCCGCCCACCGCCGGTGGTGACGTTCGCGTGGTCGGGCAGGCGGTCCACGAAACCACTGACCCGGGCGAGCTGGTTGGCGTTGTTCAGCGGGCCGTAGAGCACGTCGGCGTCGTCCGGCGCACCGGTGCGGGTGTTGCGGGCCTGCTCGGTCAGCGCGGCCACGAAGTCCTCGTGGATGCCCGGCCCGGTGAGCACGCGGGTCGCCGCCGTGCAGTCCTGACCGGCGTTGAAGTAGCCGCCCATCGCGATCGCCTCGGCCGCCGCCGCCACATCCGCGTCGTCGAAGATCACCACCGGGGCCTTGCCGCCCAGCTCCAGGTGGGTCCGCTTCAGGTCCGGCGCCGCCGCCGCGGCCACCTCCATGCCCGCGCGGGTCGAGCCGGTGATCGACACGAGCTGCGGGGTCGGGTGGGAGACCAGCGCCCGGCCGGTGTCCCGGTCGCCGCAGACCACGTTGAACACGCCCGGGGGCAGGTGCTCGGCGGCGATCTCGGCCAGCAGCAGCGTCGACACCGGCGTGGTGTCCGACGGCTTCAGCACCACCGCGTTCCCAGCCGCCAGCGCCGGGGCGATCTTCCAGACCGCCATCATCAGCGGGTAGTTCCAGGGCGTCACCTGGGCGCAGACGCCGATCGGCTCGCGCCGCACGTACGAGGTGTGCCCGGCCAGGTACTCGCCGGCCGAGCGCCCCTCCAGCAGGCGGGCCGCGCCGGCGAAGAAGCGCAGCTCGTCCACGGCCGGCGGCAGCTCCTCCTCGGTGGTGAGCTGCCGGGGCTTGCCGGTGTTGCGGACCTCCGCGTCCACCAGCTCCGCGGCCCGCGCCTCCACCGCGTCGGCGAACTTCAGCAGCGCCCGCTGCCGCTCGCCCGGCGTGGCGTCCCGCCAGGTCTCGAACGCGGCGGAGGCGGCCTTCATCGCCGCGTCCACGTCCGCCGCGCCGGAGACCGGGGCCTGGGCGAAGACCTCGCCGGTGCACGGGTCGATCAGGTCGGCGTAGCCGCCGTCCACCGGTTCGACGTACTCGCCGTTGACGAAGTTGCGCAGCTGCTGCTGGTCGCTCATCAGTAGTCTCCGTGAAGGTGGCCGGGGGGAGGGTCGGCGGAGGTTATCGCAATCTCAATGCCATCTTGGCTACTAAATCCGAGGCAGACAAGGGTTTGAGCAACTGTTTCCGCGTGGACGTCTGTGGTCTAGGCTGCCGGGCGTGGAGCCGAGAGCCTTCTACGTCGCCGGCCGCCCCGCCCACGGCGAGAGCGAACTGACAGCCACCCACCCGTACGACGGGCAGGCGGTGGGGCGTACCACGCTCGCCACGGCCGACCAGGTCGAAGCCGCGGTCGCGGGTGCCGCAGGGGTGGCCGCGGAGGCCGCGGCCCTGCCCGCGCACGCCCGCGCGGCGGCCCTGGACCACGTCTCCCGCCGACTCGCCGAGCGGGCCGACGAGGTCGCCGCCCTGATCACCGCCGAGAACGGCAAGCCGGTCAAGTGGGCCAAGGCCGAGGTGGGGCGCGCGATCTCCACGTTCCGCTGGGCCGCCGAGGAGGCCCGCCGCTTCTCCGGCGAGCTGCAACGGCTCGACACCGACCCCGCCGCCACCGGGCGGATCGCCCTGGTCCGGCGCGTGCCGCGCGGGCCGGTGCTCGGCATCACCCCGTTCAACTTCCCGCTCAACCTGGTCGCCCACAAGGTCGCCCCGGCGCTCGCCGTCGGCGCCCCGATCGTGGTCAAGCCGGCCCCGGCGACACCGCTCACCGCACTGCTGCTCGGCGAGATCCTGGCCGAGACCGACCTGCCCGAGGGCATGTTCTCGGTGCTGCCGCTACCGAACGAGCGCGCCGCCGAACTCGTCACCGACCCCCGACTGCCCGTGGTCTCGTTCACCGGCTCCGGGCCGGTCGGCGCGGCCATCCGCCGGGCCGCGCCGGACAAGCACGTCACGCTGGAACTCGGCGGCAACGCCGCGGCGGTGATCTGCGCGGACTGGTCGGCCGACGAGGACCTGGCCTTCGCCGCGCAGCGCATCGCCACGTTCTCCAACTACCAAGCTGGGCAGTCGTGCATCGCGGTCCAGCGGGTCTACGTGCACGAACGGCTCTACGACGGCTTCCTGCCCCGGCTCGTCGCGGCGGTGCGGGCGCTGCGCACCGGCGACCCGCGCTCCGAGCAGACGGATGTCGGCCCGCTGGTGTCGGTCGAGGCGGCGCAGCGCGTCGAGGGCTGGGTGGACGAGGCGGTCGCCGCCGGCGCGACCGTCGAGACCGGCGGACGGCGCGACGGCGCGACCTACCCGCCCACCGTGCTCAGCGGCGTGCCCGCCGCCGCCAAGGTGTGCGCCGAGGAGGTGTTCGGGCCGGTCCTGGTGGTCGCCCCGGTCGCCGACGACCGGGCCGCGTTCGCCGCCGTCAACGACTCCGCGTACGGCCTCCAGGCCGGTGTCTTCACCCACCGGCTCGACGTGGCGTTCGACGCGGCCCGGACGCTGGAGGTCGGCGGTGTGATCGTCGGCGACGTGCCGTCGTACCGGGCCGACCAGATGCCGTACGGCGGCATGAAGGGCTCCGGGGTCGGGCGGGAAGGGCTGCGCAGCGCCATGGACGACTACACCGAGCCCCGGGTCACGGTGCTGACCGGCGTGGCCCTCTGATCGTCACCAGGTGCCGTCGTCGCGGACCCGGGCGGGGGCGCGGCCGAGTAGCAGGGTGGTGAGGGCGGCGTCGATGTCTTCGCCGAGGAACCACTCGCCGGCCTGGTCGAGGGCGAAGATCCGGCCGTGCTCGTCGACCGCGAGGATGCTCTCCTGACGTTCGCTGCCGAGCGGGAAGAGGCGGGCGCCCAGGACGGCGGCGAAGTCGGCGAGGGAGTCGGCGGTGTGCGCCACTTTTCGCGGCCGCACCTCGAAGCGGGAGATCCACACCGCCTCGCCCGGGCCCTGGCGTGCGGTCACCAGCCCGGGAAAGGCGGTGAGCGTCGCCAGCGCGGCCGGGAAGGTGGCGTGGGCGTGCTGAGCGCCCCGGACCTCGCTGACCTTGCGTACCGAGGCGGTGGCGGACACCTCGTCGCCGAAGTGGGGTCGCCAGCCGGCGGTCACGAGCGCGTTCGCCACCTCGTCGGGAAACCGGCCGGGCTCGGGGGCTGTTTGAGGTTCGGACTGCCACTCCTCGGCGAGGGCCAGTTCCGGCCAGGGCAGCACGTTGACGTGCACCAGGAACCTGACGCACGACTCGCAGCGCAGTTCGGCCGGGCCAGCGGCGGGGTCACCGGCCTCACGGATGCGGAAGCTCTCGATCCGGCTGGCACCGAGCAGGTCGCGGGCCTCCTTGATGGACAGTGGTGGCATGCCCTCGGCGGTCCGGCGGTGGTCGTGCTCGTACAGCGCGTCGGAGACGACGATCATCTCGGCGTGCCGCTCGCCGCCGCGTACCAGGTGGCCGGTGGGTAGCTCGTCCAGATAGGACCGGACGAGGGGATGGTGGCGCACCTCGACGTCGCCCTTCGCGCCCTGCGCGACGTGCCGCCGGCCGTCGAGCGTGAGGTGCGCCGCCGCACCGGGTGTGGGCAGCCGGGTCAGCTCGCGGAGCAGTTGGGCGGCCGGATCGACGGTACGCGGCGCGCGTGGCTCGGCCGGGTGCCGCTGGCGGTACATCTCCTCGACCGCCGGTGCCGGGATCCGCGGCCAGGTCGACACCTCGCCGGTCTCCTTGTCGATCACAGTGGTCGGCAGGTCGCCGGGCAGCGCCCGGGCGTCGGTCGACACCGTGGAACTGACCAGGTAGCCCAGGTCGAATTCCTCGACCACCGGAGTGCAGGGGAAACCGAGACGCTCGGAGTCCCGCCGGGCCCACACGGAGGCGATCTGCTCGGCCTGCTGTCGCTCGATCACCACCTGAAATTACCGGACCCCACGGGTTTCGTGGCACCCGGTATGGTCGGCCCTACCCACGGTGACGGAAGGGGAGCGACGGTGGCCGAGAGTGCGGACCGAGATGCGAACCGTGCACTACGCGCGCGATTCGACGAGGTGTACGGCCAATACCAGCGCCTGCGGTCCGGCCTGGACGAACTCCAGGTCAAGCTGACCGAGCTGCGGGTAACCGAACGCTCCGACGACGGTCAGGTGACCGCGGTGGTCGGCGCGCGAGGCGAGCTGATCAGTGTCGAGGTGAGCCCGGGGGTGTTCCACGACCGGGACGCCCGGGCGTTGAGCCGGAAGATCACCGAGACCGTGCTGCGCGCCTCCACCGCCGCGACCACCGCGACCCGGGAACTGGTCTCCGGCTACCTGCCGCCGGGTTCCCCGTCGGTCGAGTTCCTGCGTACCAACGACTTCGGCGCGCTGCTCGGCCGGGCCGACTCCGTGCTGGCCCGCGGCGAGTGACACGTGGCCGGGGGAGAGATCTGGCTGGACCCCGACCGGGCCCGCCGCGGCGGTGCTGACCTGGAGTTGTCGGGGCGGGCGGTGAGCGCGGCCCGGCAGGAGACGGGCGATCCGATCGCCGTCGCGAGCGCCCAGCGGCCCTGGGGCCGCGACGACATCGGTGCCGCTTTCGACAAGCACTACCAGGGTTACGCCGAGACGCTGCTGCGCGCGTGGGAGCTTCTCGGCCGATCGCTCGAGGTGCTCGGGTCGGACGTCGTCCGTTCGGTCGCGGCCACCGTCGAGACGGACCTGAGCAACGCCCGCGACCTCGGGAAGATCCCGCAGCAAGGGCACCACCCCCATCGGCCCCGGCGCTGACCACCGGAGGACCCGCGCGTGAGCATGCTGCCCAGCCCGATCCCGCACCCGCTCGACTTCTGCCCTTGGGACGTGCCCGGCTGGATCTATGAGGCCCTCGACTGGGTGGTCGGCGTCGAGTGGCCGGAGGGCAACGAGCGGTCCGTCTGGGACCTGGCCGACCAGTGGTACGGCGTGGCCGGCGTCCTGACCCGTCCGCGCGACGACGCGATAACCGCCGCCGGTGAGGTGAGGAGCGGCTACGGGGGTGTCGGCCTGGTCGCCGGCGCGTTCGACAAGGCATGGCACAAGCTCGCCGAGGGTGACGATGCGCCGCTGCACGTCCTGATCTCGGCCACCGACGAGCTGGCGCGACTTGTCGACTCCTGCGGCTGCGACATCGAGGGCGCGAAGCTGGAAGCCTGGATCGAGCTGGGCATCCTGGTCATCGAGCTGCTGTCGCTGGCGGTGGCCGCCGTGCTCACCCTGGGCGCCGCCTCCCCGGCGGCCGCCGCAGCGGTCACCGCCACGCGGGTCGTGGTGCAGCAGATCTTCAAGCGGCTGGTGGCCCAGCTCGCACGCAAGGCGGTCAAGCAGGGCCTCAAGGAGGCGGGTGAACGGGCCGCGAAGGAGGTGGCCAAGTCCGGCGCTCGCAAGCTGGCCCGGCGGGCCGCGATCGGCGGGCTGCTGGAGGCCGGTCAGGAGGCGACCACCAGCCTCGGGACCCAGGCGTACCAGAACTCCACCGGCCGGCGGAGCGGCCTCGACCTGACCGACGTGAGCACGTCGGCCCTCGGCGGATTCGCCGGCGGCGCGGTCGCGCCGCTTGCCGGTCTGGGCCGGCACGCCAACGGGCGCTTCGCGGAGATCGGCGAGCGCTTCGGGCGGGAGATGGCCGGGGAGACGCTCGCCGAGACCGCCGCGGGCCTGGCCACCGGCAACGGACCGTCGCTGGAGGATCTGGCACGTGCGGCGGCCTCCGGTGTGACCGGTTCCGCCACCGGCCAGGCGGACTCGGCACTGCACCACCGCCTCGACGGGAAGTTGAGCGGGCTGCCGGTCTCGCCGGTCGGCCTGGACGTGCCGCCCGCTACCGATCCGGTCGGGCTGATCCCGGCCCAGCGGGTCGCCGAGGCGGTCGTCCCGAGCGGCGGCGCGATGGCGGATGCGGTCCCCGTGAGCCCCACGCACGTCTCGCCCGAAGTCGCCGGGGCGCACCCGCTCGCCGTGGATCTGCCCCGCCCGGGCCTGGAGCCGACGGCTACGACGCCGCACACCGATGCCGTGCCGCACGACGTGGCACGTCCGACGGTCGCCACGAGCCCCACGTTGTCCTCGGTGGTCACGGACGCGCCAGTCGCCAGCCTGTCCCTCCCCGCGACCGGAGCCCATGGCGGCGTTGGTCCGGTCGTGGCGCCGATCGACAACGCCCCGCCGCCGTTGACCCCGGTACATGCGGGAGCGGCGCCGGCCGCGCTGTCGCCGCCCACTGCGGATCATCCGCCGCTGGCGGCGCCGCTGTCGGACCGGGCCGGCCCGGGAATCGGCCACCCGACGCCGCCGCCCGCGCCGTCGCCGCAACCGCAGACGGCGCCGTACCCAGGACCATCCGCCCCTGATCCACGCCCGAACCTGAACCCGAACTCCCGCTTCCCCCTGCTGGAGTCATTGGCGCCGCCCCGGCCGTCCGCCGATTCCCCGGGCCCCGACCTCGGCAGGCTCAACCCACCGCCTCCCGACCTGCGAACCATCCGGGAGCGCGCGGAACGGCTGGTGGCCGACCGGGAATCATTCGACCGGCGTCGCTATCGCGGTTATTTGCAGTCCCAGCGGACGTGGTTCGAGAGCCGCCGGCGTGACACCAGAGCCGACTGGCTGCACGAGCGGGCCACGTATCACGAGGAACGGGCCAGCGACTGGGCCGCGCAGGCCATGGAGTTGCGTCGCACCGGCCGGACGTTGGCAGCCGAACGATGGCACCGGGAGTCGCATGAGGCCGCTCTGGAAGCGGCCGATCTGCGCGAGGAGGCGGGCCACGTCCTATCCGGAAGGCTTGTTCCGGAGCAGGTGATGGTCGAGGACGACCTCGACTTCTACCGGATCAACGACGACATGGCGGACCTGGCCGTCGGTGCGGTGGAGACGGCCGACCGCTCCGCGCTCACCGGTAACGGCCATCCCGAGCCGATCGACAGATCCCGGCCCTACGGCCGTCGGGGAGGACTCCGGCCTCCGCTCGCGCTGCACCAGACCGACCTCGAACGGCAGATGCCGCGCAACCCGGACGGCAGCGTCGCGCGTACCGCCGATCCCCGGCGCGGCGGTTGGTTCCGTCTCGCCAACGACGGCGGCCCGGCGGCCGACGCCACCCGGGGGATCAACTGCCTCGACTGCACGCTGTCGCTGTTCGAGACCTGGGTCCACGGAAGGCCGCGCGTCGCCGCGCCGCGTACGTTCGACGGCTACCTGAACGGCGACGTGAACCGGCCGGTGGGCGGCGAGGCGGACGGACCGCTGCGGGTCGAGCAGACGACCGGCGGCCGGTTCCAGAACCTCTGCCCGCCGGATCGGCCCGGGATCACCGGCCGGGACCGGCAGCGGTTGGTGGACGGCGGTTACCGGGATCTGTACGCGCAACTCGCGTCGGGCGGCCACGGCAGCTACGCGTTCCTCATCACCAGCTTCGAGGGCGGCGGGTCGCACGCGTGGGTGGCGTTGAATCAGAACGGCACTGTCCTCTTCCTCGACCCGCAGACGGGCGCGGTGGCGGACCGGCCGATCTACCACCACAGCGGCCGTCCGGATCGCAGCAACGTGGTCGGCGTCGACGCTCTGGTGCTCGGCCCCGACGGCCGCCCGCTGCCGCTCACCGGCCGCCCACCCGGCACCTACAACGTCCTACCCGAGCCGCTGCCCCGCCCGGAGCCGCCACGGCCGCCGGCCCCGCCGCCAGTCGCCGACGGCCACGTCCCGGACTTCAACCATGTTCACCTGCTCGGCGAGTCCACCACCTTCCACCGCGGGGCTGACGGACCGCTGCCGGGTAACGCGCCGCCGGTCGAGCCAGAACCGAGCCGGGTACGGCAGGACCACCGGCAGGCGCACGCCCACCGGATCTCGGCCGGGCTCTACGTGCGCGACGTGCTCGCGGCGAGCGGGAACCTGGACGCCGCCTTCGCCGCCGGGGTGACGCCCGTCGAACTGGCGCAGCACGCCGACGTGCCGGCGCTGCGGAGGCTCGTACCCGGGCTGGACGAGGGCGCCGCGACCGACCTCACCCGGTTGTTCGCCGACCCGCGGGTACAGCGAATGCTCGACCAGAGCTGGGAGGCGCCGCCGCGACGGGAGGAACTGCTCGCCGAGACGCTGGTGCGGCAGCTCGCGGAGCGGCCCGACCTGGTCCGGGTGATCCTGGCGACACCGGAGCTCGCCAACTCGCTGACCGCCCGGCCGCTGACCCTGCATCACCTGGCGAGCCACCAGCAGGCCATCGACGTGTTGCAAGACGTACTGGGGGAGATACAAGACCGCGGCTCCGAAGCTGTTGCCACGGCACCCACACCTTCGATCGAGCCGACCCCGCTCAGTCCGCAGCAGATCCAGGTGAGTAGCCGCTTCGATGGCGAACGGCCGGTGGCTGTCCAGCCGAGCTTCGACAAATCACGCTCTAACGACCTCGCGTATCGCGATCAGTATCTGGATCACCTCTACCAGGAGGCCGTTACCGCTCAGCGTGAACTTGACTCGCTGGGGCGTGAACTGGCTGGTATGTCGGCGGACGGAGCAGAGTACAAGCCACGACCCGGACCGAAGGATCGTGTTCGGGCTGAGGACAAGATCGAACGGAATGGCGGAAACGCTGCCCGCCTTCGCGACCTTGCGGCAGGCAGGGTCTCCTATCAGACGCTTGACGACCTGTATGCCGGACTGGCCGAACTGAGCAACAACCCTCGTTTCCAGGTGGTGGACTTCAGCGATCGCTTTCGCAAACCCCAGGACAGCGGGTATCGAGATATTCAGTTCTTAGTGCAGACCTCGGCCGGGCACATCGGTGAGTTCCGTCTTCATCTGGCGGCACTTGACCAGGTGGCGGAGTGGGAGCACTCGTTGTTCGAAGTCTGGCGTGACCTGGAGGCAGTTCCCAGGAGCGAGGCACGTAGCCTGTCTGCCACGGAGGTAGCGATCCGGAAGGGCATAGTTCGACGGCAGCGTGAATACTTCTGGGCCGCGCTTCAAACGACCTTGAACGGTGAGCCGCAGTGACGGATGCAGTGGCCGGGCTCGGCCTCGCGGGCTACTACGACTACTACGACAATCCGGTGAAGTTCCTTCCGACCGCCAACGGCGGCCTAGCCGCGTGGCGACTGGACCGCACCACGGGCGGTTGGCGGCCTGCGAACGACATCATCGATGAGATCGTCTTCGCCAGGGAGCAGGAAATCTTCGTGCTTTCGCCTGAGCGGTTCGTGCAGCGGGTCGAAGAAGAACGCGGCCTGAGCCTGAGGGGCGAGGGGCCGATCTTCGCGCTCTACGAGACGGTCCGGGCGCTCGAGGCGCCCGCCATCGCGGAGCGGCGGCCGTTCACCGCTGAGGAAGCCGCGCTGATCAAGGGCATCCGGCGGCGGACGTTCGTGATGTTCGAGGAGCAGCTCCAGCAGGCCGGTGACCCCGCCGCGGACCCCACCATCGCCTCCACCGCACCTTGAGAACTGGCGGAACGTCATGCCCTCCACCGATGACCCACGCGTGGCCTACGTGCCGCCCGCCGACGTGGCCGAGGCGCGACGCGTACAGGAGGAGTTGCGGTCCCGGGTGGACCTGACCGGGCCCGGTCCTGTCGCGCCCGCGACGGTGGCCGGGCTGGACGTGGCGTACGCGCCCGACGGTGACCTGCTCGCGGCGGCCGTCACGGTTCTGGACGCGGCCACTCTCGACGTGGTGGACGAGGCGGTGTGCGTGGGGCGACCCGCGTTTCCGTACGTGCCGGGGCTGTTCGCGTTCCGCGAGATGCCGGCGTTGCTCGCCGCGCTGGACCGGCTCACCACCCGTCCCGAGCTGCTGGTCTGTGACGGGCACGGGCTGGCGCACCCACGCCGGTTCGGGCTGGCCTGTCACCTGGGCCTGGTGACCGGGCTGCCCACGATCGGGGTGGGCAAGACGCCCCTCGTCGGCACGTGGACCGGGCCGGGCCCCCGGCGCGGCGACAGCGCCGACCTGTGCGACGGCGACGAGGTGGTCGGGCGGGTGCTGCGGACCCGGGACGGTGTCCGGCCGGTCTTCGTCAGCGTCGGCCACCGGATGGGGTTGGACGACGCGGTGGAACGGGTACTGGCACTGACGCCCCGGTACCGGCTGCCGGAGACGACCCGGACGGCCGACCGGCTCTGCCGGCGGGCCCTCGCCGAGGCGGACGGTTCGGGCGGTGACCTGGGCGGGCGGTGACCGCGTGGCGCGGCGCACATGTTGCCCGCTCGATGCTCCGGGGCCCGACCGGGCCGGTAGTAACCTGGCCGGCGGATCCGGTCCGGACGCAACGGTGAGGTGGAGATGTCGGCAGGGTGGCACGCGGCGCGGTGGGCCGTCGTCGGCGTGCTGCTGGGTGCCCTGATCGCCGTCCCCGCGTCACCCGCGTCGGCCCGGGACGACCGGGTGGGACTGCGCTCGGCGAACAGCTTCACCGCCGGTGGCCCGCCGGGCACCGTGGCGGTCGAGGTGCGCAAGCGGACGGACGGCTGCGTGCGGTTGCGTACCGCGGTCGGGCTCCGCCTGGACGGCCTGCGGGCCGATCAGGTCCGGGTGCAGGTGGCGT
Organism: Micromonospora sp. NPDC005686; assembly: GCF_042871665.1. NCBI lineage: Bacteria > Bacillati > Actinomycetota > Actinomycetes > Micromonosporales > Micromonosporaceae > Micromonospora > Micromonospora sp. NPDC005686. Next base: position 594,996 of record NZ_JBIAIY010000001.1, read on the forward strand.
CCGGGCGGCGATGGGTGCCGGTGCAGGTCTCCGGGGACGGCGGCGCCGTCGCCACGGCCGCTGTCGCGCCGGTAGACCGGCCGCTGTGCAAGGGCAAGGCCGTCACCGTGCGCTACCGGGTGTCCTTCCTGGCCGGGGTCGCCGGCGGGCGGCTGGAGCTGGCCGGCGAGGCGAGCGCCGCGGACGGCGAGGTGCTCGGCCGGGCCGGTGGGTCGGCTCGGCTGGTGGGCGACCCGCGCACACCGAGCCCCAGCCCGTCCCGCAAGCCCTCGCCCACGCCCAGCGCGAGCGAGACCACCGCGGCCGAGGCGGCCGGCACGTCGCCGGTGGCCGCCGCCGTCGCCCCGGCCACCGCCGCGGCCGACGACTCGTCGTTCGGAGGATCCATGATCATGTGGTTCGGCATCGGGCTGGTGCTCATCGGCGTCGCCCTCATCGTCCTTCTGCTACGCCGCAACCGCGCCGACCGCAACCGCGTCGGCGGCGGCCCGGACGGCGGCCTTCCGCCGGTCCCGCTGCCGCGCAGCAGCACCACCTACCGCTCCGGCACGCCCGTACCGGCCCCCACGGTGTACGGGGGAACGCCGCCGCCCCGCCCGGCCGGCAACGTGTACGGCGCGCCCGCGCCCGCGCCTGCCCCGACGACGCCACCGGCCCCGGCGGGTGGCGACGCGACGACCGTCCTGCCACCGCCACCGGCGGGCGGCGACGCGACGACCGTTCTGCCCCGCTTGCCGGACTGAGCCGGAACCCGACCGGCTCCCGGGGTTACCGTGACGGTGGGTGGTCAAGCCGTGGCCCGGTGACCGCCACCTGCCCGGCCGGAGGACGGAAGACCGGGGCCGAACGGGCCCGGTGCCGGGGCCGCCCGGCCGATAAGATCGCGTGCGCCGATCGGCACCGCCGACCGGTGAGACCGCATACGTGGAAGGAGCCGCGCCGTGGCCCTGGACCCGCAGTTGCTCGACATCCTCGCCTGCCCGGACACGCACCACGCCCCGCTGGACTACGACGCGCAGGCGCAGACGCTGACCTGCACCGAGTGCGGTCGCATCTTCGAGATCCGGGACGACGTCCCGGTGCTCCTGCTCGATGAGGCGCGCGGTGGACCCGCCGCCGGCGAGGCGCAGGACGGGTCGTCGCGGTGATGGAGGGTACGGCCGGGGTCAGCGGGCACCGGCACGCCGACGAGGCCCTGCTGGACGACGCCGCGCAGCTCTCCGAGCGGGATCCGGGCGGCATGCTCCGGCACATCGCGTCCGCCGGCGCCCAGGTACGCGAGTCGGCGGCGCTGGCCGCCGAGGCCAATCTGTCAGTGCTCGCCGACGACGGCCGGCCCCGCGCGGTGGTCATCGCCGGCATCGGCACCGCCGGGCGTACCGGTGACGTGCTGGCCACCGTCGCCGGGCCGCGCTGTCCGGTGCCGGTCATCCCGCACCGCAGCGCCGGCGTGCCGGGCTGGGTGGGCGCGGCGGACGTGGTCATCGCGGTGAGCGCGTCCGGTCGCAGCCCGGAGGCGCTCGGCGCGGCCGAGGCGGCGCACCGGCGCGGCGCCCGGCTGGTGGCGGTCGGCGCGCCCGACTCGCAACTCCAATCGGTGGCCGAGCGGGCCCGCGCCCCGTTCATCCCGGTGCCCCGTCGCGCGCCGGCCCGGGCCAGCCTCTGGGCGCTCACCGTGCCGGTTCTGCTCGCCGCCCGTACCCTCGGGCTCGTGAAGGTCAACGAGGCCGATCTGGCCGAGACGGCGGCCCGGCTGGACGCCGACGCCGATCGATGCCGGCCGACCGCGGAGTCCTTCGTCAACCCGGCGAAGTCGCTGGCGCTGGGCCTGTCCGGTTCGATCCCGATCGTGTGGGGTTCGTCCCCGCTGGCCACCGTGGCCGCCCGGCGGTTCGGCGACACGCTGTCCGCGAACGCCCGCTACCCGGTGGTCGCCGGTGCGCTGGGCGAGGCGGGCCGGGGCCGCGTCGGCCTGCTCGACGGGGTCTTCGGCGGCCTGGCCGAGGGCGAGCGGGACATCTTCGCCGACCCGGGCGACGACGAGTCCGACGGCACCCGGCTGCGGCTGGTGCTGCTGCGCGACGGCGGGCTCAACGCCGACGACGACACCGACGAGCCGCTCGCGGTGGAGGAGCGGCGCGCGGACGCGGTGCAGACGCTCGCCGAGCGGCGCGGGGTGCGCTGCGACGTGGTGACCGCCGAGGGCGGTTCCGCGCTGGAGCGGCTCGCGTCGCTGGTCGCGGTCCCCGACTTCGCCTCGATCTACCTCGCCCTGGCACACGGACTGGACCCGATGGCGGTACCAGCCATCACGGAGATGAAGGAGCTGTCGAACCAGTGAACATACGGGGCATCGAGCGAGGCGGGGAATGAGCGCGAACGGGGGCACCAAGGCCATCGTCGCCGCCCTGGCGGCGAACCTCGGCATCGCCGTCACCAAGTTCATCGCGTTCGCCTTGACCGGCTCGTCGTCGATGCTGGCCGAATCGATCCACTCGGTGGCCGACTCGGGTAACCAGGGCCTGCTGCTGATCGGCGGCCGGCGGGCCAAGCGGCAGGCCACGCCGCAGCACCCGTTCGGGTACGGCCGGGAGCGCTACATCTACGCGTTCATCGTGGCGATCGTGCTGTTCAGCCTCGGTGGCCTGTTCGCGCTCTACGAGGCGTACCACAAGGCGTCCGACCCGCACCCGATCGAGAGCTGGCAGTGGGTGCCGGTGGCGGTGCTGGTGGCCGCGATCGTGATGGAGTCCTTCTCCTTCCGTACCGCGATCAAGGAGTCCAACCTGATCCGGGGCAACCAGTCCTGGGTCCGGTTCATCCGCCGGGCCAAGGCCCCGGAGCTGCCGGTGGTTCTGCTGGAGGACTTCGGCGCCCTGGTCGGCCTGGTGTTCGCGCTGTTCGGCGTCGGTATGACGTTGATCACCGGCAACGGCATGTGGGACGCGGCGGGCACCGCGATGATCGGCGTCCTGCTCGTGGTCATCGCGGTCACGCTGGCGGTCGAGACCAAGAGCCTGCTGCTCGGCGAGGGCGCCGAGCAGGGCGAGCTGGCCAAGATCGAAGAGGCCGTCACGAGCGGTCCCGAGGTGGAGCGGATCATCCACATGAAGACGCTCTACCTGGGCCCGGAGGAGCTGATGGTGGCCGCGAAGATCGCGGTGCCGGCCTGGGAGACCGCCCACGACCTGGCCCGTGACATCAACGCCGTCGAGGCGCGGATCCGCCGCGAGGTGCCGACCGCCCGGGTGATCTACCTGGAGCCGGACATCTACTCGCCGGCAGCCGAGCGCGCGGGCACCGGTCAGGCGGCGGACACCGCCGTCCCGGAGGCGGCGACAACCGACGAGGCGCACAGGGCCGGTGAAACGCACACGGCCGGTGAAACGCACACGGCCGGTGAGGCGCACGCGACCGGCGAGGTGGCCGGGCGGCCCGGGAGCTGACCGATGGAGTTGTTGCAGGGCCGGATCCGTGACTACGCCTGGGGCTCGCGCACCGCTATCGCCGAGTTGCAGGGGCGGCCGGTGCCGAGCAACGGGCCGGAGGCGGAACTGTGGCTGGGCGCCCACCCGGGCGCCCCGGCCACCGTGCAGCGCGACGGCCGGCCGGTCAGCCTCACCGAACTGCTGGTGGCCGAGCCGGACCACTGGCTGGGTGAGCGGCTGGTCGGCCGGTTCGGCACCCGGCTGCCGTTCCTGCTGAAGGTGCTGGCGGCCGACACGCCGCTGAGCCTCCAGGCCCATCCGGACGCCGAGCAGGCCCGCGCGGGGCACGCCGCCGACGTGGGGCGGGTCAACTACGTCGACCCGTACCACAAGCCGGAGTTGCTGGTGGCGCTCTCGGAGTTCGACGCGCTGTGCGGCTTCCGCGACCCGGGGGAGTCGGCGGCGGCCATCGCCGCGTTCGGCGTACCCGCGCTGGAACCTGTGGTGGCGGCGTTGCGCGACGAGCCGGCGGGGCTGCGGGATGCGGTACGCCTGCTGTTGAGCTGGCCGCAGGCGGAGCGCGCCGGGCTGGTGGCGGCCGTGCTCGCGGCGGCGGAGGCCGCGCCGGGCTCGGCGGACGCCGAACTGGTCCGCACGCTGGCGGCCGGCTACCCGGCCGACCCGGGCGTGGTGGTGGCGCTGCTGCTGCACCACGTCCGGCTGGCGCCCGGCGAGGGCATCTGGATGCCGGCCGGAAACCTGCACGCCTACCTGCGCGGCACCGGCGTGGAGATCATGGCGGCCAGTGACAACGTGCTGCGCGGCGGGTTCACCGCGAAGCGGGTCGACGTGGACGAGCTGCTACGGGTGCTCCGGTTCGAGGTGCTGACCCGGCCGGTGCTGCGGCCGGAGCAGGTGGAGCCGGGGGTGCTGACCTGGCCGGTGCCGGTGGAGGACTTCGCGCTGCACCGGGTCGAGGTGGCCGCCGGGTCGGCGGGGGTGCGGCTGACGCTGCCCGGGCCGCGGGTGGTGCTGTGCCGGGCCGGGAAGCTGACCGTGGACGACGGCGTGGGCGTGGTGACGCTGGACGCGGGTCAGGCGGCGGTCGGTGCGGCGGCCGGCGGCCCGCTGGCGGTGAGCGGGGCGGGTGAGGCGTTCGTCGCCACCTGCGGGGAACCCTGATTCGGGCAATTCCGATTTTCCCGAAACGGCTTGACGGTCCCTGGGTGCGGTGTGACCCTATGGGTACGCAGCGTTGTCGCGACGAAAGGTCCGGTGACGTGCGGGGGAACCAAACCGGGGGGATGCGCGGGGCGGCCGGGCCGTGAGTGGAGATTCCGCTCACCACCGACCGCCCCGTGCGCTGTCCGCAGGCCGGCCGATCGCGCGGTCGGCCAACTGAGCACGGGGCGAGTAGCCCGCGAGCGTAAGGTGGAAAGCTGCGCACCACCATCGTTCGACAGGAGCTTCCATGACCAGCACCCTCCCGGCGGCCTCCAGCGGCGCGTCGTCGCAGGCCCGGCCGAGCACCCTCGCCGAGGGCGACTACAAGGTGGCGGATCTGTCGCTCGCCGCGTTCGGGCGCAAGGAGATCCGGCTCGCCGAGCACGAGATGCCCGGCCTGATGGCGATCCGACGTGAGTTCGCCGAGGCCCAGCCGCTGGCCGGCGCCCGCATCACCGGTTCGCTGCACATGACCGTCCAGACCGCCGTCCTGATCGAGACCCTTGTCGCGCTCGGCGCGCAGGTCCGCTGGGCGTCCTGCAACATCTTCTCCACCCAGGACCACGCCGCCGCGGCGATCGTGGTCGGGCCCGAGGGCACCCCGGAGGCCCCGGCCGGCGTGCCGGTCTACGCCTGGAAGGGTGAGACGCTGCCGGAGTACTGGTGGTGCACCGAGCAGGTGCTCAACTGGCCGGACGGGCAGGGCCCGAACATGATCCTGGACGACGGTGGCGACGCCACTCTGCTCGTCCACAAGGGCGCCGAGTTCGAGAAGGCCGGTGTCGTGCCGCCGGTCGAGTCCGCCGACTCCGAGGAGTACGCGGTCATCCTCGAACTCCTGCACCGCTCGCTGGCCGAGGACGGCCAGCGGTGGACCCGGATCGCCGCCGACATCAAGGGCGTCACCGAGGAGACCACCACCGGTGTGCACCGGCTCTACGAGATGCACCGTGCCGGCAGGCTGCTCTTCCCGGCCATCAACGTCAACGACTCGGTGACCAAGAGCAAGTTCGACAACAAGTACGGCTGCCGTCACTCGCTCATCGACGGCATCAACCGCGCCACCGACGTGCTGATCGGCGGCAAGATGGCTGTGGTCATGGGCTACGGCGACGTGGGCAAGGGCTGCGCCGAGTCGCTGCGCGGCCAGGGCGCCCGGGTCGTGGTGACCGAGGTCGACCCGATCTGCGCGCTCCAGGCGGCGATGGACGGCTACCAGGTCGCCACGCTCGACGACGTGGTGGGGCAGGCCGACATCTTCATCACCGCGACCGGCTGCTTCGACGTCATCACCAACGAGCACATGGCGCGGATGAAGCACCAGGCCATCGTGGGCAACATCGGCCACTTCGACAACGAGATCGACATGGCCGGCCTGGCCAAGCGCAGCGACGTGACCCGCGAGAACATCAAGCCGCAGGTCGACGTGTGGCACTTCGACGACGGCCACGCCATCATCGTGCTCTCCGAGGGCCGCCTGCTGAACCTGGGCAACGCCACCGGCCACCCGAGCTTCGTGATGTCGAACTCGTTCGCGAACCAGACGATCGCCCAGATCGAGCTGTTCACCAAGACCGACGAGTACCCGATCGGCGTCTACGTGCTGCCCAAGCACCTGGACGAGAAGGTCGCCCGGCTGCACCTGGACGCGCTCGGCGCCAAGCTGACCACGCTCACCAAGGAGCAGGCCGCCTACCTGGGCGTCTCCCCGGAGGGTCCGTTCAAGCCGGATCACTACCGCTACTGAGTCTCCACGCTCCCGAAGGGACCGGGGTCGGCCGCCGCGCGGCCGTCCCCGGTCCTTTTCGCGTACGGGGGAAAGCCCTGCGAGTGTCGAACCGGGTGACGTTACGCGGATCAGCTTGACGTTCGCTGAGAACAGGAGCAAGGTATGGCTGCCCTAAGTTAACTGAGGCAAGGCTGACTACGGAGTTCCCATGTTCGCCACGTACCTGATCGGCCTGCGTGAGGGCCTGGAAGCGACGCTCGTGGTCAGCATCCTCGTCGCCTTCCTGGTCAAATCGCAGCGCCGGGACCGGCTTCCGCAGGTGTGGGCCGGCGTCGGCCTGGCCGTGGCGCTCTCCGTCCTCTTCGGCTCCCTGATCCAGTACACCTCCACCTCGCTGCTGCGCACCTCCGAGTCGCGCGAGCTGTTCGAGGCGGTCACCTCGGTCGCCGCCGTGGTCTTCGTGACCTGGATGATCTTCTGGATGCGCCGGGCCGCCCGCACCATCGCCGGTGAGCTGCGCGGCAAGCTCACCGACGCGCTCGCGGTCGGCTCCCTGGCCGTCGCCGGCATGGCGTTCCTCGCCGTGATCCGTGAGGGCCTGGAGACGGCGCTGATCTTCTACGCGGCCGCCGAGAGCGCGGCCGGCGGCACCGGGCCCGGCGCGCTGCTCGCGCTGGCCGGCGGCATCGCCACCGCCGTCGTGATCGGATTCCTGCTCTATCGCAGCGCGGTACGGATCAACCTGAGCCGGTTCTTCACCTGGACCGGCGCGCTGCTCATCCTGGTCGCCGCCGGCATCCTCAAGTACGGCGTGCACGACTTCCAGGAGGCGGGCGTGCTGCCCGGCCTGAACGACCTGGCGTTCGACATCTCGGGCACGCTCGACCCGAGTTCCTGGTACGGCGCGCTGCTCGCCGGCATGTTCAACGTCACGGCCGCGCCGACGGTGCTGGAGCTGATCGCCTGGGTCGCGTACGCGGTGCCGGTGCTCGCGCTGTTCCTGCGCAGGCCGGGCCGGCCGGCCAAGCCCGTCGACCCCGCTCAGCCCGTCGACCCCGCTCAGCGCGCCGAGCCGGTGCCGGCCGACGTGGCCGCCGTCTCGTCCCCCCGCGGCTGACCCGCCCCTTCCGAGGAGACCTCGCACCATGCGTACCACTCGACTCGTCGCGCCCGCCGCCGGGCTGCTCGCCGTCGCCGTACTGGCCGGGTGCGGCGGTGACGACGCCGACGCCACGAACGGCGGGCCGATCGCCGTCAAGGCCACCGACACCGTCTGCGAGGTCGGCGACACCGAGATCGACGCCGGTCAGGTCACCTTCAAGGTGACGAACAGCGGTTCCAAGGTCAACGAGTTCTACGTCTACGCGGCCGGTGACCGGGTGATGGGCGAGGTGGAGAACATCGCACCCGGGCTCAGCCGTGAGCTGCGGGTCGAGCTGGCCGCCGGCACGTACGAGACGGCCTGCAAGCCGGGGATGAGCGGCCGGGGCATCCGGGGCGCGCTCAAGGTCAGCGGCACCGCCGCGACTGTCGCACCGGACGCCGCGCTGACCCAGGCCACCGAGAGCTACCAGCGGTACGTGCGCAGCCAGACCGCCGCGTTGCTGACAAAGACCGAGGAGTTCGTGGCGGCGGTCAAGGCGAACGACGTGGCGAGGGCCAAGGCGCTGTACCCGGTGGCCCGCACCTACTGGGAGCGGATCGAGCCGGTCGCGGAGAGCTTCGGCGACCTGGACCCGAAGATCGACGGCCGCGAGGAGGTGGTCGAGGAGGGGATGGAGTTCACCGGCTTCCACCGGATCGAGAAGGACCTCTGGACCACGGGCGACATCAGCAAGGACGGTCCGATCGCCGACCGGCTCCTGACCGACGTGAAGGCGATCGTGGCGAAGGCCGACGCCGAGAAGCTCACCCCGCTCCAGCTCGCCAACGGTGCCAAGGCGCTGCTCGACGAGGTCGCCAGCGGCAAGATCACCGGTGAGGAGGAGCGCTACTCGCACACCGATCTCTGGGACTTCAACGCCAACCTGGAGGGCTCGAAGGCGGCGATCGCCGCGCTGCGCCCGGCGCTGGAGCAGCGCGCGCCCGACCTGGTCAAGCAGCTCGACAGCGAGTTCGCCAACGTGGAGGCCACGCTCGGCAGGCACCGGGCCGGCGACGGCTGGAAGCTGCACACGCAGCTCGGCAAGGCCGAGCTGAAGGAGCTGTCGGACGCGGTGAACGCGCTGGCCGAGCCGGTCAGCAAGGTCGCGGCGGCAGTCGCGCGATGACCGGTCCGGCCGGCGGTGACGCGACGAGCGAGCCGAACAGCCAGCGGACCGGTCGCGGCCTGTCCCGGCGCCGGGCGATGACCCTGGCCGGCGTCGGCGTGGCCGGCGTCGCCGGGGTGGCGGGCGGCGCGGGCGCCCTGCTCGCCGGCGGGAACGAGGCGTCCGCCACCGGCTCGGCCGCCGGTTCCGTGCCGTTCCTCGGCGAGCACCAGGCCGGCATCACCACCCCCGCCCAGGACCGGCTGCACTTCGTCGCGTTCGACGTGGTCACGAAGGACCGGGACCGGCTGGTCGCGATGCTCCAGGAGTGGACCGCCGCCGTGGCCCGGATGACCGCCGGCCGGGACGCCGGGGTGATCGGCGCGGTCGGCGGCATGCCCGAGGCGCCGCCGGACGACACCGGCGAGGCGCTCGGCCTGCCGCCGTCGCAGCTCACCCTCACCGTCGGATTCGGAGCGTCGCTGTTCCGCGACGCCCAGGGCCGGGACCGCTTCGGCATCGCCGCCCGCCGTCCGGCCGCCCTCGCCGATCTGCCGCACTTCGCCGGGGACGCGCTCAAGCCGGAGCTGTCCGGCGGCGACCTCTGCGTGCAGGCCTGCGCCAACGACCCCCAGGTGGCGGTGCACGCCATCCGCAACCTGGCCCGCATCGGCATGGGCGTGGTGAGCGTCCGCTGGTCGCAGCTCGGCTTCGGACGCACCTCGTCGACGTCGCGGGACCAGGCCACGCCGCGCAACCTGTTCGGCTTCAAGGACGGCACCGCAAACCTCAAGGCCGAGGACGCCGGCCTGCTGCGCGACCAGCTCTGGGTGCAGCCCGGCGACGGCCCGGACTGGATGACCGGCGGCTCCTACCTGGTCACCCGCAAGATCCGGATGCTGATCGAGACGTGGGACCGCAGCCCGCTGACCGAGCAGGAGACGATCGTCGGCCGGACCAAGGGCAGCGGCGCCCCGCTGGGCCGGCGCGACGAGTTCGACGAGCCGGACTTCGCCGCGAAGGGCGACGACGGCGAGCCGCTCATCGCGGACACCGCACACGTACGGCTGGCCCACCCGGACGCGAACAACGGCGCCCGCCTGCTGCGTCGCGGCTACAACTTCGTGGACGGCTCGGACGGGCTCGGGAGGCTCGACGCCGGCCTGTTCTTCATCGCCTACCAGCGGGATCCGCGCCGGCAGTTCGTACCCATCCAGACCCGGCTGGCCCGCAACGACGCGATGAACGAGTACCTGCGGCACGTCTCCAGCGGCCTGTTCGCCTGCCCGCCCGGCGTCCGCGACGCCGCAGACTGGTGGGGACGGACGCTGTTCGCCTGAGCGCGGCTCAGCGGCGCACCGGACCGGGTGTGGCCTCCGGCGCGGCGGGCCGCAACCCGGCGGCCTGTGCGGCCGGGTGCGATACGCCCGCCGGCACCGGGACCAGCTCCGGCCAGAGCGTGGCGGTGACCGTCCGGGTGCGGCCCAACCGCAGCGCGGCCCGGCGCCCCCGCTCGGCCAGCACGGCGGACAGGTAGACCCAGTCCGGCGCGGCCCAGGGCGGAGGCGGTGAGGTGACCGTCGCGACCTCGGCCCACAGTGCCCGGCCCAGCCGGGACCGGTCCGGCTCGGCGAGCTGGGGCAACCGGTCCAGGTACTGCCGGACGGCCAGCGCCAGCCCGTCGTCGAACCGGGTCAGGTCGAGCGTGGTCCCCCAGGCCAACAGCGGCGGGGGCGCCGGCGGCAGCGGCCGCCACACGGCGGCGCCGCGGGTGTGCACCACGAGCGTGCCGGCGACCAGGTCGCCCAGCCGGCGACCACGCGGGTCGGTGAGCATCACCGTGACGCCAGCGACCCAGCTCAGCAGCGGCAGCACCAGGCCGGGCCACTCCACCGCGACGCCGACGAGCGCCCGGGTCAGCGACTGGCCCACACCGACCGGGCCGCCGTCGGCCCGCACCACCCGCAGCCCCACGGCCAGTTTGCCCACCGTCCGGCCACCGGCGAAGCGCTCCATCACCACCGGATAACCGAGCAGGACCAGCACCAGCAGCACGATCTGGAGCGCGCCGGCCAGGGCGTCGTCGAGGACGTCGCCCAGCAGGGCGAGCGCCGCCACCGTCAGCACCGTCCCGAGCACCAGCGCCAGCACGAGCTGGATCACCGCGTCGATCAGCAGGGCGAGCACCCGGGAGCCCAGCCGGGCCGCCCGGACGTCCAGCTCCACCGCCTCGCCGCTGACCAGACCGGCGTCGGCCCACCGGGCCGGTGGGGGAGGTTGCGCGCGCACCCCGACAGTGAACACCATGGACGCCGGACGGGGGAGGGTGAGTGGATCTCGACGCGTACGTGGCCGAGCACAACGCCGAATGGCGGCGGCTGGAACACCTGACCGGGCGGCGTCGCCTCGACGCGGCCGAGGTCGACGAACTCGTCGCGCTCTACCAGCGCAGCGCCACCCACCTGTCCGCGCTGCGCGCCCGTGCCCCCGAGCCGGCGCTGGTGAACCGCCTGTCCCATCTCGTCCTCGCGGCGCGGGCCCGGGTCACCGGCCGTCCCCGGCCGTCCTGGGCGGCCGTGGGCCGGTTCCTGGCCGCCGACCTGCCCGCCGCGCTCTACCGTGCCTGGCCCTGGTGGTGCGGCGTGGCCACCGGGTTCAGCGCCCTGACCGCCTTCCTCATCTGGTTCGTCGCCGGCAACCCGGACACCGCCGCCGCGTTCATCGGCGAGCAGGCCGCCCGGGAACTCGTCGACTCCGGCTTCGCCGGCTACTACAGCGAGTTCGCCGCGCCGACCTTCGCGTTCCACCTGTGGACGCACAACGCCTGGCTGGCCGCCCAGTGCCTGGCCGCCGGCGTGCTCGTGGTGCCGGTGTTCTGGCTGCTGTGGCAGAACGCGTTGAACATCGGCGTGGTCGGCGGCGTGATGGTGTCCTACGGCCGGGCGGACGTCTTCTTCGGCATGATCACCCCGCACGGGCTGCTGGAGCTGACCGGCATCTTCGTCGCCGCCGGAGTCGGACTGCGCACCGCCTGGGCCTGGATCGCCCCGCCCGCGCACCTCGGGCGCGGCCGGGCGGTCGCCGAGGCGGGAAAGCTCGCCGTCGTGGTCGCGGCCGGTCTGGTCGGCCTGTTCGCGGTCTCCGCGCTGATCGAGGCGTTCGTCACCCCGGCGCCCGTGCCGATCCCGCTGCGGGTGGCGGCGGGCGCCGCGGTGTGGCTGGCCTTCCTGGCGTACGCGCTGGTGCTCGGCCGGCGTGTGGTCAGAGCTGACCGAGGGACTTGAGGCGCAGATAGGTGTCGGCGACGGCCGGGGCCAGCCGGTGCGCGGGCACGTCCACCACTGTCACGCCGTAGCGCGACAGGGCGGCGCGTACCCGATCCCGCTCGGCCAGCGCCCGCCACGCCGAGGCGGCCGCGTACGGGTCGTCCGGCCCGGCCGGAGTGGCGGTGGCGAGCCCGGTCAGCACCGGGTCGCTGGCGGCGGCCAGCACCACTCGGTGCCGGGTGGCCAGCCGGGGCAGCACCGGCAGCAGCCCGTCGCCGATCGCGCCCGCCTCCAACGCGGTGAACAGCACCACCAGGCTGCGCTGCCGCTCCCGGCGCAGCACCTCGGCGGCGATCAGCTCGAAGTCGGTCTCGGCCAGCGCGGGCTGCAACGGCGCCACCGCGTCGACCAGCCGGGCGAGCAGCGCCGGACGACCGCTGCCGGTGACCCGGGCCCGGATCACGGTGTCCGCCGCCAGCAGGTCCACCCGATCACCCGCGCGGGCCGCGAGCGCGGTGAGCAGCAGCGCCGCGTCGATGGCGGTGTCCAACCGGGGCTCGTCGCCGAGGCGTACCGCCGACGTGCGTCCGGTGTCCAGCACGCAGACCAGGCGCCGGTCCCGCTCCGGGCGCCAGGTGCGCACCAGCACGTCGGCCCGGCGGGCGCTGCCCCGCCAGTCGATCGAGCGGACGTCGTCGCCCACCGCGTACTCGCGCAACGTGTCGAACTCGGTGCCGTGACCGCGCCCCCGGGTCACCTGCACGCCGTCGATGACCCGCAGCCGGGCCAGCTTCTCCGGCAGGTGCCGGCGGGAGTCGAAGCGGGGCAGCACGCGCAGCGTCCACCGAGGCGTCGCGGGCCGTCCGGCGCGCTGCCGGGCGCCCAGGCCCATCGGCCCGAGCGAGCGTACGGTCAGCGCCACCGCCGGCCGGTCGCCGCGCCGGGTCGGGGTGAGCCGGACCGGCAGCGTGGCGTCGCCACCGGGCGGCACGGTGAGCAGGCGATCCGGCGGCACGTCCGGGCGAGCCCCGGCCGACGGCACCCAGGCGTCGCGCACCTGGGCGTACAGCGTGCGGTCGGTCGGGTTGGCCACATGCAGCGAGACGGTGGCGGAGCCGCCGAGGCGGACCGTCCGCTCCCCGGAACGGGTCACGACCAGCGCGTCCGGCGGGACCGCCAACGCCCGGTCGAGCAGCACCAGCAGCAGCACCACGGCGGTCAGCACGGCGACGCCGAGGAACGGCGCCGGCCAGAACGGCAGCGTCAGCGCGCCCGCGCCGAGCAGCAGACCCGCCCGCCAGGTCATCGCGGCGTCGGCACGGTGGCCAGCACCGACTCCAGCACCGCGTCCACGGTCACGCCCTCCAGCTCGGCCTCCGGGCGTGCACGCAGCCGGTGCCGCAGCGTGGGCCGGGCGACCGCCTTGACGTCGTCCGGGGTGATGTGGTCGCGGCCGGCCAACCAGGACCACGCCTTGGCGGTGTTCAGCAGCGCGGTCGCGCCTCGCGGGGACGCGCCCAGCTCCAGCGCCGGCGCGGAGCGGGTGCCCCGGCACAGGTCCACGATGTAGCCGAGGACCGGCTCGGCCACGTGCACGTTCCGCACCTCGGCCCGGGCGGCGGCCAGGTCCGCCACGCCGGCCACCGGTCGTACGCCCGCCGCGCGCAGGTCGCGCGGGTCGAAGCCGGCGTGGTGCGCACGCAGCACGCCCAGCTCCTCCTCCCGCTCCGGCAGCGGCACTGTCAGCTTGAGCAGGAAGCGGTCGAGCTGCGCCTCGGGCAGCGGGTAGGTGCCCTCGTACTCGACGGGGTTCTGGGTGGCCGCGACGATGAACGGGTCCGGCAGCGGACGGCGCTCGCCCTCGACGGAGACCTGCCGCTCCTCCATCACCTCCAGCAGCGCCGACTGCGTCTTCGGCGGGGTGCGGTTGATCTCGTCGGCGAGCAGCAGGTTGGTGAAGACCGGCCCCTCCCGGAACGTGAACGCGGCGGTGCGCTGGTCGAAGATCAGCGAGCCGGTGACGTCGCCGGGCATCAGGTCGGGGGTGAACTGCACCCGCTTGGCGTCCAGGTCGAGCGCGGCGGCCAGGGTCCGCACCAGCAGCGTCTTGGCCACCCCCGGTACGCCCTCCAGCAGCACGTGCCCCCGGCAGAGCAACGCGATCACCAGGCCGGTGACCACGGCGTCCTGCCCGACGACGGCCTTCGCCACCTCGGCCCGCAGGCGGTGCAGGGCGGCGCGGGCACCGGACGGGGCGGTGGTCGTGACGGGTCCGGTCACCGGGGGTCTCCTTCGCTCGGATGCGGGGCCAGGGTACGGGTCAGGGCGTCCAGTTCGCGGGCCAGCTCCAGCAGCTCGCGGTCGTTGGCCGGGGTCGGGCCGTGGAGCAGGTCGGCCACCCGTTCCGGGTCGGCGCCGGCGCTCTCGGCGACCCGGGCGGCCACCTCGTGGTCGGACGTGTCCGGGGGCAGGTTGAGCCGGGTCACCAGCCGGTCCAGCGCGGCGGCGCGCAACGTCCCGGCGACGGTGTCCCGGGCGCCCGCCCGGCGGTAGAGCCGCGCCCGGCCGCGCACCGTCTCGGCGGACCGGACGGTCACCGGCAGCGGCTCCGACACCGGCGGCCCGTGCCGGCGGGCCCGCCACAGCACCACGAGCAGCCCGGCCAGGGCGAGCTGCACCAGGGCGGCCCAGAACCACTGCGGGAAGGCGCCCCAGAGCGGGTTCTCCCACGGCCGGTCGGCGCGGTCGGGCAGGTCGGGCCGTTTCGAGCGGCCGCTGCCGGCCGGGGCGGGCTGCTCGGTGAACGGTTCCGCGGACCAGCTCGGGCCGGTCGGCGCCGGCACCGGCCCGGGCAGGTCGAGCCAGATCAGCGGCCGGTCCCCGCCGAGCAGGCCGGTGGCGAGCGCCTCGTTGCTCCACTCGCCGATCCGGTCGTTGCGGAACGGGTCACTGGCGCCGGCCGTCACCACCTCGACCCGGCCGGGGGCGCGCAGCAGCGCGCCGCCGTAGCAGTGGTCGACCTCGGCCGGCCCGGCGTAACGCTGGAGGTCGATCGCGGCGACGCCGGCCCGGACCGCCTCGGGCAGCCGGCACGGCTTGCCGTCCGCGTCCGGCGGCACCGCCCGCGCGGCCCAGCGCCCGCCGGCCGGCTCGATCGGGGTGCCCAGCTCGACGAGCACCCGCCGGGAGGGCTCGACCAGCACCAGCCGGCTACCGCGCGGCAGCGTGGTCAGGCCGTCGAGCAGGTCCGGGTGCACGAGCCCTGGCGCGGGCACGAACAGCGTGCTCGGCCCGGTCCGGGCGGCACGCAGCGCCGCCGTCAGATCCGTCTCCCGGCGCACCGGCACGCCCTGCGTACGCAGGGCCTCGGCGAGCCGGCTGGCGCCGTCGTCGTCGGTGGCGACCGGGGACAGGAAACCGGGCTCGTCCGCGTCGGGCCGGTCGACCGCGCGCAGCACGAGCGTGGTCACGATCAGCAGCACGGCGAGCCCGAGCGGGACGAGCAACCGGTACAGGCGCCGGCGCGGCGGCGCGGTGGCCGTGGCCGTCGCGCTCTCCGGTACGACGGTGGCGGTCACCGCGGCTCCTCCCCGCTCAGCTCGCGACTCAGGTCGGCGGCGAGTTCACACATCCGCCGGTCGTGTGCGGCGGTGGCGGGACGCTGGGCGTACCAGAGGTCGGAGAAGATCGCCCCGGCCGCGTGCAGCGTGGGCCGGACCTGCGGCCGGGCTCGGGCCGCCGCCTCGGTCAGCTCGACGACTGTCAGCCCGGGGCGGGGCTCCACCACCTGCCGGACGACCAGGAGCCGGACCATCTCGCGCAGCCGCTCCCGGACCGCCTCGGCGTACCGGCCCTCGGCCGCCAGCCGGTCGGCCAGCCCCGGCCCGGCTGGTTCCGGCAGCCGGGGCGCGGGCAGGCGCACGGCCGGCGGGTCGTCGTCGCGGGACCGGCGAGGACGCCGGAACCTGGGCCACCTGAGCCGGGGCAGGCGCGGCCACCGTAGCCGGGGGAACCTGAACCGGGGCAGCCGGCGGGGCACCCAGGCGGGGAAGAAGTACCAGGCCAGCGCCACCAGCAGCGCGACACCCAGCAGGATCAGCGCGGCCAGCGGCAGTGGCACCACGTCACCGAGGGCCGCCACCGTCTCGGTCCACCACCGGCTCACCGGTACGCCGCCAGCAGGGCGGTCTCGGGCACGCCGGCCGGCGCGCGGGAGATCCGGATGTCCAGCCCTTCGGTGCGGATCCGGGTCTCCAGGTGCAGTACGGCGTCCAGGCAGCCGAGCGCCGAGTACGCCAGCGCGTTCACTGCGGTGAAGGCGGCGATCGTCACCGGCAGCGCCCAGGCCGAGACGTCGAACAGACCCAGCATGCCCAGCCCGTGGTAGACGCCCAGCCCGATGCCGAGCCGGATCAGCCACCAGCCCAGATAGCCCAGCAGCCGGATCGCGGCGGCCCGCGTGCCGACCCGGCCGGCGAGGCGTACCGCCCGCCAGGGCGCCCGGTGCGCCGGCGTCCCGTCCAGCACCAGCACCGGCACCACCAGGCCGAGCAGCGCGTACGCCAGGAACCAGCCCGGCCCGGTCAGCGCGGCGGCGGTGACGGTCAGCCCGACCAGGACGGCGGCCGGCAGCGCCGCGCCCAGCCGGGCGCCGCGCAGCAGCTCCGACGGCGCGGGGCGGCGGCCCAGCAGTGCCGCGCCGGCGCCGCGCGCGGCCGGGGCGCCGAGCAGCGCGATGATCGCGGCTTCGCTGCCGGCGCCGGCCGCCAGCAGCAGCCAGTACCCGGGGAGCGAGTCGCCGATCTCCGCCGGCCACCAGGACGGTGGGTCGGCTGCCACCAGCATCCGCAGCGGGTGGAGCACCGCCTGTTCGGCGAGGGCCAGCAGGAGCGCGAGCGGAACGAGCACCCGGGCCTGGTCGCGCAGCAGCAGCACGGCCGCGTCGAGCAGCTCGCCGACGGTCAGCGGACGGCGCGGCAGCACCGCGGTCGGGCCGGCGTCGGGCACGCGTACTCCTGGGCGGGGGAGCGGAGGTGGCGGGCGGGGCGACGCCCGGGGGATCATGGTTGCACGGCGGGTCCGCATCCGGTGGACCCGACCACCCGGCACGCCACGCTGGGCGGCCACGCCGACTGCTGTGGTGCGCGGGGCCGCTCGGCGCTACGGTGCCGTGGAGACGCCGAACACTCCAGACGAACGGGGATGGAACGATAAACCCCATGAGAGCCCGGGTACTCGTGGTCGACGACGACCCCGCCCTCGCCGAGATGCTCGGCATCGTGCTGCGCAGCGAGGGCTTCGTGCCGTCCTTCGTCGCGGACGGCGAACGGGCGCTGGCCGCCTTCCGCGACAACCGACCCGACATAGTCCTGCTCGACCTGATGCTGCCGGGCATGAGCGGCATCGACGTGGCCCGCGCCATCCGGGGCGAGTCCGGCGTGCCGATCGTGATGCTGACCGCCAAGAGCGACACCGTCGACGTGGTGCTCGGGCTGGAGTCCGGCGCCGACGACTACGTGGTCAAGCCGTTCAAGCCCAAGGAGCTGGTGGCCCGGATGCGGGCCCGGCTGCGCCGGGGCGAGGACGTGGCGCCGGAGATGCTGACCATCGGCCCGCCCGGCAACCAGATCACCATCGACGTGCCGGCCCACACGGTCAGCCGCGACGGCGAGGAGGTGAAGCTGACGCCGCTGGAGTTCGACCTGCTGGTCGCGCTCGCCCGCAAGCCGCGCCAGGTCTTCACCCGCGAGGTGCTGCTGGAGCAGGTCTGGGGCTACCGCCACGCGGCCGACACCCGCCTGGTCAACGTGCACGTGCAGCGGCTGCGCGCCAAGATCGAGCCGGATCCGGAGCGACCCGAAATCATCCTCACGGTGCGAGGCGTGGGCTACAAGGCGGGCACCGGATAGCCTGGTCAGCACTGTGTTGACCCCGCCACCCGCCGCGCCCCGCCGGCTACCCGCCGTGCGGGCGCTCTGGCTCGCCCTGACCGGCCGGGCCGCCCGGCTGGCGGCCGGGGTGCACCAGGCGTGGCGGCGGTCGCTCCAGGTTCGTGTGGTCACCATCACGCTCGTGGCGTCGAGCCTGCTGGTGGGCGGTTTCGCCTACCTGATCGCCGACAAGATCACCAGCATTCTGCTGGAGAACGCCGAGACCGACGTGCGACTGCGGCTGAGCAACGGCAGCGAGTACGCGGCCAAGCAGTTCAACCTCTACAGCCAGCCGCAGGAGGCGCAGCTCCAGAACACGATCGACGGCACCGTCAACTACCTGGCCGGCGGAGACCCCACCCAGACCAGCGGCGTGGTGGTGGCGATCACCGCCGACAGCTTCGCCGAGTTCATCGAACCGCGTACCACGCCCGAGGTGCCCGTGGACGCGGTGATCGGCGACGAGTTGCGGGCCGCCGTCGCCTCCGGCAAGGTCGCCCACCAGATCCGTACCGGCTCGCTCGGCGGCGAGCGCACGAAATACCTCGTCTACGGCTCCCCGGTGCCGACCAAGTTCGGGCAGGTCGAGCTCTACTACCTCGTACCGCTGGCGCGGCAGGACGCGACGGCGGCCGACGCCCGGGCCACCGTGGTCGCCACCGGCGTCGCGCTGGTGCTCCTGCTCGGCCTGCTGGCCGCCCTGGTCACCCGCCTGGTGGTGACGCCGGTACGGGTGGCCGCGCGCACCGCGCAACGGCTCTCCGCCGGGCTGCTCGACCAGCGCATGGTGGTCTCCGGCGAGGACGACCTCGCCCTGCTGGCGGCCTCGTTCAACCAGATGGCGACGAACCTGCAACGGCAGATCCTCCGGCTGGAGGAGATGTCCCGCCTGCAACGCCGGTTCACCTCCGACGTCTCGCACGAGCTGCGGACGCCGCTGACCACGGTCCGGATGGCCGCCGACCTGATCTTCGCCGAGCGCGACGAGTTCGATCCGGCGGTCGCCCGCAGTGCCGAGCTGCTCCAGGCCGAGCTGGACCGGTTCGAGGAACTGCTCACCGACCTGCTGGAGATCAGCCGGTTCGACGCCGGGTTCGCGGTGTTGGACAGCGAGCCGACCGACCTGGTGCCGGTGGCGCACCGGGTGACCGAGCGGCTGGCCGGTCTGGCCGAGCGGGTCGGCGTGACCATCGAGCTGGACCTGCCGGACACTCCGGTGATCGCCGAGGTCGACCCGCGCCGCGTCGAGCGGGTGCTGCGCAACCTGGTCGGCAACGCGGTCGAGCACGGCGAGGCCAAGCCGGTACGGATCACCCTGGGCCAGGACCAGAGCGCGGTGGCGATCACCGTGCGGGACCACGGCGTCGGCCTCAAGCCGGGGGAGGAGAAGCTGGTGTTCAACCGCTTCTGGCGGGCCGACCCGTCGCGGGCCCGGCAGACCGGCGGCACCGGGCTGGGCCTGTCGATCAGCCTGGAGGACGCCCGCCTGCACGGCGGATGGCTGGAGGCGTGGGGAGCGCCGGGGCAGGGCGCGCAGTTCCGGCTCACCCTGCCGGCCCGCGCCGGGGACCGGCTCACCACCTCCCCGCTGCGGCTGGTCCCGGCCGACGCCACGGTGCCGTTCGGTGGCCCCCGCGACGGCGGCCCGCCCGCAGTGGGGACCGGCGGCGTCCCGTCACTGACCGCCGGACCGGCCGGTGGCGACCACGCGGAGGCACGGCCGTGAACCGCCGCGTCCTGGCTCTGTTGCTGACCGGCGCGCTGCTGCCGGCCGCGCTCGCCGGATGCGGCATCCCGGACGAGACAGACGTGCAGGTGAACGGCTCGGTGCCGGCCGCCGAGTCCGGGGTGTTCAACGGCAGCCCGGCCCGGCCGCCCGAACCGGCCGACAGCAGCGAGCCGGTGCCGTTCATCGAGAACTACCTGCGGGCCGCCACGGCCGGGGAACGCGACCAGGCGTACGCGCGGGCCCGGAAGTTCCTCGCCGAGGAGGCCCGCGACCTGCTTCCGGGCAAGCCGCAGACCAGCGAGATCGAGCTGACGGTGGTGCGGCTGCGGGAGAAGCCGGAGAGCACGCCGCCGAACAACCAGGGCACCAGCACCGTGACGCTCAAGGTGCAGCAGGTGGGCGTGCTGCGCGCCGACGGCACGCTCGGCCCGCCGGTGGCGAGTGAGACGCAGTACGTCTTCGAGTTGCGACGGGCCGACCCCGGCACCGGCCTGCTGATCACCGAGCTGCCGAACGTGCTGCTGGCCAGTGACTCGGCGATGCGCGAGTACTACCGTCCCCGCACCGTCTACTTCTGGAACACCGACCTGACCCGGCTGGTGCCGGACCAGCGCTACCTGCTCTCGACAGCGCCGACTGAGCGGCGCATCACCGAGGTGATGAAGTGGCTGGCCGACCGCCCGTCGGACTGGCTCGCCCCCGCCGTGACCGGGTTGCCCGACGGCACCCAGCTGATCAACAACGCGACCGGCGCGGACGGCCACTGGGAGATCAACCTCAACATGCCGGGCGCCAACGAGCAGCGGCTGACCCGGCTCGGCACCCAGTTGGCGTGGTCACTGTCGGACCTGGACGGCCGGGTCGACCTGAAGATCCAGAACCAGAAGCGGCTCACCGTCGACCTGCGGCGCGAGCGCGCCTCGGTCGCCGCCTATCCACGCGGCGCGGATCCGGTGCGGTTCGCCGTCCACGACGGCGCGGTGCGTCCCCTGGCGTTCGGTAACGAGTCGCGGGCCGCCGCGCCGCTGCCGCCCGAGGAGAACCGCAACGTGGTCTCCGCCTCGCTCGCCCGCGCGGACGACCAGGTGCTCGCCGCGCTCGTGGTGACCGGGCCGGACAACGGCAGGCGACTCAAGGTGGGTACCGGTCCGGCGCCGGTCGCGGTGTTCAGCCCCGGCGACCGTACGTTCCGCGCGATGAGCCGCCCCACCTGGCTGCGGTCGCTGAGCATGGCCCGCCCGGCCGGTCTGGTGGCGGCCGACGGCCGGCTCTACCGGTTCGACGGCGCGGGCCGGATGAGCGAGATCCCGCTGTCCGTTCCCGGGCCGGTGACGGCTGTGGCAGGTTCCCTCGACGGCCACCGGATCGCGTTGGTCTCCGCCGGCGTGGTCTTCGTCGCCGCGGTGAGCATCGACGGTGGCGTGGTCAGCCTCGGCCAGCCCCGCCGGGTGACCACGCTGCTCACCGGCGTGACGGTGGTGGACTGGGTGGCGGAGAACGAGCTGGCGTTGGCCGGCAACGAGGTGGACCGGCGCTCGGCGATCCACCAGCTCAGCGTCGACGGCGCCTGGGAGACGCCGCTGGCGGTGGAGATCGGCGCCCCGGTGACCCAGCTCGCCGGGTATCCGGGCGGCGGCGACCGCGGCCTGGCCGCGTTCTCGTTCATGTTCGAGACGGACGGCGCGGCCTGGCGGAACAACCCGTTCGACTACGTCAGGCGGGAGCAGGTGCTCGAGGTTCCGGCGGGTAGCCGGGCGACCAACCCGACCGCGCCGTTCTTCCTCTACTGACCGCCCGTGCGTGACCTGGGCGGGCTCTGGTCGGACCTGACCGACCTGGTGCTGCCCGCCGGGTGCGCCGGCTGCGGCGCGACGTCGGTGCGGCTGCGGCACGGCTTCTGCCCCGGCTGCGTGCGCGAGCTGGAGTCGCTGCGTCCCGCACCGGCCCGGCCCGATCCGGCCCCGTCCGGCCTTCCGCCCTGCGTCGCGCTCGGCCCGTACGGCGGTGCGCTGCGCGAAGGGCTGCTGGCGTACAAGGAACGGGGTCGGCACGGGCTGGCCCGGCCGCTGGGGGCGCTGCTGGCCGAGGTGGTCGCGGCGGCGGTGGGGCCGCCCGGCCCGGTGACGCTCGTGGCGGTCCCGGACACCGCCCGCGCGGCCCGGGCCCGCTACGGCGACCATCTCGACCGGCTGGTCCGGCCGGCGGCGGCCCGGCTGCGCGCGGCCGGTTGGCCGGTACGCGTGCTGCGCCCGCTGCGGGCGCTGCCCCGGATCGACTCGGTGGCGCTGGACAGCGCCGGACGGGCCGCCGCGGCCGAAGCAGCGTTCCGGCTGCGCCGCCCGCCGGGCGGGCAGCGGCCGGCGGACACTGTGGTGCTGCTCGACGACATCGTCACCACCGGCGCCACGCTGGCGGCGGTGAGCCGGATGTTGCGCCGCGCGGGAATGACGCCAAAGGCCGCGGCGGTGCTCGCCGCAACGCAAAAGCGGCACCGTCGGTGACGCTTCGTGCATCCGTTTCACCCCATGGTGTATGAGGTGTTAAATTCCGCGACCGCCTTCGGCGACCAGGGGTGACGGGTGGCCGAACAGGAGTTAGCGTTTCGTTGTCGGGGGTAGTGAGGATGCCAACCTTCCCCGGCACTGGAAGGAGGCGTAGCCGAACAACACCGGTCGACGCCGAGCGGGGCCCTCCCGGGTGCGTCGACCGGATGATCCGGACCGAACGACCGTCCGAACAAGGGAGGTCACGTGGACATCGTGGTCAAGGGCCGTAACGTCGAAGTGCCGGACCATTACCGGGTACACGTAGCCGAGAAGCTCGCAAAGATCGAACGCTACGACCAGAAGCTCATTCGCGTGGACGTCGAGTTGTTCCACGAGCGCAATCCACGCCAGGCGGACACCTGCCAGCGGGTGGAGATCACGTGCGTGACGCGCGGCCCGGTGATCCGGGCCGAGGCCTGCACGAACGACTTCTACAGCGCGCTCGACGCCGCCATCGCCAAGCTGGACACGCGCTTCCGCCGCGCCGCGGACCGCCGCCGGGTGCACCGGGGACGGCCGCCGATCTCAGTGGCCGCCGCGACCGCCGGGCTGCCGGTGGCCGACCTCGACGGGCCCGGCCTGGCGGCGAGCGACGGCCGCGGCGCCGCCACCGCCGTCGCCGAGCGCCCCGACGAGGACCGCTACGCCGAAAACGACGACCAGCCGTGGCACATCGCCCGGGCCAAGGTCCACCCCGCCGACCCGATGACCGTCGACGACGCGTTGTTCCAGATGGAACTGGTCGGCCACGACTTCTACCTGTTCCAGGACAAGGAGTCCGGCCGCCCGAGTGTGGTCTACCGGCGGCACGCGTACGACTACGGGATCATCCAGCTCGACACGTGACCCCTTGACCGGTCAGGACGGGCCCCCGCGCGGGGCCCGTCCTCAGCTCTCGTCGGTGGACAGCCGGCCGTAGACCACCGAGTCGACGCGGGTGCCCTCCGGGCCGGGCAGCCGGCCGCGAAGCAGCCCTTCCCGCCGGAAGCCGGCACGTTCCAGGACCCGCTGCGAGGCGATGTTGTCCGGCCGGGTGCCGGCCCAGAGCCGGGCCACCCCGATGCCGAACGCCCATGCGGAGACCAGCCGGACCGTGCGGGCCGCCAGCCCGCGCCCGCGCGCCTCGGGCAGCAGGCTGTAGCCGAGCATGGCCTGCCCGGTGGCCGGCTCGTCGTAGAACAGCGCGCAGCCGCCGACGACAACGCCGGTGGCCGCGTCGAGGATCGCCAGGTCGGCGGCCTCGCCCGCCAGCCAGCGGCTCGCCGCCAGCCGGCAGCGGCGCGCGAGCGCCGCCCGCTCCGGCGACACCGGCGGCACCCGGTTCGCCACCACCTCCGGCAGCGTGTGCAGCCGGTACAGTGCGTCGGTGTCCGCCGGCTCCACCGGGCGCAGCGTCACCACACCGTCGGTGAGCCGGCCGTCCGGCAGGTCGGGCAGCAGCCGGGCGACCGGGCCGGGCGGGTCGTCGGCCAGCCGCGCCCAGGCGATCAGGTCCTGGCGTCTGCCGTCGCCGTCCGCGCCCGCGGCCCGGCGTACCCCCTCGTGCCGGTAGCCGCAGGCGAGCGCGATGTGCTGGCTCGCCACGTTGTCGGCGCGGGTGAGCAGTTCCAGCCGGGCCGTCCCGGCGGCGAACGCCCGCTCGCTCAGCAAGCGGGTCGCCGCTGTGGCCACCCCCCGCCCCTGGGCCCACCGTCCCACCCAGTAGCCGATTTCGCAGATCGCCCGCTCCGCGCTGAGCCGGGTCAGCCCGATGCTGCCGAGCAGCCGGTCGGACGCCGGGTCGGCGATCGTGTACGCGGCACCGCCCGCCGCCCATGCGGCAGGGGCTCCCTCGGTGATCCACCACCTGGCGGCGTCGGCGTCGTACGGATCGGGCAGCTGGGGCATGAACCGGCGGATCTCCGGGTCGCCGCACCCGGCCACCATGTCTGGCACGTCGCCGAGGTGGCACGTCCGAAGTCGTACGCCGTACCCCTCGATCGTCTCCGGCGTCACGTCAGGTCGCCCGGCAGCAGGCCGCCGATCCACACGTCCTGCCGCTCGCCGCGGTGCTGGATGCCGTCGCGCAGCGTGCCCTCGACGGTGAAGCCGGCCTTCTCGGCGGCCCGCCGGGAGGCGGTGTTGCCCACGTTCGCCCGCCACTCGACCCGGGCCAGGCCGAGCGTGGTGAAGCCCCAGGCGCACACGGCGGCAAGCGCGGCCGGCAGGTAACCCCGGCCGCGGGCGTGCGGCGCGGTCATGTAGCCCACGTCGGCGACCAGCGGATCGCCCGGCAGCAGGCGCAGGTCGACCGAGGCGACGTAGCGGTCGTCCGGGTCGGCCACGGCGAACATCACGGCGGTGCCCCGCGCCCAGGCCGGGCGGACCAGGTCGCGCAGGTAGCCCTCGGCGTGCTCCGACCGGTACGGGTGCGGCACCGTGGTCCAGCGGACGGTCTGCTCGTCCTGGCAGGTACGCGTCACCTCGGGCAGGTCGCGTTCCTCCGGCGCGCGCAGCCGCAGTTCGGTGTCCCCGGCGGTGGCGAACAGGACCGGCTGCGGCCGGCCGAAGACGGCCGCTCGGCGGGCCTGGAGCGTGTCCGGGCCGTAGGGGATCGGCTCACCCGCCGCGGCGACCTCGCCGGGGAGCAGCGAGCCGATCCAGCCCTCCGGACGGCCGCCGGGGCTGGGATGGGCCAGCCGCAGCTCACCGTCGATCCGGAAGCCGGCGCGCAGCGCGACCAGCCGGGAGGCGTGGTTGCCGATCTCGGCCTGCCAGATGAGCCGGCGTAGCTTGAGGGCGTCGAACGCCCAGCGGGCCAGCGCGCGGGTGGCGCGGACCGCGACGCCCCGGCCCCGGGCCCACGGCGCGGTCCAGTAGCCCACCTCCGCCGAATCCAGCGTGCGGTCGATGGAGTCCAGGCCGATCGAAGCGAGCAGCTCACCGGTGCCGGCGTCGCAGACCGCGAACTGCGCCCCGGTGCCCTCGGCCCAGGCGGTGGCGCTGGTCGTGGTGACGGACTCGGTCGCGTGCTCCGGCAGGTACGGGCGAGGTACGGTGGTCCAGCGCTGGATGTCCGGATCCTGGCAGGCGCGGTGCACCGCGTCTGCGTCCTCCGCGCGCCACGGGCGCAGCAGCAGGCCGTCCTCGATGATCTCCACAGGCTCCATTCGAGCCATCGTGCCGGATCGTTCGCGCACGGCGTAACCCGATTAGCGGCCGGTGGCGCACGGTCGCGGCGTTATGTCGGGTTCCGGAGCCCGGACCGCCGCCACCAGTGACCATCGTCGCGTCGGAGCGCCTACGATGGTTCGAGACCGTCTAGGGGAGCGTTGATCCGTGTCGATTCTGGAAAAGTTCCTTCGCGCCGGCGAGGGCCGCATGGTGCGTCGGCTGAAGGCCATCGCTGCCGCCGTCAACTCGATCGAGGACGACTACGTCGACCTCAGCGACGACGAGCTGCGCGGCATGACCGACCAGTTCAAGGAGCGGCTCGAGGACGGCGAGACCCTCGACGACCTGCTGCCCGAGGCGTTCGCGGTGTGCCGGGAAGCCGCCTCGCGGGTGCTCGGCCAGCGCCCCTACGACGTCCAGGTGATGGGTGGCGCGGCGCTGCACTTCGGCAACATCGCCGAGATGAAGACCGGTGAGGGCAAGACGCTCACCTCGGTCATGCCGGTCTACCTGAACGCGCTCGGCGGCAAGGGCGTGCACGTGATCACGGTGAACGACTACCTGGCCGAGCGCGACGCCGCCTGGATGGGCCGCGTCCACGAGTTCCTCGGCCTGCGCGTCGGCGTGGTGCTGCCCAACCGGCCCGCCACCGAGCACCGCGCGGCCTACGAGTGCGACATCACCTACGGCACGAACAACGAGTTCGGCTTCGACTACCTGCGCGACAACATGGCCTGGTCGAAGGAGGAACTGGTCCAGCGCGGCCACTTCTTCGCCGTGGTCGACGAGGTCGACTCGATCCTGATCGACGAGGCGCGTACCCCGCTGATCATCTCCGGTCCGGCCGAGCACTCCGCCCGGTGGTACCAGGAGTTCGCCACCGTGGTGGCCCGGCTCCAGCCCGGCACCGACGGCGAGGGCGACTACGAGGTCGACTACGCCAAGCGGACCATCGCGATCACCGAGCGCGGCGTGGCCAAGGTGGAGGACCGCCTCGGCATCGACAACCTCTACGAGTCGGTGAACACCCCGCTCGTCGGCTACCTCAACAACGCGATCAAGGCCAAGGAGCTCTACAAGCGCGACAAGGACTACATCGTCAACGACGGTGAGGTCCTGATCGTCGACGAGTTCACCGGCCGCATCCTGCACGGCCGCCGCTACAACGAGGGCATGCACCAGGCGATCGAGGCCAAGGAGGGGGTGGAGATCAAGCAGGAGAACCAGACCCTGGCCACCATCACCCTCCAGAACTACTTCCGCCTCTACGAGAAGCTCTCCGGCATGACCGGTACCGCCCAGACCGAGGCGGGCGAGTTCAACAAGGTCTACAAGGTCGGCGTCGTGACCATCCCGACGCACCGGCCGATGGTCCGGCTCGACCGGCCCGACGTCATCTACAAGACCGAGAAGGCCAAGTTCAACGCCGTCGTCGAGGACATCGCCGAACGGCACCAGCAGGGCCAGCCGGTGCTGGTCGGCACCGTCTCGGTGGAGAACTCCGAGATCCTGTCGCACATGCTGCGCCGCCGCGGCATCCCGCACTCGGTGCTGAACGCGAAGTTCCACGCCAAGGAGGCGGAGATCGTCGCCCAGGCCGGGCGCAAGGGCGCGGTCACCGTCGCGACCAACATGGCCGGCCGTGGTACTGACATCCTGCTCGGCGGCAACCCCGAGTTCCTCGCCGCGAACGAGCTGCGCCAGCGCGGGCTCGACCCGGTCGAGCAGCCGGAGGAGTACGCCAAGGCGCTGGAGGAGATCCTTCCGACCTGGAAGCAGGCGTGCGACACCGAGGCGGAGGAGGTGGCCGCCGCCGGTGGGCTCTACGTGCTGGGCACCGAGCGGCACGAGTCCCGCCGGATCGACAACCAGCTGCGCGGTCGCGCCGGCCGGCAGGGTGACCCGGGCGAGTCCCGCTTCTACCTGTCGCTGCAGGACGAGCTGATGAAGCGCTTCCGGGCCGGCGCGGTCGAGGCGGTGATGGACCGCTTCAACATCCCGGAGGACGTGCCCATCGAGTCGAAGATGGTCACCCGCCAGATCAGGAGCGCCCAGGCCCAGATCGAGGGCCAGAACGCCGAGATCCGCAAGAACGTCCTCAAGTACGACGAGGTGCTGAACAAGCAGCGCCAGGTGATCTACGCCGAGCGCCTCCGGGTGCTCAACGGCGAGGACCTGTCCGAGCAGGTCCGCAACATGATCGACGACGTCGTGACCGCGTACGTGGTCGGGGCGACGAGCGACGGCTACGCCGAGGACTGGGATCTCGACCAGCTCTGGTCGAGCCTGAAGCAGCTCTACCCGGTCGGCGTCACCGTCGAGGAGCTGGAGGAGGAGGTCGGCTCCCGCTCCGGCATCGACCAGGACTTCCTGCTCGCCCGCCTCAAGGAGGACGCGCACGCCGCGTACGACAGGCGTGAGGAGAACCTCGGCGAGGAGGCGGTGCGCCAGCTCGAGCGCATGGTCCTGCTCCAGGTGATCGACCGTAAGTGGCGCGAGCACCTCTACGAGATGGACTACCTCCAGGAGGGCATCAGCCTGCGGGCGTACGCCCAGCGCGACCCGGTCATCGAGTACCAGCGCGAGGGCTTCGACATGTTCGCCTCCATGATGGACGGCATCAAGGAGGAGACGGTCGGCTTCCTCTACAACCTGGAGGTGCAGGTCGAGGAGGCGGAGCCGGAGGCTGAGGAGGTGGCACTGCTGGAGAAGCCGGTGGAGATCCGGGCCAAGGGTCTCAACCGCGCGCCGCAGCAGCAGGGCCTGCAATACTCCGCACCGTCGGTGGACGGCGAGGCCGGCCGGGGCGCCCCGGTGATCGAGCGGCCCGAGCAGCAGGCTCCGGCGCTCGGCATCGGCCAGCAGTCCTCGGAGCGCCCGGCCGCCACCACGCCGCGCCGTGCGCCGGCCGGGGCGAGCGGCCAGGCGGTCGCCGCGAGCACCGCCCGGCGGGCAACGCCGGGCCAGGTCGACGGCGGCGAGGGCCCGTCTCGTAACGCGCCCTGCCCGTGTGGCTCGGGCCGCAAGTACAAGCGCTGCCACGGCTCCCCCAACGGCGGCAACTGACCGAAACGCCCCGACGGGCCCCGGCCTCCCGGCCGGGGCCCGTCGCCGTCCCCGTCGCCCTCCCGCCTTCCTGTTCCGCGATCTTGCACTTGTGGCCCCCGTCGTGACCGATTCATGCCGGTATCGGAGGGCGGCAAGTGCAAGATCGGCGCAGGTGAGGGCGCGGCGCGTCGAGGGGGGCGCCACGACGTCGAGAGAACGAGTGCTCAGAGGACGTCCAGGACGAGGCACAGCCAGGCGCCTCGGCGGCGTTCCAGGCGTACCGCTACCGCCCAGCTCGCGCCCCCGACGCCGGCGAACACGGCGGTGGCCTCGACCGCGCCCGGGCGGGGCTCGCAGACCCGCAGGCGCCGCAGCAGCAGCGCCGGCCGGGCGGTACGGCGGCGGACCGGCGTCACCCGGCGGGCGGCGCGGGTCAGCTCGACCGACACCGGACCGGCCGCCTCGGGCACGCAGAGCGGCCGGAGCTGGCCGGGTGGCCGGAAGCCGTTCACGATCTCCAGGAAGGTGCGCACGAACCGGTGCGCCGCCCGCGTTCCCTCGGGCGTGGCGGAGGCGAGGGCTGATGCGGGTGTGCCCGACCAGCGTGGCCACGCTGGTGCCGGGTCAGGGGCGCGGCCGGGCGGGCGCGCGGCGGCACGGTGCCGCGGATCGGCCAGGTCGAGCATGAGCTGACCGGCGGGACTCCAGAGCGGCTCCTCGTCGGTGCACGGCGGATCGAGCGGCGGGGCGGGCCGGAGACGGACCGGCGGGCGGGGTGCGTGGGGACGGCGGGTGTCGACCATCTCGAATCCTTGCGTTTGCTTCCGTTTGCCTCCGACAGGCTCTCATCTTCTCGGACTCGTACGACCGGCGTCAATGGCGCACGGTCGGCGGGCGGTCACTCCTCGTCGCGCTCGCCGAGCGGGTTGCCGCGTACCCACTCGGCGGTCTCGGCGTACTTGCGCTCGATGTATTCCTCCAGCCGGGCGCGCTCGACCCGCCACTGGCCCCGGCCACCGATCTTGATCGCGGGCAGCTCGCCGCTGCGGACCATGTGGTAGACCTGCGAGTCCGAGACGTTCAGCTCGGCGGCGACGTCGGACAGCAGCAGGAACCTCGATTCCACGGTGACTCCCGGGGTTGGTTTCGTTTGCTTCAGTTTGCCATCACCGGGTGACACCGCCGGGTGCCCGTTCGGGAGACACACCGGCGGGAGACTTCACCCCGCGCCGGTGCCGGGTGTATGACGGTCTCGGCGTACGGCATGATCGGCGCCCGGAGTCGGCGCCCGCCGACGATCGGCCTGAGTGTGGGAGTGAGCCGTGACCGACGATCTTGTCCGGGTGTACCTGCCGGCGACCGTCCCCATGCTCGCCCGGCTGCGCGAGGAGGGGCTGAGCGCCGAGGCGGCGCACGCCGTGACCCCGGAGCTGCGCGAGTGGTACGCCGAGGGCGACGAGGAGGAACTGGAGTACGTCGCGTTCACCCGCGCCGCCCAGGAAGCGCTGCTCCTGCTCCGGCACGATCCCGCCGCGCCCCGGCGGCGGGTGGTGGTCTCGGCCGACCTGCCGGCCCGGGCGGTCGGGCGGGTCGGCGGCGAGCTGGGATCGAGTGTGGTCCAGCCGGCCGGACCGGTGCCCGTCAAGTCGGTCGCCGCGCTGCACGTGGACGGCGCGGACGCGGTCGAGGACGTGGCCGCGGCCGTCGACATGGTGGTGGAGGCCCAGGCCGGCGACCCGGACGCGCAGTTCACCGTCGACAGCGCCGAGGACCACGAACTGGAGTGGTACGACGTGACCGAACTGGACCTGCTGCTGCGCGCGGCCGGCTGACGGCGGTTCAGGCCGCCGGCTCGTCCTCGTCCTCGTCGTCGTCCACCGGCCGCGGGCCGAGCGTGCGGCCGAAGACGATGAGCGTGGTCAGCGCGCCCACGAAGAGCACCCAGATGCCGTTGTCCACCCGCGAGGTGCCCAGCGCGGTCTGCGCCACCTCGTCGGCCTCGCTGAGCGCGGCGGCCAGGTCGAGCAGCCCGCGCCCGCCGATCCGGATGATCACCTCGGTGAGCAGGAGGAGCAGGCCCGCGCCGGCGCCGGCAACCAGGTACGCCGGCCAGCGCAGCGGCGACGCCGCGCCGTCGCGACGCTCCGCCCGGCGGCGGGACCAGGTCAGATAGAGGTACGCGGCCAGGCCGGCGAGCAGCCCGGCGAGCAGCGACTCGGTACGCGAGACCCACTTCGCGGCGTCCAGCACCGACTGCTGCGTCTCCCCGGCGCCGAACAGGTCGGAGAGGGGGTCGCGGGCACGGCTGAACAGCACCACGAAGATCTGCGCGGTGAGCGTCGCGAGCGTGATCGCCCCCACCACCCGGGCCTGGCGCGCGCCGGCCATCGCCCCGCCGATGATCGCGGCTGCCGCCGTGGTGCCGGCGATGGTGTTCGTGGTGGCGTTGTCCGCGTACGTCAGGTTGATCGCCACGGCGGCGACGAGCCCGACCAGGAGGCCGGCGCCGACGGCGGCCAGGAAACGGAGCGTGGCGCGGCCCAGCCGGTTGGTCGCGAGCAGGGCGACGGTGGCGCCGGTGACAAGCGCCGCGGTGATGACGCCCGGCAACGCGTACGCGGAAAGGCTGATCGCGGTGACGCCGGCGGCTGTCGAGTGGATCGCCTCCCGGGTGGACCAGAGCATGGCGGCCAGCCATCCGGTCGAGACCAGGGCGAGCACGAGGGCGCCCGGGGCGAACTCCGGACGCCCGGCCGCGACGGCCTCGTCCGTGCTCGCCGCGCCGACCGACGGCTCGACGGCCTCGGGCTGATCCGTCTCGGCGGCCGTGGGGATGCCGGGCTGGTTGCTCATCGTCTTCCCTTCGACGGTCGCCGGATCTTCCCGCGCCGGGCCGGGCAGGTCACCGGTCATCCAGCGTACGCGGTGTGCCGCCGCTCCTCGGGCGGGCCGGGCGTGGCAGGCGCCGGAACAGAGCGCGCCGAAGGATCAACGACGTGTCATCCCGTACTCCGATGTTTCATCGGTCGCGGGTGGGCGGCGGCCGAAGGTCCGAAGACAGCGGGGTTGTCCGGTGTGCCTGGGAGACGCGGCCCGCGGGCGCATCTCGTGACAGAATCGGGGCCGGGTCCCGCCGCCGCCTCACCCCGCGGTGTCCGGCGTCCGGCCGCCGGCCGGCGCCCGCGGGTCCGGTTTCGCCGTCGCCGTCGAGATCGCCAGGAGCCTGTGATGGACGCCGTGTTCTCCGTACCCGAGCCCCTCAACGAGCCGGTACACACCTACGAGCCCGGCAGCGCCGACCGGGAGCGTCTCCAGCGGAGGCTGGCCGATCTGGCCGCCGAGCGGATCGAGCTGCCGATGACGATCGCCGGTGAGCGGCGGATGGCCGGCGGCGCGTCGATCGACGTGGTGCAGCCGCACAAGCACGCGCACCTCCTCGGCGTCACCGGGCACGCCACCCACGACGACGCCCGCGCCGCGGTCCAGGCCGCCAAGGACGCCGCGCCGATGTGGCGCGCGCTGCCGTTCGAGGAGCGGGCCGCCATCTTCCTGCGCGCCGCCGACCTGCTGGCCGGCCCCTGGCGGGACACGCTCAACGCGGCCACCATGCTCGGCCAGTCCAAGACTCCGGTCCAGGCCGAGATCGACTCGGCCTGCGAGCTGATCGACTTCCTTCGGTTCAACGTGCACTTCGCCGGCCGGCTCCTGGCCGAGCAGCCGCTGTCCTCGCCCGGGGTCTGGAACCGCCTCGACCACCGGCCGCTGGAGGGGTTCGTCTACGCGATCACCCCGTTCAACTTCACCGCGATCGCCGGCAACCTGCCGTCCGCGCCGGCCATGCTCGGCAACACGGTGGTCTGGAAGCCGTCCCCGACGCAGCAGTTCGCGGCGCACTTCACCATGCGCCTGTTCGAGGCCGCCGGCCTGCCGCCCGGTGTGATCAACATGGTCACCGGGCGCGGCGAGGAGGTCTCCGAGGTCGTGCTGGCCGACCCGGACCTGGCCGGCATCCACTTCACCGGCTCGACGAAGGTGTTCCAGCACCTGTGGAAGACCGTCGGCGACAACATCGCCCGCTACCGGGGCTACCCCCGGCTGGTCGGCGAGACCGGCGGCAAGGACTTCGTGGTCGCGCACACCAGCGCCGACGTGGACGCGCTGCACACCGCGCTGATCCGGGGCGCCTACGAGTACCAGGGCCAGAAGTGCTCGGCCGCCTCCCGGGCGTACGTCCCGCGGTCGATCTGGGAGGGTGGGCTGCGCGACCGCCTCGCCGCCACCGCCGACTCGCTGACCTACGGCGACGTGGCCGACTTCAGCAACTTCGGCGGCGCGGTGATCGACGACAAGGCGTTCGGCCGGCACACCGCAGCGCTGGAGCTGATCAAGGGCGACGACTCCTGCCGGATCCTCGCCGGCGGCACCGCCGACGACTCGGTCGGCTACTTCGTCCGCCCGACGCTCTTCGAGTGCTCCGACGCCGCGCACGAGACGTTCACCACCGAGTACTTCGGGCCGATCCTCGGCGTGCACGTCTTCGACGACGCCCGCTTCGACGAGGTGGTCGCCCAGGCCGAGTCGATCGCGCCGTACGCGCTGACCGGCTCGATCTTCGCGACCGACCGCCGGGTGATCGACCAGGTGGCGGAGAAGATGCGGTACGCCGCGGGCAACTTCTACATCAACGACAAGCCGACCGGCGCGGTGGTCGGGCAGCAGCCGTTCGGCGGCGCCCGGGCCAGCGGCACCAACGACAAGGCGGGTTCCTGGCACAACCTGGTCCGCTGGATGTCGCCCCGGACGATCAAGGAGACGTTCGTCCCGGCGACCGATCACGCCTACCCGCACATGGGCTGAGACGCCTTCAGAGGGCCCGTTCCGTCCGGGGCGGGCCCTCTTCCTCATCCGACAGTGCACATCGGACCGGTCATCAGGTGCCGAAATGAGCAAATCCTGGACGCCAGAGCCGACAAAGTGGCAGCTTAGAGGGCATGGCGGAATCCGGAGTCAACCCGACGGCAGCAGCCCTGCTCGGCCTGCTGCACGACGGACCGATGACTGGCGGCCAGTTGATGGCCGCCGCTGAGCGCCGTCTGGCGCCGTACTGGTCGATGACCCGCAGTCAGGTCTACCGGGAGCTGCCGGTCCTGGCCGAGAAGGGTCTGGTGCGACTCGGCAAGCCCGGGCCGCGGATGAGCCAGCCGTATGCGCTGACGGCGGCCGGCAAACGGACATTCTCCCGCTGGCTGGCGGAGAATCCCGGCAAGGACACCATCCGTAACCCGATAGCGCTACGGATCGCGTTCGGCGGCCTGCACTCGGCGAGCCAGCTCAAGAACCTGTACGCCACGGCGAACGAGTACCACACCGAGGCGCTGGCGGCGGTGCGCGAGCAGGTCAAGAACGCCAGGAAGGAAGGCGACAGCTACGACGCCAGCGCGTTGGAGTTCGCCGTCGCCTACCACAAGGCGGCGCTGTCCTGGCTGAAGACGGCACCGGTCGGCTGACACCTGCGGCAAACTCGCGGCACCGGGCGGCTGACTTTTCGCACGTGACGCGGGGCTCGCAAGCTCATTCCTCGCATGCGCAGCGCCGACTTTCTGCGCGTGACTGCGGGGCTCGCAAGCTCACTCCTCGCACGCGCCGGTAGTCTTGTCTGTCGTGACCGCTGCCGATTACGCCGAACAGCTCAAGGAACTCGACTCCACGCTGCGCAACATCGAGGCCGTGCTCGACCTCGGCAAGCTGCGCGAGCAGAAGGCCCGGCTGGAGCAGGAGGCCTCCGCGCCCGACCTCTGGGACGACCAGGCCAAGGCGCAGCAGGTGACGTCGCAGCTCTCGTACGTCAACGGCGAGATCACCAAGCTCGGTGACCTGCGCTCCCAGCTCGACGACGCCGGCGTGCTGCTGGAGCTCGCCCAGGCCGAGTCCGACCCGGGCGTGCTGACCGAGGTCGAGTCGGAGATCGCCGGGCTGACCAAGGCCATCCAGGAGATGGAGGTCCGCACGCTGCTCTCCGGCGAGTACGACTCGCGGGAGGCGCTCGTCGCGATCCGGGCCGGCGCCGGTGGAGTGGACGCCGCCGACTTCGCCGAGATGCTGCTGCGGATGTACCTGCGCTGGGCCGAGCGGCACGGCTACCCGACTGAGGTCTACGAGACCTCCTACGCCGAGGAGGCGGGCCTGAAGTCGGCCACGTTCACGGTGAAGGTGCCCTACGCCTACGGCACGCTGAGCGTGGAGTCCGGCACGCACCGGCTGGTGCGGATCAGCCCGTTCGACAACCAGGGCCGCCGGCAGACCAGCTTCGCCGGTGTCGAGGTCCTGCCGGTCACCGAGCAGACCGACCACATCGACATCCCGGAGAACGAGGTCCGGGTGGACGTCTACCGGTCGTCCGGGCCGGGTGGGCAGAGCGTCAACACCACCGACTCGGCGGTGCGGCTGACCCACATCCCCACCGGGATCGTGGTGACCTGCCAGAACGAGAAGTCCCAGCTGCAGAACAAGGCCTCCGCGATGCGAGTGCTCCAGGCCCGGCTGCTGGAGCGCAAGCGGCAGGAGGAGGAGGCGAAGCTGGCCGGCCTGAAGACCGGCAGCACCAGCTCCTGGGGCGACCAGATGCGCTCGTACGTCCTGCACCCGTATCAGATGGTGAAGGATCTGCGTACCGAGCAGGAGACGGGCAATCCGTCCTCGGTCTTCGACGGTGAGCTGGACAGCTTCATCGAGGCGGGAATCCGCTGGCGGAAGCAGCAGCAGCAACAACTCGCCGCTGACGGTGCGTGATCACGGTCGGACGCAGCGCGTCATCGATCTCGTGTTGACCGGGTAAATCGATGACGCGCACCGCTTCGGCGGGGCGTGGGGCT
This sequence comes from Micromonospora sp. NPDC005686, assembly GCF_042871665.1. NCBI lineage: Bacteria > Bacillati > Actinomycetota > Actinomycetes > Micromonosporales > Micromonosporaceae > Micromonospora > Micromonospora sp. NPDC005686. The sequence continues at coordinate 630,170 of NZ_JBIAIY010000001.1, forward strand.
TGGCTCTGCGGTTACACCGCGTAGACTACCGACCCGTGATTCAGCTTGAGCAAGTGACGAAGACGTACCCGAAGGCGTCCCGGCCTTCGCTCGACAACGTGTCCGTCTCGATCGAGAAGGGCGAGTTCGTCTTCTTCATCGGTCCATCCGGCTCCGGCAAGTCCACCATCATCAAGTTGCTGCTGCACGAGGTCACACCCAACAAGGGTCGGGTCGTCGTCAACGGCAAGGACGTCACCTCGATGCGTTCCTGGAAGCGACCCCACTTCCGGCGTTCCATCGGCTGCGTCTTCCAGGACTTCCGGTTGCTGCCGAACCGCACCGCGTACGAGAACGTGGCGTTCGCGCTGGAGGTGATCGGTAAGACGAAGGCGGTCGCCCGCCGGGTTGTGCCGGAGGTGCTGGAGCTGGTCGGTCTCGGCGGCAAGGAGCACCGCTACCCGCACGAGCTGTCCGGTGGTGAGCAGCAGCGTGTCGCGGTGGCACGGGCGTTCGTCAACCGGCCGCTGATCCTGCTGGCGGACGAGCCGACCGGAAACCTGGACCCGGACACCTCGATCGAGATCATGCGCCTGCTGGACCGGATCAACCGCACCGGTACGACGGTCGTGATGGTCACGCACGACTCCAACATCGTGAACCAGATGCGGCGCCGGGTCATCGAGATCGAGAGTGGCCGCATCGTGCGCGACCAGGCCCGCGGCGTCTACGGCTGAGCCGGACGACGTTCCGTAGACCCTGACGACGAAACCTCACGCCGGAGAGCCGGAGGATATCCCGATGCGGATGAAGTACGTCCTGTCCGAAGTACTGGTCGGGCTGTGGCGCAACGTCACGATGACCATCGCCATGATCATCACATTGGCGGTGTCGCTGTTCATGCTGGGCGGCAGCGGCCTTCTTTACCAGAAGGTCGGCGACATGAAGGACCTCTACTACGAGAACGTCGAGGTCTCGATCTTCCTGAAGACCGATGCCACCAAGGAACAGGTCGACGCGCTGGGCCAGCAGCTCGGTCAGGACCCGCTGGTCAAGGACTCGACGTACGTCAACAAGGAGCAGGCGTACGAGCGCTTCCAGCAGATGTACGCCGACGCCCCGGACCTGGTCAGCGCCGTCAAGCCGGATCAGCTTCCCGAGTCGTACCGGGTCAAGCTGAACGACCCGGAGCAGTACAAGGCGATCTACGACAAGTACAAGGCCACCGAGGGCATCGACACGATCGTCGACCAGAGCAAGCTGCTCGACAAGGTCTTCGGCGTGCTGAGCGGCTTCCAGAACGGAGCGCTCGCGATCGCCACCGTGATGGCCATCGCCGCCCTGCTGCTCGTCGCGAACACCATCCAGGTCGCCGCGTACAGCAAGCGGCGTGAGGTGGCGGTCATGAAGCTGGTCGGCGCGTCGAACTGGTTCATCCAGGCGCCGTTCGTGCTGGAGGCGGTGGTGGCCGGTCTGTTCGGTTCCATCCTCGGCCTGCTCGCGTTGATCGGGGTGAAGGTGGTGGCGGCCGGCAGCTCGATGGCCTCCCTGGAGGGCCTGATCACCCCGATCTCCTGGTCCGAGATCTTCCTGACCTTCCCGCTGATGGCAGCCGTCGGTGGCGTGGTCAGCGCGGTCACCGCCTGGGTCACGCTCCGCTTCTACCTGCGGGTCTAGTCGCCCGTACGGCTCTGCCAAGGGCCCTCCCGCGCCGGAATAAACGGCGCGGGAGGGCCCTTGTGGTTCCGGTAGCATGATCTCCGCTCGCCGGCCGGTGGCCGGTGAGTCGATCAGGAAGGGGGTGGCGCCGATGCCACGGGAAAAGGGTCGCAAGGTGGTCGCCTCCAACAAGAAGGCACGCCACGACTACGCCATCCTCGACACGTACGAGGCGGGCATGGCGCTCACCGGCACCGAGGTGAAGTCGCTGCGGGCCGGGCGGGCGTCGCTCGTGGACGCGTTCGCCCAGGAGCGCGACGGCGAGATCTACCTGCACGCCATGCACATCCCGGAGTACGCCCAGGGCACCTGGACCAACCACGAGCCCCGGCGCACCCGCAAGTTGCTGCTCAACCGGCTGGAGATCGACCGGCTGCTGGGCAAGCTCAAGGAGAGCGGCCTGACGCTGGTGCCGTTGCAGGTCTACTTCTCCGACGGCTGGGCCAAGGTGGAGATCGGCCTGGCCCGGGGTAAGAAGTCGTACGACAAGCGCCAGGACCTCGCCAAGCGGGACGCCGACCGGGAGATCGCCCGGGCGGTGGGCCGGCGAGGCAAGGGCATGGCTGAGTGATACGTCCGGTTCGTCCGGTATCCCGCGTCAAGTGGGCCTCGGGATGAAACCGGTTGCGCCAGGCGTTAGGCTTGGTGTGCTGCCGACAGGGGCAGCGCTACGAGGGGGTGACTGGTTTCGACTTCGTACGCAGCGACAGGGGAAGCGAGCCGAGGAAGCCGACGTCGTCTCGAGAATCGGTCGTCGGAAACCAATAAGCGCCAAGAACAATCGCGCTGACTTCGCTCTCGCCGCCTGAGGCGAGTAGCAAGTCTGTCGGCCTGGGAGCGCCTTCGACCCAGTTAGCCGGCATCAGCTAGAAGGCTGGCCAACCGGACCCGGTCGCGGGGTCCGTGCGGCGAGATTAATCAGCGACTGGGCCCGTCACACCAACTTGCTCGCGTGAGCGGTGGGGCCGAGTAGAGGCATAGCGAGCTGCGCTCGGAGAAGCCCTGACAAACCGGCGAAGGACCCGGGTTCGATTCCCGGCACCTCCACGACACGGCCTGTGCGCCCCGGTCCACTCGGACCGGGGCGCACAGCCGTCTGAGGCGCTCGATGCGATCGGGACAGCCGAGGGTGAGGCAGCCTCCGGCGACCTGCGCGCCCTTGGGCGGGCGCCGGCCACCGTCGGCGACGAGGACCGAGCCCGGGGAACCGGCCGGGACGGGCACGCGTCCAAGCGGTATGCGTCGCGTGCTCGCCCTGCTCGGGATCCCGTTGCTGGCCCTCTCCGCCTGCGCCTCGCCCGGCGCCGATCCGGGGGTGGCCCCGTCGGCCGGCCCGGACCAGCGGTCCGCGTTCACCGAGCGGGCGCAGGAGGTCGCAGCGGGCTGGCGGCCCGGGCCGGGCTGGCGCGACGGGTACGTGCCGCTCCAGGACGCCACAGTGCTGGCCGGCGACCCGGGCTTCACCGACGAGACGAAGGTGGCGTTCGGGGCCGGCTGGTTCCGAGACCAGATCCCGATCCCGGCTGACGTGCCGAAGGACGGCACGATCCGGTTCCCCGACGGCACGCTGCGGGTGCCGCTGGTCAGCGCCGCCGACGCGTACGCGCAACTGGACCAGGGCGACCCGCCGCCCTGCGACGGGCGCCCGGCCGCACCCGATCCGGCACCGACCGGCCGGCCGGGCCCGAACGACCCGGTCTCCACGTCGGCGCCGAACCCGTGCCTCCCGCTCACCGTGACCGAGCTGCGGCTGGGCAGCGCGCCGGTGTGGACCAGCCGGGGCCGCGCCGAGGTGCCCGCCTGGCTGTTCACTGTGGACGAGCTGGCCGTACCCGTGGCGCGGGTGGCTGTCGCACCTCGCGTGACCGGCCGGGCCCCCGGCGGCGCGGTGCCCGGTAAGCCGCTCCCGGCGGGTCTGGTGTCCGCGCAGCAGCTACGGGCGGTCGAGGGCAACCGCATCGACTACGTGCTCGGCGTCGGCGCCTGCGACGGTCCGCCCACCCCGCTGGTGCTGGAACGCCCGGACGCGGTGGTGATCGGCGGTGCCGTGGTCCCGCCCACGGGCCCCTGCACCCTGGCGCTCATGCTGAAGCCGGTCAGCGTCACGCTCACCGCGCCGGTGGGCGGGCGCGTCGTGCTCGACGCCGGCAGCGGCGCCCCGCTGACCGTCCGGCCCGGCTGAGGCTCACAGGATCCGCGGCACCTCGGTGCTGATCGCCACCGGCAGCACCGTCGGCCGGTCCGCGGCCAGCGCGGCGCCCAGCGCCGCACCGAGCCCGTCCAGCGTGGTCGCCTCACCGGCGCAGCCGTAGCCGTGCGCCACCGCCGTCACGTCGAGCCCGGGCAGGTCCAGCGCGGGCACGCCCGGGGTGTGCTTCAGGTCGGCGAACGCCTTGAGGATCGCGTACTGCTGGTTCACCGGCACCACGACGGCGAGCGGCAGCCGCAGCCGCGCCGCCGTCCACAGCGTCTGCACCGAGTAGTGGAACGAGCCGTCGCCGACCACCGCGACCACCGGGCGGCCACGCCCGGTGTCGCGTTCGGCGAGCGCCATGCCGACCGCCGCCGGCAGGCCGAACCCGAGTCCGCCGCTGGCCATCGTCAGGTACGAGCGCGGCCGCTCGATCGGCAGCCGGCGGCGCAGCGCGGCCAGGTTGGACGGCGACTCCTGCACCAGCACCCCGTCCGCCGGCCACGCGTCAGCCAGCGCGGCGAACAGCGCGTCGGCGCTCGGCGGGTCGGCCGGCTCGGGCGGGGCCGGCCGCTGGCGCGCTGACGGTGCCGCCCGGCCGGCCGCCGGCAGCAGCTCGCGCAGCGCGGCCATGGTCAACCCGGCGTCGCCGAGCAGGCTCTCCCCGACCGGCGCGCGGGCCGCCTCGTCCGGATCGTCGGTGACGTGCAGCAGCCGCGTGTCGCCGGGCAGGTAGTCGCCCGGCACGTACGGGTAGTAGCGGAACACCGGGGCGCCCACCACGAGCACCACGTCGTGGCCGCGCAGCGTCTCCGACAGCGGCCCGATCGCGTACGGCAGCACGCCCCGGAAGTGCGGGTGGCGCTCGGGGAACACCGCCCGCTCCGGCGCCGGGGCGGCCCAGACCGGGGCGGCCAGGTGCTCGGCCAGCGCCACCGCCTCGGGCCAGGCGTCCGACCGGTCCACCGCCGCGCCGAGCACCAGCGCCGGGGCGCGGGCGGCGGCCAGCACGTCGGCGAAGCCCCGCAGCCGGTCCGGGTCCGCCGCGATCCGGGTGGCGACGGTACGCACCTGCGGCGGCGGGTCGGCCGGACGGTCCCAGTCGTCCATCGGCAGCGAGAGGAACACCGGCCCGGCCGGTGGCTGCACCGCCGAGGCGTACGCCCGCATGAAGGCCGCCGGGATGTCCTGCGCGCGGGCCGGCTCGTGGGCCCACTTGACGTACGGCTGGGCCAGCTCGACCGCCCGAGGGCTGGCCAGGCGCGGCTCGATCAGCAGCATCTCGCGGGTCTGCTGGCCGGCGCTGACGATCAGCGGGGTCCGGTTGTGCCAGGCGGTGACCAGGTTGCCCATGCCGTTGCCGGTGCCCGGCGCGGTGTGCAGGTTGACGTGCGCGGGCCGGCCGGTGCCCTGGGCGTAGCCGTCGGCCATGGCGACCGCCGACGCCTCCTGGAGCGCGTGCACGTAGTGGAAGTCGTCCGGGAAGTCGGCGAGGAACGGCTCCTCGGTCGAGCCGGGGTTGCCGAAGACGGTGGTCAGGCCGAGCGCGCGCAGCAGGTCGTAGGTCGCCTCCCGCACCGTCGCCATGGCCGGCCGCCTCCGTTCCGCACGCGGATGCCGGAGCCGGCCCGGTGCCCAGTCTCCCGACCAGCCGAATCTATCGGGCCGAAGCCGACTTTTCGGGCGCTTCCCGTGCTCAGGGTAGCGGGAACGGCAGCTTGATCCCGTCCAGCGCGCTCCCGCACCGGCAGTCCCGCTCGGCGGGCAGTGCCGCGACGGCGTCCAGCAGCAGCCCACGCAGCCGGTCCGTGTTCTCCGCGAAGACCCGGAACACCTCCTCGTGGGTGACCGACTCGCCCGCCTCGACGCCCGCGTCCAGGTCCGTGACCAGCGCGATCGACGTGTAGCAGAGCGCCAGCTCGCGGGCCAGGACCGCCTCCGGGTGGCCGGTCATGTTGACGATCGTGCCGCCCATCGAGGCGAACCAGCGCGACTCCGCCCGGGTCGAGAAGCGCGGACCCTCGACCACGACCACCGTTCCGCCGTCCACCGCCGGCACGCCGCGCCCGGCCGCCGTGTCCAGCAGCGTGCGCCGCCCGGCCGGGCAGTACGGGTCGGCGAACGACACGTGCACCGCGCCCCGGTCGTAGTAGGTCTGCACGCGCCCGCTGGTGCGGTCGATCAACTGGTCCGGCACCACGAACGTCCCCGGACCCAGCTCCGGCCGCAGCCCGCCGACCGCGCAGGGCGCCAGCACCTGGCGTACGCCGAGCGACCGCAGCGCCCACAGGTTCGCCCGGTACGGGATCAGGTGCGGCGGGTACCTGTGATCGCGCCCGTGGCGGGGCAGGAACGCCACCCGCCGGCCGCCCACCTCGGCGACCGTGATCGGGCCCGACGGTGCGCCGTACGGGGTGTCCACCACGTGCTCCGCGCCGTCGAGCAGGGCGTAGAGACCCGACCCGCCGATCACCGCCAGTTCGGCCTGCGCCGCCATCCGGCCCTCCCTCGATCCGTCGCGATCACCCGCCGTCAGACCTTAACCAGCGGGCCGGACGCAGGCTATGGTGCGTGACATGGCGTTGACAGGGTGGACGGTCGACGGCCGCGGGCCCGTACGGGCGCACGGCTGACGGGTGTCGGACATGCAGGGTGAGGGGCAGGCGATCGGTGGCCGGGCCATGGAGACGATGACCGGACGACTGCTGGTCGCGGCACCAGGGCTCAAGGATCCGAACTTCGACCGTACGGTCGTGCTGCTCGTCGCCCACGAACCCGGCGGCGCCCTCGGGGTGGTGCTGAACCGGGCCACCGAGGTCTCGGTGGCCGACGTGCTCGGCGACTGGAGCGACCTGGCCGGCGACCCGGCCGTGCTGTTCGAGGGCGGCCCGGTGCAGCCCGACTCGGCCATCTGCCTGGCCCGGATGCGGCACCCGGTCCGGCCGGTCAAGGGCTTCCACCGCGTCTCCGGCGCGGTCGGCACGATCGACCTCTCGGCCGACCCGGAGAAGCTGCGCGAGGCCATCGGCGGGATCCGGGTGTTCGCCGGCTACTCCGGCTGGGGTGCCGGTCAGGTGGAGCGCGAGATCGAGGAGGGCTCCTGGTTCGTGCTCGACGCGCTGCCCGGCGACGCCTTCGTCGACCGGCCGGATGATCTCTGGCCGATGGTGCTGCGCCGGCAGGGCGGCATGATGGCGGCGGTGGCCCACTTCCCGCCGGACGTGGCGCTGAACTGACCCGGGTGCGGGGGACCCCGCGAGATGACCATGCCGGACGGCGTGTGTATAGTTCTCTCCGTGCCCGGGCGACCGGGACGACCGCAAGGGGCCGTGGCGCAGCTGGTAGCGCACCACACTGGCAGTGTGGGGGTCAGGGGTTCGAGTCCCCTCGGCTCCACCTTGTGTTTGTGCAGGTCAGGCGACATCTCTCATCGAGAGATGTCGCTTTTTTTGGATCTCTTGGTCAAAGATTTACTCACAGTTGCGCCCCACGCTCTCACCCGGACAGCAAGATCGACAACCGCGTCCGGGCCGCGTCCTACCTGGTGTTTTATGTGGCCGTGGCCCAAAGGCTTGCAAGAGCGAAAATGTGGGGCGTGATCACGCCGCGAAGGTGCCTATTGAGCTGATATACGTGGAATGTTGTTTCTGCGCCTAATTCTTCCACCGGAAAAGGGTATTTCAACCTGATTTTGCGCGCTGCCGGAGAAGTTGGCTCAGCGCTCAGGTTTGGCTCTGGCTGCGGCCCGCACAGTCTCTGCGTGCGTCTGCAGCAGGACGAGCAGCACACCGGCATCTGGCTCTCCCCGCAACGCCGCAGCTACGCCATGACGGACGGCAGCGGCCTTGGCGTAGCCACAACGGTAGCGCCGGATCTGAGTCTTTCTCTCGCTCACCCTTGGTGAGATCGACAACTGCATCTGTCCGATTCTGGGCACGTCATCCTCACCAGTTGTGTTCGGGCCTTGACGCGGAGGGGTGGTGATCTTAGCGTCCTCGATCACTTGGCTCGTGGATTCGGGGGCGTGGTGGGTGGGTTGGTTTCGTCGCGGTTGATCGCGCGGCTGGGTTGGCTGGTATGGCGTGGAGCGTTGCCGACCGCGGTGGCGGTGGGCTTGTCGTTGTTGCCGGTTGTGCCAGCGCAGGCGAAGCCAACGCCGAAGCCTGCGGCGGATGGGGTGGCGCGGGATCGTTCGGTGCCGGTGTCGGCGGTGAAGTCGAAGAAGGCTGCGCTGCCCGCGATGGAGAAGTCCAAGCCGGCGCAGGTGTCGTGGCCGTCTGCAGGGGCAGCGCTGGTGAATCTACCGCTGTCGGCTGATGGGTCGCGGCGGCTTCCTGCCCGCGCGAAGGTCGGCGGGCTGCCGGTTGCCATCGCTCCCGCTGCGGCGTCGGCGAAGGCGGCTGGTGGTGCGGCTGTCCCGCCTCGGGTGGCGGTGCGGGTGTTGGATCGGGCTGCGGCGCGGTGGGCTGGTTTTCCGCTGGCGGTGAAGGTGGCGCGGGCGGATGGCCGAAGTGAGGCGGGTCGGGTTGGACTTGAGCTCGACTACTCGGCGTTTCGGCATGCTTACGGCGCGGACTGGGATTCCCGCCTCCAGTTGGTTTCTCTGCCTGCGTGCGCGTTGACGTCGCCTGAGGTGGAGGCGTGTCGCCAGGCGCAGCCGCTGTCCACGGTCAACGACTACCGGGCGGGGGTGGTGCGTGCCGAGGTGGAGGTGACGCCGGACCTGCCGGCTTTGTCGGAGAAGGAAGCTGCCGCGGCCGGCTTGGACCGCCCGGCTGCTGTCGGTGCTACGGAGCAGACGGTTGTGGCGTTGAGTTCGGCGGGATCGTCGTCGGACACCGGGAGGGTGCTGCGTTATCGCCCAGTGTGTCACCCGACGGTAAAGAGGTGGCCTTTGTCGGCGGCGGTCGGCGGCTGATTGTTCAGAAGCTTCCCTGAGCTAGTCCTCCCGGCTCAGGGTGATCGCGTGGCGGGTGAGATCACCGGGGTGATCGTGGAGTTCTCCGCGCTCCACGACACCCCGAGATCCCGCCCGCCGATGTCCTGATGCCCCGATCCCCGGGGCTGGGCCTGGAAGGGTGGCTCCGCCGCGTCACGCTCGCCGGCCGCCAGACGCGCCATTGCCTGCGGTTGCCGAGACCAGGGCTTCGGGTTGCTGCACTCCTGTGGGCGGTCCGGGACAACTGCCTGCCGCTGATCGAAGACCGGCAGCCATAGCGACGGGCCCGGTCGGCTGGGGCTCGCCTGCCGAAGCCGCGGCGAGCCCGGCCAACCCGGCCGATGGAACGCCCTCAACCGGCTGGAAACCACTCAACCGACCACCCGGCCCGCGAGCACCAGCGCCCAGCACAACGCGCCGAAACCGGCCGTGCTCGCCAGCGTCCGGACCACGTTCCAGGTGACCCAGGCGGACTCGAAGCGCTCGCGTGCCGCAGCCACATCGGCCGCTTCGGCCGCCGCGAGCGCGTCGTTCAACGGCACGTTAACCGCCACGGTGACGACGAACATCACCAGGTACAGGGCGAGCCCGGCGACGATCCACGGCAGTGCCGGCCGGGCCGCACCCCGCCACGCCAGCACCGCCGAGAGCGCGGCCAGCACCGGCGTACCCAGGAAGGCCAACAGGAACCAGCCGTTGAAGATGGTGACGTTGACGCGCTGCATGGCGTCCACGAACGTGCGGTCGTCCGCGCCGCGCAGCGCCGGCATCACGGCGTACGCGAACGCGGCGAACAGGCCCGCCATCAGCCCGGCCCCGACTGTGGCGCCGACCAGCGTCAGTTGTTGTACGAGTCGCATGTCCTCATCGAACCGCCGCGCGGTGAGACGGCACATGGTCAGGACGCGCGGTCCTGTGTTCAATCGTCTTCGTGGACGCCGTTTCCGGTCTGCTCGACGGTCCCCGGGCGCGGGGCGCCTTCCTGCTGCGCTCGATCCTCACCCCGCCCTGGTCGATGCTGATCCGGGACGAGGCGCCGTTGACGCTTGTCGCCGTGGTGCGGGGTGACGCGTGGATCGTGCCGGAGGAGGGCGACGCCGCTCGGCTGACCGGCGGTGATGTGGCGATCGTGCGCGGCCCTGCTCCGTACACGGTGGCTGACGATCCGGCCACGGCGCCGCAGGTGGTCGTGCATCCGGGCCAGCGCTGCACCACGCCGGACGGGCGCGAGCTGTTCGCGATGACGCGGTGGGGCGTACGCACCTGGGGCAACGGGCCGGACGGCCGGACCGTGCTGCTCACCGGCACGTACCCGGTGCGGGGCACTGTCGGGAGGCGGCTGCTGGACGCGCTGCCGCCGCTCGCGGTGGTCCGGCGCGAGTCGTGGGACACGCCGCTGGTGCCGCTGCTGGCCGCCGAGATCGTCAAGGACGACCCCGGCCAGGAGGCGGTGCTCGACCGCCTGCTCGACCTGCTGCTCATCGCCGCGCTGCGGGAGTGGTTCGCCCGGCCGGGCGCCGCCGCGCCCGCCTGGTACCTGGCGTACGCCGATCCGGTGGTCGGCCGCGCGCTGCGGATGCTGCACCACGAGCCGGGCCGGCCGTGGACGGTGGCGTCGCTCGCCGCCGAGGTGGGGCTGTCGCGGGCGGCGTTGGCCCGGCGCTTCACCGCGCTGGTCGGCGAGCCGCCCATGTCGTATCTGACGGGTTGGCGGCTGGCGCTCGCGGCCGACCTGCTCCGCGAGCCCGGCGCCACAGTGGGAGCGGTGGCCCGCCGGGTCGGCTACGGCAGCTCGTTCGCCCTGAGTACGGCGTTCAAGCGCCGGTACGGCGTGAGCCCGCGCGGGCACGTCGACGCGGCTAGATTGGCCGGATGACTGTCGACCTGTTCGCCGGCGTCCCGATCAGTGATCTCGCCGTGTCGACGGCCTGGTACGAGCGACTGCTCGGCGCCCCGCCGCAGTTCCTGCCCAACGACCACGAGGCGGTGTGGGAGCTGGCGGAGCACCGCTGCCTCTACATTGAGGTGCGGCCCGGCCACGCCGGTCACGCCATGCAGACAATCTTCGTCGAAGACTTCGACTCCCGTGTCGCGGCGATCGCCGCCCGCGGGCTGGAGCCGGCCACGCGGGAGACCTACGACAACGGCGTCCGCAAGGTGATCTTCCACGACCCGGACGGCAACGAGATCGGCTTCGGCGGCGGCCCGGCCTGACCGGGCCGCGGTGATCCGCGGCCCGGCCGGCGAGGTCAGCGGGGGCGCCGCGTCTTCGGCAGGTCGAACTGGTCGGCCCGGCGGCAGTCCTTCTGGCCGCCGATCGCCTGCGGGCCGACCTCCTCAAGCGCCTTCCGGGCGCGCTGGCGGCCCAGGTTCCAGGCGTACCAGGGGTCCGGCTCGGCGAGGTCGTCGGCGATCCAGCTCAGCGTGCACCGGCGTACCGGATCGGGGAGCTTGGCGAGCGCCGGCGTGGCGTCGGCGGACAGCGCCCGCAGGTACCACGCGTCGATCTTGCCGGTCTGCTCGTAGCGCAGCGTGTTGCGGCGGGCGACGTAGTCCTCGGGGTTGAGCACGGCCAGGCCGAGCAGCATCGCCACCGCCAGCGCGAGCGTGGTGCCGGGAATCCACCGGCCCCGCCACTTCACGCCCGCCGCGAGGATCATCAGGAAGACCGTGCCGAGCAGCATCTCGAAGGCCATCACGAAGATCCGCTCGCCGGTGAAGCTGTAGACCTTCTGGTACGTCCACATGCGGGACAGCGCCGATGCCACGATCACCACGCTCAGCGCGCTGATCAGCCCCAGCAGGACGCGCAGCAGGAGCCGCTCGACCGGCTGCTCCCGGCGTGCCCAGCGGCTCACCCCGCCCAGTACCACCACGGTCAGCAGCGTGACGAACAGCAGCTGCCAGAAGCCGCTGCGCGCGTACTCGGCGTAGCTGAGACCGGCGACCCGCTGCACGTGCCGCTGCCCACCGAAGAGCGTGGTGAACTGCACCACCACGAACCCGGCGAACAGCAGCGTGAGCGCGCCGATGGCCGGGGCCCACTCCAGCAGGCCGAGACGGCGCTCACCGGCACGGTCCATGGTGGACAGGTCGGGCGGTGCGGCGAGCGTGTAGAGCGCGGCGACAGCGATCAGGCCGCCCACCACGGCCAGGAACAGCCAGCCGAACACCGTACCGATGTTGATCTCGGGAACGAGCGAGCCGAGCGCCTCGGAGAACGCCGCGTCGGCCGACGCGAGCAGGCTGCCGAACACCAGGAGCACCACGACCGTGGCGACGACCGAGACGGTCACCTTGCGCACCGTCGCCTCCTGCGGCGAGGCGGTGACGTGCCGGCGTACCCAGGGCAGGCCCCGCAACGCCGCGAACGGCGTGGCCACCAGGCCGAACAGGATCGAGCGCACCAGCCGGCCGCCGATGATCGCGAGCGTGGCGCAGCCGAGCGCGCCGAGCACACAGAACGTCACCTGCCACCAGGCGTTGCGAAACGCCGGTACGGCGATCAGGGCCAGGGCGGCCACCGCCCACCCGGCCCGGATGAGCTTGTCGGCGCGCGGCAGATCAGTGGTCCTGGACCGGACCGCCAGCCCCACCGCGAGTGTGAGCGTGAGCCACCCCAGGAACCAGCCGACGCCGACGCGGCCCAGCGGCACGAAGACCGCGCTGCCGATCGCGGCGGCCAGCACCGCGAGCGGCACGGCCCGCCCGGTCGCCGCCTTCGGGCCGGGCCACCACGCGCCGAGGAACGAGGTCCGCGGCGCCGGCGGGCGCGGTGCCCAGACCGGCGCCTGCGGGTGCCCGACCCACCCCGGGTGCGGCGGCGCGGGCATCGGCCCACCGCCGGGCGGAGGCGGCGTCCCCGGAGCGCGTTGCGCACCCGGCGCGGCCCACGGCCCGGAGGCGGGTTGTGCGCCCGGGGAGGCGACAGGCGTCCGCGGACCGTCGGCAGAGGTCTGCGGAGCGCCGTCGCCGGGGCGCGGGCCGGTCCCGGCCTGAGCGGAGGCGGCAGTGGCCGCACCCGCCGCCTCCGCGGTGGCTGAAGCCGACGAGCCGGCGCCCGCCGGAGAAGGCTCGCCGTCGCCAATGGCCGACGGCGTTTCGGCCGCCGCCGTCGGACCGCCCTCGGCCGTGGCCAGCGCCGCAGCGGTCGCGCCGGTCGGGGAACGCTCGGCGGCGGGCGCGCTCGCCTGGACGGGTACGGCCGGCGTCGGCTGGCCGGGTGCCGGGACCAGCGGGACGAACAAGGCGTACCCCTGGGTGCCGGGCGGCACGCTGACCGGAATGGCCCAGCCGGGCTGCCCCTCGGCGCCCGGCCAGGGCACCGGCGGGGGAGCGCCCTCCACGGTGGGCAGGACCAGCAGGTACGGCTGCGCGAGGGCGGGGACGTCGCCCGTCGCGGGACCGTCCGCCAGGGTGGCGCGGGTCGGCTCGGGGGACGGTTCCGGCTCGGGCAAGGGAGACTCCTCGATCACAGGGTTTCGTCACTGTAGGGCCCACCACACGCGCCCCGCCGCCCCGGTTGTCCGTTCGGTCACGTCGCCCCGGCCGATCGGCGCGGATCGAACCTTTGGCGGCTCGCGGCCGTACCAGTGCGCGGGAGGTCGATCACATGGCCGCACGTCGCGCGCTCGCCGCGCTCGCCGCCGTCGCCGCGACGGTGCCGCTGACCGCCGCGCCGGCCGCGGCACACGGTGCGCCGACCAGCCCACTGAGCCGGGCCGCCGCGTGCGGGCCGGAGGGTGGCCGGGGGCGGACGCCCGCCTGCCGGGCCGCGACAGCCGCCGGAGCGGCGGTACGCGAGTGGGACAACATCCGGGTGGCCCGGATCGATGGGCGGGACCGGGAACGCATCCCGGACGGGGAGCTGTGCAGCGGCGGGCTGTCCGCGTACCGGGGACTGGACCTGCCGCGCGCCGACTGGCCGGCCACCACGTTGACCGCCGGGGCGTCGCACACGTTCCGCTACCGCACCACCATCCCGCACCGGGGCACGTTCCGGTACTACGTCACCACCGGCTCGTACTCGCCCCGGGGCGTGCTGACCTGGGCGGACCTGGAGGAGAAGCCGTTCCTTCGGGTAACCGATCCGCCGATCCGGGCGGGCGCGTACGAGATGCGGGGACGGCTCCCGGCCGGGCGCACCGGCCGGCACATCGTCTACGTCATCTGGCAGAACTCGGACACCCAGGACACGTACTACTCCTGCTCGGACGTGATCTTCCGGCCGGCACGCGGTGAGCCGGACGCGGCACCGGCAGCGCCGAAGGCGAGCGCCTCGCCTCCGCGTACCCTCGCCGGAGCGGCGACCGGCGACGAGTCGGCGGTGCCGGTCGCGGCGGTGACCGACGACGGGCCGCTGTCCCGGCCGTTGCTCGTCGGCGCGGCGGCGCTCGTCGTCGCGCTGCTCGCGGCGGCAGTGGTCGGGATGCGGCTGAGCCGGGCCGGCGGGCCGCCGCCCGGGCAGCCGTGTGGGGTCCGCAACCACCGCGTCGGGCGGCGCCGGATCTGGTGACTCAGCCGAGCACCTTCCTGATCTCGGCCAGGTCGTCACCGTCCAGGGCGAGGTCGTCCAGCGCCGCCACGTTGCCCTCCAGTTGCGTCACGCTGCTCGCGCCGATGATGAGGCTGGTCATGCGCGGGTCGCGCAGTGCCCAGGCCAGGGCGAGCTGAGCCAGGGTCTGCCCGCGCCGCTCGGCCACCGCGGCGAGACCCCGGACCGTCCCCATCGTCTGGTCGTCGAGGTCGCTCTCGTCCAGGAAGACGCTCGTGCGCACCCGGGAGTCGGCCGGGATGCCGTCCAGGTAACGGTCGGTGAGCAGGCCCTGGGCGAGCGGGCTGTACGCGATGCAGCCGGCCCCGACGCGCTCCAGCGTGTCCAGCAGCCCGTCGCGCTCGGTCCAGCGGTTCATCATCGAGTACGACGGCTGGTTGATCAGCAGCGGCGTGCCCAGGTCGCGGAGGATCTCGGCGGCCCGCTCGGTCTGCTCCGAGTCGTAGTTGGAGATGCCGACGTAGAGCGCCTTGCCGGAGCGGACGATCGCGTCGAGCGCGCCCATCGTCTCCTCCAGCGGCGTGTCCGGATCGAACCGGTGCGAGTAGAAGATGTCGACGCAGTCCAGTCCGAGGCGGCGCAGCGACTGGTCCAGCGACGAGATCAGGTACTTGCGCGAGCCCCACTCGCCGTACGGGCCGGGCCACATCAGGTAGCCCGCCTTACTGGAGATCACCAGCTCGTCCCGGTACGGCTTCAGGTCGGTGGCCAGGAGCCGGCCGAAGTTCTCCTCCGCCGCGCCGGGCGGCGGTCCGTAGTTGTTCGCCAGGTCGAAGTGGGTGATGCCGAGGTCGAAGGCGCGGCGGACGATGTCGCGCTGCCGCTCGAAGGGCCGGTCCGGTCCGAAGTTGTGCCACAGGCCGAGGGAGATGACGGGCAGCTTCAGCCCGCTCCGGCCGCTGCGCCGGTAGATCATCTTGTGGTAACGGTCGTCGCTGGCGAGGTAGGTCACGAGGTCATTCTGTCGCCGCGGGAGTGTGGCCGCAGCGGCGCGGGTACCTTCGGCCTCATGCGTTACGTGCGGCTCGACACCCCCAAGCCCATCTCCAAGATCGGCCTCGGCACCTGGCAGTTCGGCTCCAAGGAGTGGGGCTACGGCCCCGAGTACGAACGCCGGGCCGCCGAGATCGTCCGGCGCGCGCTCGACCTGGGCGTGACCCTGTTCGACACCGCCGAGCTGTACGGCTTCGGCCGCAGCGAGCGCATCCTCGGCGCGGCGCTCGGCGACGACCGGGCAAAGGTGGTGGTCGCCAGCAAGATCTTCCCGCTGCTGCCGGTCGCCCCGGTGGTGCAGCAGCGCGCGGTCGCCTCCGCCGCCCGGCTCGGCGTCGACGGCATCGACCTCTACCAGGTGCATCAGGCCAACCCGGTGGTCGCCGACACCACCACCATGCGCGGCATGCGCTCGTTGCAGGACGTCGGGCTGGTCGGCGAGGTCGGCGTCAGCAACTACGGGCTGCGCCGCTGGCGGTTCGCCGAGGCCGCGCTGGGCCGCCGGGTGCTGAGCAACCAGGTCCGCTACAGCATGATCGACCGCGGCCCCGAGGAAGACCTCATCCCGTACGCGGAGCAGGCCGGCCGCATCGTCATCGCGTACTCCCCGCTGGCACAGGGCTTCCTGTCCGGCCGCTACGACGCCGCGAACCCGCCGGCCGGGGCGGTACGCCGGGCCAACCCGTACTTCCTGCCGGAGAACCTGGAACGCGGCACCGCGCTGATCGCCACGCTGCGCGAGGTCGCCGACGCGCACGACGCCACGCCGAGCCAGATCGCGCTCGCGTACGTGCTGCGGCACCCGAACGTGGTGGCCATCCCGGGCGCCTCCGGGGTCGAGCAGATGGAACGCAACGCGGCCGCCGCCGAGATCGACCTCGCCGACGACGAGTACGCCGCCCTGGTCGCCGCCGCGCACGCGTTCCGCCCGGTGACCGGGCTGGCCGCGATGCCCCGGATGATCCGCGCCCGCCTCGGGAAGTGAGCCGCGCCCCGGGTGCGTTCGTGGTCGTGGATACGACGACAGGCGCACCCGGAGCCGGACCGCGCTAGCGTGGATCGGGTGACCGCTCCCAATCAGGTTTCCCCGGTCCGGCCCGCCGACCTGCCGAGCACGCTCGGCGAGCTGCGCGCGACCGGCCACCAGTACCGCACGGTCAAACAGGAACTCCGAGACAACCTCCTCGCCCGGATGAGCTCCGGCGAGGATCGCTTCCCCGGCATCGTGGGCTACGAGGACACGGTGCTGCCCGAGGTCGAGCGCGCGCTGCTCGCCGGGCACGACATGGTGCTGCTCGGCGAACGCGGACAGGGCAAGACCCGGCTGATCCGCTCGCTCGGCGCGCTGCTGGACGAGTGGACCCCGGTGATCCCCGGCTCGGTGCTCAACGAGCACCCGATGCACCCGCTCACCCCCGCCTCCCGGGCGCTCGTCAACTCGGCCGGCGACGACCTGGCGATCGGCTGGCTGCACCGCTCGATGCGGTACGGCGAGAAGCTCGCCACGCCGGACACCAGCGTCGGTGACCTGATCGGCGACGTCGACCCGATCCGCCTCGCCCAAGGGCGCACACTCGGCGACCCGGAGACCATCCACTTCGGGCTCGTGCCGCGTACCAACCGGGGCGTCTTCGCCGTCAACGAGCTGCCCGACCTGGCCGAACGCATCCAGGTGGCGCTGCTCAACGTGCTGGAGGAGCGCGACATCCAGGTGCGCGGCTACCAGCTGCGGCTGCCGCTGGACCTGCTGCTGGTGGCCAGCGCCAACCCGGAGGACTACACCAACCGGGGCCGGATCATCACCCCGCTCAAGGACCGGTTCGGGGCGGAGATCCGTACCCACTACCCGCTCGACCTCGACCTGGAGCTGGCGCTGATCCGGCAGGAGGCCGACCTGGTCGCCGTCGTGCCGGAGCACGTGCTGGAGGTGCTGGCCCGGTTCGCCCGCGACGTGCGGGAGTCCCCGTCGGTGGACCCGCGTTCCGGCGTGTCCGCCCGGTTCGCCATCGCCGCCGCGGAGACCGTGGCCGCCGCCGCGCTGCGCCGCTCCGGTCTGCTGGCCGGTGCCTCTGCCTCTGCCTCTGCTTCGGCCGGTGCGGGTGCTGCGGCTTCGGGCGGCGCCGGATCGGCGTCGCGTCCGGAGGCGCCGGTGGCCCGGATCGGGGACACCGTGTCGGTGACCTCCACGCTGCGCGGCAAGGTCGAGTTCGAGAGCGGCGAGGAGGGACGCGAGACCGAGGTGCTCGCGCACCTGCTGCGTACCGCCACCGCCGAGACGTTCCGCGCCCGCCTGGCCGGGCTCGACCTGTCCGGGTTCACCGCGATCGTCGCCGAGGGCGGCGCCGTCGAGACCGGCGAGCTGGTCTCCTCGGCCGAGCTGCTGCGCCAGGTCGGCACCGTACCGGGGCTCGCCAAGGTGCTCGACCGCCTCGGGCTCGGCGACGCGCCCAGCCCGGAGGAGGCCGCCGCCGGCATCGAGTTCGTGCTGGAAGGGCTGCACCTGACCCGCCGGCTCGGCAAGGACGTCACCGACTCCGGGCGCACCGTCTACGGGGACCGGGACTGACTGTGGCCGGCGGGAACCGCTTCCGGTACGGGCAGTGGCGCGGCGGACCCGACCCGCTCGCCCCGCCGTACGACGTGCGCTCCGCGGTGGACGCGGTCGGCTCGGACGTGCTGGCCGGCGGCAGCCTGCGCGAGTCGCTGCGCGAGCTGCTGCGGCGCGGCCCTCAGGGGCGCGGCGGGCTGGACGACCTGGCCGCCCGCGCCCGCCGCCTGCGCCGGGAGGCGCTGCGCCGAGGCGACCTGGACGGCGCCGTCACCCGGGCCCGGGCCCTGCTCGACCAGGCGCTCGCCGCCGAACGCGACGAGCTGCGCGGCCGCGACGGCGACGACGCCCGGTTCGCCGAGGCCATGCTCGACAACCTGCCCCGCTCCACCGCCCGCGCGGTGTCGGCACTCTCCGAGTACGACTGGGCGAGTGCCGAGGCGCGGCAGACGTACCAGCGGATCCTCGACGGGTTGCGCGACGACGTGCTGGAGCAGCGCTTCGCCGGGATGCGCGACGCCGCGCGGGCCGCCGCCGACCCGGCTGTCCAGCGGCAGCTCGCCGAGATGATGCGCGACCTCAACGACCTGCTCGCCCGGCACGCCCGCTCCGAGGACACCACCGACGCGTTCGCCGAGTTCATGCGCCGGCACGGCGAGTTCTTCCCGGAACGACCCGGGGACGTCGACGAGCTGATCGACGTGCTGGCCCGGCGGGCGGCGGCCGGTGAGCGGCTGATGCGGTCGCTGTCGGACCGGCAGCGCGAGGAACTCGCCGGGCTGATGCGCCAGTCGCTCGGTGACCGGCTGTCCGGCGAGCTGTCCCAACTCGACGCCCACCTCCGGTCGCTGCGGCCGGACCTGAACTGGCAGCGCGGTGAGCGGGTCCGCGGCGACCAGCCGCTCGGCTACGGCGAGGCCACCGGCGCGCTCGACGAGATCGCCGAACTCGACGAGCTGCTGGACTCCCTCGACCAGGACCAGGCCGGCGCCACGCTCGACGAGATCGACGTGGAGGCGGTCGCCCGCACGCTGGGCCGCGACGCCGCCGACGACGTACGCCGGTTGCGGGAACTGGAACGCGAACTGCGCCGTCAGGGCTGGGTCACCCGCGACGCGGACGGGCTGACACTCAGCCCCAAGGCGCTGCGCCGGCTCGCGAGCACCGCGTTGCGGCGCGTCTTCTCCGACCTGACCGCCGGCCCGCGCGGCCAGCACGACCTCCGCACCGCCGGTGCGGCAGGCGAGGTCAGCGGGTCCTCCCGCCCCTGGGAGTACGGGGACGAGCAACCGTTGGACGTGGTGCGCACGCTCACCCGCGCGGTACGACGGGCCGGCCCCGGAGTGCCGGTGCCGCTCGCGGTCGAGGACTTCGAGGTGGTGGAGACCGAACGGCGGGCGTCGGCGGCGGTGGTGCTCTGCGTCGACCTGTCGTACTCGATGATCTCGCAGGGCCGCTGGGGTCCGATGAAGCAGACCGCGCTGGCCCTGTCGCACCTGATGGCGACCCGGTTCCCGCAGGACGCGCTGCAGATCGTCGGCTTCGGCCGGGAGGCGATGCCGCTGACCCAGCAGGAGCTGGCGGCGGTGGAACCGGACATGCAGCAGGGCACCAACCTCCAGCACGCGCTGCGGATCGCCGGCCGGCACCTGCGCCGCCACCCGGGCGCCGAGCCGGTGGTGCTGGTGGTCACCGACGGCGAGCCCACAGCGCACCTGGACCCGGAGGACGGTGAGGCGTACTTCCACTGGCCGCCGCTGCCGGAGACCATCTCGGCGACGATCCGGGAGGTGGACCGGCTGACCCGGTACGGCGCGACGCTCAACCTGTTCATGCTGGGTGACGACCCGGGACTGCGCCGGTTCGTGGACGCGGTGGCGCGACGTTCGGGTGGCCGGATGTTCACCCCGGACCTGGACGACCTGGGCGAGTACGTCGTCTCCGACTACCTACGCGCCCGCCACGGCCGCCACTGACCCAGTAGCAGGCCGCCGACCTCACTGGAACACGTAACGAGCTGGTGCGCGATTGCCGGAGCGCACACGGTGTGAATGTCTCGCTGCTTCTGACTGCGCTCATCGGGGCGGCGTGAGCCCGCTTTCGTAGGCGGTCACGATCGCGTCCAGGAGGCTGGGAAAGCGGGTTTCAAGGTCTTCGCCACGCAGCGCGGTCCACCGGCGGTTGCCGTCCTCCCGTTGGCGGATGACTCCGGCCTCGCGTAGTACCCGGAAGTGGTGGGTGAGCGTGGAGGGCGCGACGTCCACGGGGAAGGTGCCGCAGGCGCGCTCGGGTGTGGCGCGCAATGTCTGCACGATCGTCATCCGGGTCGGGTCGGACAGTGCGTGCAGGATGTCCAGCAGGTCGAACTCGTTCGGCTCCGGATGGACGAGCGTCGGGCGGCGGCGCTGCGATCTCGGCATCTCACCCCTTTCATTCGACAATCATCGTACAACTAGTACGGTCTTCGTCATACGACGAACGTCGAAGGAGCTGCCATGCGCACGTTGGTGATGATCGGGCCGTCGCGAGGGGTCGACCGTACGGAGGTGCGCGAGATCGAGGAGCCCCGGCCGGGGCCGGGTGAGGTGACGATCGACGTGGCGTATGCCGGGATCAACTTCCTCGACGTGATGGCCCGCCGCGGTGATGCCGGCTATGTCGGCGCCTGGCCGTACGCGCCGGGCCTGGAGGTGTCCGGGGCGGTCCGGGAGATCGGTCCCGATGTCACGGGCCTCGCCGCGGGTCAGCGGGTGGCCGCGTTCACCGCGGGGGGTGGTCTCGCCGACGTGGCGCTGGTGCGGGCCGAGTTCGTGGTGCCGGTGCCCGACCAGGTCTCGTCGCCGGCTGCGGCGGCGGCCCCGCTCATGCTCACGACCGCGCTGCTCCTCCTGAAGGACGCCGCCCGGTTCCGTCCGGGCGACACCGTGCTGGTGCATTCGGCCAGCGGAGGCGTCGGAAGCGCCGTCGCCCAGCTGGTGCCGGCGCTCGGCGGAGGGCTGCGCATCGGCACCGTGGGCCGCCCCGACAAGGTCGCCTCGGCGCTCAAGCGCGGATATGACGTGGCGGTGGCGCGGAGTGTGGACCTGACCAGGGCGGTGCGGGCAGCGACCGGGGGCGACGGGGTGGACATCGTGCTCGATCCGTTGGGTACCGCCATGATCGAGACTGATCTGGGAGTCACCGCTTCCGGCGGCCGGCTCGTCCTGTTCGGCAACGCGGGCGGCGGGGACCAGGCTGCGCTGCCACCGGCCGGACGGCTGATCGGCGGCAATCTCGCCATCGGCGGCTTCAGCATCAGCCGCCTGTGGGCGACGACGCCGCACCGCGCCGCCGCCGGCCTGCGCAGGGTCCTTGACCTGCTCGCCGAAGGCCGACTGGACATCGCGATAACCGAGGTCGGCTCGCTCGCGGACGTGCCCGCGGTCCACCAGTTGCTCGCCGAGGGCCGCGGCGACGGCAAGTACGTCGCTCACCTTCAGGGATGACCCTTTCGGCGTGTTGATCAAAACGGGGTGCCGGCCTTCACGCGTCCGGGTGAACCAGCCGTGGTAGGCGGGGTGCTCGCGGTGTCGGCGAGGGTTGGATGCGGGGCATGGACGAGGTGGACGCCCCTGCGCTGCGGCAGGCGTACGACGAGTTGTTCGCGGAGATCGACGCGGGTGGGTTCGGGCCTCCCCCGGAGGGGGATCTGAGCGCGGAGCAGATCGTGGCGCACCTCGCCGCCAACGACGAGCTGATGAGCGAGGCGACCGAGGCGGTGCTGGCCGGCTCGCCGTTCGCCTACTACGACCTGGACACCGTTCACCGGCCGCAGCTGGACGCGCTGGTCTCCGAGTGCGGCGGGCTGGACGGCCTGGCCGCGCTGTTCCGGGCCACGAGCCAGAAGCTGTGCGCGTTGGCCGAACGGCTCGGCCCGGCGGCGGAGACTCCTGTGGACACGGTGCTGCGCGAGGGCTTCGATCTGGACGTGGACGACTCGCTGCCGTGGGGCAGAGTGCTGGACCTGCACCTCCGCGTGCACCTGCCGCTGCACCTCACCCAGCTCCGCGCCCTGCGTCGCCAGCCCCACCTCGCCTGACCACCGGGCCGCCGATCATGCGGTTGTGGCAGTGGACAACTCCGGCGCGTCCGGCCCTCCAGGCGCCACAACTCCACGATCGTCGGAAGCGGGCGAAGGCGGTGCGGAAGACGGGCGGAACGTGCGGCGGTAGGCGGTGGGGGATACGCCGACCCGGGCGTGAAAGTGCTGGCGCAGCGCTGCGGTGGTGCCGAATCCCGCGTCCCGGGCGATCCGGTCGACGCTGAGATCAGTCGTCTCCAGCAGCACCCGGGCGTGCTCGGTGCGCTGCTGGAGCAGCCACTGCGCAGGGCTGAGGCCGGTCTCGGAACGGAAGTGCCGGGTGAACGTGCGGACGCTCATCCGCGCGTGCGCCGCCATCTCGCGCAGCGCCACCGGCTCGTGCAGCCGCTGCCGGGCCCACTCGCGGGTCGCGGCGGTGCCGTTGTCGGTGCCGCGGGGGACCGGCCGCTCGATGTACTGGGCCTGCCCGCCGTCGCGCCACGGCGGCACCACGCAGCGGCGGGCCGCCCGGTTGGCCACCGCGCTGCCGTGGTCGGTGCGGACGACGTGCAGGCACAGGTCGATGCCGGCGGCCACGCCGGCCGAGGTGAGCACGCGGCCGTCGTCGACGAAGAGCACGTCGGGGTCGAGCCGTACGCCGGGGTGCAGGCGGCGGAAGCGTGACGCGTGCGCCCAGTGCGTGGTGGCCGGTCGGCCGTCGAGCAGGCCGGCGGCGGCGAGCACGAACGCGCCGGTGCAGATGGACATGATGCGCGCGCCCCGGTCGTACGCGGCCCGCAGCGCGTCGGCCACCTCGGCGGCAACGGTGCCGCCGAGCATCGACGGACCGCCGTGTACGCCGGGGACGATCACGGTGCCGGCGCTGTCCAGCAGCTCAAGGCCGTGGTCGGGGAGGACCTGGAAGCCGGCGCTGCTGCGTACCGGCAACCCGCCCGGGGTGCAGGTCGCCACCGCGTAGAGCGGGGCGCTGTCGTCGGCGCGGGCGGCGCCGAAGACCTGGGCCGGGGTGCCGAGGTCGAGCGCCACCACGCCGTCGAGGGCGAGGACGGCGATCCGGTGCGGTACGGACATGGCCCGATCATTGCGCACGATGGCCTTCCGGCCACTCGTCCCGCGGAACCGCCCGGCCCGAGACTCGATTGGTGACCCGATCCCGCCTGCACCCGGCCTGGCTCGTCGCCGCCGTCGCCTTCGTGGCGCTCGTCGGGGCGGCCGGTTTCCGCGCCACTCCCGGCGTGTTGCTGCATCCGCTGCACGCCGAGTTCGGCTGGCCGCTGGCGACCATCTCCGCCGCCGTCTCGGTCAACCTGCTCCTGTACGGCCTCACCGCGCCGTTCGCCGCCGCGCTGATGGACCGGTTCGGCATCCGCCGGGTGGTGGCCGGTGCGCTGCTGCTGGTGGCCGCCGGGAGCGGCCTGACCGTGGGGATGACCGAGAGCTGGCAGCTCATGCTCTGCTGGGGCGTGCTCGTCGGGCTGGGCACCGGCTCGATGGCGCTGGCGTTCGTGGCGACGGTGACCGGGCGCTGGTTCGTCAGGCGCCGGGGCCTGGTGACGGGTGTGCTCACCGCCGGCGGTGCGGCCGGGCAGCTCGTCTTCCTCCCGCTGCTGGCGGTGCTGGTTCGCGACCACGGCTGGCGCACGGCGGCACTCGTCGTGGCCGGGGCCGCGCTGGCGGTCGTACCCCTTGTGGTGTGGTTGTTGCGGGAGCATCCGGCGGACCTGGGGCGGCCTGCCTATGGCGCGACCGAGGTCGTGCCGCCGGCCCGGCCGGAGGGCGGTGCGGCGGCGCGGGCCGTCGGCGCGCTCGCCGCCGCCGCGCGGACGCGGGCGTTCTGGCTGCTCGCCGGCGGGTTCGCGATCTGCGGGGCGACCACGAACGGCCTGGTCGGTACGCACTTCGTGCCGGCCGCGCACGACCACGGCATGCCGGAGACCACCGCCGCCGGGCTGCTCGCCGTGGTCGGGCTCTTCGACATCGCCGGCTCGATCGCCTCCGGCTGGCTCACCGACCGGGTCGACGCCCGGCTGCTGCTCGGCGCCTACTACGCGTTGCGCGGGGCGTCGTTGCTGGTGCTGCCGAG
Organism: Micromonospora sp. NPDC005686; assembly: GCF_042871665.1. Classification (NCBI taxonomy): domain Bacteria; kingdom Bacillati; phylum Actinomycetota; class Actinomycetes; order Micromonosporales; family Micromonosporaceae; genus Micromonospora; species Micromonospora sp. NPDC005686. Next base: position 654,257 of record NZ_JBIAIY010000001.1, read on the forward strand.
CCTGTTCGCCGGCTCGGCCCGGCCGAGCATGCTGGTCTTCATCGTCTTCTACGGGCTGGACTGGGTGGCGACCGTCCCGCCGACCGTGGCGCTGTGCCGGGAGTGGTTCGGCGCGTCCGGCGCCGTGGTGTTCGGCTGGGTGTTCGCCGCGCACCAGTTCGGCGCCGCGCTCGCGGCCACCGGCGCGGGCCTGGTCCGGGACCGGCTCGGCGACTACGCGGCGGCCTGGTACGTGGCGGGCGCGCTCTCGATCGGCGCGGCCGGGCTGTCGCTGCTGCTGCACCGCCGTGCCGCCGGGGAGCCGACGCCCACGCTGCCGGTGCCGGCCCGGCGGGCCTGGAGTTACCGGGGCTGACCGGTCAGCCGGCCGTCCACTGCTGCTCGGCGGCGCCGCTGCACGGCGCCTGCTCCAGCTCGCGGCCGGCCTCGGTGCCCGCGTCGTCGACCTGCGCGCACTTGCCGCTGTGCACGGCGACCAGCAGCGCCGCGCCGTTCCCGGCCGGCTGCAACCGCCACTGCTGGTTGGCCTGCCCGTTGCAGGACCACTGCTGGATGTCGGCGCCGTCGTCGGTGCTCGCCTCGTTGACGTCCAGGCACTTGCTGCTCGCCGCGTTGACGAGCAGGTAGGCGTCGTTCGTGACCGGCGTGACCACCCACTGCTGCTCCGGACCGCCGGTGCAGTCGGCGAGCGCGGCCTGCGCGCCCTCGGCCTCGTCACCTGTCACGCCGAGGCAGCGCCCGGACGGCACGCCCCGCAGCACCTTGGGCGTGGCCACCGGCGCGGCCGGGGTGGTCGGTGCCGCGCTCGGCGAGGGCGACGACGGTGTGGGCGTGGGCTCCGCCGTCGGTGCCGCGCTCGGCTCGCTCGGCTCCGCTGTGGGCACTGCCGCCGCCGGCACCACCGGCCGGTCGCCGCTGCCGCCGCCGAGCACGCCGGTGGCGAAGAAGGCCCCGAGGAGTACGCCCGCCACACCGACGCCCAGCGCGATCCGCATCAGCGGGTCCTGGGGCAGCCGGACGCCACGGACACCACGGGCGCGGCGGGCGCCGTAGACGGTGCCGGACGGGTCGGAGTGCGGGTCGGCCATGGGGGCATAGTGACCCACCAGGGCCGCCGGGTGCCAGTCGCCCCGGCGGCACGGTGACTCAGTCGACGACCCGGACGTCCTTCCAGAACGCCACCCGGTCGCGGACCATCTCCGCCTCCGGCTTGGGATCGGGGTAGTACCAGACGGCGTCCGGGCTGGTGGCCCCGCCGTGTTCCAGCGTGTAGTAGGAGGCCGTGCCCTTCCACGGGCAGACCGTGTGGGTGTCGGACTCTCGGATCAGATCCTCGCGCAGCGCGGTACGGGGGAAGTAGTGGTTGCCCTCGACCAGCACCGTGTCGTCGCTCTCGGCGACGACGAGGTCGTTCCAGACGGCTTTCGGCATGTCCTCCACGCTATGCCGGTCGCCGCGCGCCGGCCACCGCTGCGCGCGCGGGCTCCTCGTCGGTCACGTCGGCGACAGTCGCGGCCAGCGCGGCGTCGGCGACGACCGGCCCGGCGGTGGTGGAGCCGAACGGCGTGATGGTGCCGCGCGTACCCGGTGACCACCGTGGACATCCCACGAATTGTCGTACCCCTCGCGTAAGGTGATCTCATGCACGCTGTCCGTGATCATGAACGGGCGGTGGACACGCTACGGCGCTCCTACGCCGCGGTGCCCGCCGGGGAGCCTGTACGGCTGGCCAAGCAGACCTCGAATCTGTTCCGGCCCCGCTCCGCGCCGCAGACGCCAGGGCTCGACGTGAGCGGCCTGACCGGTGTGCTCGCCGTGGACCCGGCGGCCCGCACGGCCGACGTGCAGGGCATGTGCACGTACGAGGATCTGGTCGAGGCGACGCTGCCGCACGGCCTGATGCCGCTCGTCGTGCCGCAGTTGCGCACCATCACGCTGGGCGGCGCGGTGACCGGCCTGGGCATCGAGTCCACCTCCTTCCGCAATGGCCTGCCGCACGAGTCGGTGCTGGAGATGGACGTGCTCACCGGCGCGGGGGAGATCGTCACGACTCGGCCCCGGGGCGAGCACGCCGACCTGCACCGCGCCTTCCCCAACTCGCTGGGCAGCCTCGGCTACGCCACCCGGCTGCGCATCGAGCTGCAACCGATCCGCCGGCACGTGGCGCTGCGCAACATCCGGTTCACCCGGCTGGAGGAGCTGGTCGACGCGATCGGCGAGGTGGTCGCCAAGGGCGCGTGGGGCGGTGAGCCGGTCGACGCCATGGACGGGGTGGTGTTCAGCCCCGGCGAGGCGTACCTCGTGCTGGGCGCGTTCACCGACGAGGCCGAGGGTGCGCCGTCCGACTACACCGGCCAGGAGATTTACTACCGCTCCCTGCGCCGGCGCACCCGGGACACGCTCACCGCGTACGACTATCTCTGGCGCTGGGACACCGACTGGTTCTGGTGCTCGGCGGCTTTCGGGGTGCAGCACCCGGTGGTGCGGCGGCTGTGGCCGCGGCGCTACCGGCGCAGTGACGTCTACCACCGGCTCGTCCGGTTGGAGCACCGGCACCAGGTGGCCGCCCGGGTCGACAGGTGGCGGGGGCGCCCGGCGCGCGAACGGGTGGTGCAGGACGTGGAGGTCCCGCTGGACCACACACCCGAGTTCCTGCGCTGGTTCGCGGCGAACGTGGGCATGACGCCGGTGTGGCTGTGCCCGCTGCGGCTGCGCGACCCGTCCGGCCCCGGGTCGGCGAAGGCGTGGCCGCTATATCCGCTCCAACCGGGCGAAACGTATGTGAACATCGGTTTCTGGGGAAGCGTCCCCATCGCGGCGGGCGCCGCCGACGGCGACGTCAACCGCCAGATCGAGGGCATGGTGTCGGAGTTGGGCGGCCACAAGTCGCTCTACTCCGACGCGTACTACGACCGGGGCGAGTTCGACCGGCTCTACGGCGGGGACACCTGGCGTGCCGTGAAGGACCGCTACGACCCGGACCACCGACTCACCGGACTGTACGAGAAGGCGGTATCCCGAGCATGAGTCTGACCGACCGAACACCGGGGGCGGCGAGCGCCCCCGCCGGCCCGCCGGCGGGTGGGCGGCGTACCGGACCCACAGTCGCGGACGTGGTCCGCGCGGTCACCACCGGCGACCTGCCCGTCCGGGTCACCGGCTACGACGGCAGCGCGGTGGGCCCGGCCGACGCCGGGATCACCCTGGCGATCCGCACCGAGCGGGGCCTGTCCTACCTGCTCACCGCGCCGGGCGACCTGGGCATGGCCCGGGCCTACGTCAGCGGCTACCTGGGGCTGGAGGGGGTGCACCCGGGCGACCCGTACGAGGCGCTACGGGTGCTCAAGGACGAGGTGCCGCTGCGGATCCCGGCGATGAGCGAGGCGCTCGCGCTGGTCCGAGGGCTGGGCTGGGAACGGCTGCGCCCGCCGCCGCCCCCGCCGCAGGAGGCGGCGCCGCGCTGGCGGCGGCTGATGACCGGCCTGCGCCACTCGCGTACCCGGGACAGCAGCGTGATCTCCCACCACTACGACGTGTCGAACGCCTTCTACGAGAAGGTGCTCGGGCCGTCGATGACGTACACCTGCGCGGTCTACCGCAGCCCCGGCGACACCCTCGAAGAGGCGCAGCGGGCCAAGTACGACCTGGTCGCCGGCAAGCTGGCGCTCAAGCCGGGGATGCGGCTGCTGGACGTCGGCTGCGGCTGGGGCGCCATGGTCCGGCACGCGGCCCGCGAGTACGGCGTCAAGGCGCTCGGCGTGACGCTGTCGAAGGCGCAGGCCGACTGGGCGCGGGCGGCGATCGAGCGGGAGGGGCTGAGCGAGCTGGCCGAGGTGCGTCACCTGGACTACCGGGACGCGCCGCGCGAGCAGTTCGACGCGATCTCCTCGATCGGGCTGACCGAGCACATCGGGGTGCGCAACTACCCGGCCTACTTCGGCGCGCTGCGCGCCCGGCTCAAGCCGGGCGGGCGGCTGCTCAACCACTGCATCACCCGGGCCGACAACCGGGCGCCGCACCGTTCCGGCGCGTTCATCGACAGGTACGTCTTCCCGGACGGCGAGCTGGCCGGCCCGGGCCGGCTGATCAGCGAGATCCACGACGCCGGGTTCGAGGTGCACCACGAGGAGAACCTGCGGCAGCACTACGCGCTGACGCTCGCCGGCTGGTGCCGGAACCTGGTCGAGCACTGGGACTTCTGCGTCGGCGAGGTGGGGCCGGGCACCGCCAAGGTGTGGGGGCTCTACCTGGCCGGCTCCCGGCTGGCGTTCGAGCGCAACGGCATCCAGTTGCACCACGTGCTGGCCACGCACAACGGCCCGGATGGGGTGAACGGGTACCCGCTGCGTCCGGACTGGACGCCCTGACACGAGGTACGACGAAAGGCCGCGCGGACGGCGCGGCCTTTCGTCGGAGTCATTGACAAGGAAGTTTTGTACGTACAAACTGATTTTGCCATGAGAGACGTCCTGTACCTGGAACAGCGCGAGCAGGCCGAGATCCTGCTCAAGCCACAGCGCATCGAAGTGCTGCGGCAACTGGCCGAGCCCCGCACCTGCACCGAGGTCGCAGCCCGGCTGGAGCAGACGCCGCAGCGCGTCTACTACCACGTCAAGCAACTCGTCGCGGCCGGGCTGGCCGAGCAGGTGGCCCAGCGGCAGGTGCGCGGCATCACCGAGGGCATCTACCAGGCCGCCGCCCGGTCGTACTGGCTCTCGCTCCGCCTGGTCGGCCGCATCGGCGGCAACCGCCGCGCCCGCGACGAGCTGAGCCTGGGCTACCTGCTCGACCTCATGGAAGAGGTCCAGGCCGACATCGCCGCGCTCGACCGCACCGCCCCCGAACTGCCGTCCATCGGCGTCTCCGGCGAGATCCGGGTGCCCGCCGAGCGGCGGCAGGAGTTCCTGCACGACCTGCAGACGACGCTGCGGGACCTGTTCACGCGCTACGGCGGCGCCGAGGGAGACGCCTTCAAGCTCGCCGTGGCCTGCTACCCGAAAGGCGACACGCATGACTGAGCCGATGACCATCCGGGCCCGCCTCGCCGCCGGAGTGGCGACCGTCCGCCGGGCCCTGACCGACCCCGCCGAGCTGCGCGTCTGGCTGGCCGAGCACGCCGAGGTCGAGCTGCCCCGGCGGTACGAGTTCTGGGGCCGCTACACACCCGAGGGCGATGCGCCACACCAGCGGCTGCTGCACGTCGACGACCGGACGCTGCGCTTCGCGTGGACGCTCGACGGGGTGGAGACCACCACCGAGTTCGAGCTGGAGCCCGACGGCGACGGCACCATACTCACGCTGCGGCAGAGCCACTTCGACTACGCGGAGGCGATGAGCGGCAGCAGCATCCGGGGCGTGCTCCAGACGTACTGGGCGCTGGCGATCGCCAACCTCAACGACCACCTTGAGGGGCGACCGCTGCTGCCGCGTACCGACTTCACCTCCGCCGACCTGCGCGGCGAGATGGTCATCGACGCTCCGCTGGACAAGGTGTGGACGTCGCTCACCGACTCCGAGCAGGTCACCGCCTGGTTCGGCTACCCGGTCGGTGTCGAGCCCTGGGAGGGCGGCCGGTACGCGATGGGCGGCCTCGAGGCCGGTGACGCCGCGAAGGTGTTCGACGTGACGCCCGGGCGGGCGCTGTCCATCGACTGGGGACCGGTCGGCGTGACCTCCTGGGAGCTGGCGGAGTCCGACGGCAGGACGAAGCTGACGTTCGTGCAGTCCGGCTTCGACGAGGGCAACCCGCCGTACGCGGCCTGGAGCGGCAACATGGCCGGATGGGCCGAGCTGCGCCGCTTCCACGAGGTGCCGGACTGGCAGCCGGTCTGGCTCCCCTGAGGGTGTGAGGAAGGCCCCTTCTCCACGTCTCCGGTAGAGGAGGGGCCCCCTTTTAACACGGACCCCGGCTGGGTAATGCGCGACGATGTTCTTCATCTTCGGGCTGCGTACCAAGGTCGTCCGGTCCGGCGTCGTCACCGCGGTCTGCCGCAACTGCGGCAATCAGGCCGCCCAGGTGATCACGCGCCGGTCCACCAAGTTCAGTCTCTTCTTCGTGCCGCTGATCCCGGTGCGCACCCGGTACGCGCAGCAGTGCACGTTCTGCGGCGCCGAGTACGACATCTCCCGCGCCGAGGCCCAGCGCCTCCCGGTCGGCTGACGTGACCCGTTTCCTCTGCTGGCTGATCGGCCGGCAGCCGGTCACCCCGCCGGTGCACACCGCCGCGCGTCCGCCCTGCACCCCCGGTCGCCGGCACCGCCGCCGGCGTCGTCCGGTGGCGGGCGCGCAGTCGCCCCGCTCGCCCTGGAACCGCTCCGCCGGCCGCTGACCGGGTGGCTCCCGGTGCCGGCAAGGGGCCCGTCCCTACACTTCATCGGGTGGAGGAGCGGCTGGCGCAGATCCGGGGTGGTGGGCCGCCCCGGCGGCACAACGCCCGTACCATCGCCGCGCTGACCGGCAACCCCGGCTGCACCCGCCGCGCGGTGCTGGACAGCGCCGGCGCGGACAAGCCGGCGCTCGCCGAGCGGCTCGGCTTCCCGGCCCGCTTCGGGCAGTCGCGCTTCGCGATCACCCGGGGCAACGCGTTCGAGGCGCAGGTCAAGGCCGACGGTGGAGCACTGTTGCTGCGCCTGGTCGCGGAGCGCCTCGGCGTACCGGTCCCGGCCGAGGCGACCTGGACCGACCTCGGCGCCGACGACGACCGGCCGGAGCGGTCCCGGGCGGCACTGACCGCGAGCGGGGACGGTCCGGCGCTGTTCGACCATCCGCTGCTCGGCCTGGACGTGGCCGGCACCCGGGTGCACCTGGAACCGGACCTGGTCGCCGCCCGGCTGGCCGGCCGGTTCCACGTCGTGGAGATCAAGTCGTTCCCGGTGATCGACGGGCAGGCCGACCCGGGCAAGGTCGCCGCCGCCGCGATCCAGTCCGCCGTCTATGTGCTGGCGCTGCGCGAACTGCTCGCCGCCGAGGGACGCGACCCGGAGCTGGTGTCGCACGAGGTGGTGCTGGTCTGCCCGCGCGATTTCGCCAACAAGCCGGTGGCCAGCCTGCTCGACGTGCGCCGGCAACTGCTGGTGCTGCGCCGCCAACTGGCCCGGATGGCAGGGGTCGAGGAGCTGCTCGCCGCCGTACCGGCCGGGTTCACAGTGGACCCGGCGGCCGATCCGGCCACGCTCGCCGCCGCGCTGCACCAGGTGCCCGCGCGCTACGCACCCGACTGCCTGGCCGCCTGCGAGCTGGCGTACTTCTGCCGGCACGAGGCGCGCGGGCAGACCGGCGCGCTGGGCCGGCCGGTCCGCGAGGCGCTGGGCGGCGTCGAAGAGGTCGCCGACGTGCTGGCGCTCGCCGAGGGCGTCGCCGCTCCCGAGCCGGAGCAGGCGGAGGCCGCCGCCCTGCTGCGGGCCGCCGCGCGCCTGCGCGCCGACGCCCTCGCCGGACACCCCACATGAGTACGCTTCGCGCGCTCGCCCGGGCGCAGGCGGTCGCCACCGGGCGGGCCCAGCCGGTGGCCACCGTCCGCCACCTGCACCTGTCCGAGCGGCCGCTGGTGCTGGTGCCGCTCGCGCTGGCCGGTGAGGCGAACGCCCCGCTCGCTGCGATGGTCGGCGCCGCACCCGACGAGGCCCGGCTGCTGGTGGTGCCGCAGCCGCGCAACCGGGACCAGCGGTTCGCGTTCGCCGCCGAGCTGGCCGCGATCGTGCTGCCCTACCTGGACGAGTTCCGCGACCTGACCGAGGCGGTGCCGGTCGACCGGGGCCGCGACGTCCGCCACCGCTACGCCGACGCGCCGCAACTGCTGGTGCCGAACCCGGCCGGGATCACGTTCCTGCGGCTGTTCGGGCGTTCCACCCGGTTCCGCCGTACCGACGGCGACTATCCGGTGCACCAGTCGGTGCCGCTGCTCGGCCGCTGGCTGACGTTCTTCGCCGAGCGCGCCGAGCAGCCCGGCTCGTCGGCGCTGCTGGCGCTCACGGACGCGCTCACGCTGCACTGGGCGACCGGGCAGAGCACCGTGGAGGACCTGCACCTGCCGGCGGTGCTCGGCTGGCTCGACCCGCCGGACGGGCTGACCGGCGCCGAGGCGGCGGCCCGCGCCGAGGACCCGGCCTGCTGCCCGCCGGCCGGTCCGGCCACCGACCCGGACTTCGACAACCGCAGACTGGCCCCGGCGATCGAGGCGTACACCCGGGCCGAGGACGACCCGGCGGCCCGCGCGGCAGCGTACGACGAGCTTGCCGGCCTGCTGCGCGACCAGCTGGCGCCCACCTGGGAGCTGATGTGGCGCGGCGTCGGGCTGTTGCGGGCGCTGCCGGCCGGCGCCCGGGTGACCGGCCGGTGGGCCGGTGACCGGGACGCGTTCACCGCGCACGCCGAGCACGTCGACGCCGGGGGCGGCCCGCAGCCGCGCCGTGACGGCGCGGTGGCGGCGGCGCTGCGGTTGCAGCGACTGGAACGCGCGTCGACCGCCTGGGCGGTGCAACGCGCCTACGACGATCCGCTGGTGATGGCCGAGCACCGGCTGTCCGGGGAGGCGTTCGTCGGCGAGGTGACGCTCGCCGACCCGGCGCGGGTGGACGACTCCGGCAGGCGGCCGGTGCTGCGCCCCCGCATCCAGGTGGTCACCACCGAGCCGGTGCCGATGCCGGTGGGCGCGACGCTGTACTCCCCGGCCCGCCCGGCGCAGAAGGCGAAGATCGTGTTCGTGACGCCCGGTGGCGACGGCAAGACCGAGGTGGTGCTGGAACTGTCCGGCGGGATGGGCCGGGGGCTGACCGCGCCGCCCGGCAGCGTCCCGGAGGTGGGCGAGCGGCTCTGCCTGACCAGCCTGTCCGACGGCTTCCTGCCGGGCGGCGCGTTCCCGGCGCCCGAGGAGACGCCGTGGACGCACGGCGGGCCGCCCGGCACGGCCGCCGCGCCGCAGGACCTGGCCCCGGCGGAGGACTGGTCCTGACCCGCGCGGCTCAGCCCAGGGCGGCGAGAGCCGTCCGCGCCTCGTCCGCCGTCGGCCGGTCCGGGTCCGCCGCCAGCAGCGCCTCCAGGCTCCTGCGGTACGCGACGTCGTGCGCCCGGCCGGCCGGGGTCTCCACGTCCGGGGTGACGCCGCAGCCCTCCCAGTTCGTGCCGCTCGCCGCGTGCACGGGCCGGGCCACCGGCACCGTCAGTTCCAGGTGCGGGTGCAGCCGGTGCCCGATGCGGGGATGCGCGCCGCCCCGGGTCGGCTCGCCGACCACTGTGGCGCGGCCGAACTGCTGAAGGTCGTACGCCAGCTCCTCGCCGCCGGAGAACGTGGCCGGACCGGTGAGCACGTGGACCGGCTTGTCCGGGGCGTACCGGGGGACCGGCAGCCAGGCGGCGCTCCAGAACTGGCGGGTGGTGCCGGAGCGCTCGTGCATGGTGTGCAGATGCGTCGGCTCGGCGAAGAACCAGCCGCAGAGCAGCGCCACTCCGTCCGGGCTGCCGCCCTCGGTGCCCCGCAGGTCGAGCAGGAGCGCGTCGGTGCCGGCGAGCAGCCGCAGCGCGGCGGTCAGCGCGTCGCCGGCCAGGTCGGGCGGGAACACGTACGGCTGGATCTCCAGCAGCCCGACGTTGCCGGGCAGCCGTTGCACCCGGGTCACACCGCCCATGCCGAGCGCGGAGAGGCGCGCGAACTGCTCCCCGGCCGGGTCGTCCGCCTTGTCGGACAGCGGCTGCTCGTGGTGCTTGAGCCGCAGGTGCAGGTCGCCGTTCGCCGACTGGAGGTCGGCGGTGACGAGCGCGCCGAGCGTGGCGGGATCGCCGGCCATGGCGTACGCCCCGGCGCGCAGTCGCTCGCGCAGGCGGCCGGCGACCCGGTCGGCGACGTCCGGAATGACGTACTCGTCGGCGACCAGGCGGGCGGCACGCTCGACGACGGTGGTGACGTCTTCTGGATCCATCGGTTCCCCGTTCTCGCGATAGGTGAGAAGTAGAGCAGCCGGTTGACAAAAGCGTCAAGAAAACTAGACGCTTTGACGGTGACCGACGATCCGCTGGAGATCCGCGAGCCGGCCCAGTTCAAGGCGCTGGCCCACCCGTTCCGGCACCGGCTGCTGTTCGCGCTCGGAGCCGGCCCCACCACGCTCAGCCAGCTCGCCGCCCGTCTCGGCGCGGCGAAGGGCACGGTGGCCCACCACCTCGCGGTGCTGACCGAGGCGGGCATGGTCCGCCCGGCGCACAGCCGCCAGGTCCGGGGCGGCACCGAGCGCTACCACGAACGCACGTTCCGCCGGCTCGTCGGTACCGACACCGACGCGGGCGCCACGGCGGCACTGCTGGGCGCGTACGCCGAGGAACTCGCCGGTGACCCCGACCCGCTCGTGCACCTGCGGCACCTGCGGCTCACCCCGGCCCAGGCCGCGCGCCTGCGGTCCACCCTGGACGGACTGGTGGGTGAGACGGAGGAGGCACCACCGGGACAGGCACGCTACGGCGTCCTGGTCTCCCTCTACCGGCACCCGCCCGCGGTCCGCTGACCGACAGTCGTCGACTCTGGCGGCCGTCCCCGGCGCTGGCTAGGCTTGCGCCGTCCGTCGTCCGGTCCTCGTCGCCCGAGGGTGCACGTCTGGAAGAGAGCCGGAGCGCATCGTTGTATCCCAGCACGACGTGAGCCTCGCCGCCGCGGCGCCGGCCCGTCATCCGCTCGTCGGCCGTGTCGGACTCGTCGCGGCCGCTGTCGTCGTACTCGGCGAGATGGCCTGGCTGGCCGCCCGGCTGCCCGGCGCGGCACTGGTGAGCGACCTCGGCGCGATGGCGGTGTCAAGCTGGGCGGCGGTGCTCTGCGCCGGCGCGGCGCGACGACAGCCGGCCGTGTTGCGCCGGTTCTGGGAACTGCTCGCCGCCACCATGGCCCTCGCCGCGCTCGGCCGTGCGGTGTGGACCGTGGAACGGCTCGGCGGGCTCGGCCTGCCCCACACGCCCCTGGTGGCGGGCCTGTTCGCCGCCGGCATCGTCACCGGCACCGGCGCGCTGCTCTGCTCCCGCACCGGCCCGCGCAGCCTGATCGGCCGGGCCCGCACCCTGCTCGACGGGGTGATCGTCGGGCTGGCCCTCATCCCGATCGGCTGGGTGGTGGTGTTCCACCAGATCACCGACGCCGCGCTGGCCGACCCGATGCGGACGTTCGGGCTGCTCTACCCGATGTTCGACCTGATGCAGCTCACCATCCTGGTGGCGGTCGCCGGTCCGGGCCGGCCGATGTGGCGGGCGCTCACCGTGATCGGGGCGGGCCTGGCGATCCGGTCCGGCGCGGACGCCGTCTACGTCTCGCTCGTCGCGCGCGGCGACTACACGCCGGGTCACCCGGTCGACGTGTGCTGGCCGCTGAGCTACCTGCTGGTCGGCCTGGCCACCCGCTATCCGCCTCCATACGACGAGGACGGCGAGGACGACCTGGTCGACTCGCCGCTGCCGCCGTGGTGGCGGGTCGCGCTGCCGTACCTGCCGGTGGGCGGCGCGATCGTCGCGGTCCTGCTGTCTCGGCAGCCCAGCGGGCAGACCCCGCAGGTGGTCTTCCTCGGCATGATGGCCCTGCTCGGCGTGCTGGCGCTGCGCCAGGGGCTGGCCGCGAACGAGAACCTGCGGCTGGTCGGCCGGCTGCGCCGGCTCGCGTACTCCGACCAGCTCACCGGCCTGCCCAACCGGCTGACGTTCGTCCGGCGGCTGCGGCGGGCGTTGCGCGCGGGCGGTCCGGTCGCCGTGGTGCTGCTCGACCTGGACGGCTTCAAGCAGGTGAACGACAGGTTCGGGCACGCCGCCGGGGACCGGCTGCTGACCGCCACCGCGGAGCGCATGCGGGGCGCGGTCGGCGCGGACGGCATGATCGCCCGGCTCGGCGGCGACGAGTTCGCCGTGCTGGTGGCCGGGGAACGCCAGGTGTCACCCGAGCGGCTCGCGGTCCGGCTTCTGGTCGCCCTGGAACCGCTGCCCGGCGAGGAGGATCTCGGCGCCCACCCGTCGGCGAGCATCGGCATCGCCGAGTACGGGCCGCAGCACACCTCGCACACCGACCTGCTCCGCGACGCCGACATCGCCATGTACGCGGCGAAGGCGGCGGGCAAGGCTGCGTACCGCACGTGCACGCCGGAGTTGCGCGAGTCGGCGGTCAGCCGGGCCGAACTGATCGCCGACCTGCGTCGCGCGGTCGACGAGGGCCAGTTGCTGATGGAGTTCCAGCCCATCGTCGACCTGGACACCGGCACGATACGCAGCGCCGAGGCGCTGGTGCGCTGGCGGCACCCCCGGCTGGGTGTGCTGCCCCCGGCGCGGTTCCTGCCGCTGGCCGAGGAGACCGGGCTGATCGTGGCCATCGACAGGTGGGTCATCCACGAGGCGTGCCGGGCCGCGGCCACCTGGCGCGAGCACGCGCCGGACGTGACGGTCGCGGTGAACATCGCCGCCGCCCACCTGTGCCGGCCCGACCTGATCGCCACCGTCACCGGTGCGGTCGGCGCCGCCGGCCTGCCGCCGCGCGCCCTCACCCTGGAACTGACCGAGTCCGCCCTGATCGAGGGCAGCGAGTCGGTGCTGGACCGGCTGTCCCAGCTGCGCGACCTGGGCATCCGCATCGCCATCGACGACTTCGGCACCGGATACTCCTCGCTGAGTTATCTGCACCGCATCCCGGCCACCGAGCTGAAGATCGACAGGTCGTTCGTGTCCCGGCTGGACGCCGGGGACGCCCGCGCGTACGCCACCGTGGAGATGGTGAACCGGCTGGCCGGCGCGTTCGACCTGGCCGTGGTGGCCGAGGGCGTGGAGACGGTCGCGCAGCACGCGGCCGTCACCGCGATCGGCTGCCGGCAGGGCCAGGGCTGGCGGTACGGCCGTCCGGCCGCGCTGCCGGACCTGCTTCCCGCGTTGTCCGGAGCCGGCGCCGGGCGCTGACCGGCCCGGGTCGACAGGGGCCGAAGGTCCCGGACAGGACAGGGGATTCGACCCTGCCCACCTGCGGTGCCGCAAGGTCATGATATTTCTCGTTAGCCAGACGAAGACGTCTCCACACGGGAGTTTGATATGAAGCGACGGACGCTCGACCTGCTGTTCAGCATCGGTGGAATCGGCTTGGCGGTCCTGCTGCTCGTCGTCGGCGTCGTCCTGACGACGAACGCCAACTTCGCCAACGACTACGTACGCGACCAGCTCGGCGCGCAGCACATCAGCTTCACCCCGGCCGACAAGCTGTCCGACGAGGAGAAGAAGTCGGACTGCCTGCGCGAGTACGCCGGCCAGAAGATGACCACCGGCAAGCAGGCCGAGTGCTACGCCAACGAGTACATCGGCCTGCACCTGCAGAACATGGCCGGTGGCAAGACCTACGCCGACCTGGGCGAGCCGCAGACCGCGCTGCGTGAGCAGGTGGCCCAGGCCGAGCAGAGCAACGCCGCCAACCTGGCCGACCTGCAGAAGCAGCTCGCCGAGGTGAGCGCACAGCGGGAGACCGTGTTCAAGGGCGAGACGCTGCGTGGCCTGCTGCTCACCTCGTACGGTTTCAGCGAGTTCGGCCGCAAGGCCGAGCAGGGCGCCCTGGCCATGTACCTCGGCGCCGGCCTGCTCCTGCTGCTCTCGGCCGCCGGTCTGGTGCACGCCTTCCGCACCCCGAAGAACGCGACCTTCGCCGCCCCGGAGAAGGAGAAGGTCACCAGCTGACCCGCACCGACGACGCCCCCGGCCGATCCTGGTCGGGGGCGTCGTGCTGTCCGGCTTGACCCTCACGTCGCGGGAGGCGGGAGTCTTGGTCGTGGAAGGGAGGGAACCATGGCGTACACGGTGGGTCAGGTGGCGCGGGCGGCCCGGGTGACGGTCCGGACGCTGCACCACTACGACGAGATCGGGCTGCTACGGCCCAGCGGGCGCACGCCGGCGGGCTACCGCCGCTACGACGAGGCCGACCTGGACCGGTTGCAGCTCGTCCGGTACTACCGCGAGCTGGGGTTCCCACTGGAGGAGATCGCCGAGATCCTGGACGATCCGGACGCCGACCCGGTGGCGCACCTGCGCCGGCAGCACGAGCTGCTGTCCGGGCGGATCGGGAAGCTCCAGGAGATGGTCGCGGCGATCGAACACGCGATGGAGGCGAGAACGTTGGGGATCCAGTTGACGCCGGAGGAGCGGTTCGAGGTGTTCGGTGACTTCGACCCGGACGAGCACGCCGAGGAGGCGGAGCAGCGCTGGGGCGACACCGAGGCGTACCGGCAGTCGCAGGAGCGCGCGGGCCGCTACTCGAAGGAGGACTGGCTGCGCAACAAGGCGGAGAACGAGGACTGGGGGCGGCGGTTCGTCGCGCTCATGGACTCGCGCGCGCCCGCTGACGGCCCGGAGGCGATGGCGCTGGCCGAGGAGCACCGGCAGCTCATCACCAAGTGGTGGTACGACTGCTCGTACGAGATCCACACCGGCCTGGCCGACATGTACGCGGCGGACCCGCGGTTCACCGAGTACTTCGAGACGCTGCGGCCCGGGATGGCCGCGTACCTGAACGAGGCCATCCACGCGAACGCGATCACCCGGTCCTGACCGGGAGCCGTGGCAGGATGGCCGGCATGTTCATCGTCGCCGGCACCCTCTACGTCGATCCGGCCCGGCGGGACGCCTACCTGGCGTCCTGCGAGGCCGCCGTCCGCGCGGCCCGTGCCGCGCCCGGCTGCGTCGACTTCGCGGTCAGCGCCGACCTCGTCGAGCCGGGCCGGATCAACGTCTACGAACGGTGGGAGTCCGACGAGCAGTTGCTGGCGTTCCGGGGCTCCGGCCCGGAGGACGATCAGGTGACGGAGGTCCTCGGCGCCGAGGTGCACAAGTTCCGCATCTCCGGCGTCGAGGCTTCGTGAGGCATCGCTAGACGAAGACGTCGAGCAGCAGGACGCCGAGGAAGCCGACCACCGAGATGATGGTCTCCATCACCGACCAGCTCTTGATGGTCTGCCCGACGGTCAACCCGAAGTACTCCTTCACCAGCCAGAAGCCGGCGTCGTTGACGTGGGAGAAGAACAGCGACCCGCAGCCGACGGCCAGCGCCAGCAGCGCCACCTCGGGGTCGGCGAGCGTGTCGGCCAGCGGCGCGACGATGCCGGCGGCGGTGATGGTGGCGACGGTGGCCGAGCCGGTGGCGACCCGGATGCCGACCGCTACCAGCCAGCCGAGCAGCAGCGGCGAGAGGTTCGCGCCGTCGGCGGCGTTCGCGACCAGGTCGCCCACGCCGGCGTCGACCAGCACCTGCTTGAAACCGCCACCGGCGGCGACGATCAGCAGGATGCCGGCGATCGGCGGCAGCGAGCCGCCGAGGAAACCGGAGACCTGAGTACGGCTGAAGCCGGACCGGTAGCCCAGGAAGACCATGGCGAAGATGACGCCGGCCAGCAGGGCGATGATCGGTGTGCCGACGATGTCCAGCGCCTTGCGGCCGGTGGTGCCCTCGTCGAGGGTCAGCTCGCCGATCGCCCGCAGCAGCATCAGCGCCACCGGCAGCAGCACCGTCACCACCGCAGCCCAGAGCGCCGGGGAGCGGCGCGACCGCTTCCCGGCCGGCTCGTCGATCGCGCCGCCGGGCCGTCCGGCGCCCGGGTTGGCCAGGTCGTCGTCGGTGACCAGGTCGCCGTCGGCGTCGAGCCGTCCGTCGCCGGGCCGGGTCGGGCTGCGGTCGTCGGCGGCGTCACGCCGGGTCGGCAGCAGCTCGGCCGGGGCGGTGGCCGGCACGTACCGGGCGATGAGGTTGCCGAAGACCGGCCCGGCGATGATCACGGTGGGAATCGCCACCAGCAGGCCCAGGGCGAGCGTCTGACCGAGGTTGGCGCCGAGCGCGTCGATCGCCACCAGCGGGCCGGGGTGCGGCGGCACCAGGCCGTGCAGCACCGACAGGCCGGCGAGCGCGGGAATGCCGATCTTCATCAGCGGCACGTTCACCCGCAACGACACGAGCAGCACGATCGGCACCAGCAGCACCACGCCGACCTCGAAGAACAGTGGCAGGCCGATGAGCGCTGCCACTCCGGCCATCGCCCAGGGCAGCGCGGTGTCGGAGACCCGGCCGACCACCCGTTCCACGATGCCGTCCGCGCCGCCGGACTCGGCCAGCAGACCGCCGATCATCGCGCCGAGCGCGATGAGCAGGCCCACACCCCCACAGTGGACCCCACGCCGCCACTGAACGACGTCACGATCTTGTCGACCGGTACGGCGGCGACCACGCCGAGCACCGCCGCGCCGAGGATCAGCGCCAGGAACGGATGCACCTTGCCCCAGGCGATCAGCAGCACCACCGCCGCGATGCCGAGCAGGGCGGCGAGGACGAGTTGGGTGTCACCGGCGTTCGTGAGCGGTTCCGCGGGGGCGGCGAGCAGTGTGACCACGGCTATCACGCCCTTCGGTCGGTCAGCGGGGAGGTGCGGTGGGTGGCGGTTCCGGCGGCAGGCTGGGCGCCATCCGCCGCAGGGACGTGAACGTGGGCACGAGCGCGTCGTACAACTCGGAGAAGAGCGGGAGCAGTGCGGCGTACGTGGCGGCGGAGGCCGGTTCCGGGTGGACCGTCTCCTCGATCCGGACCAGATCGGCGGCGACCTCGATCGAGGAGATCAGCCCGAGGGCCTGCATGCCCAGCAGCGCGGCCCCGAAGCCGGAACCCTCGTGCCCGGCGGGGAACCGTACCGGCATGCCGAGCGCGTCGGCGAGGATCTGCCGCCACAGTGGACTTCGGGCGAAGCCGCCGCTGGCGCGGATCTCGCGTACCTCGTTGCCGGCCGCCCGCACCGAGGCGAGGACCAGGGCGAGCTGCTGGCAGACGCCTTCCAGCGCGGCCCGGACCAGGTGCGGCCGGCCGTGGCCGTGGGTCAGCCCGACGTACGCGCCGCGGGGCAGCGCGTTCCAGTGCGGCGCCCGCTCGCTCAGCAGGTACGGCAGCATGATCAGCCCGCCGGAGCCGACCGGCGCCTGGGCGGCCAGGTCGAGCAGTTCCTCCTCCGCGTGCTCACCCAGTTCCGGGGCGAGCGCGTCGTTCGCCCACTGGAGGACGATCCCGCCGTTGTTTATGGCGCCGCCGACCACCCAGCGGTCCTCGGTGAGCGCGTAGCAGAACACACCGCCGAGCGGGTCCACGCTCGGGCGTTCCACCATCACCCGCATCGCGCCGCTGGTGCCGATCGAGCAGGCCACCACGCCGGGCCGTACCGCGCCGAGCCCGAGGTTCGCCAGCGGCCCGTCTCCGGCGCCCACCACCAGCGGGGTGTGCGCGGGCAGCCCGGTGGCCCGCGCCGCCTCCGGGGTGAGCCCGGGCAGCACGTGCGTGGTGGGTACGAGCCGGGGGAGCCGCTCCTCGGTGATGCCGGCGAGGCGTAGCGCCTCGGCGTCCCAGGCCAGCCGGTGGATGTCCATCAGCCCGGTGGCCGAGGCGACCGAGTGGTCGGTGACGAGCGCGCCGGTGAGCCGCCGCAGCACGAGATCCTTGATGCCGACCCAGTGCGCGACCCGCTCGTGCAGCTTCGGGTCCTGCTCGGCGAACCAGACCAGCTTGGGCAGCGGCGCCATCGGATGCACCGGGGTGCCGGTACGCCGGTGCAGGGCGAGCCCGGACGGCGCGGCGCGCAGCCGCTCGGCCTGCGCGCTGGCCCGGGAGTCGGCCCAGGTGATCGACGGGGTGAGCGGGTTGCCGGCGGCGTCCAGCCCGATCAGGCTGTGCATGGCGGTGCTGAACGACAGCCCGGCCACCGGGACGGCCAGTTCGTCGACGACCGCGCGGATCACGCCCAGCACGGCCTGGTGGATGAGTTCCGGGTCCTGTTCGGCCCAGCCGGGGTTCGGCTCCTCCAGCGGGTAGCCGATCGAGTGGCTGGCCAGTTGCCGGCCGGAGGCGTCGAACGCGACCGCCTTGGAGCTGGTGGTGCCGATGTCCACGCCCACCACGACGGCCGGGTCGCCCACCGGTGCACCTCCTCACCGCCCGGGGCCGCGCGTTCTGCCCCGTTGTCGCGGCTGATGTTCCCCGTTGTCGCGGCTGATGTTACGGACGCGTCCACGCCCCCGCATGTCGGAACGGGAGCGCTGGGAGGCGGCGGCACGGAACGTGAGAAGACGTGGGAGATTCCGCCGATTGTGGAGGTCAATCAGCCGATCGGTCTAATTAGCGACTTTCGCGTGTCTTCGTACCCCTGCCGAATCGTTGACATGAATGACACCCCGGTTGGTGGGCTCGCGCGGCGGAGGAGTCGGCGTGGCGAAGACTGATTCGACGGGTTCCACATGGCGGTACCGGTGGGCGCACCGGCAGAACGAGCGGCGGCAGCGGGCCTTCCGCGCGGCCGACGAGGCGTGGCGACGCCGCGACGACGAGCTGCGCCGCCTGCGTACGCTCGCGGTGTCCTTCCACGGCTCGGCCCAGGCGGGCGTCGGCCTGCCGATGGAGCTGGCCCCCGGCGAGGTGGTCTTCTGGACACTGCCGGCCGCGCAACTGGTCGAGGTACGGCACACCGCCGTGCTGCCCGCCCCCGAACTGACAGTCGACCCCGACCCGCCGGTGCTCCGCCCGCGCCGCCCCGAGGGCGTCAAGGTGGTCGACGCCGGGCTCGCCGTGCTCACCAACCGGCGGCTGGTGCTGCTCGGCGGACGCGGCCGGCGGGACTGGGCGTACGGCCGGATGACCGGCCTGTCCCACGACCCCGGCGCACCGGTCACCCTGATCCAGGTGCTGGACCGGCGGCGTACCTCCGGGTTGCTGCTGCCCACCGGCGCGGTGGCCGACTTCCGGTTCACGCTCACGCTGGCGTTCGCCGACGCGATCGAGCAGCGCGGCGCCGTCGTGGCCGAGCTGGACGAGCTGATCGCGGAGCACACCGCGGCGCGGCCCGAACGTCCCGGCGTGCTCACTCCCGCCCAGGCCCGGATCACCGCGCTGGTGCCCGGGGGCCGGCGCACGGTGGCGGTCGGCGCGGCGCTCGCGCTGATCGTGCCGGCGATGCTCGTCGAGTCCAACCCGCCGACCCGGGCCGGCTCCGAGCGGGCCGTCGCCGCGACCCCGGCGGCCACCGGCACGACACCGCCGCCCCACGTCGCGCCCGCCGTCCAGGTCCGCCCCACGCCCAGCCCTGAGCCGTCGCGCGCCCGTCCCGCGCCGCCGCGCGGCACGCCGCAGCCGCCGGTCGAGCGCCGCTGCGGCGCCCCGGCGAACCCCTTCGGGTACGACTTCTGCGGCGGCCAGCGGATCCGCCGGCCGGCGGCCGGGGTGTGCGACTGGTTCGAGTGCGTGCCCGGGTTCTGGTCGGATCGTGGCTGGCTGGTGCAGTGCCGCGACGGCTCGATCAGCCGCACCGGTGGCCAGCGCGACGTGTGCGCCGGCCACCAGGGTTTCCGCCGTACCGTCCGGCGGTGACCGGGGTCAGGCCACCGGGCGGGGTGTGACGCGCAGCGGCAGCACCCCGGCCAGCACCAGCGCGGCGCCCACAGGCAGCAGGTTCAGGTTCACCGCGATCGCCAGGAACCCGGCCAGCACCAGCACCGGCGCCCACACCGGCAGCAGCCGGGCCGCCGCCGCCCGGTACAGCAGCACCAGCAGGCCCACCTCGAACAGCAGCGGCCCGCCGAACAACACCAGGCCGGGGGTGCGTACCGCGTCGGCGAAGCTCGGGAACAGGTCGCCGAGGATCACCCAGACGAAGGCGGCGGCGCCGACCAGGCCGGCCGGCGCGGCCACGTCGTCGAGCGTCCGCAACCGCGACGAGCGGGTACGCAGCAGGCCGCGCAGCCCGACGATCAGCGCGGCGAGACCGAGCACGCCGAGCAGGAACAGGGTGTGCCCGGTGTTCCAGGCCCAAGCGCCCTTGTCGCTGTGTCCGTCCAGCCGGTCGAGCAGGCGCAGCAGACCGTAGCCGAGCAGCAGCACCGCCGACGCCACGGCGACCGGGCGTAACCACTGGTACGGACGGGTGCGGGAATCGAGAAGGCTCATCGACTCAGCGTTCCGGGCGTCCGTGCGCGGGACATCGGGGAGTCGTCCCGCACCCCGCCCGGATCAATCCGCTCGCCTCCCGTAGGGGTGCCCGGATACCGTCCGGCCGTGTCCCGCACCGTCACGCTGGTCCTGCTCGACACCGCCGGCCGCCCGCTCGGCGCGCTGCCGCCGTTCGGCGTACCGGAGCCGTGGTGGCAGGAGGTCGACTCGATCGTCGCCGCCGTTCGGCAGCGCCACGGTCTGGAGGTCGCGGTGCTGCGGCTGCTCGACTCCGACCGCGCTGCGCCGCCGGGCGGCCACGTCCGCTACCTGGCGCAGACCGCCGATGCGCCCGTCGTACCCCTGGAACCGGTGGCAGTGGACCTCGCGCCGCATCCGCTGCGTCAGCAGTGGGCGGAGGCCGGCGGACCGGCCCACAGCGTCGCGTGGGCGACCGGCGAGCTGAGCCGGCTCGACCGCCGGGTGACGGCGGTGGCGCAGCAGCGCACCTGGAACCTCTCCGCCATCTGGCGCCTGGACACCCCCCAGGGCCCTGCGTGGCTGAAGCAGCTCCCTCCTTTCGCCCGCCACGAGCCCACGGTCCTGGCCTTCCCCGGTGATCAAGGAGTTGGTGCCGGCGCCGATTTCCCTGGTGACCCGAACTCCTTGATCAACGGGCCGACGGTGCTCGCCGCCGACGGGGAGGGGCGGATGCTGCTGGCGGACGTGCCGGGGGAGGACCGGTACGGGGCCGGGGAGGGGGAGCGGGCAGCCATCGCGGACGGGCATCACCTGGTGCAACTGCGGGCGTGCGGGGTCGTCGGCGAGTTGGTCGCGGCAGGTGTGCCCGACCTGCGCGGGACGCGGTTGGCGGGCTGGATCCGGGAACGGCTCGCCGGGCACGACGTGTCGGCCGCACGCGGCCTGCTCGACGGGCTCGACCGGCGGTTGCGGCGGGTAGGCGACTGCGGCCTGCCGGACACGCTCGTGCACGGCGACCTGCACCCCGGCAACGTGCGCGGCGACGGTCAGCGTCGGGTGGTGATCGACTGGGCGGACTCGTTCGTCGGCCACCCCGCCTTCGACATCCTGCGCCTCACCGAGGACGTCGACGCGGACGCCGCCGCCCGGCTGATCGACGCGTGGGCGCGGCGGTGGCGGACCGACGTGCCCGGCAGCGACCCGCACCGGGCCGTCGACCTGCTGCGGCCGGTCGCGCCGCTGCGACTGGCCGCCGTGTACGCGATGTTCCTCGCCGCCATCGAGCCGAGCGAGTACCCGTACCACGTACACGACGTGCCGGCCGCGCTGGCGCGAGTGGCGGCGGGATCCTAGACGCGGCGGACCGGAATCCACAGCTCCGCGTCGGCGGTACCGCCGTCCTCGGCGACCCGCACCCGCGAGATCTCCGGACCCGGACGGACCTCGTACGGGTTGGCCGGGAACCAAGACGTGAACACGGCCCGCCACAGATGCTGCACCGCCACCGGGAACGCCCCGGAACTGGAGAACACGGCCCAGTCACCGGCCTCGACCGGCAGGCTGCGCAGGTCGTCCGGCACGTCCGCGCCGGTGACCGCCGCGTACCAGTAGTCCAACTCGGCGCCCTCGTCTCGGGCACCGGTCAGCTCGGTGCTGACGTTGACGATTCCGCGCGGCTCCTGGTCGGACAGCGCCTCGATGCGGCGGACGGTGGCCGGGTCGATGCCCCTGACGAACGCCACGATGTGCGGGTTCATCCCCTCGTGCACGAGCGGCACCCGCGCCGTCAATCCGGCGAGCCGGAAGGCGTCCTTGGTCACGATCCGGTAGTCCATGCTGGTGTTCCCTTCGACGACGAGCCGGAAGGACAGCCGGGGCTGGGACCGTAGCACCGCCCCGGCCTGCCGGGCCTGCGTCGGCCCGACGCCGTGCACGGCCCGGAACGCGCGGGCGAACGCCTCGTTCGAGCCGTACCCCCAGCGGACCGCCACGTCGAGCAGCGACTCCCGGCCGGCGAGCACGTCCGCGCCCGCAAGGGTCAACCGGCGACGGCGCACGTACTCCGACAGCGGCAACCCGGCCAGTGCCGAGAACAGCCGGCCGAAGTGGTGCTCCGACACGCCCGCGATCCGGGCCAGCGCGGCCACGTCGAGCGGCTGGTCGAGCCGCTGTTCGAGGTGTTCCAGCGCGGCGTTGAGCCGATCCAGCACCCGTTCTTCCCTCCTGGTGACGCCGTCGACGCTAGGTTCCCGGCCGCCCGCCGACCCGATCAGACCGGACCCGGTCCGGTCGCCTCATCGACACTGGCGAGGGTGTCGCATCATGACGTGGTGATCTTCCGGAGGCGACACCACAAGAAGAAGAACCGCGGCTGTGACTGCGACGCGTTCGACTGTGAAGCGCTGACCTGCTGCGACCTGGGCATCTTCTCGACCCTGCTCACCCTCGGCTCGGTGACGGCGGGCGTCGTCCGGCGGCCCGCCGTGGACCGGGCCGGCCGGGCCGCCATCCTCGGTTACCGGCGCTGGCTGTCGCACCGCTGGCCGGGAACCTGTCGCTACACGCCCACGTGCAGCGCGTACGGGCTCGCCGCCGTGGAGCGGTACGGGCTGGCGGTGGGCGGTCAGATGGCCGCCGACCGGGTCCGCCGGTGCCGCCACGACGTACCGCACGGCACCCACGATCCGGTGCGCTGACGCCGCCCGTCCTCGCCGGTCCGCCTCGCGCGCCGGCCGGTCAGCCGGCCGAGGTGGGGCCGCCGAAGACGACCGGGACGCCGGGGGAGTAGAGCACGCTCATCGGCGGCCCGTCCGGCGCGGGCAGGCCGGCGGCGGTGATCAGTTCGTCGTCCAGGTGCAGCAGCTCGGCGCGGTGCAGCGGCCACTGCGGGTGCCAGTTCGGCACGTGGCGGGTGCGGCCGTACGCGCGGGTGTGCAGACCCCAGCGGGCGGTGAGGAAGTGCTCCAGCGGCGTCGGTTCGGGGATCGGCGCACCAACGCGTACCGCCATCCGGCTGGTCGCGCCCGCCGGGCCGGGCCAGCGGCGACGGCAACGGTAGGTGAGCGTGTCACCGGAGCGGTCCAGCCGCATCGCCGACCACTTGTACGGCAGGCGCAGGCTCAACTGGGCCACCAGCACCGGCACCAGCCGGGACGCGTCGAGCGAGCGGAACACGACAGCCCGCCGCCCCGAGCCGTCGACCGAGTAGAGCCGCACGTTCGTCTCCCAGAACGTGCCGAAGTAGGGCACACCCGGGCCGCGGCCGAGACCCACCCCGACCATCTGGAACCCGATCAGCCCGACGTAGGTGAGCCCGTCGAACGTGTCGGGCCGGGTGCCGGCGGGCAGCAGCGGCGCCACCCGTTCCGGCGGGACCGCCCAGTGCAGGAAGGTGAGGTCGTGCCAGCGCTGGGCCAACCAGGCCCGGCGGATGGCGCGTACCGGAGCGTGTTCGACCGGTTCGATCTCCACCGGCTCATCCTGCCTCCCGGACGCAAGCGACTCACTCCGGGCGGTGGCAAACCGCCTCGACGTTGTTGCCGTCCGGGTCGCGGACGAACGCGCCGTAGTAGGTGGCGTGGTATTCCGGCCACTCCTTCGGCGCGTGCAGCACCTCCGCGCCGGCCGCGACAGCCGCGTCGTGGAACGCCCGCACGGTGGCACGGTCGGCGGCGGTGAACGCGATGTGCACAGGCACCGGCATGGCACCTGACGGCGCGGGCTCGACCCAGAAGTCGGGCGCGTCGACACCGTAGCCGATCGGGCCGGGCTCCATGAGCCGCCGCGCACCCAGCGGGGCGAGCACGGCGTCGTAGAAGGCGCCGCTGGCCGCCAGGTCGCGTACCGCTATGGACAGGTGATCGAGCACGTCGCCTCCCGGGGTCGTCGATGACCGCGCCAGGCTACGAGCCGTCTACGACACTTCCGCCGCCCGGTCCGCGTTCGCGCCCGCCGCCGCCGCCGCCGCCGCCGGGCAGCCGTCGGTGACGCCAGCCGTCGTCGAGCGCCCCGGGCTCGTGGTCCAGCCTCGTTGAGGACGCATGCCGTCGAGAGCGATGCCTCAGAGTCATAATCATGACTCCGAGGCATATCGTTCTGCCTCTATGTATTTCCGGCGTCGTAAGGACCGCCGTGCGGGACGCGCGTCGTCGCCGGGCGGTGTCCGCGACGATCAGCAGGCCCGGCAACGCGCCGAGCAGCCAGATCACGCCCACCGGCCAGTGGATCAACTCGCCCACCGCGCCCCGGATCTCCGGCACGTCACCCACCACGTAGGACGCGTCCGGGTCGCTCGTGCGGCAGTCGAGCGTCCA
Source organism: Micromonospora sp. NPDC005686 (assembly GCF_042871665.1). Classification (NCBI taxonomy): domain Bacteria; kingdom Bacillati; phylum Actinomycetota; class Actinomycetes; order Micromonosporales; family Micromonosporaceae; genus Micromonospora; species Micromonospora sp. NPDC005686. The sequence goes on from NZ_JBIAIY010000001.1 coordinate 678,477, forward strand.
CGATCCCGGCGTCGGCACCCGCACGGTGGCCACCCAGGCAAAGCTGGCGGCGTCGCCGCCGTAGTCGCCCGGCGGGACGGAGACCGGCTCGGCCGCCCGGACCTCCGAGCCGCCACCGGTGAGGCGGCAGTCCGGATCCGCCGGGGCGAAACCCACTGCGTAGATCGCGTACGCCCCGGCGGCCGGTGCCGTGAACCGTCCCGTCGGCGTCGCGTAGGAACCGACTCCGCCGTACTCCCGAGAGAGTTCTTGGATCGTGCTGTCCTCGGCGCCGAGCCGTACCGCGGACTGCGCCAGCAGCGCGCCGAACACCATGGTGAGCCCGCCGATCAGATAGCCGCGACGCGACGCCGGGCGGGCCCGGCGGGGCAGGCGCCCGCCCACGGCGTCCACTCGTAGACGACCAGCGGCGCCGGCACTGTCGCGGCCAGCCAGGCGGTGAGGACTCCGGGACCGGGCAGCCGCAGGCTCATCAGCCGATCCTCGACCATCCGGATCATCGGCGGAAGTCCGCGAGCCGTCCGAAAAGGATTGGTCACGCAGCGTAGGATCGCGTGCGACACAGTCGAACACACGGGGGAAACGATGTTCGAGCGCCTGGGCAGATTCGTCGTGGGCAAGGCCTGGTGGGTGATCGGCGGCTGGGTCGTCGCCGCGATCGCGATCATCGCCGCCAGTCCTTCGCTGAGCGACATCACCTCCGCGGACCAGGAGAGCTTCCTACCGCGCTCCTACGAGTCGGTGCAGGCCACCGAGCTGGCCGCGAAGTCGTTCCCGCAGGCGGCCACCGCAACCGCCACGGTCGTGGTCAAGCGCAGCGACGGCAAGCCGCTGACCCCGGCAGACGAGGCGCGCGTGGGGCAGCTCGCCGCCGCGCTCAAGGCCCGGGACATCCCGCAGACCTCCGGCTACCTCACCGGCCCGCAGGCCGTCGCGCCGGACAAGTCGGTGCAGGTGGTCACCGTCGGTCTCGACGCCGACAGCCCCGACGACCCGGGCCTGCTCGACGCCGTACGCGATCTGCGCGCCGCTCTCGGGCCGGACCTGGCCGGCAGCGGCCTGACCGCGGGGGTGGCAGGCGACGTGGCGAGCTTCGTCGACAACGAGGACACGTTCAACGACGCGTTCGCGGTCGTCGGTGTCGCCACCATCGTCCTCATCATCGGGCTGATCCTGATCATCTTCCGCAGCCCGATCGCCGCGCTGCTACCCGTGGTGGTCATCAGCGTCGTCATGACCGTCACTACCGGGCTGGTCGCCGCCGCCGGCAAGGCGTTCGACCTCAACGTCAGCCAGGACCTGCAGACCATCCTGCTGATCGTGCTGTTCGGCATCGGCACCGACTACATCCTGTTCCTGCTGTTCCGCTACCGGGAGCGGCTACGCGCCGGTGACGACAAGCGCACCGCGATGGTCGTCACGGTGCAGCGGGTCGGCGAGGTCATCACGTCCGCCGCCGGTGCGGTGATCGTGGCGTTCCTGGTGCTGCTGCTCGCCTCGCTCGGCTTCTTCGGCTCGCTCGGCCCGGCGCTCGCCATCGCCGTCGGCGTCATGCTCATCACCTCGCTGACGCTGATCCCGGCGCTCGTGTCGCTGCTCGGCCGGTGGGTGTTCTGGCCGTCGAAGGCGTGGCAGCGCCCGCCCAAGGCGACGCTGTCCCGGCGGCTCGGCGCCGTCGTCGGCCGCCGCCCGGCCGTGGTGGCCGCGGCTTCGGGCGCGCTGCTCGTGGCGCTCGCCGCCGGGGTGCTCGGCTACAAGGCCGACTACGACTTCAGCGCCGGCTTCCCGCAGGACACCGAGTCGGCGCGGGCCGCCCAGGACCTCCAGCGCGGGTTCGCCGCCGGTGCGCTCGCGCCCACCGAGGTCTACCTGACCACCGGCAACGGCACCCCGCTCAGCGAGCAGCAGGTGGACGACTTCGCCGCCGCGGCGGCACGCGCGCCCGGCGTGGGGCAGGCGCAGCCGCCGGAGCGCAGCGCCACCGACCCCAGCGTCGTCCGGATCAACCTGCTGCTGGACGAGAACCCGATGTCCAACGAGGCGATCACGCTCGTGCGCGACGACCTGCGGGACGCGGTGCACGAGGCGGCTCCGCCGGGCACCAGGGCGCTGGTCGGCGGCGCCACGGCGATCTTCGCGGACATCAACTCGGCGAACAACAGGGACCTGTCGGTGATCCTCCCGGTCGCCGCCCTCCTGATCGCGATCATCTTGGCGCTGCTGCTGCGCAGCCTCGTCGCGCCGGTCTACCTGGTGATTGCGGTGCTGCTCAACTTCGCCGCCACGCTCGGCGCGACCGTCTACGTGTTCCAGGGGCTCCAGGGCAACCCCGGTGTGACGTTCCAGTTGCCGATCATCCTCTACCTGTTCGTGGTGGCGATCGGCACCGACTACAACATCCTGATGATCGCCCGACTACGCGAGGAGGCGCGCGAGGGCCACGAACCGCACCGGGCCGCCGCGATCGGGGTGGAGCACGCCGGCCCGACAGTCGCCGCGGCCGGGCTGATCCTGGCCGGCACGTTCGGCGTGCTGATGCTCGCGCCGATCTCGTTCCTCCAGCAGATGGGCTTCGCGGTGGCGATCGGGATCGTGCTCGCCGCGTTCGTCATGTCGATGTTCTTCGTACCGGCGCTGACCGGGCTGATCGGTCACAAGGCGTGGTGGCCGGGGCACGGCGACGAGCGGCGCAACGGCGGCGGCCGGCACGCGGCACCCGAGCCGGCGGACGCCGCCCCGGTCTGACCGGCACGTCCGCCCCGGCGCGGCTCAGCCCTCGCCGGGGCGGACCAGCCCGCTCTCGAACGCGATCACGACGAGCTGGGCCCGGTCACGGGCGTGCAGTTTCTGGAGCAGCCGGCTCACATAGGTGCGGGCGGTGTCCGGGCTCAGGAACAGCGCCTGCCCGATCTCCGCGTTCGACCGTCCGGTGCCCACCTGCGCGAGCACGTCCCGTTCCCGCGCGGTCAGTCCGGCCAGCCGCGCCGGGTCGGCCACCGGTGCGCGGGCCGCCGCGGCGAGCACCCGCCGGGTGACGGCGGGGGACAGCAGCGCGTCGCCACCGGCGACGGTCCGGACCGCGTCCCGCAGCGCGTCGGGCGGGGTGTCCTTGAGCAGGAAACCGGCCGCCCCGGCGCGGATCGCCTCGAACAGGTACTCGTCGTCGTCGAACGTGGTCAGCATGACCACCTGCACGCCGTCCAACGTCGGGTCGGTCAGGATGCGGCGGGTCGCCGCCAGCCCGTCCCCGCCGGGCATCCGCACGTCCATCAGCACGATGTCGGGCCGCTGCTGCCGTACCACAGCGAGGCCGCTGCCGCCGTCGCCGGCCTCGCCCACCACCTCGATGTCCGGCGCGCGGTCGAGCAGCGCGCGCAGGCCGGTACGGACCAGGTGCTGGTCGTCGACGAGGACGACGCGGATCGCGCTCACGCGGCCACCCCGGCGAGGGGCAGATGGACCCACACCCGAAAGCCGCCGCTGCCGTTCATGCCGGTCTCGACCGTCCCGCCCAGCAACGCGACCCGCTCGGCCATGCCGCGCAGGCCCTGACCCGTCCCGTCCCCCGGTGGGCGGCCCCGGCCGTCGTCCACCACCTCCACGCTGAGCCGCCCGGCCGTGGCGCGGACCGCCACGACGACCCGGGTGGCCTCGGCGTGGCGCAGGACGTTCGTCAACGCCTCCTGCACGACCCGGTAGACGGTGCTGCCCACCACCGCCGGCAGCGCGCCCACCAGACCCTCGATCCGCAGATCGACGACCAGGCCACCCCGGCGCACCCCGTCCACGAGCGCCGGGAGCCGGTCGAAGCCGGGGACCGGTTCCCGTGGCCCGGGCTCGCGGCGCAGCGTGCCGAGCGTCGCCCGCAACTCCGCCATCGCGCTGCCGCTCACCGACCGGATCGCGGCCAGCGCGCCCTCCGCCTGCGCCGGATCGCTGTCGGCGAGCGCCTCCCGGGCGACTGCCGACTGCAGCGTGATCACCGACATGGTGTGCCCGAGCGTGTCGTGCACCTCCCGGGCGATGCGCAGCCGTTCCGCCTCGACCTGACGGGCTGCCTCCCGGTGCCGCTCCTCGTCGGCCGCGACCGCCTGCCGGACCAACGCCGCCCGCAGCGACCTGCGGTTGCGTACCGCGTCGCCGAGGGCGATGACGGCGAGCAGCAACGCCGCCTCGGAGCCGAGTTCCGTACCGACGACCACCGCGACGTCGTCTCCCTCGGCCAGCCGGGCGGCCACCGACACGGCCAGCAGGCTCCCGGCGACCACGGCGGCCGGGACGAGCCGGCCGCGCTCGGACACCCGGTAGAGGACGGCGGCGGCCGGGGCGGCAACCCCGACCGGCGGCAGGTCCAGCGCGTAGTACCCGAGAATGGCGACCGCCGTGGCCAGCAGCGCCGGCAGCGGCCACCGCCTGGCGCACAGCACCAGCCCGCCGAGCGCCACCCCGAACCCGACCGCGAGCGCCGCGCCGCCGGGCGCCGGCCGGTCGGCGGCCACGGCCACCGCGACCAGGCCGAGCGTGGCCGCCGCGAGCACCACGTCGGCACGGGTGGGCGAGGTGTCGGGCACGCCTTCGAGCGTAGGCCCGCGCGGACCCGCACCGCTGTCGTCAGCAGGCGTCAGGGGCACCCCCTAGGCGTACGCCGAGAAGCGACAACCGCTCGCGCGGCTGCGCGGACGACGGCCGCCGGCTGCCGACCTAGCGTCGATGGCGTCCCCCATTCGTGAGGAGAACCCTCGTGGTACGCACAAGACTGACCTGGATCGCCCTGATTGCCATGGTCTGGGCGGCGATGATGTCGTTCGGCGGGGTCGCCGCCGAGACGGTCATGCTCTACCCGAACGTCTTCAACGACGCGCCCGCCTCCCTCGACCGGGCACGCGAGTTCCTCGTCCACGGCGGCCCGCACGACTACTTCCCGCCGCTGGGCGCGTCGGTGATCCTGAGCAGCGTCGCGGCGACGCTGCTCACCTGGCGCGACCGGCGGCTGCGCTGGTGGGTCGCCGGCGCCACAGCCGTCTTCGTCGTCTGCGAGTTCCTGTTCTCGGCTGTCTTCTTCTGGCCGCGCAACGAGATCATGTTCGTGGACCCGCCCGGTACGCACTCCGCCGAGTACCTGCGTCAGGTCGCCGCCGAGTTCGTCGCCGGTCACTGGGTGCGCTTCGCCGGAGGCGCGGTGACGGCCGTACTGGCGTTCGTCGCGCTGCTGAGGTTCGTGCGCTCGACCGCGCCGGCCTCGGCATCGGCTTCCGCACCGGCCGCGGAGGCCCTCCACGATGGCCGGCCTGAGCGACCGATCTCCGTTCACCTTGAGTAGTGCTTTCCCGCGCCTGTCGAGCTGAGTCGCCTGTGATATCAGGCGGCGATCGCGCGGGCGGCGGCGTACATGTCAGCTGGCAGCGGAGTCCGCAACTCCCAGAGGATCCGCATGGGCCGGTCGCCGCTGTGCTCCCGGTACGTCATCGGTCCCGCGTACAGGTACGGCGGTGCGCCTAGATCACGATCGGCGATCTTGGTCTCGCGGACGAACAGGTGCACCGTGGAGCCCTGCGCGACGTGGTTGACGTACCGCCGTCCCGTGGCCGATCCCGACGACGTGGTGCTCTGCGACTCCCACTGGAACAGCCGTTCCGTGATGGCACGGTCGGCGTACATGGTGGTGGGGGAGTAGTGCTCCTCGGACTTCACGAGCGTGACGAAGGACAGGTCCGCGCGCTCGTCCGGCAGCCACTTCACGCCCTCGCGCAGCGAGCCCGGGTTGGTCATGCCGAACGCCGCGCACGCCTCGTTGCGGCTGTAGCGGGCGTGCACCCGCAGCGGTACCTGGTCGGAGGCCGGCCGCTCGGTGACCCGGTGGATGCGGTCGCGCAGTACGTCGGTGACCTGTCGCAGCTCAGCGCAGCGCGCCGGCTCCGCCCACAGCCGCCGGAGCCGGGCGTCGCGCTCGGCCAGCGGCACCGACGGCCCCCACAGGCTGAAGTGCAGCATGTCGAGCAGCCTCCCCGCGGCGGGACGCTGGCCGGCGGCGACCCGGGCGATCAGTTCCAGCCGATCGGCATCGTCGGTGTGGAGCATCCGGCCGATGGCCCGGCCCAGGTCGCGGTCATCGGGGCCGCCTCCGGCCGGGTCGAGTCCGGCGAGACGCCGCAGCCCGGCCCAGCCACCGATGTTCGCCGACCGGTAAACGTCCTCAATCTCCAGGCCGGTCTCGTGCAGGAAGTCGGACAGGCTGACGTCACCGAGCTGCCGCAGCTCGGCTACCAGGGCGTTCTTCGACGTCGGCAGCGCCGACTTGAGGTTGGCGAGGACTGCCTTCTGAGCCACCGGATCCAGATGGATATGGCAGCCGCTTGGTAGCGAGGGAAAACCCTCCTCGACGGTGGTCTGCACCGCCCTACGGCTGACCCCGGCGAGCGCCCGCCACCGCAGATCGAACCGGAAGTTCGCGTGCTGGCCGCCGATGAAGTCGAGCACCGTCAGGCACGGCTTGTCGTCGTCCAGCCGCAGGCCCCGGCCGAGCTGTTGCAGGAAGATCGTGGCGCTCTCGGTGGGGCGCAGCATCAGAATCGTGTCGACCATCGGCAGGTCGATGCCCTCGTTGAACAGGTCGACAGTGAAGAGCACCTTCAGCTCGCGCTTGCGGAAGCGGTCGATCAAGGCGTGTCGGTCCGCGCGGCCGACAGTCGACGTCACGGCCGCCGCCGGCACACCGTGCCGGGTGAACCAGTCGGCCATGAACTCGGCGTGCCCGATGCTCACGCAGAATCCGAGCGCGCGCATCCGTCCGGCATCAGCGATCCGCCTGACCGCGTGCAGGATGAGCCGCGCCCGAGCGTCGTTGCCGGTGTAGACGCCGTCCAACTCGCCTTTGTCGTACCCCTGTCCGCGCTTCCACCGCACCCGTGCCAGGTCCACGTCGTCATGCACCCCGAAGTACTGGAACGGCGCCAGCAACTGCCGTTCGAGCGCTTCCCACAGGTGCAACTCCACCGACGCGCGGCCCTCGAACCACCGGCGCACGTCGCCACCATCGCTCCGGTCGGGGGTCGCGGTCAGGCCCAGGAGTACGCGGGGTCGAAGCCGTTCCAGCAACGCCGTGTACGTGGCCGCCTCGGCGTGGTGGAACTCGTCGACGATCACCATGTCGAACGCCTCGGGGTCGATCGTCTCCCGGCGCAGCGACTGGATCGACGCGAAGACGTGCTTCCACCCCTGCGGCCGATCGCCGCCGACGAGCGTCTCGCCGAAGGCTCCGTCGCCCATGACCTGACGGAACACCGACCGGCTCTGCCGCAGGATCTGCTCCTGGTGCGCCACGAAGAGCAGCGAGTCGACATGGTCTGCGCGCCGGAGCCGGCGGTAGTCGAGCGCCGCCACCACGGTCTTGCCGGTGCCGGTCGCCATCACCACCAGGTTGCGCCAGCGGCCGTGCACCAGACGCTCGGCGTCGAGGTCGTCAAGAACCTCCTGCTGGTACGGGAAGGGCCGCACGTCCAGGTTCGCGATCTCGGTCGGTGCCTCGTCGGTGCGTTCCCCACGCAACGCCACGCGCAGGCGCTCGGCATCGGTGGCCGGGTCGTAGTTCTCGAACGCCGAGTCGTTCCAGTAGTCGGCGAATGTGGCCTCGAACGTGTCGATGACGTGCGGCTGCTCTAAGTTCGAGATCCGCACGTTCCACTCGACGCCGTCGACAAGCGCGGCCTTCGAGAGGTTCGACGAGCCGACGTACGCGGTCGTGGTGCCGTTGTTGCGCCGGAACAGCCATGCCTTCGCGTGCAGGCGCGTGGTCCGGGTCTCGTAGGAGACCTTGACCTCGGCGCCCAGCTCGGCGAGCCGATCGAGCGCCCGCTGGTCGGTGGCGCCCATGTATGTGGTCGTGATGACGCGGACCCGGCCACCTCGGGCGATCAACTCGGTGATCGCGGGTTCGATGATGCGCAGACCGTGCCACTTGATGAAGGCGCAGAGCAGGTCCACCTCGTCCGCCGACGCCATCTCGTGGCTGACCTCGTGGCCGATGCGCGGCTGGTGCCGGCCGTTGACCAGGAGCGCGCCGGTGGAAAGCGGCGTCGAGGGGCGGATCGGGAAGACGGGTGCGGCCGGCGGGGTGGGCGGTGCGGCAATGGCGTGCAACAGACGTTGGGCGTCCGCTACCTGGTCATCGGCGGTGACGGCGCGGGGCTCGGCCTGAGCGATGTGCGCGGCGATGCGGTTCGCCAGGTCGACCTGCCGGGCCAGTTTGTTCTCGCCGCCGCCGATGCCGAGGAGAGCCCGCCGCGCGAGGCCAGCGATGTGCCGGGCCAGGACGTCATGCGCGTCGGCGGCATCCAGCTTCGCGTCCCGGACGAGGGCGTCATCGATGTGCCTGAGCTGCGTCGCCAGCTTTTCCGTGATCAGGTGCTCGTAGATGCCCTTCTCAAGATCCCCCACGAGGGCAAGCTAGCCGCGATGAACGCCAGGCGGAAGCTGGTGCGGTAGGTGTCAGGAGCTTTGTCCCTCCGCCTGTCAGATCATCGACACCTGGAGGTGAAGGTCGACGCGTCGCCCATCACCGGCTCGACGCGATGGCTTTGATGCGGACCTCGAACAGCGGTGCGCCTGCCCGCGTCGGCTGGAGCCACCCGGCCGGTTGCCAACCCCAGGAGTCATACGCATGCTGGGCGGCAGTGTTGTCGGGGCGTACGAGCAGCGTGGCCCTTTCTTCCCGCCGCGTGCCCAGGAGCCGGTCGTGGAGCGCCCGCGCGATACCCCGGCGTTGCCACGATCGCCGCACCAGCAATTCGCAGACTGCGAAAGTCCGGTGCCCATTCTCGTCTGTGAAGCCCTCCGGCACCGGCTCGTTGATGCCGTCCCACCAGGGTGTATCGGCTGCGAGCGGGAAGCCGTAGACGTAGCCGACCAACTCGTCTTCGACGCGGGCCGACACCAGCTCCCAGCCCTGCCGGGGCATGTGCGCCGCGAGCTGCCGTTCGTACCGCTCAGCTGTGTAGCGGGGACCGTCGGCGGCGTGCGCGTCGAGGTACACGTCCACTAGCTGGCCCACCAGGCCCTCGGCCTCTGCCGCGGTCTGGTGGCGTAGTCGCAGATGCTCCCGCACGAGGACAGGATCTCATCGGCCGGCGGTCACTTTCCCCGCTGCGTCTTCCCACATCGAGTTATCGATCATGGCGCCACTGCACTCGGATCTATCCCGGGCCGGTTAACTCGCTGCAGGGTCAACAAGATCAGCAAACGGGGTCCAACTCGCACTGCGATTGCCTTCCGATACGGAACGTAGCCGGGTGGCGAATTCGGCCGCAACGCTCGACGAACTCGCGAGGAGCGGCGTGGCAGCAGCGATCATCTTGAGCTCGCGGGCTTCCCGCAGTAGTGGCCAGTCGCGATCGGATGTCACGTCATATCCGTACGCTTCGGCGAGAGCCCGATGCGCCCCGGTCTTGCCGAAGCGGGCCTCGCCCACAGCGACCGCGGCCAGGTCCACCTGCCACGGCCCGAGGCAGGTGGCGTCGAAGTCGCAGAGCAGGATGCGACCCGATGCATCCCGGAGCAGGTTGCCGACGTGCGCGTCCCCGTGGATGAGCGAGTGCGACGCCCGATGGCTGAGGTCGGCGACCTGCGGCTCCAAGCGGTCGCACCACCCCACCAGATAGTCGTGGTGCTCGGTGCTCAGCCCGTCGGCATCCGCCAGGCGTCGACGTGCGTCCCCGATCGGATCCCAGGCTGGCAACGGGAAAGGCGGAGGTCCAAGCGTATGAAATCCCCGCAGCGCCGAGCCGAGGTCATCCACAGTTGGAACAGGTGCGGTGGCTGGCACGTAGGTCCACACCGTGGCCACCAAGTCGCCGACTTCGACCGGCTGTGTCACGCCCGGCGCAAGCCGGATCGTCGGCGCGTCCAGCTCGGCGAACCATCGCGCCAGTTGAACGACCTTCTGCACCCGGTCTCTGAGTCGGTGCGTTCGTGCGATCCGGATGACAAGCCCGGATTCCGGCAGCGCGAACACGGCGTTGTTTGTCAGCCGCAGGAGTCGGGCATTCTCGGCCGGCACGTCAAGCTTGCCGGCGATCTCCCGCATGGCCCGAGCCATCGCCTCTTCCGAGAACCGGCCGCTCATGCCGTGGCCGCAGCTCGTGCGGTGAGCGTCCGTTCGAATTCGGCGACGATCGGAAGGTGGCGGTGCCGTCCTACGTCGCGGCGCAGATTCACCACTCGGTCGACCACTCGACTGGAACTCAACGCACGTGACTGTTCCACCACGCGTATGCCGACAGTGACCGCCCGTTCGGGCTCATCGGCGAGGAAGAGCGCGCTGCACAACCCGACCTCGTTCAGGACCGTGCTGCGGACGTTCGCCGGACCGAAGGCGACGATCGCTTCCTCGACGCTCCGTACGGCTTGCGTCGCCTGTGTTCCGGTCTGCCGGGCCACGTCGCGGTACACCCGACCGTATTGGGCGAGCAGTTCACCGCGGTCGTAGAAGACCATCCATGCCGGCTCGCGCTCGGGATCCACACGCTCGAACTGATCACTCGCCCGACCGAGAAGGGTGAGCGCATTGCGGTGGTCGCCGAGCGCGGCTGTCGAGGCGGCCTCCGCGCCCCAGAGCAGCGCCCTCACCGCCGGGGTTGCCCGCGATCCCAGCTCCGAGTGGGCCAGACGCAGAGCGGCCAGGGCGTCCTGGTTGTGCCGAAGGTGTTGTAGCTGCTTGGCCTGTGAGTAGCGAATCAGGGCCGCTAGCGGAGCGTCGTCAGCGGTCGTCGCCGCCCGCTCGCCGGCAACGAAATGCCGTTGGGCGTCGGCGTGCCGGCCGGCGTCGAGCGCGGTCCAGCCCGCCAGTTGACGAGCCGCCGCTACCGCCGCGACCAGGCGTGGTGTCAATCCGGCCGAGTGCGACCAGTCGAGCATGCGATACACCGACTCCGCGAACCGGGCCACCTCCCGATAGAGCAGGCCACCGCCGCATTCGTAGTCGACTGACCGATAGAGCTCCAGCACCGCGTTCAGCCGAGACACGTCCGCACTGCCGATGCGGCGGGGCCGGGGTTCCTCACCGACGCCGACCAGTCCGGCTCCCGCCGACACCGCCGCGATGCCGGCCAAGAGTGTTCGCCGTCCCAGGTCCGGTGCTGCGTCGGTCCGGGCGCTCGTCGGGGAGCCCGGACCGACTGCGAACCAGAGCGATGTCGGCGGGATGTGGAGCACTGTCGCCCAATGCGTCAGCCGGTCGAGATGCACCTGGGCAGGCCCGTTCTCGATCCGGCTCAACTGCGCCTGGGTGATTCCCAGCCACCCGGCGACGACGCTCTGCGGCAGAGCGCTCCGCCCGTGGTACGGGTGGTGCCGGTACGCACGGATCACCCGCCCGAGGTGCCGCCCGGCCAGCGCCGTCCGTACCGGCTCATGGTCCCAGAACGAATCGGGTACGGCGGGCGGCGTGCTGAGGCGGTCACGTTCGGCGGCCTGACAGGGCGCGCAGCGTCCCGTGCCGTTGTCGCGCGCCAGGCGGCCGCCGCAGCGGGGGCAGTTCGCAGGTGTCACCGGCAACCTCGCCGTTCGCGGAGAACCTGTGTCCGGAGTCGAGCCTAGCCATTCAACCCGTTCCGGAGCGGCCCGGTATACGCACCGTGCATATCATCGACTGTTTCGTCTCGGTCACTGACCGTATGTGCTTTGTGCATGGCGGCCACGATCAACAGGGCATGCGCGGCCTGCTGAGAAGGACTGAAGGTCGGCTCATGGCCCGGGGCGGGTGCTGGGCTCCGGCGGCACCGCGTCCCCCGATCGCGGCTTCCGCCGTCCCCGCCCGCCCCGGCGCCACTCCACGAGACCGAATCCGGAGGTGCCTGCCGATGTCCACCGCACTCGCCGACTTCCCCGTCCTCATCCCCGTCACCGACGAGGATCTGCTCGTCGCCGCGCTGGCGGTGCGCGTACACGTGCCCGAGCACTGGCCGCAGGGGCCGCTGTGCCGCAGCGAGCGCGTCCCGTACCCCTGCCGGTTGGCCCGGTGGGGGAGGGCGACGCTCGCCGCGGCCGGGCTGCCCGACGAGGCCGTGACGGCCGCGACGGTGGCGTCATGATCTACGTGACCGGGGAGCGGGTGCAGGCGTACCAGGTGCGCAGCGCCGTGTTCGACACCCGCTGGCGTGGGCTGGACCCGGCGCAGGTCCACGACTACCTGTGCCGGGTCGCCGACGAGATGGACCGGCTGCATCGGGAGCTGACCACGGCGCGCACCGAGTCGGAGCGGGTCCGTCAGGCGCTGCGGCAGTGGCAGTCCCGCCACAACGGCTGCCGTCGACGCGGCCACGATGACTGAGCCGCGCTGGATCATCCACCTGCCGACCACGCTGACATGCCGGGACGTCGCCGCCGAGCTGGCCGCCGCGCTCGCCCGGTCGCTCGGGCACCTCGATGCCGTTGACTTCGGCGAGACGACGCTCAGCGAGGAGGACGCGCAGCACGTGCGTTACCGGGTCTGGTGCGACATGCGGTTGCCCGGCGGCGGGCGCTGCGGATACCGGGATGGTCACGGCGGGACATGCGGGGCGACAGAGCTGCGGTGACCTCGGCGTGTCGATCGATGAACGTCCTGGTGGCGGCTGGTCCGCTGGGAGCGGTCCCAAACGGGGCGACCATCCACCCTGTACGGTCGCTACACTCCCCGAAAACACCCGGAACCGCCCACGGAGCCTGGAGACGCCTGTGACCCGCGACAAGGCCGCACCGCCCGGAATCGACGTCACCATTCCCAGCGTGGCCCGGGTCTACGACTACTTCCTGGGCGGCAAGGACAACTTCGAGGTCGACCGGAAGGTCGCCGAGCACGCCCTGCGGATCACGCCGGACGGGCCGGCCGCCGGTCAGGCGAACCGGGCCTTCCTGCGCCGGGTGATCCGCTACCTCGTGACCGAGGAGGGCATCGACCAGTTCCTCGACATCGGGTCGGGCCTGCCCACCCAGGGCAACGTGCACGAGGTCGCCATCGAGCACAACCCGGCCGCCCGGGTCGTGTACGTGGACAACGACCCGATCGTCCTGGCGCACGGGCGGGCGCTGCTCGCCGCGGAGGGCACCGCGACGGTGATCCAGGCCGACATCCGGGAGCCGGAGGAGATTCTCAACGATCCGGACGTCCGCCGGTTCCTCGACTTCGACCGCCCGATCGGGCTGCTGCTGTTCGCGATCCTGCACCACATCGGCGACGACGAGGATCCGCGATCGGTGGCGGCGGCGCTGATCGACGCGCTGCCGTCCGGCAGTTACGTCGCGATCTCGCACTTCCGCGACCCGGGTGAGCGGGATCCGGAGGGCTCCCGCAAGGCCCGCGAGGTCGAGCGGGTGTTCAACGAGTCGCTCGGTACCGGCCGCTGGCGTACCGACGAGGAGATCCTCGCCTTCGCCGACGGGCTGACGCCGCTGGAGCCGGGTCTGGTGCCGTTGGCGGAGTGGCGTCCGGACCCGGACGCGCCCGCCCCGCAGCAGACCGACACCTATCACACGTTCGTCGGGTTGCTCGCCCGCAAGCCGTAGGCTCGCGGAGTCGCGTCGCTGATGGGCGTTCGTGCTACCGACGATCACCCATCAGCGGGGCGGCGAACCACGGCTCATCGCCGAGTGCACCGAGATAGACGTAGGAGACACCTCGAGCGTTCTCGCCAACCGGCGTGAAGAACTCCCTGGCCTCGTTGATGTAGAACCTGCCGCCCTGGATTCCCTTGACTTTCCTCAACCGGTGAGCGAGTCTCCGGGCCGCCTTCGCCCCCACCGCGGCTGAGAGAAGCTCCTGGCGGGAGCCGTGCCTGCTGGTTCCGACGACGCGATAGATGTCGTCTCCGCCGGAGGCGAGTACGTGCCGGATCCCGACGTGCGGCCCCGGCCATTGGTCTCCCGGAGCCAGGCCCGACGGTGCGACGGGGCTCAGCGTGCGGCCGTCGAAGTCGAAGTCGAGCAACTTCCGATGCGTTCCGGCGTAGATGTAGCCCCCACCCGTCTGGGGCACAAGGACGTGGCGGAACTCGTTGAGGTAAAAGATGCCACCGAGTCTTTGACTCTGCTGTTCCTTGATCTCGTTGACCTTGGCGATGAGCTTCTTGTGCCGTTTGTTGGTCCGCAGATGCTCACCGTTGCTGTCACGGTAGATCAGCCGAACCTCCCAGTCGCCGTCGTTTCCGCGAACGATCGAATACTTGGCGTCCTTGTTGCTGTTCGGCGGCGACAGGACGGGGTAAAGCTGGAACACCTTCGCTCCTGAGATAGCGGGTCAGATCAGCGCGGCATCCACGGATCGACCCGTGGCGCCGAGCGCTGGGCGAGCCTATGGCCCACGAGCAGCAGCCGTCCACATCGGATCTGAAATCCTCTCGCTATTGGCGGTCTTTCTGACACGTGTGACCGTAGGGTGGATCGGACGTCATCAAGACGGCCATGAAAACCCACCCGGTACGTAAGCCAGGAAGTGCCGGCTGCCGCCGGCGAGGTACCACGCATGACCCTCGCTACTGACGAAGAAGCTAATTCCTCTGTCAAATAGCTGACGCCACCCGTCGAGCGCTCGCTGCGCGTTCTCCACGAGTTCGGCGGGTGCCGCGTCGTCGGTGCGTGCGAACTCCGTCACTCCGCCCGGCAGGCGTCGTTCGATAACGCCGCCTCTCTTCTGACGAAGGCGGAAAACACCGCCGCCCTTGTCCAGGGGCCCGTGAAGCGTCGTCCCCGGGGCCAGCTTGCTCGGGTCCGCGGCAGCCGCCGCCGGGGGCGCATGCCGAGGTTCGGCCTCGAAGTCGTCGGTGAGCTGCCCAGCGACGTAGGGGAGGGCTCCGGCCGGCCCGTCCCCCCAGACGAGAACAAGGCGGTGGGTGGGGGTGATTCGGAAGCGCCCACCGGGGCGCCCTCGGACCAGTTCGACCAGCGATGCGACGTGCTGGGGATTACGGATCAGCGCACCCGAGAGGTTCGTGACGGTACCGAGGGTGTCGACTGAGTACTCCTGGCCGCTGAACATGCCCTGCCACTCGACCGGCGTGTCCGGTGCACGCCGGCCCAGCCGCTCCCATTCCTGCTGTTCGGTCGGGCGAGGGGTAGCCGGCGGTCCGGGCATTCGCTCCTTTGCCTGGCTGGGCTCGCGCGGCCAGCGCCAGTAGTGATTCGAGCCTTCGCCGGTGAGGTCGGCCCAGTCCTCCTTGGCGTAGATCTGCTCGTCCACCGTGCCCGCCACATAGATGATGTGCATTTCGGCGTGCTTGGACTCGGCAGGGCTGTCGAAGCGGCGCCGCAACACTCTCCCGAGTGCCTGGATCCGCTGGCGAACGCTGGAGGTGGCCGCCACCGAGACTCCGAGGTCTGCCTCCGGTACGTCGATGCCTTCTACCAGTGACTTCACGGACACCAGGATCTGGGCGCGACCGTCCCGGAAGGCGTCCAGCGCTGCCGTCCGAGTCCGTGTTCCCAATCGGGAGTGCTCCAATGCGATAGTCGAATTCCCCAGCTCTCGCTGCAGGCGCTCATACAGTTGCTTCGCGTCGTCGACTCGCTCGTGAAACAGCAGTACCCGCCGGGTCGTCGTACTTGCTCCGAGGGCGTCCTCGATGATCCGGTGCGCTACCCGGCTACGCTCAGCGGCGCGGTACAGCAGGTCCTTCCGGCGGGACGTCACAGCCACGTAGTTGCGGGCAACCGATGCAACCTCACCACCGCGTCGCTGCAACTGCTGTGCCCGTGCGGGCTCGAAGCCGAGCGAGCGTAGTTCGTCTGCGAGGTCGTCCACCTGGCGGCTGACTTTTTCGTACTCGCGCCGTTCCTCATCGGTGAGCTGGATGCCGTGGTGATGAATTCCGTAGTCCGGCAGCCACCCGTCGACGCGTGCGTTACGCAGGGTGTAGCGGTATACGACGGGTCCGAGGCGCTGACCGACGAGTTGTTCGTCGTAGCGCAGTGGTTGACCTGCCTCGTCCAGTTCCTCGCGGTCGGGAGTGGCGGAAAGCCCGAGCCGATATGCGGCCTCGGTCTGCAGTACCCGGGAGAAGGTCGGCGCTCCCGCGCGGTGGCACTCATCGATGACCAGCATCAGTGGTTGCGCGGTATGGGCCGCGACCGGCAGTTGCTTGGCAGCGGTGTTCAGTACTGCCACCAGCGCCCTGCAGCGGGAGAGCTCAGCGGAGTGCCCGGCACCGAGCAGACCGATCTCGGATTGCTCGAGATTCGTGAACCGCTCAAGCATGGTCCGCCACTGCCGGGCCAATGCCTCGGTGGGGACGACCACAACCAGCCGCAGGTGAGGATCGCGTTCGGCTGCGCGCGCGGCGCAGGCGAGCGCGATCAGGGTCTTGCCGCCACCCGTGACGATCTCGAGCGTTCCTCGGCAACTGCCGCCGACGTCACCGACCCAAGCTTCAACGGCATCTGCCTGCCAGCCCGCGAGTTCGAAGCCGCGAGTCCTGATCACCGGGTCTCCCTGCGTTGACGAACCGATCGGGTGCCGCTGACGCTACAACGAAGGCCAGGACCGGTAGCGATCCTTCCTGGCGCTGCCGCTCTCGGCTTCCGTGCCGTTTCGCTGTTCGTTGAGGTCCCTCATGTCCGCAGCCTTACCCGGCGCGTGCTAAGAAAGGGCCCCGCCTTCTTCGAACCCAGGAAGGGCCCGCCGTGCACGAAGCCGAGCAGGTGATCCAGCGTGTGCTGCGGGATCTGCGCGACGGCACGCACCGCGGCGTCGTCGTGGACTCGCCACCCGGCGCCGGGAAGTCCACCCTCGTGGTCCGCGCCGCGATCGAGACGGCCGCCACCGGCGACCCGCTGATGGTCGTGGCGCAGACCAACGAGCAGGTGGACGACCTCATCGACCGGCTCGGCCGTAAGGCTCCGGAGCTGCGCGTCGGGCGGCTCTCGGCGACCGACTACCGGCCCACCGAGCGGGTCACCGCCCACCCTGCGGTCCGGGTCGCGGCGAAGGTCCCCGACCTGGGCGGCCCGGCGGTGACCATCGGTACGGCGGCCAAGTGGGCCACCGTCACCGAGGGCAGCTGGCCGTGGGCGATCGTGGACGAGGCGTACCAGATGCGCGCGGACGCGCTGCTGCGCGTGGCGGGACGGTTCGAGCGGGCCCTGTTCGTCGGCGACCCGGGGCAGCTCGATCCGTTCAGCACCGTGGAGACGTTCCGCTGGACCGGTCTGACCTGGGATCCGATGCAGTCGGCGGTGGCCACGTTGCTGCGGCACAACCCGGATCTTCCGGTGCACCGGCTCCCGGTGTCGTGGCGGCTGCCCGACTCGGCCGCCCCTGTGGTGTCCGCCGCGTTCTATCCGTTCACCGGGTTCCGTGCCGGGACCGGGCCGGCAGACCGGGCGCTGGCGTTCACCGAGCCCGGCGCGGGTGACGCCTACGACGCCTCGGTGGAGGTGGCCGCCGCCACCGGCTGGGCGTTGCACGAGCTGCCGGCGCGGCACACCGTGCGTACCGACGGGGAAGCCGCTGCGGCCTGCGCGGAGCTGGCGTTGCGGGTGCTGCGGCGCGGCGCGGTCGCGGTCAGCGAGGCCGCGCCCGGCGGCGCGCCGGTCACCGCGGACCGGATCGCCGTCGGGGCCGCGCACCGCGACCAGGTCGCGGCCATCCGGTCCCGGCTGGGCGCGGCCGGGGCGGGCATCACCGTGGACACCGCCAACCGGCTCCAGGGCCGGGAGTACGACGTGACGATCGTGCTGCACCCGCTCTCCGGCCGGCGTGACGCGACCGCCTTCCACCTGGAGTCGGGGCGGCTGTGCGTGCTCGCGTCGCGGCACCGGCACGCCTGTGTGGTGGTGGCGCGGGCCGGGATCGGTGAGCTGCTCGACGCGTACCCGTCGACCGAGCGGGTGCACCTGGACGTGCCGGTGAAGTTCCCGGACGGCTGGGAGGCCAACCAGACGGTGCTGACCCACCTCGATGCGCACCGGGCGTGACGGGGGCCGTCGCGGCAGGATCGGCGGACCGTTCGGATCTTCCGGCGGTCCCGGCCGGTGGGCACGATGGCCGGATGCATCCTCACGATCCCTACCATCAGGATCCGTACCAGCAGCCGTATCAGCAGCAGCCGTACTATCCGCCGGCGTACGTGGAGCAGCCGAGCGAGGGGATGAGCAGGTGGGCGATCGTCCTGTGGGTGGCGGTGCCGGCGCTGCTGGTGATCCTGTGCTGTGCCGGGTGTGTCATCTCCGGGTTCGCGGAAGGGTTCATGCAGGGCTTCAACGAGGGCTATTCGTCGTCGTAGGCGGCGGGCCGGCACCCCGCCCGGTTCGCGGCGCTGGCGGCGGTGCGTTAGACATGGATCATGACCGCGAGCGTGCTGCCCTGGCTGGGCGGGGGCCTGGTGGCGGTGGTCGCCGGTTTCCTCGCCGCGTTGCTGCCCCGGCGCCGCGCCCGGGCCGAGGGCCGGCGGGTTGCCTGGTCGTCGGCGCGGGCGGCGATCCACGACGCCACGGTCAGCCGGGACGCCGCCCCGGCGGCCGTGCCGGCGGCCGAGCGGCTGCTGGCCCGCGCTGAGCTGCTCGCCGCCGGACGCGGCGGCGCCGACGCGGCCCGCGCGGCGGCCGAGCACGCCCGCCGCGCCGACGAGCTGTGGCGGGCCGGCCGGTGACGAGGGTACGACGGGAGCTGCTGCGCTGGTCGCTGCTGGCCGCCGCGGCGGCGGTGCTCGTGGTGTTCCTGGTGGCGCAGCGGCAGAGCGTGGAGGTCAGCTACGGGCGTTCCCCGTCGACCGCCGCGCTGCCCGAGGGCTCGGCCGGGGAACTGAGCGACGCGAGCGTGCCCTCGGTCGAGGAGATGACGGCTCTCGTCGCCGCCGACCCGGTGGTCCGGCTGCCGGGCGCTGTCGCGCGTTGGGACGAGCAGCGGGTCCGGGCCGCCGTCGGTGACCGGGGAACCCGCATCCTGGTCGCCCCGCCCGGTCTGGACGAGGCCGAACGCCGGCGGGTCAAGGACGTGGAGAACGCCGAGATCCGGATC
Source organism: Micromonospora sp. NPDC005686 (assembly GCF_042871665.1). Taxonomy (NCBI): domain Bacteria; kingdom Bacillati; phylum Actinomycetota; class Actinomycetes; order Micromonosporales; family Micromonosporaceae; genus Micromonospora; species Micromonospora sp. NPDC005686. The sequence continues at coordinate 697,456 of NZ_JBIAIY010000001.1, forward strand.
GTCGGCACCGAGGTCAGCGGCGGCCTCTACGTGGCCTCGCCGGACGACCTGCCCGGCTGGCGGGCCCGGTTCGCCACCCGCGACGTGACCGGCGCGCTGCTCACGCTGCTGGCCACGCTGCACGACCAGCCCCTCCCGCCGGACCGCGACGACCTGCGCTGGCGCGAACCGGCCGGCCCGGAGCTGGCCCCGGTGGTCACCGCGCTGCGCGCCACCGGCCGGTACGTGGGCGCCGGCGCGACGCTGCCCCGGCTGCCGGAGAAGGCGGCGAGCGCCGCGTTCCCGGACGGGGCCTGGTTCGTGGTGCTGCCCGCCCAGCCGTACGGGGAGCCGCTGCCCGCGTACGGGCCGGCGCTGCACCGGCTCGCCCCGGACCAACCGCTGGTGGTGATGTACGGCGACTGGATCGAGTACCACGGTCCGGGCGCGGCGGAATTCGCCGAGGTGGCCGCCGCGAGCTTCTACGCCCAGTTCGGCGCGCGGATCGGCCGTTACGCCTACCCCCAGCAGAGCGTGCTGGGCACCTATCTGGCCCAGGTCACCGACGTGCGGTACGCGGGGCTGTTCGACCGTCCGCTGCCGTACCGGCCGTTCGACCCGCTGCGGGTGGCGCTGCCGGCGCTGCCCTGGCTCTTCGCCGCCTGCGTCGCGGGTTTCGTGGTGCTGTCCATCCGTACCGTACGGGGGTCCGGCCGCCGTCCGGCCGATGTGGGTCCCGCCGGCACGACGGCCCGGCTGGCCGGGCTCTCCGCGCTGGCGGTGGAGTTGTCGCTGCTCACCGGCGCGCGCAGCGATCCGGCGTTGGTCCGGGGCGTGGGCCGGTTGCGGTCGGCCCGGGACGCGCTCGACGAGGGGTTGCCCGACCGGCACGTACGCGGACTGCTCGCCGACGCGGCGGCCGAGCTGGACGACGTGGCCCGGGACGTGCGGATGCCCGGCTACCGGCCGGACGTCTACCTGCGGGCGAGGCTGTCGTGAGCCGCGTCGCGAACCGGCCCGGGCGGGCGGCGGCCCCTCGTGGCGCGGCGGCGGCCGGTCCGCGCCGGCTGCTCGGGCGCCTGTTCGGCACCGCGTTCGGCCGGGCGACGCTCGCCTGCCTGGCGCTGGCCGGCTGGGCGCTGTGGACCGGGGGCATCCTGGACGGGCCGGTCGCCCGGCAGGTGCGCGGCTCGTCGGTCTACGCGGCGCCCGGTGTGGACCTGGACCGGGCCGCCGCCGAACGGGTCATCGGCAACCGGCGGCTGGTGGTGCTGATCATGGAACCGGGCGCCGACCTGCGCGAGGCGTGCGCCGACACCAAACGCGCCGCCGGGGGCACGCTGGTGCTGGCGATGAGCCGCGACGGCGAGGACTGGGACACCTACGGCTGTTCCCGCCTCGGCGGTGACGGCTCGCGCGACCTCGGCCGGGCCGTGGTCACCGAGACCACCATCGGCCGGGGCGTGGACGCGTTCGTGGACCGGCCGGTCGAGGCGCTGAAGGTGATCGTGCTCAACTACGACCGGCTGGTCCGGGCCGGTCTGGTGCCGGACGGCGCTCGTACCATCAGCCCGTCGCTGCCCCGGTATCTGCTGGCCGGCGGCGCGATGGCCGGGGTCGTCGCCGGTGCGGCGGTGCTCTGGTTCGGCGGCCGGCGGGCGGGGCGGCTAGCCGACGCGCGGCGGGCCGGGCGGGACGCGCGCGCCGACGAGCGAGCGGCGCTCGGCGCCGCCACAGCGGTCCTCGCCCAGCAGATCATCGACCTGGACGGGCACGCGGGGCCGGTCGCCCCGGCCTACCGGAGGCTGGCCGCCGACTACGTCGGCCTGCTCGACGAGGTGTCCGAGTTGGACGGGGACGCCGGGGCCCCGCGCCGGCTCCGGGAGCGGGTCGAGGAGCTGAGCCGCCGCGCGGCAGGTCTCGCGGACGATGCCGCGACCGGTCGGCGGGCGGGCCGGGCGGGCGGACGGGGCCGGCGGTGACCCGCCGACCCCGTCGTCACTGCGTCGTCAGCGCTGGGCGCCCACCGTCGAGACGGCCGGCCAGCTGCCGGTGAAGACCTGGGCGGGCGTCGCGCTGCGGGCCGCGAAGCCGAACAGCGAGTCGACCCGGGAGGCCTCGGCGGAGCTGGGGTACGGGTTGGTGCAGCTCGTGCCGGCGCTGCCGCCGGACATCAGGATGGCGCAGTTGCCGTTGTAGTTGTCCGGCAGGCCGAGGATGTGGCCGATCTCGTGCGTCATGATGCGCAGCGGCGAGTACTGCTGGGCCTGGTTGTAGTCGATCACCACGCGGCCGTTGCCGAGGCTGGTGCGCTGGGCGTACGAGCCGCCGCCGTAGGTGTAGGTGATCCGCAGGTTGGACCCGCACTGCGCCATGTTGATGTTGTTCGTGTAGTTGTTCCAGATCGCCGCCGCCTGCACCGCCGTGTTGGCGAACGGGCCGGCCTGGCTGATGTTGTAGCAGACGTTGCGGACGGCGGCGGAGGCCGGAGCCGGGTTGACGGCTACCGCGCCGAGCGATGCCAGTGCCGCGGCCGCGAGGGTGGCGAGGATCCGGGACAGCTTGGGCTGACGCATGGTTCACACTCCTTGGGATGGGGGTGAGCGGAACGCCGCCAGCCTATAGATAGCCATCTATCAATATCAAGGGGTGGACGCGTGCGGATCGGCCGCGTTGATCGCGGCGACGACCTTGTCGTAGTCCCCACGCGCCTCGGCGTGGCGGAGGAGCTTCACCCGCTCGACCTGGATCTCCGTCGCGTCCGGCTGCGCCTCCAGCAGCGCCGTCACCTCGGACACGAACTCGTCCAGCGGCATTGCCGTCTCGTTGGTGTCGTGACCGGGCAGGAGTTCGGTGCGCACCGCGGGTGGCACCAGCTCCAGCACCCGTACGCCGGTGCCGGCCAGGTTCAGCCGGATCGACTCGCTGAGCATGTGCACCGCCGCCTTGGAGGCGTTGTAGGTCGGCGTGACCCGCAGCGGCACGAACGCCAGACCGGACGAGACGGTGAGGATCGTGGCGTCGCCGCGCTGCCGCAGGTGCTCGACGAAGGCGGCGATCAGCCGGATGGGTCCGAGCACGTTCGTGGTCACCACCTCCTCGGCCGCGGCGAGGAACGTGTCCGGCGAGCGCCAGTCCTCGATCCGCATCACGCCGGCCATCGTCACCAGGACGTTGAGGTCCGGGTGCCTGGCCAGCACACGGTCCGCGGCGGCGGCGATGCTCGCCGGGTCGGCGGTGTCGATCGTGACGGTGTCCAGGCCGGGGTGGGCGGCGGCGATCTCGTCGAGCAACCCGGTACGCCGGCCGCCGACGATCACCGTGTTGCCCCGGTCCCGCAGGGCGAGCGCCAGGGCCAGACCGATTCCGCTGGTGGCGCCAGGAATGAAGATGGTGTTTCCGGAGATGTCCATGCCGCAAGCCTGCGGTGCGCGGCGGGGCGGGTGAAGAGATCCCGGATCGGGGGATCGCGGATCCCTGGTTCCCGGCGGCGTACGGCGGATACTCGGATCATGGACCGCACAGCCCTGGCCGAATTCCTGCGCCGTCGCCGGGAGACGCTGCGCCCAGGCGACGTCGGGCTGCCCGACGGCGCCCGACGCCGGGCCCCTGGCCTGCGACGGGAGGAGGTCGCGTCGCTCGCTGCCATGTCCACCGACTACTACACCCGGCTGGAGCAGCGGCGCGGGCCACAGCCGAGCCCGTACATGCTCGGCGAGCTGGCCCGGGCGCTGCGGCTCACCGCGCACGAACGCGCCTACCTGTTCCGGGTCGCCGGGCACAGCCCGCCCGAGACCGTCGCCACCACCGGCCACGTCGCGCCGGCGCTGCTGCGGGTGCTGGACCGGCTGTCCGACACCCCGGCGCTCATCCTGTCCGACCTCGGCGAGACGCTGGCGCAGAACCGGTTGGCGGCCGCGCTGCTCGGGGACCGCTCCGGCCACACCGGGCTCGCCCGCAGCGAGGTGTACCGCTGGTTCACCGACCTCGCCGAGCGGGAGAAATACCCGGTGGCGGACCGCGACCGGCAGAGCCGGGCCCAGGTCGCCAACCTGCGCGCCGCGTACGGGTCGATGGGCCCCCGGTCCCGCGCGGGCGAGCTGGTGCGGGCGCTCTGTGCGGCCAGCCGGGAGTTCGCCGAGCTGTGGGAGCGGCACGAGGTGGCGCAACGCTTCGCCGACCACAAGACACTGATCCACCCGGAACTCGGGCCGATCGAGCTGGACTGCCAGGTGCTGTTCACCGAGGACCAGTCGCAGGCGCTGCTGGTGCTCACCGCCGCGCCGCGCAGCGAGGACGAGGAGAAGCTGCGGCTGCTCGCCGTACTCGGACACCAACGGTTCCCGTCCACCGCCACGTGAACGCGGCACAGAAACCGTCCTTCACGCCGCCGGGAATCCGTGGGATTCCTGTCAACCTCCCGTCACGCAGGGTGTTTAACTGATCCCTTCCGGTCGATAGCGTCGGGGCCACTGCCGTCGACGAAGGGCCGACGATGAACGACAACGGACAACCACTCGACCGTCGGCGACTGCTCGCCGGCGCCGCGGCGGCCTCGGCGGTCACACTGACCGGCCTGACCGTCGCCTCCACCACCGCCGCCGTGGCCGCCCCGGGCCGCGCCGCGGCGCCGCTCGTCTCCCGGGACCGCATCGCCACCGCCGCGCTGCGCGCGCCCGACGGATCCGCGCCCGCGGTCGCCGTCCAGGCCGACTTCCACGCCCGGCTCGCCGCCTGGCTCGCGTTCTGGTCGGCGAACTCACCGTCGCCGTGGAGCGTGCCGGTGCAGGTGGTCGCCCGGATCGAGACGGCCGGCGACGCGCTGGTCCTGCACGCGATCCGGCACCGCCGCGACGACGAGCTGCGCGCCGGCTTCGCCGCCGGCCGGCGAGACGCCACCCACCTGGCCACGCTGGCCAGCCTGCACCACCACTTCCCGAGCGTGCGGGTCCGCCCGGACGGCACGATCCGGGTCGCCGACGGGCCCGCCGGGTTCACCGGATCGCCGGAACAGGTCGCCTTCGCGGTCGCCGCCTGCCGCGAACTCTGGGGCGACGCGGCGGCGACCGCCGACCGCTGGGCGGAGCACGCCGCCCGGGTGCTCGCCCGCACCGGACAGCGCACGCCCGCCGCCTCGCACGTCGGCTGGGCGGCCTTCACCCGCACCAGCCTGCGTCGCGGGCTGGGCACCGAATCGTACGAGTGACCGGAGGAAGCACATGGCCCGCAACGAGTTCCGTTTCGTGGTCGACGGCGTCGACCTGACCCCCGAGCAGCACAACGTGATCGCCGCGGAGATCCAGAAGGCCGGCCTGGCCGCCCTGCGTACCGCCGACGCCAAGCTGATCAACCCGCTGACCCTCGGTCACGGCAACCTCAAGCTGCGCGGCGAATGGAAGGGCCTCTGGGTGATCGACGGTCCGTTCGCCGACGAGCTCGGTCAGAAGATCAACGACATCGGGTTCTGGATCCAGCGGTGACCGACACCGCCCCGCCGGCCGGCACGCCGGAGCGGATGTGCCCGAGCACACCGGCGTCGAACGCCACGGTGTTCCTCGGCATGATCACTCCGGCGGGCCGGGTGGCCTACGTGACCCCGGCCGTACCGGCCGAGGTGGCGCTCGCCGGGCTCGGCGACTCCGAGAAGCCGATCGAGTCGAGGGCCCGGCTGGCCGGACCGTGCGTCACCTCGTCCTGTGGCTTCTGGACCGGCTCGCAGTGCGGGCTGGGCGCACGGCTGGCCGCCTCGTACGCCGAGGTCGCCCCGCCCGCCGAGGAGGCGCTGCCGAAGTGCGCGATCCGGCGTACCTGCCGCTGGTTCGCCGAACAGGGACCGGCGGCCTGCCCGGCGTGCTCGCACGTGGTGACCGACGCGCGGGTCTGACCGCCGAGGTGGCGGGGCCCGCCTGGGCCCCGCCACCGGTGTCGCGTCAGTGGCGGTTGTAGCGGTACATCGTGAGCGTGCCGAATACGACCAGGAAGAGCGCGCTCCAGAGCACCATCCACATGGTGCTCGGGCCGTCCATCGAACCGGCCATCACCGCGCGGACCGAGGTGACCAACTGGGTGATCGGGTTGGCCTTGACGAACGCCTGCAACCAACCGGGCATGGTCGACGGTTCGACGAACACGTTGCTCAGGAACGTCAGCGGGAACAGCACCATCATGCTGACCCCCATCACCGACTTCTCGCTGCGCAGCACCAGGCCGAAGAACGTCCACACCCAGGAGAACGCGAACGAGAAGACCACCAGCAGCCCGATCCCGGCGAGCACCCCGAGCAGGCCGCCGTCGGGACGGAAGCCGAGAACCACGCCCACCGTGAGGATGACCACGGCGGCGAGGATGTAACGCAGCACGTCGCCGAAGATCATCCCGACCAGCGCCGCCGGCCGCCAGACCGGCAGCGTACGGATCCGGTCGAAGACGCCCTTCTCGATGTCGTTGTTCAACCCGACCCCGGTGTACATGGTGATCATCACGACGCTTGTGACCATGATGCCGGGCAGGAAGAACTGCAGGTACGCACGCGGGCTGTCGGCGAGCGCGCCACCGAACAGGTACGTGAACATCAGCACCATGATGATCGGGAACGCGGTGACGTCGAACAGCTGCTCCGGCACGTGCTTGATCTTCAGCAGCGCGCGCCAGCCGAACGTCAGCGACGCCGACAGCGGGCCGGGCCGGGCCGGTCGTTCGGCCGGGGCGAGCACCGTGGCCAGCGCCTCGGCGGACGGCACGTAGACGGACGGCGCCCGCCCGGTGGTGATCGCGGTGTCGCTCATCGCGCCACCTCCAGTTCGTCGTCCCGCTCGCCTGCCGGGACGGCCGGGTGGTCGGTCAGGGCCAGGAAGACCTCGTCCAGGCTGGGCTGGCCGAGGGAGAAGTCGTCCACCACGATGCCGACGGCGGCCAGCTCACCGAGCGCCCGCGCCGCCTGCGCGCCGGCCTCCAGGTCGGTGCCGTGCTCGCCGACGCGCGCGGTCAGCGCCACCGGATCGGCGGCGAGCTGCACCGGTACGCCGAGCGACGTCCGCAGCACCTGCTCGGCCTCGGCCCGCCGCCCCGGATCGCGCAGCCGGATGTGGACGCTGCCCGCGCCGACCGACGACTTCAACTCGCCCGGGGTGCCCTCCGCGATCACCCGGCCGTGGTCGACCACAGCGATCCGGCCGGCGAGCTGGTCCGCCTCGTCCAGGTACTGCGTGGTGAGCAGCACCGTCGTGCCGTACGCCACCACCGCCCGCACGATCGCCCACACCTGGTTGCGGCTGCGCGGGTCCAGGCCGGTGGTCGGCTCGTCGAGGAACAGCAGGTCCGGCGTGTTCAGGATGCTCGCGGCGATGTCGATGCGCCGCCGCATCCCGCCGGAGTACTTCTTCACCTGCCGTCCCGCCGCCTCGGTCAGCCCGAACGCGGCGAGCAGCCGTTCGGCCCGCTCCCGGGCCGACGCCCGGCTCAGTCCGAGCAGCCGGCCCAGCAGGACCAGGTTCTCCGCCCCGGTCAGGTCCTCGTCCAGCGAGGCGTACTGGCCGGTCAGGCTCATCCGGGAGCGGACCGCGTCGGCCTCGCGCACCACGTCGTGCCCGAAGACCCGGGCCGTGCCGCCGTCCGGGCGCAACAGCGTCGCCAGCACCCGTACGGCGGTGGTCTTGCCGGCGCCGTTCGGACCCAGCACGCCGTAGACGGTGCCGGCGGGAACCCGCAGGTCCAGCCCGTCGAGTGCCCGGGTCGAACCGAAGGACCGGACCAGGCCCTCGGCCTCGACGGCCAGGCCGGTGTTCCGGTTGCTCATGAATCGCTACCTCTCCTCGTCGGTGTCCTCGACAGGCGTATGGGCGTACCGCCAGACCGATCGCCTGTTTCAACGAGGCCGGGAAGCTGTGGTTGTACCGGCCTCACCCCAAGGCGCCAGACGGCCCGCCAGATCCGTTCTGGCGGTGGGTGGATCCCCGGCCGACGGTGGCCGGTACGGGAGGAAGGTGGGTTATGACCGTTCCCTCAGCGGTCCGCCGGGTGACCGGTCGCCGACAGTGCCCGATCGATCGTCTGCCATATGCTGCGCCGACATCCGACGCACGGGGGGCGTGTCCCGGTTGTGGCTACGCGGACGCCTCTTCGTGCATTGAAACCGAGAGGGGTCCACCGTGTCCATCGTCCGAAGAGTGCTCGGCGCACTCACCGTGGCGGCCCTGGCCGTCACCGTCTCACCCGCCGCGGCCGGCGCGGCCGAGGAGCCGGCAGGTGTCCTCCACCTGACCGTCATCGCGCCCGACGGCTCCCCGAGCCAGGGCAGTGTCGACGTGGTGGCCGCGGACAGCAGCTACGACGTCCAACTGCTCCAGTTGGACGAGTCCGGGCAGCTGCGCGTGGAGGTGCCGGCCGGCGACTACAAGATCGCCATCAGCCCGGCGTACGTCGATCCCGACCTGCCCGACGACTCGCTGCGGCAGTGGGTGCCGGGCCGGACGGACTGGGCGGGGGCCGGAACGGTCCGGGTGTCCGCGGGGGGCACGACGGACGTCTCCGAGCGCCTGCTCACGCCCAGTCCGTTGACCCTGCGGGCGCGTGACGCGGTCACCGGCGCCCTGATCGACGGCGTCTGCGTGTACGTCGACACCCGCCGCAACCTGTGCGGCGACGGTGAGGTGACGGTGCCGCCGCTCGTCCCCGGTCCGCAGGAGGTTCGGGTCTACACCGACGGCGATTCCCACCTGCCCCGCGACACCACCGTGACCGTGCTGGCCGACGGCAGCGGCAGCGCGGTGGTCGACCTGACCCCGGCCGCGCACGTGGTGTCCCGGGTGGTCGACGCGGCGACCGGCGCGCCCGTCGCCGGGGCCTGTGTGACGCCGGCGCCCGCCGGCGCCGGCGAGCTTCCGGGCAACCCCGGACGGTACTGCTCCGACGCCTCCGGGAACGTCCGCGTCGGCCTGGTCGAGGCCGGCTCCTGGAACCTGTTCGCCCGCCCCGCCCGCGGATCGGCGTACGGCGCGCAGTGGGTCGGCGCGACCGGCGGCACCGGTGACGCGAAGCAGGCCCGGGTGGTCACCCTCCGCGCCGGGCAGACGGTCACCGTGCCCCCGATCCGGCTCGACCGCGCCGGTGTCGTCACCGGCACCGTGACCAGTGCGGCCACCGGCAGCCCGGCGACCTCCGGCACCGTGACGCTCGCGCCCGAGTCAAGCGTCTACGCGGAGTGGGGAACGGACCTGGACGCGCAGGGCCGCTACCGGATCGACTGGCTCGGCCCGTACGCCTGGCCGCTGCTGTTCACCACCGCCGACAACGCCACCCAGTGGTCCGGCGGGTTCGCCCTGCGGGGCAAGGCCGTGCCGGTCACGGTCCGGGCCGGCGCCACCACCGTCTACGACGTCGCCGCGCGGCGAGGTGTCCTGGTCACCGGCCGGCTCGTCGACCCGGAGGGTCGCCCGGTGGTTGCCGAGCTGACGGTGCGCAACGCGCGTACCCGTGAGGTCGTCGGCCGCACGATCGATCGCGACGGCGAGTACGCGCTGCGCGTGCTCGGCCCCCAGCCGGTCACCGTGGCGTGGCTGTGGACGCCGCCGTACGTCAGCTACACCGGCTGGTACGACGGCGCGGCCCGCCCGGCCGACGCCACCGAGGTGACACTGCCGGGCACCGGAACGCTGCGGCTTGATGTCGAGGTCGACCGGTACCCGGCCGGCTGAGCGGCGAGCCGGCTGAGTGACACGAGCCGGTTGATCGGCAGGGGCCGGGTGGCGTGGCGGCCACCCGGCCCGGCGCCGGTCAGCGCGCCGAGTCCAGCCGGGTCCGCTGCTCGGCGGTCAGCTCCAGGTCGACGGCGGCCAGGCTCTCCTCCAACTGCGCCACCGAGGAGAAACCGACCAGCGGGATCGACGGCTGGTCCCCGCCCATCAGCCAGGCCAGCACCACCTGGTTCACCGTGGCGCCGGTCTCGGCGGCGACCGCCCGAAGCGCCGCCAGCCGGGCCGGGGTGGCGGGCACCACGTACTCCTCGCCGAGCCGCTCCGGCCGGACGTACGCGCCCTTCAGCAGCGGCGAGTACGCGACCAGCGTGAGCTGCGGCTCCGTACGCAGGTAGCTGAGCAGGTCGGGGCCGACCCAGCCGACGTCGCCGTCCGGATCCAGCTCGCTCGGCACGTCCAGCCGCCGGGGGAGGTAGCTGCGGTGGTACTGGAGCACCTCGTACCCGGGCAGGCCGGCCGCGGCGGCGAGCGCGCGGGCCCGCTCGACCCGCCAGGCGCGGTGGTTGCTGGCGCCCAGCAGCCCGACCGTGCCCTCGGCGACCAGCTCGGCGAAGCCCTCCACGGTCTCGCGCATCGGGATCGTCCGGTCCTCGATGTGGGCGTAGAGCAGGTCGATCCGCTCGACGCCGAGGCGCTCCCGGCTGCGTTCGGCGGACTCGCGGATCACCTTGGCCGACAGCCCTTCCGGGTTGTCGACGTAGCTGGTGCCCGGCGCGAGCGGGCGGGCACCCAGCTTCGTGGCGATGACCACCTCGCCGCCGATGCCGCGGCTGCGCCGCCAGCGGCCGAGCAGCTCCTCGCTCTCGCCACCCTGGCCCCCGTTGTGCCAGAAGGCGTAGTTGTCCGAGGTGTCGATGAAGGTGCCGCCCGCCTCGACGTACCGGTCGAGGATGGCGAACGAGGTGGCCTCGTCGGTGGCGGTGCCGAACAGCATCGCGCCGAGACTGAGCACGCTGACCTCGCGGCGGGTGGCCGGGTCGGTGCCGATGGTGCGGTAGCGCATGTCTTCCTCCCTGTCGGAGCGTTGCCGGTCACCCTGCCCCTTCGAGTGCGCGCGAAGTCAACAAGGGGAAGGGCCCCGGTCTCCCGGGGCCCTTCCGCCGTGTGTGACTGCTCAGTTCGGGATGTAGTCGAACTCGTCCGGGTTCGGGCCCGTCCGGCCGGCCTCGCCCCGGTCCAGCGAGGTGAGCCGCTCCATCGCGGCGTCGTCGAGCGTGAAGTCGAAGATCGCGAAGTTCTCCTCGATCCGCTTCGGGGTGGTCGACTTCGGGAAGACGATGTCGCCGCGCTGCACGTGCCAGCGCAGCACCACCTGGGCCGGGGTCCGGCCGACCTGCTCGGCCACGTCGACGACTGTCGGATCGTCGAGCACCTTGCCCTGCGCGATCGGCGACCACGCCTCGGTGAGGATGCCGTGCGCCTTGTCGTACGCCCGCACCTCCTCGTTGCCGAGGTAGGGGTGCGCCTCGATCTGGTTGACCGCCGGCACCACGTCCGCCTCGGCGGCCAGCCGCTCCAGGTGCGCGACCTGGAAGTTGGACACGCCGATCGAGCGGACCGTGCCCGCGTCGCGCAGCTCCTCCAGCACCTTCCAGGTGGAGACGAAGTCGCCGTCGTAGCGGGTGGGCAGCGGCCAGTGGATCAGGAACAGGTCGAGGTAGTCGAACTTCAGCTCCCGCAGCGACTGCTCGATCGCCTTGCGGGCGTCGTCCGGGCGGTGGAAGCCGTTGTTCAGCTTGCTGGTGACGAAGACCTCGCCGCGGTCCAGCCCGGAGGCGCGCAGCGCCTGGCCCACCTCCGCCTCGTTGCCGTACATCTGGGCGGTGTCGATGTGCCGGTAGCCGACGTCCAGCGCGGTGCCGACGGCCCGGGCGGTGTCCTTCGGCTCGATCTGGAACACGCCGAAGCCGAGCTGCGGGATGGTGTTTCCGTCGTTGAGTGCGATGTCCGGAATGTTGTTCGGGGCCATGAGAGTCATCTACCCGATCGCCACGCTTCCTCACATCGGGGACGAGTGTCAGGCCCAGATCGCCCGCGCCCACTCCGGGTGATCGACGAACGGGTTCCGGTTGCCCTGCCAGCGTTCGTATATGCGCTGGTTGCGGCGCTGCTCGAAGGCGTCCGGCGGATCCTGGTCGTTCCAGGCCAGCAGCTTCGACAGCCGTCCGAGCCGGGGCGCGGAGCCGTTCGAGACCGAGTCGTTCGGTTCCAGGTCCGGCCAGCCGTCGTCGCCCTCGTACCGGACCGCCATGTAGAGGATCATGCGGGCCACGTCGCCCTTCACCGCGTCGCGCGGCTCGAACGAGTCGGCGTCGGTGTAGCAGCCGGGCGCCTCGGCCACCGTGCCGCCGCCGGCGTCGAAGTCCTTGTTGCCGCGCAACGAGTTGACCGACACGTCCTCCGGGCGCAGGTGGTGCACGTCGGTGCCGGGGCCGGTGGCGGTGCCGAAGTCGCCGTGCGACTTGGCCCAGACGTGCTCCCGGTTCCAGTCGTTCACGCCGCCGCCGTTTGTGCTCTTGCTCTGCGACCGTCCGCTGTAGAGCAGGATCACGTTGGCCGGGTTGGCCGGGTCCTGATCGGTGTCCTTGAGCGCGTCCCACACCTGGTCGTAGCTGAGCTTGGTCTGCACCTTGATGATGCCGTGCAGCGCGGTGCGCAACGCCGGACCGGTCCGGCCGGCCGCGCCCGCGTAGTAGGCGTCGGTCGTGCCGGTCGGGCTCGGCGTCGGCGTCTGGCTCGCCGTGGGGCTCGGGGTCGGGCTCGGCGTGGCGCCGCCGCCGAGGCTCATCGCGGTCGGGTTCTTCAGCCCGCCGTGGCTGAAGTACGCGGTGAGCGCGCCGGTCGCGGTCACCTGCCGCCCGCGCAGCGACGGGTTGGTGAGCAGCCCGAAGGTGCTCCGCCAGGCGGCCGTCACCTGCACGTACAGCATCCGGCCGGTGCCGGTCTCGCCGGCCTGGTCGGCGAGCGCGATCGCGGTGTCCGCGGTGAAGCCGGAGGTGAGCACCGTGTTGGTGGCGGTGGGCTGGCCGATGACGTAGCCGGTGACGGTGGCGGTCCGGCCGTCCTGGACGGCGAGCGCCTGCGCCACGGTCAGGGTCGTCGCGGCCGACGCGGCGCCGGTCACGCCGAGCGGGATCGCGACCGCGACGGCGAGCACGACCGCCGCGATCAACCGCCCGGGTCGTGAGCGGGTGACGCGCTTCATATTCATGATCAGCGATGTTAGCCGGAATGCGGTGAACTGCGGGAGGTCACCGGGCCAACTTTTCGTCCCGGCCGGCCTCGAACAGCACCGGCCAGGGCCGGGTCGCCGGGGCGAGGAGCGCCGGCTCGCCCTGTTCGTCGGGGGCGGCGAGCGTCTCGGTGGCGAGGTGGCCGAACATCGGCGCGGCCGGGTGCGCCGCCCGGATCGGCCAGGCCGCGGAGATCCGCCGGACCAGCGGCGCGCCGGCGATCGGTCGCCAGGCGATTCGTGGTTCCCGGCGGGCCAGCGCGGCGGGCTCGACGGCCACCGCGCCGCCGGCCAGGAGCAGACCGAACAGGAACTCCGGGTTGCGCGCGGGGCGGACCCGGGCCGGGGTGAAACCGTGCTGCCGGCACACGGCCAGCAGATGCTCGTGCCAGCCGGGCGCGGTGGCCGGCGGCGCGGTGACCAGATCCATGCCGGCCAGATCGGCGAGCGCGATCTCCCGCGGCCGGGCCAGCGGAGAGGCCCGGGGCAGCAGCACACCCACCGGCACGTCCACCGGCTCGCCGAAGCGCAGCCCGGCCCCGTCGACCGGATGGTGCAGCAGGCCGACGTCCAGCCGTCCGTCCGCAAGCCTCCGGTGCTGCTCGGCGCTCGTCAGTTCGTGCAGGTCGAGGGCGAGCCCGGGCGCGCGGGCCGCGAGCGCGTCGAGCAGTGCGCGCAACGTCACGGCCGGGGTCTCCGGGGGTACGCCGGCGCGCAGCACCCCGAGCGCGCCCCGCCGAACCCGCTCGGCGAGGTGACGCAGCCGGCGCTCACCGGCCAGCAGTTCGTCGGCCTCACCGAGCAGCAACTGGCCGGCGGTGGTGAGGCCGACCTGGCGCTGCGACCTGTCGAACAGGGTGACGCCAAGCTCCCGTTCCAACCGCTGGATCGACTGGCTCAGCGGTGGCTGCGCCATGCCCAGCGTCTCGGCGGCCCGGCCGAAGTGCAGTTCCCGGGCGACCACCACGAAATGCCGCAGGTGCCGCAGCAGATCCATCCGGGCACCCTAGCGTCGTCGCTGGTTACCGTGTCGGCGTGGATGCGGGGGAGCAGGTCGCGGAGATCTTCGGACGGGCCGGGTTGCGGGGTTGCCTGCACGTCGTGGACGTGGACGACCCGGCCGGCGGTGAAGTGGCGTTGCGCGCCGACGAGCAGATCGTCATCGCGTCCATCTTCAAGATCATGCTGGTGCTGGAGTTCGCCCGGCAGGCCGCCGCCGGGCAGCTCGACCCGACCGAACGGGTGGTGGTCGGTCCCGCCGACCGGCTCGGCGGCTGGGGTGTGGCCGGCTGCGCCGACGACGTCGAGATCTCCCTGCGTGACCTCGCTTATCTGGCCATGTCGGTGAGTGACAACACGGCGGCCGACCTTCTGCTGCGCCGGGTCGGCGCGGACGTGCTGCCGATGCTGGCCGCGGAGCTGGACCTGCCGCGCACCCGGATCGTCGGCGGCCCCCGGCAACTCGCCGAGACGATGCTCTCCGACGTGGGCGCACGCACCGAGGCGGACTTCGCGCGGATCTTCCCCACGCTGTCGCCCGAACGGATCCGCGCGATGCGGGTCTTCGACCCCGAGCACACCAGCTCCAGCACCGCCCGCGAGCTGACCCGGCTGCTCCGTCTGGTGTGGCGGGACGAGGCCGGCCCGGTGCCCGCGTGCGCCATGGTCCGGGAGCTGATGGCACGGCAACTCTTCTGGACCCGGCTAGCCGCCGGCTTCCCACCCGGGGTTCGGGTCGCCGGGAAGACCGGCACTCTGCCGGGACTGCACCTCGAAGCCGGCGTCGCGGAGTACCCCGACGGTCGTAGGTATGCGATCGCGGTGGCGGTACGCAGCGAACGGCTGGCCGCCCGCCGGATCGACGTGGACCTGGCGATGGGGGAGGCGGCCCGCACCGCCGTCGACTCGTTGCGCTGATCCAGGTCGGCGCATCGGTGCTGAGCTGCGGTGATATCGGTCCGGATATCGGTCGTTGCGCTCGTCGATCTTGGACATCGCCGTCGGTCGGGTGGTGGGCTGGGCCTACCGATCACCGATCCCGAACGGGGAGGACGACACATGCCCGAGAACCGGCCGTCCGGCTACGCCCGCCGACGACTTCTACGCGACACCGCCGTCGGCGCCGCCGCCGGACTCGTCGCCGGCACCCCGGCGGGAGCCGCCGGGCCGGGCCCCGTCGCCGCGCCGAGCCGCGCCGCCGGCGGTACGCGACGCGGCGGCGCGGTGAGTTTCCGCTGGTGGGGCACCTCCGGCTGGCGCATCGACATCGGGGACCGGACGGTGCTCGTCGACCCGTACCTGAGCCGGTACGACACGGGTCTGTTCCGGAAGGCGTTCAACCCCGACACCCGGCTGACCGTGGCGGCCGACGTGGTCGACCGGCTCGCCGACCGGGCCGAGAACATCCTGGTCACCCACACCCACTGGGACCACTTCAACGACGTGCCGCACATCGCCGCCCGGACCGGCGCCCGCGTCTTCGGCACGCTCACCGCCTACCACCTCGGGCTGGCGTACGGGCTGCCGGCCGGGCAACTGGCCCCGGTCAAGGGCGGAGAGGTGCTCGACTTCGACGGGTACACGGTGGAGGTGGTCGGCTCGCTGCACAGCCGGAATCCCACCTGGTCGATGGCCTTCCCGGGGGTACGGGTCAGCCGGCCGCCCCGTCCGGAGACGATCGCCGACCTGCCCGAGGGCGACACCCTGGCGTACCAGATCCGGATCGACGGCGGGCCGTCGGTGTTCTTCATGGGTGCCAGCGACTTCGACGAGCGCAAGCTGAGCGGGCTCGCCCCGGACGTCGCGATGGTCGCCTCCGCCGCCAGCACGGCGACCGCCGACTACGTGCCCCGGCTGATGGCCGCGCTGGGCCGTCCGAAGGTCGTGGTGCCGGTGCACTGGGACAACTTCGAGACGCCGCTCACCAACCCGCCGGCGGTCGCAGACAGCGACCGGGAACGCCTCGACGCCCTCGTCGCCGAGGTGCGCCGGGTCTCGCCGCGCAGCCGCGTGCTGGTGCCCGAGTACCACACCGCGTACCGATTCTGACGGCGTCGCTCAGGAGGCCGCCAGCCGGGCGTAGACGTCGCCGGAGCGACCGGCCGGGCGGTACGTCTCCAGCAGGCGCACCAGCCCGGCCGCGTCCAGCCACCGGTCGCTCGCGAACCGCATGGTCTCCACCGGCGAGTAGTTGTAGCGGTAGCCGCCCGCCGTCGCGCCCAGCCGTTCCACCAGCTCCAGCGCGGCCAGCGCGGCGTCGTGCGCGGGCGGCAGGTACTCGAACGACAGCCCGCGCACCGGACGGCTGAGCCCGGCCAGCACATCGACCTCGAAGCCCTCGACGTCGACCTTGCAGAAGGCCGGTACGCCGTGCCGTTCGATCAGGTCGTCCAGCGTCACCACCGGCACCTCGATCGACCGGTCCCAGCGGACCCCGGCGAAGCTCGGATCGGCGGTGACCGACTCGATCCAGGACGACGACATGGTGGACACCGTCGGCGTCGCGCTCGACAGCTCCAGCCGCGCGCTCCCGGACCGGGCGCCGACGGCCGTCGGCTCGATGACCACGTCGGCGTCCCGGCCGAAGCCCAGGCGCAGCACCCGCACGCAGTCCGGCTGCGGCTCGACCGCCACCACGCGCGCGCCCAGCCGCCGCCAGGTGCGCACCCGGCCGCCGACGTGGGCGCCGATGTCGAAGGCGAGGTCGCCGGGGGAGAGGAACTGCCCGTAGAGCTGCCGGGCACGCCGGTGCTTGGCCGGCTGACCGTGGTAGACGGCCAGGGAACGGGTGATCCCCCAGGCCCGCGCGAGCATCGTCACGACATCCCTAACTGTGGTTGGTGGACTTCGGTCCGAACGCGTGCAGGAACCGGTCGCGGAACGACTCCATCGGCCAGACCGGCGCCCGCGGGTCGGGGTTGAGGCCGTCCTGCCAGTCCCACCCGGCGATGCGGTCGAGCACGGCCGGGTCCTTCGCCACGATCGTGATCGGCACGTCCTTGCCGGCGCCCTCGCCGGTCACCGCCCGGGCCGGCTGGTGGTCGCCGAGGAACACCAGCACCAGGTTCTCGTCGCCGTACCGCTGCACGTAGGAGATGAGCGTGCGCAGCGTGTAGACCACCGCCTGCCGGTACGCCTCCCGGGTGCCCTCCGCGGAGCGGTCGGCGCGCGCCGACCCCTTGTAGACCGAGCCGTCGCCGACGTCGTCCCAGTCGACCAGCGGCGGTACCGGCGTCCACGGGATGTGGCTGGACAGCAGCGGGATCTCGGCCATCACCGGTGCGTGCCCCGGTCCGCGTTCCCGGCGCTGGAACGTCGACAGCGTGTACTGGTCCGGCGGGGAGGAGAAGCTGAACAGCGGTCCCCGGTAGCCGAGCTCCTTCACGCCGTACACCTGGTCGGGGCAGAAGAACTCGGCCTCCGGCCAGGCCCGGGTGAGCGCCGGCATGACCAGCGTGGTGCGCCAGCCGGCGCGCTTGAACGCGCCGTTGAGGGTCAGGTGGTCGCTGCGGACCAGGTTGGTGTAGCGCAACTGGTTGTCCGCCCGGATGCCGCTCATCAGCGTGGCGTGCGCGAGCCAGCTCCCGCCGCCCGTGGTGGACGAGGTGAGGAACGCGCTGCGGCTGCCGTAGCCGGCCGCGCGCAACTGCCGGGTCCCCTCGTCCAGGACGGCGTCCACCTCCGGCGCGAGGTCCGGGTCCTCCAGCGCGACCCGGCCGTAGCTCTCCACGAACGTGAACAGCACGTCCTTGCCGCGCAACGCGGTCAGCAACTGCTCGCCCGGCACGTTCTGGAACGGGTCGCCGGCGAGCTGCGTGTTGAGCCTCTCCTGGTCGTTGAGGCCTGCCCGTACCTGCCGGGCCCGGTCGTAGAGGCCGGCCGCCACCGTGTCGGCGGCGACCGGGACGCCGGGCACGATCTGGGCGCCGAGCACGGCGCAGACCACCCAGGCCGCGGCGAACGCGGTGGCCGCGCGCGCGGTCACCATCCGGTTCGCGGCCACGACCCGGGTCAGCCGCCGCACCGACAGTGTCACCAGCAGCGGTACGGCGAGCACCGCGACCACCGCGAGCGCCACCGCGCCCACCTCGGCGGCGCGACCGTACGACTCGGAGAGGAACTCCGCACCCGCGCCGAGGAACGTCCAGTCGGCGATCAGGTCGAAGGAGCGGTCCAGCACCAGCGAGAACCCGAGGTCGGTGACCTTGAGGACGAGGACCAGGCCGAGCAGCACACCGAGAATCGTGGCCGCCACCCGGCGCGGACGTGCCGGCAGAACCAGCAACAGGGCGACGGCGACCAGCCCTTCCACCGGGATGCGCAGGAACGCGCCGGGACTGAACCGGTTGACGTCGCTCGGCGCGACGAGCGCCACCAGGACGAGCGCGGCGGCCAGCGCGGTGACCGTCGCGGCGACCAGCCGCCCGGCACGCTGCCGGCCGGGGGCCGCGGTGTCGTCGGTCGTGATGCGGTCGGTTGCGGTGCCGTGCCGGGTGTCGTCGTCGTCCGCCCGGGAGGACAGGTCGCTCACCGGCGTCGCCCGCCGGCCTCGGCGGGCTGCCGCGCGATCCGCACGCCCGGCGCCCACTCGGGCCGGTGGCCCGCCGGTGCGGGGGAGACCGGCGCGGCCGGGAGCGCCGCCGGGCGCCGCCGCGACGGTACGCGGTGCCGCCACAACCAGGCGACGTCGCGGCCGAACGACTCGACGAGCATCGCGAGCGCGCCGAGAAGCACCGCCACCGCCAGTGGCCGGGGCAGTACGCCCGCCGCGACCACCGCCAGCGCGATGCCCTGCGCGGCGGCGACCACCTTGCGCCAGTAGCGCGGCGGCAGCGAGCCGCGCATCCACGGCAGCACCCAGCCGGCGGCGACGAAGGCGTACCGCATCGCGCCGATCACCAGCACCCCGGCGCCCACCTGGCCGGCGACGTACCCGCAGAGGACGAGGACGAGGAAGGAGTCGACCTCCATGTCGAACCGGGCGCCCAGCGCGCTGGTCGTGCCGGTACGCCGGGCCACCTGCCCGTCGACCCAGTCGAGGGAGAGTGCCACGGCTGCCAGCGCGACCAGGAGCGGGACCGCGATCGGGCCGCGGAACGAGTCGACTGCCAACGCGGCGACGCCACCGGTGAGCGTCGCCCTGGTGAGCGTCACCCAGTCGGCCGGCCCGAGCCGGTCCGCACCCGAGCGGCGCAGCCCGTAGCCGAGTGCCGCGACCATCACCACCCCGAAGAGCAGACCGGCCAGCCAGCCGTACGCGCTCAGGCCGACCGTGCCGGCCAGGGCCGCGAGTACGCCGACCTGGAGAATCGCCCCCGCGAATGGATCAGTTCGAAGTGCGGACACCATGCCTCCGAGGTAGACGTCACGTACCACACCTGTGTACGGAGAACATGCCCGAACGGTTCGTTCTGATACCGGAAACGCGCCATGAGTAGTCGCGCCATCAGCGGCTCCGCTCGTTTGTTTGCTTGCACGTAAGTACGTACTTCCGTACCATAGCGGTCGTGGCAAGCGTGGAGGAACGGCTGGCGGCCCTGGAGGCCCAGGTGGCCCGGCTGGCCGGCGAGCGGGATGCCGAAGCCGGCGAAGCGAACAGCGAGGTCGTGCCGGCGGACGTCTTCTGGGCGCTGGGCGGCCTGAAGCAGCGGGTTCCCGCCGACGGCGCGGGCGCGGTCCTCTACACCGGCACCGTCCGCACCGGGGACCGCAACTACGACTGGCAGTACGGCGCCACCGTCGACGACCTGCTCGACGACGACTGGACGACACTGGCCGGCACGCTCACGGCGCTGGCGCATCCGGTGCGGCTGCGCCTGCTGCGGGAGATCCTCGGCGGGCGGCACGGCACCGCCGAACTGGCCGACCTGGACGGGATCGGCACCACCGGCCAGCTCCACCACCACCTGCGGCACCTCGCCGCCGCCGGCTGGCTGCGCAGCGGCGCACGCGGGCGCTACGACATACCGCCCGAGCGGGTGGTGCCGCTGCTGGCCATCCTCACCGCCGCCCGCCGCTGACCCGGCCACCCACCCCGACGGAAGGCAGCACCATGCGTACCCCGATCGTTCTCACCGTCGCCGCCGGCCTCGCCGCGGCGGCCGTGGCGGCGGTCCTGAAGCCGGAGCCCCCGCAACTGGGCCCGCAGCAGACCGGCGACGCGGACCTGGCCGCTACCGTCCGTGCCGCCGTCGACGATCCCGAAGGGCTGCGCGGTCTGGCGGTGGCCGTGATCGAGGGCGACCGGATCCGCGTGGCGGGCCTCGGCGAGCGGGCTCGCGGCGGGCCGGTCGTCGAACCGGGCACCCCGTTCGAGATCGGCTCGATCGCCAAGCCGCTCACCGGCATGCTTCTGGCCCGGCAGGTGGCGGCCGGCGCGGTCGGTCCCGACGACCGGTTGGCCGCCGTCCTGCCCGGCGTGACCGGTCCGGCCGGTGAGGTAACCCTCGCCGAACTGGCCAGTCATCGGGCCGGGCTGCCCCGGCTGGCACTCGGCTCCGCCGGCGCGATGGTCCGCACGTGGTGGGCGGCGTCCACGGCCGGGAACGCGTACGCCGGCTACGACGTGGACCGGGTCGTCGCCGCCGCCGGGAGCACCGAGCCGGGCGG
This sequence comes from Micromonospora sp. NPDC005686, assembly GCF_042871665.1. Classification (NCBI taxonomy): domain Bacteria; kingdom Bacillati; phylum Actinomycetota; class Actinomycetes; order Micromonosporales; family Micromonosporaceae; genus Micromonospora; species Micromonospora sp. NPDC005686. The sequence continues at coordinate 718,027 of NZ_JBIAIY010000001.1, forward strand.
CGACCGGGGCACCGTCTCCTACTCGAACTTCGGCGCGGCGCTGCTCGGCCAGGCGCTGGCGGCCCGGGCCGGCGTCGGCTACCCGGAACTGGTCCGGCGGGACGTGCTGAGTCCACTGGGCATGACCGGCACCCTGGCCGCCACCGACGCCGGGCACCTGCCGCCCCGGCGGGCCGAGGGCGCCACCGCCGCCGGCCGGTCCGCCGACCCGTGGCTGGGCGCGGGCTACGCCCCGGCCGGCGTCGGGATCTGGTCCACGGCCGAGGACCTGGCCCGGCTCACCGCCGCGATGCTCGCCGGCACGGCCCCCGGCGCCGACGCCGCCACGCCCCGCTTCGACGCCGGGGACGACCGCCGGATCGGGTACGGCTGGTTCACCAGCCGCCACGGCGACCGGGAGATCGTCTGGCACAACGGGGGAACCGGCGGCTTCCGGGCGTATCTGGGCTTCGACCGGGCCGCCGGCCGGGGCGTGGTGGTGCTCGGCAACACCACGCGCGACGTGGATCCGATCGGCCTGCGGCTGCTCGACGTCCGGGGCGACGCGGCGGACGAGTCGACCGGCCTGGACGGATGGATCGGCGCCGCGCTCGCGCTGGCGTTCACGTTCCTCGGCGGGCTGTCGCTGTGGAGCACCGCGCGGGGCGGACAGGACCGGGTGACGGTGCTCTCCGACGCGACCTGGGCGGTGGTCTCCCTGGGCCTCGGCCACCGGCTCGGCGACTGGTCGGTGGTGCCGGGCTGGATCTGGCCGCTCGGCGCCGCGCTTGCCGGAGCCGCGGTGGTGCCCGCCGTCCAGCGGTGGCGCGGGTTGCCGCTGGTGGCCGGGGCGCCGCCGTGGCAACGCTGGACCGGCGCGGCGCTGTCCGCCGCCTTCGCCGCGCTTGCCGTGGTGGTGATCGCCGCCTGAGGCCGCCGCCGTCCGACGAGCCGCACCCGCCATGGCCGAACGCAAAATCCTCGGTTCGAAGATCGCAGCGCGGCGGGAGGCCGTCACCGCGCCGGCGGTCCGGGGACCAGCCGCCAGTACTGCCGTTTGCCCTCGTCGCGGACCACCACGCCGAGCCGGGCCAGCTCCCCGTGCAGCTCCCGGGTCTCGGCGTCGTGGCCGCCGTCGAGCGCCCGCTGCCGGGCGCGCAGCAGGGCGTCCGCGCCCGGCGGCAGGTCGGGCAGCCCCTCGACCCACCTCCGGTACGCGTCCCGGTGCGGGTCCTGCCCGGTCCACGGCCAGCCCTGCCGGGTGAACGCCGCGCGCAACCGCTCGGCGTCCAGGTCGGACTTCTCCCGGGCCAGCTCGCCACCGGCGGTGTCGAGCAGCACCAGCGCCTCACCGTCGACGAACACCCCCGCCACGTCGGCGCGGGCCACGTCCCGGCCGTGCCCGTCGCGGTGCAGCCGTACCGTCCGGTGCCCGACCGTGACGGTCAGCCGCTCGCGGACCGCCACCAGCGCCACGAACAGGCCGCCGAGCAGGCCCACCCCGGCCCCGACCGGGTACGCCCGCTCGTCCGGCCAGCCGGCGAACAGCTCGAACAAGCCCTGGAACGGGAACCAGGGCAGCCCGGCGATCCAGCCGGACAGCGCCGTCAGGCCGGCACCGAGCCCGGCCCCGAGCAGTGGGAATCCCACCCACATGAACACCAGCTCGCCGCGTCCGCCGTCGACCACGACGTCCTCGCCGATTCCCCGGGCCGCCATTGTCACGACACCTCCCGGCGTAGCGTGCGGGCCAGGCCGACGGCCAGCGGCAGGAGCACCCAGACGGCGAGCGAGACGCCGAGCCGGCCCCACTGCCCGCCGGTCATCTCGGCGCCGAGCAGCGGCTCCATCGTGCGCGAGGTGTCCAGCCAGCGGGCCGGCTCACGCAGCCTGGAGATCATCGCGGACAGCAGGCTCCACACGGTGGGCAGCAGCAGGTAGGTGACGATCGCCAGCGGCGTGTTCAGCAGCAGCAGGCCGAAACCGGCGCCCATCAGCACGTTCACCACCTGGAACACGGCCGCGTGGGGCAGCAGCTGCCAGTCGAACGTCCAGGCCCCCGCTCCGCCGGTGGCGCGGGCGGCGAGCGTGCCGACGGCGGCGACGGCCAGGCTGACGAGAACCGAGGCGAGTGCGGCGAGCACCACCGCGGCGAGTTTGGCGACGATCACCCGCTCCCGGCGTGGCACCAGCGCGAACGTGGTGAGCGCGGTGCGCTGCGACCACTCGCCGGTGATGGAGAGGATGCCGAGCACCGGCAGCAGCAGGCCGGCCGGCAGCAGCGACGGGGTGAAGAAGGCGGTGAACGTCTGTTCCGGCGCGTCGAGGACGAACAGTTGCACCACCACGATCACCGCGGCGACCAGCCCGATCGTGATCAGCAGCCAGCGTCCGGCCCGGGTGTCGGCCAGCTTGCGCAGCTCCACGCCGGTCAGCCGGGCCGGCGAGGGCCCCGCGACGGCCGGGTCGTGCCGCGGCGGGGCGGTCGGAACGGCTGTGGTGGTCATCGGACGGCCTCCTTGGTCGACGCGCCGGCGGTGAGGGTGAGGAAGAGTTGTTCCAGGCCGCCGCTGCCGGCCGGGCGCAGCTCGGTGAGGACCAGTCCGGCGTCCGCCGCGGCCTGACCGACCTCGCCCGGCTCGGCCCGGACGACGAGGCCGCCGTCGGTGCCGGGGGACGCGGGCAGCGCGGCCCGGTCCAGCGTGAGGCGCAGCGCCTGCGGGTCTCGGGCGCGCACCAGCGTGCCGGCGCCGGCGAGCAGCTCGTCCTTGCCGCCCTGGGCGACCACCCGGCCGCCGCCGATCACCACCAGCCGGTCGGCCACCGCCTCCACCTCCCGCAGCAGGTGCGAGGAGAGCAGCACAGTGCCGCCCCGGTCGGCGAAGTCGCGCAGCAGGCCGCGCATCCAGAAGATCCCCTCCGGGTCGAGGCCGTTGGCCGGCTCGTCCAGGATCAGGACCCGGGGGTCGCCCAGCAGCGCCAGCGCCAGGCCGAGCCGCTGCCGCATCCCCAGGGAGTACGCGCCGACGCGGCGCCGGGCCGCGGTGTCGTTCAGCCCGACCCGGTCGAGTGCCGCCGCCACCCGCTCCCGGTCCACGCCCATGGTGCGGGCGGCGAGCGTGAGCGTCTCCCGCCCGGAGCGTCCGGCGTGCTGGGCCGACGCGTCGAGCAGCACGCCGATCTCCCGCCCCGGATTGGGCAGGTCGCGGTACGGGCGGCCGGCGACAGTCGCGTCACCCGAGGTGGGCGGCGTCATCCCGCAGATCATCCGCATCGTGGTGGACTTCCCGGCGCCGTTCGGACCCAGGAAACCGGTCACCGAGCCAGGTTCACACCGAAACGTGACATCCGCGACGGCGGTGTGCGGGCCGTACCGCTTGGTGAGTTGGTCGACTTCGATCATGCCGTCGAGCCTGCCGGGGCCACCCGGTCACGCGCTGCGGCCGGCGGTCGCCGTCACCGTCGACCTCGGTTCACCGCAGACGTCGACTTTGGTAGCTGGTAGCCGGTCCGGACGGCTTCCTAGCATGGACGGGTGACCAGCGCCGCCGTACCCGATCATCCCTGGCTCCTGCCGGGCTCCCTGGTGCCCGCCCGGGCCGCCCGGCGAACCCCGCGGGACTGGCTCGTCGACGGCCTGCTCTTCGTGGCGGCGCTGCTCTGGGTGCTCCTCGCGCACGGCGACGTCACCAGCGCCACCCCGGAGTTCGGACTCAACACCGGCCCGGCCTGGCTGGTGGAGTTCGACCTGCGGATCGGCTTCCTCATCAGCGGTGCGCTGTGGCTGCGCCGGCGCTGGCCGGTCGGGCTCGCGGTGGCGACCGCGCCGCTGGCACTCTTCTCGGTCACCGCCGGCCTGGCGCTGCTGGTCATCACGTTCACGGTGCTGGTGCACCGGCCGCTGCCGGTGGGTCTGGCCGTGGTGGGCTGGAACCTGCTGGTCCTGCCGGTCTACCTCGCCGTCCGGCCCGACCCGACCATGCCGTTCTGGGCCTCCGTGGTCTGGACCGCGCTGTGCATCGGCGTGGTGGTGGCGTGGGCGCTGTTCGTCCGGGCCCGACGCCAACTGGTGCTGTCCCTGCGGGACCGCGCCGAACGGGCCGAGGCCGAGCAGCAACTCCGGCTCGACCAGGCCCGGCAACTCGAACGCGGCCGGATCGCCCGGGAGATGCACGACGTGCTCGCCCACCGGATCTCCCTGCTCAGCCTGCACGCGGGCGCGCTGGAGTTCCGGCCGGACGCGCCGCCGGACGAGGTCGCCCGGGCGGCCGGCGTGATCCGGGCCAGCGCGCACGCCGCGCTCCAGGACCTGCGCGAGGTGATCGGCGTGCTGCGGGCCGATGTCGGCTCCGAGGCCACGCCGGAACGGCCGCAGCCCACGCTTGCCGACGTGCCGGCGCTCGTCGCGGAGAGCCGCGACGCCGGGGTACGGGTCACCGTGGTCGACGAGGTGATCGAGCAGGAGGCGGTGCCCGCGGCGATCGGGCGCAGCGCCTACCGGATCGTGCAGGAGGGGCTGACGAACGCCCGCAAGCACGCGCCCGGGGCGGTGGTGACGGTCCGGCTGGCCGGCGGCCCGGGGGAGGGGCTGGCGGTGGAGATCGTCAACCCGTGGCCCGTCGGTGCGCCCGCGACCGCCATCCCGGGCACCGGCACCGGGCTGGTCGGGATCGCCGAACGGGTCACGCTCGCCGGTGGCCGCCTGGAGCACGGGCGGGACGCCGACAGCACGTTCCGGCTGACCGCGTGGCTGCCCTGGGCGGCGGCTCAGTGAGCGCCCCGGTACGGGTGCTGATCGTCGACGACGACCCACTGGTCCGCGGCGCGCTGTCGATGATCCTCGGCGGGGTGCCCGACCTGACTGTGGTCGGCGAGGCCACCGACGGCGCCGAGGTGCCCGACGCCGTCGCCGCGTACGCCCCGGACGTGGTGCTGATGGACATCCGCATGCCCCGGGTCGACGGGCTGGCCGCCACCGAGGCGCTGCGCGCCACCGCCGAGCCGCCCGAGGTGCTGGTGCTCACCACCTTCGACGCCGACGAGCAGGTGCTGCGTGCGCTGCGCGCCGGGGCGAGCGGTTTCCTGCTCAAGGACACCCCGCCGGCCGACATCGTGGCGGCGGTACGCCGGGTCGCGGCGGGGGAGGCGACGCTGTCCCCGGCGGTGACCCGCAAACTCATCGCGCACGTCACCGGCACCGCGCCGGCGCGCGGTCCGGATCCGAAACGGGAGCGGGCGGTACGGCTGCTCGACGGGCTCTCCGAGCGGGAGCGGGAGGTCGCGGTGCTGCTCGGCCGGGGCCGGACCAACGCGGAGATCTCCGCCGAGCTGTTCATGAGCGTGGCGACGGTGAAGGCGTACGTGTCGCGTCTGCTGACGAAGCTCGACCTGAACAACCGCGTGCAGGTGGCCCTGCTGGTCCAGGACGCCGGCCTGGTCTGACTCGCCGCGTGGCGGGATTGAACTGCTGCCGTTTCCCGGCCGTACCAGTGGTCGAGGATGTGGTGCGGCCGTTCCGCCGCACCGCTGCCGAACTGCGGGAGGCCTGCCGTGCGAGTTGGTGAGCAGTCGACGGATCCCATCGACCAGATCCTGGGCGAGGTGCCGGTCCCGGCGCCCTTGACCCCCGAGGACGTCCGCCTCGCGGTCCGGGCGGTGGTGGTGCACGCCGCCGAGGAGTGGCCCGCGGGGCCGAAGTGCCGCAACGACGGGTCGTCTTTTCCCTGCCGGTTGCATCGCTGGGGCCGGCGTGTGCTGGAGACACACGGTCTCAACGACCGGCAGATCGACGCGCTGATCCGGCACGGCAACCCGTTCGTGCACGTGCCCTTCCCGTTCGTGCTGACCGGTCGGTCCGGCGCGCGTCCGGCCCCGGGGCAGGTCGCCCGCCCGGCCGCCGCGGCCCAGGCGGCCCGCGGTCCGGTCCCTCGGGTCGCCGCGCCGCCGGTGCGGCCCGGGATGCGGCCCGTCGCCGGGCGGCCCGCACCCGCCGCCCGCCCCCGCTGGCCCAGGGCGAGCTGACCCCCGAGCCCTCGCCCGGTCCCGGGCGAGCTGACCCTCAAGCCCTCGCCTGGTCCCGGGCGAGCTGACGCCGAGCCCTCGCCCGGCCCCGGGCGGGCCCACCCAGGCCCGCCGGTCCGGGTGAGGTGACGCCCGGCGTCCCGTTCCGGTCGCGTCCACGCCCCGTCGCGGAGTGGCGTCGATCGCGCCGGAGCATGCCGACGGCGGCCCGGCCGGGGAGCCCCCACCCCCGTGCCGGGCCGCCGTCACCGCGTCACTCGACGCCGCAGTCCGGGGCGGACCAGTCCCTGGTGTTCGCCACCTTGTCCCGGTTGTTCTCCCGCCGCGAGTCCACGTGCGTGTGGTCGTCGTGGTCCGGGTAGCCGGGCCCGTAGATGCCGCTGAAGCCCTGGTCGCGGGCCGATCGGGCGATCTCGCAGAGGTTGCGGTGCTTGGCGATCAGGTCGGCCGCGTTGCCGTAGAGGTGCTGGCTCTCCGCGGCGCCACCGACCTGCCGGTTGCAGGCGATGCTGCGGAACCCGCTGGTCACGTAGAGCGGCTTGTCGCCGAGGCTGCGCCGCAGCGCCTCCAGCTTCCACATGGTGCGCAGCGCGTTCTCCTTGGTGGCCGCCGACGAGAGCGGGCCGCCGGCCCATCCGCCCTTGCCGCAGCCGTTGTCCAGTTCGGCGTAGCTGAAGTGCTGCGGCGTGCAGTCGCTGTCCTTCTGCAGGCCGTAGATCTTGGCGAACGTCTGCGGCCCGGCCACACCGTCGGCGCGCAGCCCGTACGCGGCCTGGAAGCGCTTGACCGCGGCGGCCGTCTCCGGGCCGTAGATGCCGTCGACCCGGACGATGCCGGCGTACCCGGCCCAGCCGGCCACCCGGATCTGGAGCTGCCGCACATCGGAGCCGGAGCGCCCCTGTGACAGGGTCCGGTTCCAGGTGTAGCAGCCGTCGGCGTGGGCCGGTGGCGCGGCCACGACGGTCGACACGGCGGCCCCGGGCAGGGCCAGCGCGAACGCGACCGCCGCCCGCTTCAGGGTGTTGACGCGCACAGAGTCCTCCCGATGTCAGAGCGGAACTGGGGTTCGACGGGCACATCGACCGGTACGTCCCGTCTCTCTCACCGTGACAGGTGCGAGGAATCTTCGTGGTGATTAGCCGAAATTGTTCTCACATCAGGCGGTTGCTGAGTATCAGCTGTGAATAGTGCCCGTTTGCGAACCCGCCGCCAGGTGTCGCCTGCCGGAGGAGAGCGGTAACGTCTGCTCCCGGACCCGGGCGGCGACCTCGACGGGCGGGGAGGTGGGCGTGGCGCGAGGCGGCGTGTTCTGCGTCGAGGGGCAGTGGCACCGCGACCTCAACGAACGAGGATCCGTCCTGCCCACGCTCGACCTGCTCGAACGGCTCGGCCGGATCCGCTACATCCACAAGGACGCGGCCACCCGCGACGAGTTGTTCTACTTCCTCGACCGCTGGCTGCTCAAGCAGTACGCGGACCACCGGGTGGGCTTCTTCGCCATGCACGGCGAGCCGAGCCGGCTCTGCCTCACCGACTGGGACTCGGTCGAGCTGTCGGACGTGGCCGAGCGGATGGCCGGCCGCTGCGAGGGCCGGCGCCTCTACTTCGGCAGCTGCTCGGTGCTGCGCGCCTCCGACGCCACGCTGCGCGAGTTCCTCGACGTCACCGGCGCGGCCCTGATCTGCGGCTTCACCCGCGAGGTGGACTGGGTCGAGTCGGCCGCCTTCGAGACAGTGCTGCTCGACGTGCTCGCGAACGGGCAGCGGCACAACGCCGCGGAGATGCGGATGCGTTCGGCGCACTGGGCGCCGCTCGCCGCGTACCTCGGTTTCCGGGTCATCTACGCCAACGGCCGCGCGTGGCGGCCGGCGGCCCGCCCACGCGTGCCGGAACAGGTCACCGCACAGCGAGCCGCCGGCCGTCCGCGCTGAGAACCGTCGACCCGGCTGGTAGAACCGAGGCATGGCACGCAGCATCGCGAAGAACACCCGGGTCGACCGGGACGCCCTGATCGAGTTCCTCCGCCCCCGGCACCACGTCGTGCTGATGACCACGCGCTCCGACGGCCGCCCGCAGTCCTCCCCGGTGGCCTGCGGGGTGGACGCCGAGGGCCGGCTGGTGATCTCCACCTATCCGGAGCGGGCCAAGGTGACGAACATCCGCCGCGACCCGCGCGTGTCCGCGTGCGTGCTCTCCGACGACTGGAACGGCCCGTGGGTGCAGGTCGACGGCGTGGCCGAGGTGCTCGACCTGCCCGAGGCGCTGGAGCCGCTCGTCGAGTACTTCCGCAGCATCTCCGGCGAGCACCCGGACTGGGACGAGTACCGGTCGGCGATGGTCGCGCAGGGCAAGTCGCTGATCCGGGTCACGATCGAGTCCTGGGGTCCGATCGCCACCGGCGGCTTCCCGGCCCGGCTGGCCGACTGAGCCGGTACGCGCCGGATCAGTACGCGACGGTGAACCGGGCGTTGCCGAACCGGGGACTCTCGATCTCGTCGACGATCGCCACCGCCAGGTCCTCGTAGGTGAGCACCGACCGGCCCTGCGCGTCGGTCACCGGCTGGTCGGTGCCGGTGCGGTAGTGCCCGGTCCGCTCGCCCGGGTGGAACTCCAGCGGCGGCGGGGAGACGTACGTCCAGGTCACCCCGTCCGCGCTGGACCGGTAGAACTCCAGCGCGTCGGCCTGGCCGTGCGCCGAGTCCCGGTACTCCTCCGGGAAGTCCGGCTCGTCCAGGTAGCGGGTGCCCTTGGGCGTGAGCAGCGTCGAGCCGCCGCCGACGTGGATCACCCGGGGCGGATCGGGCAGCTCACGCAGCGTGCCGACCAGCGTCCGCGCGGCGTCGCGCCACAGCTCCCGCTCGCCACCGCCGATGGCCACGACCAGCACGTCCGCATCCTCGGCCAGTTCGCGTACGCTCCGCGCCGAGGTGGCGTCGCCGGTCACCGTGCGTACGCCGGGTGGTAGATAGCCGACCGCCTCCGGACGCCGCACCGCCGCTGTCACCCGGTGCCCCCGCTCGACCGCCTCGGCCGCGATCCGCGAGCCCGCCGTCCCGCCGGCGCCGAACACGACGATGTCGCTCATGCCTCACAGGCTAGGCAGCCCACCGGCGGGCGGCGGGAGTTCCGCCGAACCGGCTCAGTCGACGATCGCCGAGTAGACGAGCTGGCGCAACTGGCTGCGCAGCGGGTAGGTGCTCGACGGCATCAACTGGGTGAACAGCAGCGCGGTGATCTGCTCCACCGGGTCCACCCAGAAGGCGGTGCTGGCCAGACCGCCCCAGTAGAACTCGCCGACGCTGCTGGGCACCCGCGCCGGCACCGGGTCCAGCACGACCGCGAAGCCCAGCCCGAAGCCGATCCCGTCGAGGACCGTCTCGGCGAAGCCCTCCGGCGAGAACGAGGCCAGGTCCCGGTCGCCCGGCAGGTGGTTGCGGGTCATGAAGCGCACCGTGCGGGGCCCGAGCAGGCGCACCCCGTCCAGCTCACCGCCGCGCAGCAGGAACTGGGTGAAGCGGTGGTAGTCGGCCGCCGTGGAGACCAGCCCGCCCCCACCGGAGTGCCAGGCCGGCTCCGCCAGCGCGGCCCGGCCTATCCCGTCGGCGCGTACCGCCTGACCGGTGGCCGGGTGCGGGCTGTAGAGGGCGGCGAGGCGCTTCGTGTCCGCTGCGTCCACCCACCAGCGGGTGTCGGTCATGCCCAGCGGGCCCAGGATCCGGTCGGCGAAGAACGCGTCCAGCGACTGCCCGGACACCATCTCGACCAGGCGGCCCAGCACATCGGTGGAGACGCCGTAGTTCCAGCTCGTGCCGGGCTCGAACAGCAGCGGCAGCCGGGCCAGCCCGGCCGCGGCCGCGGCCAGGTCCGCACCCGGCGGCACGCCCAGGTCGAAGCCGGCCGCCCGGTACAGGCCGTCGACCACCGAGACCCGGGCGAAACCGTACGTCAGGCCGGCGGTGTGGGTGAGCAGGTGCCAGATCCGGATCGGCTCGGTCGCCGGCACCGTGTACGGCTTGAGCACCGAACCACGGTCGTAGACGCGCGCGTCGGCGAACTCCGGCAGCCAGCGGCTGACCGGGTCGTTCAGCTCGAACCGGCCCTCCTCCCAGAGCATCATCGCGGCGACCGAGGTGATCGGCTTGGTCATCGAGTAGATGCGCCACAGCGTGTCCGGCTCGACCGGCGTACCGGCCTCCCGGTCCCGCAGCCCGTACGTCGAGGAGTGGGCGACCTCGCCCCGGCGGGTGACCACGATCTGCCAGCCGGCGAGCCGGCCGTCGTCGACGTACCCGGCGAAGTGCTCGTCGATCCGCGTCAGCCGGGCGGGATCGAAACCGACGCGGCCGGGGTCGGTGCTCACGGTGACGCTCACGACGCGAACCTACCCGCAGGCTCCCCGGCCGGGAAGTGTCACTAGGGTCGGGGGCATGCCGGAGCAGGTCGAGGACGTCACCTACCGCCAGGAGGACTGGTACGCCGAGGAGCTGGCCGACCGGCACTTCGTGCGGTGCGAGTTCTTCCACGTCGACCTGACCGAGGCGGTCAGCCGGGGCGCGGTCTTCACCGACTGCGTGTTCGGCAACGTGGCGTTCAACTCCTCCCGGCACACCGACTCGGCGTTCACCAGGTGCTCGTTCACCAAGTGCAACCTCTTCGAGGCCGAGTTCACCGGCTGCAAGCTGGTCGGCAGCACGTTCGACCGCTGCGACCTGCGTCCGCTGCGGGTCGACCGGGGTGACTGGTCCTTCGTCACGCTCGCCGGCGCCGACCTGCGCGGGGCGCGGATCACCGACGTGCGGATGCGGGAGGTCGACCTGACCGGCGCCGACCTCACCGGCGCGACTCTGACCGGCGTGGACCTCTCCGGCGCCCAGTTGCACGCCGCCAAGCTGATCCGCGCCGACCTGCGCGGCAGCGACCTGTCCGCGCTCGACCCGACGGCGGTGCAGCGTTCCGGCGCGCGGATCGACGCCGAGCAGGCGGTGCTGCTGGCCCAGGCGCTCGGTTTCCAGGTGGGCTGAGCCGTCGGAAAGACGCCGCGGGTTGTCAGGTTTTCCGGACAGACTCGGGCGCATGACATGGTGGTCCGATCTGGTGGCGGCCGAACCCGAGTTCGCGGCGCGGGTGCGCGCCCGCCTCGCGGTTCGCAAGCACGGCACGATGGCGACAGTGCGGCGGGACGGCTCGCCGCGGATCAGCGGTACCGAGTTCGAGTTCGGTGACGACGGGCAGCTGCGACTGGGCAGCATGGCCGGTGCGGTCAAGGCGCTCGACCTGCGCCGCGACCCCCGGGTGGCGCTGCACAGCCCGACCGAGGACGCCCCGCCGGACGACCCGTCCACGTGGACGGGGACGCGAAGATCGCCGGCCGGGCGCACGAGGAGCCGCCCGCCGAGGACGGCTCGCACAGCTTCCGGATCGAGCTGACCGAGGTGGTGCTCACCCGAGTAGGCGACCCACCCGACCACCTCCTGATAGAGAGCTGACCCCCGCCCTCGCCGCCCCGCCGCCCCGCCCCCGGGGCACCCGCACGCGTCGATCATGAGGTTAGCGGCAGTCGGTGTCCGGTTTGTCGCCGCTAACCTCATGATCGACGCGGTTGTCGGGGGGCGGTGCGGTGGAGGGGGTGGGTGCTGGGAGCGCTTGGGGGCGTGGGAATTGCGGGGACCGATGCCTTCTCCAAGATCGCTTTCTGTGTCATTCTCCCTACGGCGAGCCACGGGGCGGGCCGCTCGCCGCCGGTGGCCGAGGGAGGGTCGGTGGCTGAGGACGACATCGCGCGGACCGGGATCCGGGTCGGGGGGTGGCTGCCCACGCCGGACGAACCGGCCGACGGCCCCGAGCGGCCCGTCGGTCCGCGCCGCCTGCCCGGGGACACGCAGCCCTCCGTACCCCGGTCGGCGACCCTGCCGGACCGGGACCGCCCACCGGCCGACCCGGACGAGCCGGTGCCCGCGGGGGACCTGGAACCGCCCGGTACCGCTGTCTGGCCGCCTCCGCGCACCCCCGGCGCGCAGACTCACGATCTTCCCACCGCAGGCCCGCTTCCAGCCGACACGTCCGCGCCCGGTCCGTCCGCAGCCGGTGCGTTCGCGCCGAACCAGCTCGGTCCCGGTCAGCCTGGACCCGGTCGGCTCGCGCCCGGCACACTCCCGGCTGGTCCCGTCGCGCCTAACTCCCTTGCGGCGGATCCCGTCGCGCCCGGCCCACTTGCGTCGGGCCAGCTCGCCCCGGGCCAGCTCGCCCGAGGTCCGCTCCTTGGCGGGGCCTCGCCGCCCGTCGGTCCCGAGCCGCGACCGAGCCCGCCCGCCGGCCGGGTTCCGCTGGTCGGGCCGGCCCCGATCGGCCTGCACCTGTCCGCTCCGTCGCCGGTCCGGGCGGGCACCGCCCACACGCCGGCCGAGCCGGCCGACCTCGGAGCGCTGCAGGAGGCGGACGCGGAGGCGAGATCGGGCCGGCACTCCGCCCGGGAGAGCGTCCCGGCGCGCCTGGCAGACCTGACGGGCGGGATCGGTGTCCGGCTGCGCGCCGCGGTGCGGGCGGCGAAGACCCGGCTGAGCCGGTCGCTCGCCCCGATCGCCGACCCGCTGCGGCACTCGCCCGAGGCCCCGGCCACGCGGGTCGCCACCGCCCGGGCCCGCCGCCGGCGCCGACGGTCCGTGCTGGCGGCGGTGGCCGTGACCGGGCTGGTGGCGGCGCTCACGTACGCGGTCCGGTCACCCGCGCCACCCCCGCTGACCGGAGCGACCGCGCCCGCGGCCGCGCCGAGCGGGCAGGCGCCGGGCGTGCCGGTCACCGGCGATCCGGGGTCGCCCGGCAGGGCGCTGCTCGACGTGGACCTGGCGCCGCTGCCGTCGACGGTGTCGCTCACCGCTCTCGGTACGCGGGACTGGCGGCACTGGGGCGGCGACGGCGCGGACAGCTTCCATCGCAAGGTGAGCGGCACCGGTGAGATTCAGGATCCGGGCGGCGAGCGGCTGGAGCACAACGCGGGCGCCAGCGATCTCCAGTGGACCGACGGCACACCGACGGCCGCCCAGGCGGGCACCCGGGCCGGGGTCTTCCAGCGCGGCGCGGGCAGGAGCTTCACGCTCGGCGTGGCCGGGAGCGGGGATCTGCGTACGGTCCGGTTGTTCGTCGGCACGTTCTCGGCCGGCGCGCGGCTCGACCTGTCGCTGTCCGGCGGCGGCGATCCCGTGGTCCGCGAGGTCGCCCTCGCCGCGGGCGACCGCTTCTACCAGTACGTCGTCCGATTCCGGGCGCCCCAGGGGGAGCGGCTGCTGATCAGGTGGCGGGCGCTGACCGTGACCGGTGGGCAGAACGACGGGGTGGCGTTGCAAGCGATCACGGTAAGCTGACCGGCCCGGTGGCAGATCATCATGTAACAAACTGGAAAAGCCCGTCGCTCGACATATGGCGCAAACTCTCATCCGATGACACCGTGAAGCCCGTCACGCTCCGGTCGTACCCGGCGGTGCGGTGACCGAAGTGGAGGGTGTGGTGGACCAGGAGGACCGTCCGCGTACCGGCCCCGGATCGCATCGACACGGCCTTCCGCGTACCCGGTCCGCGCTGCGCCGGCTGCGCCGTCGGCGGCGGCTGATGCTGGAAGGGCTGGCCGCGGTCCTCTGCCTGGCGGCGCTGGCGTTCTATCTCGGCGTGGAACGGCACGACGCGCCGCGCGAGGAGCACGCCGGGTTGCCCGTCGCTCCGCCGGGCCCGGTCGGGTTGCCGAACGAGGCCGGCGAAACGGTGGTCAACCCGGGGCTGCGGCCCCGGCAGCGGCCGCCGTCGCCGAGCCCGTCGCCGTCCACACCGTCGCCGTCGCCGTCGAGCGCGCCGCCGCCGACAGTCACAGTGACCCGCGCCGAGGTGCCCGCCACCGTCGACCTCACCGCCGCCGGCCCCGCCGACTGGGTCCACTGGGGGCTCAACGGCGCCGACCGCACGGTCCGCAAGCGGGGCGGCTCCGGCGAGATCCGCGACGAGGGCGGCCGGGGGCGGCGGGAGAGCTTCAGCAACAACCCGGAGGCGTACGCCTGGCGCGACGGCGTCCCGGTCGCGTCGGCGAGCGGCACCATGTCCGGCGTCTACACCTGCCACCGGGGCAACGGGTTCACCCTGGCGGTGGCCGCCGACGGGAGCCTTCGCACGGTGCGTCTGTACGCCGGGCTCTGGATGGCCCGTGGCCGCCTCGACGTGCGCGTCTCCACCGGCGGCCCGGTGACCACGCTGCGGATGGAGGATCCGCACACCGCGCTCACCACCGAGTTCACCGTGAAGTACCGCGCCCCGCGCGGCGCGAAGCTGCTGCTGAACTGGACGGTGGAGGAGTCACTGGGCGACTGCGGCAACGTCAGCCTCCAGGCGGTGGCGCTGCGCTGAGCGGGGACAGTTTGTCCGTCGCGTACCCGGCCGGGCGTCGTACGTTTCCGTTGCCACGTCCGACCATCCTCTGTGGAGGCCCGACCGATGACCGGCTCTGCCCCCGTCGCCCCCGCCCGCCCGCGTGCCGACGCCGACGTGCTGCGCGAGATCCCGATGCCGCCGTACGTGACGGTCGAGGACGTCCAGTTCGCGGTGCGGGCGGTGGTGGTGCACGCGCCCCGGACCTGGTCGGGTGGGACCGTCTGCCGCAACGACGCCAGCCCGCACCCGTGCCGGCTGCACCGGTGGGGCCGGCGGGTGCTCACCCTGCGAGGGCTGCCGCCGGCCGAGATCGACGCGCTCGTCGAGCGGGGTGACCCCGGGGCGGGCCCGCGCCCGTACCGCCCCGGCGCCTGAGCGCCGGGGCGGCACGGCCGGTCAGCAGAGCGCGGGCTTCACCCAGGAGCACTCCCGCCCCTCGGGCACGCGCGGCGAGTCCGGCGCGGTGGGCACGGTCCGCCGGGCGGTTCCCGTCTCCTTCTCGGTGTACGCGGCGAGCGCGATCGCGATCTGGTCCTCCAGCCCTTTCACCGACGAGGTGAGGTAGTTGTTCAGCACGATCGAGAAGGCGAGCAGCCGCCCGTCGGCGTCGGTGACGTAACCGGAGAGCGCCGACGCCCCGGTCAGGCTGCCCGTCTTGGCGTGCACGTTGTTCGCGGCGGGGGTGCCGCCCATCCGGCTGCGCAGCGTCCCGCCCACGAACCGGTCCGGGTTGCCGGCCACCGGCAGCGCGGCGTACCAGGTGCCGAACCAGGGCTCGGCGCGGACCGCCGAGAGCAGCGTGACGAACTGTGCCGGCGGGACGAAGTTGCGCCGGGACAGGCCGGACCCGTCGCGCTGGCGCAGCGTGCCGGTGTCCACTCCGGCGTCGCCCACGTACCCGCTGATCGCGGACAGGCCGGCGGCCCAGGTCCCGGACCCGGACAGCTGCCGGCCCAGTTCCTTCGTCAGCACCTCGGCGTGCCCGTTGTTGGAGAGCTTGAGGAACGGCACCATCAGGTCGGCCAGCGGCATCGAGTCGTGCCGGGCGAGCGGCTTGGCGGTGTCCGGGGTGGCGCTGCCCAGCACGGTCCGGCCGAGCACCCGTACGCCGTGCCGGCGCAGCGCGGAGCGGAACACGTCGGCGGCGTACCCGGTCGGCTCCCAGACGGTCACCCAGTCGCTCTCGGCGGCCTGGCCGACCGCTATCTGGCCGGTCACCACCACCGTGTTGCCGCCGTGCTCGCGTTCGAAGGAGATGGTGGTCTCGCCCTCGGTCACCGTCTCGGCCCGGTTGTCGATACGCAGCCAGCCGTTGTCCGGCGTCATGGTGATCTTCGGCCGGGCGCCCGCCCGGGTGCCCGGGGCGGCGTGCACGATCACGGTGCCGGCGTCGTAGTCCGTGTCCGGGGCCACGGTCAGCGCGGACACCTGAGCGGCGTAGTAGTAGGGCTCGTCGTCCCAGGTCCAGTCCGGGCCGAGCCGGTCGCGGTCGTACCGGGTGTCGTCGGCGACCAGATTTCCCGCGACCACGCGTACGCCGGCCGCGGCGACCTGCTGGGCGAGCCGGTCGTAGTCGGCGGCGAGGATGGTCGGGTCACCCCCGCCGCGCAGGTAGAGATCGCCGGAGAGCATCCCGGCGTGGCGCTGCCCGTCGGTGCTGACCTCGGTGGCGAAGCGGTGGCCCGGGCCGAGCAGCTCCATCGCCGCGGCGGAGGTGAGCAGCTTGGTGTTGGAGGCGGGGACGAGCCGTCGGGTGCCGTTGCGATCGTAGAGCGTGCGGCCGGTGGTGGTGTCGACGACGACCACACCCGCCTGGGCCCCGGCGAGCCGGCTGTCGGCGAGGACCGCGTCGATGGTGGCGTGCAGCCGGGTCTGCGCGGGGGTGGGCGCTTCGGCCGTGGCGGTGGTGGTGCCGGCGGTGGCCGCGGTGGCGACCAGCACCAGCACCGCCAGCGCCCGGGGGAATAGGCGACGATGCATGTCCAGATGCTGCCACGGAGATTTCCTGCAGAGAAGACTCCGGCGTGAAAGGTTATTTGCGAGATCGGCGGGACCGTCGGCGAACCTCGGGGAGTTCCCCGACCGGGCCGGGGAAAACCCCTGTTCACCGGGGAGCGGCCGATCATCGGGTTCCGTTTGACGGATGGCCGGTCAGCGGGCACGGTGGGGTGAGGGCGGTGGAACGCCCTGCCTCCAGCGCGGCGAGAACCTGTTCCGCCCGCTTCCGGGTCGCGAGCCGACCGCGTGGGCCGTGTCGCCCGCGAAACCCGACACCCAGCCATGAGGAGTTCAGCCATGCTGACCATGACCGACAACGCCGTCCTGGTGATCCGTGACCTCGCCGCCCAGCAGGACGTCGCCGACGCCGGTGGGCTGCGCATCGCCGCCGACACCGACGCCGGCTCGCTCTCGATCGAGCTGGTGCCGCAGCCGGTGCAGGGCGACCAGGTGGTGGACACCGAGGGGGCGCGCATCTTCCTCGACTCCGACGCGGCCGAGCTGCTGAATGACACGTCTGTGGACGCGGTCGTCGACGACGAGGGCGTGGTCCAGTTCGGGTTCGCCGAGAAGGAGTGAGCCCAGCCGACGCGCTGGGTCCGGTTCCGGCCGGACCGGCGCGGCCGGCACGTGCGCCCACGGGCCGGGTGCGGACGCGTCCACACCCGGCCCCGGCCGGCGCTCAGTCGTCGCCGCCCCGGTCGTCCGCGCCGCCCCGGTCGTCCGCGCCGCCCCGGTCGTCCGCGCCGGCCCGCTGCCGTTCGACCTCCAGCACCGTGCCGTCGCCCCGGTCGACCTTGACCTCGTGCCGCCACCCGTCCCGGGTGATCTTCACGCTCCAGGCCGGACGGCCGTGCTCGGTCTCCGCCTCGACCTCGACCACCCGGCCGCCCCCGATCCGGGCGAGCGCCACCTCGGCGGCCCGCTGCCGGTCCACCGCCGCACCGCTCGTCGGCGCGGGCGCCGGCGCCGTGGTCGTACCCCCGTCGTCGGCCGGGGTCGCACCGCCGTCGTCGTCAACGCCCTGCCGGGCCGGGTTGTCCTCGCCGGCCGGGCCCGTGCCGTCCGCGGTCACGGCCGCCGGGGCGGTGGGCCCGCCCGACCGGTCGGCCGCGGCCACCCCGAGCGCCGCACCGGCCACCGCCAGCACCGCCACGCCACCGGCCGCCGCCAGCATCAGGGACATCCGTCGCATGGTCTCCACCTCTCCTCGTTCCTGCCGACGAGAGTGCGCGCCGGCTGGTGAGGGCCGCGCTAGCCGAGGGACAACGGCGGGTTAAGAACCCGGGCGGAGAGCGTGAGGACCACCTCGGCGCCGCCGCCGGGCGCACCGGTCAACTCCAGCCGGCCGCCGCCGGCCCGCGCCGCCCGCTCGGCGATGTCCAGGCCGAGCCCGGTCGAGCCGGCCCGGCTGGCGCCCCGGCGCACCGGTCCGGGTGGCAGTCCCGGTCCGGCGTCGGCCACGGTCAGCGTCACCCGGTCCGACTCCGCCACCAGCCGCACCGTGAACGGCGTGCCGTCCGGAGTGTGGGCGAACACGTTGCCCAGCAGCGCGTCGACGGCGGCGGCCAGCTCGTCGCCGCCGAGCCGTACCGGCAGCGGCCCGGAAGCCAGGTCGACGGTCACGGTCCGGCCGGTGTCCTCCGCCAGCACCGACCAGAACGTCACCCGCTCGGCCACCACCGCCGCCGCGTCGCAACTGCCGCCGGCCGCCGCCGTGCTGCGCCACCGGGCCCGGCGGATCACCCCGGTCACCGCCCGCTCCAGCCCGTCCACGGCGGCGGTCAGCCGGGCGGCGTCGTCCGGGTCGCGCAGCGACTCCGCCTCCAGCCGCAGCGCGGTCAACGGCGTACGCAACCGGTGCGACAGATCGGCGACCTGCTCGCGTTCCTCCCGCAGCAGGACCTGGATCCGCTCCGCGAGGTGGTTCAGCGCGCCCGCCACCTCGCGCAACTCGGGCGGGCCCGCCGGTTCGACACGCGCGTCGAGTTCGGCGTTCGCGAGCCGGTGGGAGACGGCGGACAGCGCGGACACGGGACGTACCAGGGTGGCGGCCAGCCGGTCGGCGACGATGAGCCCGATCAGCACGAGCAGCGCGCCGAGCAGCGACAGCACCAGCCACGCGTGGGTGACCCCGGCGCCCAGCTCGGCGCGGGTCACCACGGTGCGGATCACAGCGGTCCCCTCCGGGCGGCCCTGCACCGCGACCACCACCTCACGCCCGGTGGCCGACTCGACGGTCAGGCTCTGCCCACGGGCGGCCAGCGCGACGGCCGGGGTACGCGGCGCACGCGCGCCGAGCGCCGCGCCGTCGGCCAGGAACACGGTCACCTCGCGGCCGGTGTCGGCGGCGAACTGGTCCACAGTCGACCCGATGGTCTGCGGGTCGGCCGTACCGGTCACCGTGACCAGGCGCTGCGCGTCGGCGGTGGCCTGCGCCGTGGCCCGGTCGGCCGCCACGGTACGCACCAGCACGGCCAGCGGCACCAGGAACGCGACCATGACGAGGACGCCGACCGCCGCGACCAGGAGGGTCAGCCGACGCCTCACCGGTCGCCTCCCGGCGCATCGAGTCGCACCCCGACGCCCCGCACGGTGTGCAGGTAGCGCGGTTTCTGGGCGCTCTCGCCGAGCTTGCGGCGCAACCACGACAGGTGGACGTCCACTGTCTTGTCCGCCCCGCCATAGGGGATGCGCCAGACCTCGGTCAGGAGTTCCCGCTTGGTGACGACCTGCCCGGGGCGGCCGGCGAGATGATGCAACAGGTCGAACTCGCGCGGGGTCAGCTCGACCGGCACGCCGTCGAGGGTGACCTGGCGGGCCCGTGGATCGATCCGCAACCCGCCGACCACGAGAGCCGTACCCGTCGTGCCGCCGGTGGCCGCGCGGCGCAGCACCGCCCGGATCCGCGCCTCCAGTTGGGCCGCGGTGAACGGCTTCACCAGATAGTCGTCGGCGCCCGCGTCGAGCAGGCGGACGATCTCGACCTCGTCGTCCCGGGCGGTCGCGACGACGACCGGCACCACGCTGACCGCGCGCAGCATCCGCAACATCTCGCCGCCGTCCAGATCGGGCAGCCCGAGGTCGAGCACGATCAGGTCGGGCCTGTCGCCGAGGGCGTCGCGCAGCCCGTCCATCGCGGTCGACGCCGCCGCGACCGCGTGCCCGTACTCGCGCAGGGCGCGCAGCAGCGGGGTGCGGATGGTCAGGTCGTCCTCGACGAGCAGCAGGCGTGCCACGCCTGGCAGGTTAGTCCTGACCGGGGCCGGGCCCGGTCGTCCTTAAACCGGACCTTAGCGTTGCCGAGCGGTCCGCCCTACCTGACGGCGGGCACACTCGGTGCATGGATCGTCGTCCGCTCATCGTCGTCACCGGGTGGCTGGCCACGACCGCCGCCGCCACGATCGTCGGGCTGGTCGCCGTCGACATGGTGGGCGCCGGCATCACCGGCACGGCGGGCGGGGTGCGTACCGAGCAGGAGGTCGCGCGTGCTCTGGCCGTACCGGAGGCCACGAGCGCGCCCGCCGCGACGCCGCCCGGCCCGGTCCCGGCCACGACGGGCGCCGGCGCGGGCCGGCGCGGCTTCACCACCGGCGGTGGCAGCGTGGTCGCCGAGTGCGTCCCGGCGGGCGTACGCGTCCTGAGCTGGTCGCCGGCTCCGGGCTACCGGACGAAGGAGGCCGACCGGGGCCCCGACGAGCACGTCGAGGTGCGTTTCACCGGCGACGGCGAGGAGCACGAGATCCGGCTGCGCTGTCGTGACTCCGTACCGGTGAGCGACCCGGACGACTGACGTCTGCGGGCGCGCAGACGAGCGCGCGGCGCCGCACGACCCGTGGTCGTAACGTCGCCGCGCTCTGGCCGTCTCCCACCGTCGCAGCCGTGCTGGCGGTACGTCAGCGGGGACCTGGCTCGACCGGCCCAGCCCGCACCGGTCTTATCGGCAACACATGCCCTTCCCGGCGGGGTCCAAACCCGGCCGGCGTGGGGAATTCCACCATCTGCGGCTCCCGGCGTGGCGGGCGCGGGATCGGGGTATGAGCGGGCCATGGAGCATTTCACGATCGCGACAGTGGCTGAGAAGAGTCCCGACTTCCGCCGTGTGCTCTGGACCGGGGAGCACACGCAGCTGGTCATCATGACCATCCCGCCGGGCGGTGAGATCGGCGAGGAGGTCCACGAGGGCACCGACCAGATCCTCACCTTCGTCAGCGGCACCGGCGAGGCGCGGGTGGCCGGGAAGAAGAAGGAGGTCGTCTCCGGCGACCTGGTGGTCGTGCCGGCCGGCACGAAGCACAACTTCGTCAACACCGGCCCGAACCCGCTGGTGCTCTACACCGTCTACGGCCCGCCGGAGCACGCCGACGGCGCGGTGCACAAGACGAAGGAGGAGGCGGACGCCGCCGAGGAGGCGGGCGAGGACGAGCCGCCCACCTCCTGAAGCGTTGCCGGGCGGGGCCCCGCGGTCGTCACACGGGTGCCCCGCTGTGCACCAGGCCCGGATACTTGATGCCGGCGCCGGTGTTGAGCACGACCACGCGCTCCCCGGGCCGGATCCAGCCGCCCGCGCGCAGGTGCCGCGCGGCGGTCAGGCAGGCCGCGCCCTCCGGGCAGAGCAGCAGCCCCTCCCGGGCGGCGAAGTCGCGTAGGTCGGTGAGGATCTCCGCGTCGTCCACGGCGATCGCGGTGCCGGCGCTGTCCCGCAGCGCGGACAGGATCAGCTCGTCACCGAGCGGGGCGGGCACCGTGATGCCGAACGCGACGGTGTGCGCGTCCGCCCACGGGGTGGCCCGGTCCTCGCCGGCCGCGAACGCCCGTACGATCGGCGCGCACCCGGTGGACTGCACCGCCACCAGCCGGGGCAGCCGGTCCTCCACCCAGCCCAGCTCGCGCAGCTCGTGCAGCGCCTTGTGGATGCCGATCAGCCCGACACCCCCGCCGGTGGGATAGACGATCACGTCGGGCACCTGCCAGCCGAGCTGCTCGACGATCTCGTACCCCATGGTCTTCTTGCCCTCCAGGCGGTACGGCTCGCGCAGCGTGCCGGCGTCGAAGATCCCGCCGTCCGACCCGGCGATCAGTTCGGCGATCTCCCGGCCGGCGTCGTTGATCAGGCCGTCGACGAGCCGCAGGTCGGCGCCGGCGGCGAGGCACTCCTCGCGGCAGATCGTCGGCGCGGCCAGCGGCATGGCGATGGTCGCGCCCATCCCGGCCCGCGCCGCGTACGTGGCCCACGCCGCACCGGCGTTGCCGTTCGTGGGCATGGCGATCCGCCGCACGCCCAGCTCCCGGGCCCGGCTCACGCCCACCGACGCGCCGCGCGCCTTGAACGACCCGGTCGGGGTCAGCCCTTCGTCCTTGACGATCAGGTCCGCCACACCGATCTCGTGTCCGTACGCGGGCGCGCGCCACATCGGCGTCCAGCCCTCGCCCAGCGTGGTGACGCACCGGGGATCGGCCACCGGCAGCAGCTCCCGGTAGCGCCACAGGTCGGCCGGGCGCAGCCCGAACTGCTCCGGGGCGACTGTGGCGGCCACCGCGGCGAGGTCGTAGCGGGCCAGCAGCGGCGAGCCGCAGCCGCACAGGTTCTGCAACACGTCGGCCGGATGTTCACGGCCGCAGCGCGGGCACTCCAGGTGCGTCAGATGCACTGTGGTCCTCAGCTCGCGTCGATGCTGCGCCAGTGCCGGCTGCGCCGACCCGGCTCGTACGGGGAGTCGAGGCGTTTCGCCACCACTCCCGGGAGCCCTTGCTCACGGGCGGCCCGTAGGGCGTCCGCGCCGACTCCCGGGAACCACGGCGGAGTCTGCCAGTGCGAACCGGCGAGCGCCAGACCGTCGAGCAGGTCACGGCGTTGCGCGTACGGCACGTCGAGGCTGGACACGCCCTCCAGCCAGAGCAGGTCGACGGCGAGGAACTGCCCGTCGCGCCGGGTCGGCGCCCGGACCCGCCCGGCCGGGTCGATCCGTACCAGCACGCCGTCGAGCACCGCCTCGGCCGGCGCCAGCGCCTCGGCCATCGCCCGCGCCCAGGGGTACGACGCGGTGATCTCCGTGTCGTCGCCGTCGAGCAGCCGCAGCCGGCCGCCCGAGACGTACGCCATCGCGCGCACGCCCGCCCAGCGCAGCTCGTACCCCCAGGCGGCGGCGTCGCGCGGCAGCCGCCCGCCCTCCGCGGGGAGCATCGGGCGGACCAGTTCGGGCATCGGCGTCCAGCCCTCGGGCGCCGGGTCGGTGCGCCTGATCATCCAGTCCGGGTCCCGGCCCCCGGTGGCGAACAGGACGTACCGCCCCTTCGTGCGTTCGCCGTCCAGCACCACGATCACCTCGTCGTCGCGCCACTTCTCCGCGCGGTAGGTGCCGGTGTCGTGCACGATCATCCGCCCGCCGCCGTACTCCCCGACGGGGATCTCCCCGTGGAACGTCAGGTATTCCATCGGGTGGTCCTCGGTGTGCACGGCCAGGTGGTTGCGGCCCGGGTCGCGGGGCAGGCCGCGCGGGACCGCCCAGGAGGCCAGCACCCCGTCGTGCTCCAGCCGCAGGTCCCAGTGCAGGCTCCGGGCGTGGTGCTGCTGGATGACGAAGCGTGGTGCGCGCCGCGCGGACCGCTTCCGTCCGGGCGCCCGCTCGGGCACCGGTTCCGGGGTACGCGCGGCGTCCCGTTTCCGCCGGTACTCCTCCAGCCGGTCCGCCATTCCCGCATCCTCCCCCAGACCCGCCGTGCGTGCCGGGATGCCGGTGTGTGTGCGGTGAACCGGGGTAGAACGGGGGAATGGACCTCGATCAGCCCACCCTCCCGCTCGCCGGTGACGTCCGGATCCCGCTGCTCGGCTTCGGCACGTGGCAGGCCACCGGCGAGGCCGGATGCCAGGCGGTGCTCGCCGCGCTGGACGCCGGCTACCGGCACATCGACACGGCCACCATGTACGGCAACGAGAAGGAGGTGGGCCGGGCGGTCAGGGAGAGTGGGCTGCGCCGGGAGGACCTCTTCATCACCACCAAGCTGCCGCCGGACCGGGTGGGCCGGGAGCGCGAGACCATCGAGGCAAGCCTGGCCGCCCTGGACACCGACTACGTCGACCTGTGGCTGGTGCACTGGCCGCCGTCCGCCCCGGGCGACAGCATCCCGGTGTGGCGGGAGATGCTCGCCGCGCGGGACGAGAACATGGCGCGCACGGTCGGGGTGAGCAACTACTCGATCGGTCAGCTCGACGAGCTGATCCAGGCCACCGAGGAGACGCCCGCGGTCAACCAGATCCGCTGGAGCCCGTCGCTGTACGACAGGCACACGCACGCCGCCCACCGGGACCGGGGCGTGGCGCTGGAGGGGTACAGCCCGTTCAAGGCCAGCGACCTGTCCGACCCGGTGCTGGTCCGCATCGCCCAGGCGCACGACGTGTCACCGGCGCAGGTGGTGCTGCGCTGGCACATCGACCACGAGATCGTGGTCATCCCGAAGTCGGTCACGCCGGAGCGGATCCGCGCGAACATCGACGTGTTCGGGTTCTCGCTCACCGCCGAGGAGATGCGCGACATCGACGCGCTCGCCGGTTGAGGCGTACGCGCGGAAGGGGCGCGGTCCGCAGCGGACCGCGCCCCTTCCCGTGTGTGGTGGTCAGCCCCGGGCGCAGGTGGAGCCGTTGAGCGTGAAGCTGCTCGGCGCGGAGTAGCTGCCGTTCAGCGTCGCCTGGTAGCCGAAGCTGGTCGACGCGCCGGGCGCCAGCGTGCCGTTGTAGCCGGCGTTGCGGGCGGTCACCGCCGAGCCGCTCTGGCTCACCATGGCGTTCCACGCGTTGGTGACGGTCTGCCCGGAGGGCAGGTTGTAGTTGAGCGTCCAGCCGTTGACCGTGCCGGAGCCGGTGTTCTTGACCGTCACGTCGGCGGTGAAGCCGTTGCTCCACACGTTCGCCGCCTTGTAGGTGACGGTGCAGGACGCGCCGCCCGACGGCGGGGGCGTGGTCGGCGCCGACGTGGTCGGCGGAGGGTTGGAGCCGCCGGTGTTGACGTTCTGCGAGAACGAGTTCACCGCCAGCCCGACGCCGCCCTGCCACGGCTCGAAGCCGGCCTGGATGCTGGTCAGGTACCAGTCGTTCGTGATCGCGCCCCGGTTGCGGGTGTCGTTGATGAACGCCAGCGCGTCGAAGCTGAAGCTGGGGATGGCCGACGGCGCCACGTACGAGATGACGTTGTTGGAGCCGTTGCTGCCCCGCCAGACCTCCCAGGTCCGGCCGGCGATGCTGGCGTTGCCGACCGGGGAGCCGATGGGCTGGATCGAGCCCTGCCGGTTGAGCCAGATCATGATCTCCATCTGGTTCACGCCGTCACGCTTCGGCGACGGGTCGAGCCAGATGTCGTACGCGGCGTCGTAGATCGCGCCGCTGACGTAGTTGTAGCTGATGCTGGCCGGCGCGCTGCTGATGTTCTTCACCTGCACCGGCAGGTTCGTGCCGGGCGAGCAGTTGGTGTAGTGGCAGCCCACGAAGATCGACGGGTAGGAGACCGGTGCCCCGTTCGTCGGCGCGGAGCCGTCCGCCCGGGTGATGGAGAAGCCGGTCGAGGTGACGTTGATGCACTGCTGGGCACTGGTGCCCCAGCGGTTGTTCTGCACCACGTACTTGCCGCCGATGGTGGTCGAGCCGTACTGGTCGCAGATCTGGGTGTCGGCGGAGGCGGTGCCGCCGAGCGCGACGGCGACGAGGGTGCCGGCGGCCAGCAGCCCGGCTGCCGCGAGGGCCCTGAGTGGACGCTTCATGATGCTCCTTGGCTCGGCGCGGGACGGCGCCGTTCGGTAGGGGGATACGGGCGGGAGCGCTCCCACGGTGCAAGAGATACATTTACATGTCTGAAATCATTGCGCAAATGCACCGAGATCGTTAACGCTCCGCGTCCGGCCGGCGACGCGGGGAGTGCCCCGGCCGCGCCCTTCCCCCAGATGGAGGCGGGATTCCTGCCGGTGGGACGGGGTGCGTCACCGACCGGCGGTCCGGGCCAGGGCGCACGGACACTTCCGCCGCCTGGTTGCGGCGAGTAATGTCTTGCCTCCAACGCGTTCCGATCCCCCTCCGGAGGCGTACCCCGTGATGGGTGGTTCCCCCCTGCGCATCCTCGTCGTCGGCGCGGGCCTCGCCGGCCTCGCCGTGGCCCGGGCGCTACGCCTGGCGGGGTTCCGGCCCGACGTCACCGAACGGCTGCCACCCACCGAGTCGACCGAGACCGGCCTCTACCTGCCGGGCAACGCCGCCCGGGCGATGCGCCGGCTCGACCTCGACGGGCCGCTGCGCCCGCTCGGCCAGGTGATCCACCGGCAGCGCTTCCTCGACGCCGACGGGGCGCCGCTGTGCGAGGTCGACCTCGACGCGCTCTGGGCCGGAGTGGGGGAGTGCCGGGCCCTGCCCCGGGCCGAACTGCACCGGGTGCTGCTCACCGGCGCCGGCGGCGCGGTACGCCACGGCGCCGAGGTGAGCACCGTCGACCTGCTGCCCGGTCGGGTCGCCGTCGGCTTCACCGACGGCACCGGTGGCGAGTACGACCTGGTCGTCGGCGCCGACGGGCCGCGCTCGGCGGTACGGACGCTCGCCGCCCTCGGCGGGCCGCCACGCCCCGCCGGGCAGGTGGTCTACCGAGCCCTGGTACGCGACGGCCCCCGGATCGCGGACTGGACCGCCCTGCTCGGCCAGCGGGCCGGCTTCCTGGTGGTGCCGCTCGGCGCCGGGTCGCTCCACTGCTACGCCGACGAGGCCGGCGCCGACCTGCCTGCCGACCCGCTCGCCCGCCTGCGCGAGCTGTTCGGCTCCTACGGCGGCCCGGTGCCCGAGGTGCTGGCCGCGCTGGAGAGCGTGCACGCCGAGCGCACCGAGGAGGTCGAGCTGGGCCGCTGGTTCCACGGCCGGGTGCTGCTCGTCGGTGATGCCGCTCACGCCACCGCACCGACGTTGTCCCAGGGTGCGGCCATGGCGCTGGAGGACGCCGTCGTGCTCGCCGAGTCACTGCGGGCCGCCGGCAGCGTCGAGGCCGCGCTGATCGCGTACGAGAGCCGTCGCCGGCCGCGTACCCGCTGGGTGCGGGACCGGACCCGGGACCGCAACCGCACCCGCGACGTGCCGCCGGCGCTGCGCGACCCGTTGCTGCGCGGACGCGGCGGACGGATCTTCCGGGAGCACTACCGACTCCTGACCGGCCCGCTGTGAAGGCGGGAGATCGTAGCCGCCCACCCCACGCGGCGAGGCCACCTACCGGGGACTATCCTCCTTGCGGATGACGGCTGCGCCGATGACCAGCGCGCCGAGCGGGACAACCAGAACCGGAGGCCACTCGTGACCACCGTCGCACCCAAGCCGGTCGTGACCCGGCCCTGGCCGGTCCGCGAGCCGGTCAAGGGGTCGGCCCTCGCGCGGCTGCTGCGCACCACGGACGCGAAGCAGATCGGGATCATGTACATGGTCACCGCGTTCGTGTTCTTCATGATCGGTGGCCTGATGGCCCTGATCATGCGGGCCGAACTCGCGCGACCGGGCCTGCAGTTCCTGTCGCCCGAGCAGTACAACCAGCTCTTCACCATGCACGGCACGATCATGCTGCTGTTCTTCGCTACGCCGATCGTGTTCGCCTTCGCGAACTACGTGGTGCCGCTGCAGATCGGCGCCCCGGACGTGTCGTTCCCCCGGCTCAACGCCTTCGCGTACTGGCTGTACCTGTTCGGCGGCACGCTCGCCACGGCGGGCTTCGTCGCCCCCGGTGGCGCGGCCGACTTCGGCTGGACCGCCTACACGCCGCTGAGCACCACCGAGCACGCCCCGGGCGTCGGCGCCAACATGTGGGTGGTCGGCCTGGCCATCTCCGGTCTGGGCACGATCCTCGGCGCGGTCAACCTGATCACCACGATCCTGACCCTGCGCGCGCCCGGCATGACCATGTTCCGGATGCCGATCTTCACCTGGAACATGCTGGTCACCAGCCTGCTGGCCATCCTGGTCTTCCCGCTGCTGGCCGCCGCGCTGTTCGCGCTCGCCGCGGACCGCCTGATGGGCGCCCACGTGTACGACCCGGCCACCGGCGGGCCGATGCTGTGGCAGCACCTGTTCTGGTTCTTCGGTCACCCCGAGGTGTACATCATCGCGCTGCCGTTCTTCGGCATCATCAGCGAGATCATCCCGGTGTTCTCCCGCAAGCCGATCTTCGGCTACAAGGGCCTGGTCGCGGCCACCGTCGCCATCGCCGCGCTGTCGATGAGCGTCTGGGCGCACCACATGTTCGCCACCGGCCAGGTGCTGCTGCCGTTCTTCAGCTTCCTGAGCTACCTCATCGCGGTGCCCACCGGTATGAAGTTCTTCAACTGGATCGGCACCATGTGGCGGGGCCAGATCACCTTCGAGACGCCGATGCTGTTCTCCATCGGCTTCCTGGTGACCTTCCTCTTCGGTGGTCTCACGGGTGTGCTGCTGGCCAGCCCGCCGCTCGACTTCCACCTGCACGACTCGTACTTCGTGGTGGCGCACTTCCACTACGTGCTGTTCGGCACGATCGTGTTCGCCGTGTTCGCCGGTATCTACTTCTGGTTCCCGAAGATGTTCGGCCGGATGCTCGACGAGCGCCTCGGCAAGATCCACTTCTGGCTGACCATGATCGGCTTCCACACCACGTTCCTGGTGCAGCACTGGCTGGGCAACGAGGGCATGCCGCGCCGGTACGCCGACTACCAGGCCGCCGACGGCTTCACCACGCTGAACACCATCTCCACGATCGGCGCGTTCATCACCGGTATCTCGACGCTGCCGTTCATCTGGAACTGCTGGAAGTCGTACAAGACCGGCCCGGTGGTCGAGGTCGACGACCCGTGGGGCCACGGCAACTCGCTCGAGTGGGCCACCAGCTCCCCGCCGCCGCTGCGCAACTTCGACCGTATGCCGCGTATCCGCTCCGAGCGGCCGGCGTTCGACGCGAAGTTCCCCGAGCTGGCCGCCGGGCAGAGCCTGGCCGGCCCGCCCGAGGGTGGCGCGAAGCCGCTGACCAGCGAGGTCAACGGTGGCGCCAGCTACCAGGAGGACACCGCAGGCAACCTCGACCAGCGCTGACACCACCGCACCGCCACGTCGAGACGGGCGCCGCACCCCTAGCCAGGGGCGCGGCGCCCGCCCCTTTCCGCACCCTCTCTCCCCCACCCCCACCCCACCCCCCACCCCCTCCGCGTCGATCATGAAGTTAGCGGCGATCGGCGTCCGATTTGTCCCCGCTAACTTCATGATCAACGGGTCGGTCGGTCGGGGAGGGCCAGTTCCGGGCGGGCCAGTTTGGGCCGCGCCGGAGCAGACGGGCCGGGCCGGGTGAGTCCAGCGCCGCGCGCTGCGCCCGTGATCAAGGGGTTTGGGACGGTTCACGCCGCTGACGAGGACGCGAACACCTTGGTCAACTGCGGGAGGGCGGGAGCGCGAGAGGGCTACAAGGGCGCGGGGGCCAGGTCGGGTTCCGGAGTCGGGGTGGGGACCGGGGTGCGGCGGTGGCGCAGCTCGATCGGGAGCACCGCCAGCGCCACCAGCGCGCCGATCGCGCCCGTGACCACGAAGCCCCACGCCGGCGCCGTCGCGTCGATCACCGCGCCGGCCAGCGGTGCGCCGAGCGCGATGCCCACCGTCACCGCGGAGCCGTGCAGTCCCATGGCCAGGCCGCGTACGGACGGCGGGGCCAGCCGGCTGACCGCGTCGGAGGTGGACGCGAGGGTGGGGGCGCAGAGCGCACCAGCCGGGATCAGCGCGAGACAGAGCAGCCACCAGTGCGACCCGCCCAGCCCGACCGGGATGGTGGCGAGGCTCAGCGCCGCCATCAGCGCCAGCGGGGAGAACGAGCGGCGTACCGCGCCGTAGGCGAAGCCGCCCATCAGTGAGGCGACCGCCCAGGCGGCCAGCACGGCGCCGGTCCAGCCGATCTCGCCCCCGGCGCGGAGCACGGCGACCACTGCGACGTCGGTGCCGCCGAGCACCAGCGTGCCGGCGAGGCTGACCGCCAGCACGGCGAGCAGACGCGGGGTGAGCCATTCGCGGCGGTGCACCGGGCGCTGCGGCCCGGCCTGCTCGTCGGCGGCTCGCACCGGCGGGTTGAGCAGCCAGAAGCAGATGCCGGAGCCGACGATCCCGGCGCCGACCGCCCAGAGCGTCAGGCGCGGCGTGACGGCGGTGGCCAGGGCGACGGCGAGCGCCGGGCCGACCATGAACGACAGCTCCATCGCGATCGAGTCCAGCGCGTACGCGGGGCGGCGCTTCTCCACCGGCACGAGCGCGGCGATCGACTGGCGGATCATCGAGAAGATGGGCAGCGCGAGCAGCCCGGCGAGGAACGCGGCGGGCAGCAGCACCGGGTACGGCAGTGCGGGCGCGGCGGACCAGAACAGCGCCTCGGCGACAGTGGTGAGCACCAGCACCGGCCGGAGTCCGCGGCGGTCGATGAGCCGCCCGAGCAGCGGGGCGCCGAGTGCCGCGCCGATCGTGGACGCGGCGCCGACCAGGCCGGCGGCGCCGTAGCCGCGGCCCAGGTCGAGCACCACGTAGAAGGTGAGCGTCACCCCGGTGGCGGTCAGCGGCACACGGGCCAGCACCGACACCAGCAGCAACGATCGGAGACCGGGCAGCGCGAGCGCTTCCCGGTAAGGCTTCAGATTCACGACGGACCGTACCTCCGGCGCCATCCTGGGGCCGGGGTACGACACCTGCAACCGATTACCCGGTCAAGCGGTCCTGATCACCGGCTCGCCCGCCATGGTCACCCCGGCGCCGTCGAGGGCCCGTAGCGCCACGTCGAGCGTCTCCGGCGCGACGGCGGCCGTCAGGTCGAGCAGCACGGTGGTCCGGAAGCCCTCCCGGGCGGCGTCCAGGGCGGTGGCGCGCACGCAGTGGTCGGTGGCGATGCCGACCACGTCGACCCGGTCCACGTCGTGCCGGCGCAACCAGTCGGCCAGGCACTCGCCGTCGGGGGCGTGCCCCTCGAAGCCGGAGTACGCGGCCGCGTGCTCGCCCTTGTGGAAGATCGCCTCCACCCGGTCGGTCACCAGTTCGGGGTGGAACTCGGAACCGGCGGTGCCGACCACGCAGTGCCGTGGCCAGGAGTCGACGTAGTCCGGCGGGTCGCCGAAGTGCGCGCCCGGGTCGACGTGGTAGTCCTTCGTCGCGACCACGCGATCCCATCGGTCCGGCTCGGCCGCGAGCAGCCGGGAGATGCCGGCGGCCACTCCGGCCCCGCCGCCGACCGCGAGGGAGCCGCCCTCACAGAAGTCGTTCTGCACGTCCACGATGATCAGGGCATTCGCCATCTGACGGGTTCCTCCTCAGCTCGCGGGTACGACTCAGCTCGCGGGTACGACTCAGCTCGCGGGTACGACGGTCACCGGTACGGCCGGATCCCCGGAGGAGAGCTTGAGCCCCTCCCACGGGATCGAGATCAGGCACTGGCGCAGGTGGTCCCGGGACTCCTCCAGCGTGGGCAGCGTCTCCGGCTCGCCCGACACCACGTACGAGCGCTGGAGCAACCGGTCGTTGGGCTGCCGGTCCGGTACGCCCTGCGGCACGATGACCTCCTCGGTGGCGGTGCCGGTCGGCTTGTGCCGGCGGACCGCCACCTTCCGGCCGCCGATGGTGGCCTTGTGCTCGGAGCGTTTGACCACCGGCCGGCCCTCCACCTCGACCAGCTTGTAGACCAGCCCGGCGGTGGGCGCCCCGGAGCCGGTCACCACGGCGGTGCCGGCGCCGTACATGTCCACCGGCTCGGCGGCGAGCGCGGCGATGGCGTACTCGTCCAGGTCGCCGGAGACGATGATCTTCGTCTCGGTGGCGCCGAGCGAGTCGAGCAGTTCCCGGGACTGCTGGGCGATCACCGCGAGGTCGCCGGAGTCGATCCGGACCGCCCGCAGTTCCGGCCCGGCCACCGCGATCGCGTTGCGGATGCCCTGGGCGATGTCGTACGTGTCGACGAGCAGCGTGGTGTCCTTGCCGAGCGTGGCGACCTGGGAGGCGAACGCGGCCCGCTCGTCGTCGTGCAGCAGCGTGAAGGCGTGCGCGGCGGTGCCCGCGGTGGGGATGCCGTAGCGCTGCCCGGCGGCCAGGTTGGAGGTGAAGCGGAACCCGGCCAGGTACGCGGCCCGCGCCGCGGCCACGGCGGCCTCCTCGTGTGCCCGGCGGGAGCCCATCTCGATCAGCGCCCGCCCCCGGGCCGCGGTGACCATCCGGGCCGCCGCGGCGGCGACCGCGCAGTCGTGGTTGAGCACTGACAGCACGAGCGTCTCCAGCACCACGCACTCGGCGAACGTGCCGGACACGGTGAGGATCGGGGAGCCGGGGAAGAACAGCTCGCCCTCGGCGTACCCGTCGATGTCGCCGGTGAACCGGTAGTCGGCCAGCCACTGCGCGGCCCGGTCGTCCACCACGCCGGTGCGGCGTAGGAAGTCGATCTCCGCCGGGTCGAACCGGAAGTCACGGATCATGTCGATCAGCCGGCCGGTCCCGGCGACCACGCCGTACCGGCGCCCGGCCGGCAGCCGCCGGCTGAACACCTCGAAGACGCAGCGTCGGTCGGCCGTGCCGTCACGCAGGGCCGCGCTGACCATGGTCAGCTCGTAGTGGTCGGTCAGCAGCGCGGGACGAAGGGTGCTCACCGCTCCAGCCTAGAGTTCAGCTCGGATCCGTGCCGTCGTGCCCCGGCCACGACCGCAGGGCGGCCCGCAACCCGCCGCGCCCGGCGACGCCGAGCTTGCTGTAGACGCGCTGGAGATGGTTCTCCACCGTGCGCGTCGACAGGAACAGCCGCTCGGCGATGGCGCGGCTGGTCAGCCCGTCGGCGGCAAGGAGGGCGACCTCCCACTCCCGCTCGCTGAGCGTCGGACGCAGCAGCCGTAGCGCCGGGGTGGAGATGTCGTCGCAGCGGCGCAGCAGTTCGGCGAGGCGTTCCCGGATCGGCCCGGCGGCGACACCCCGGACGTCCCGCGCCCGGAGCAGCGCCAGGGCGGCCGCCTCGGCCGCGTACACGGTCAGCTCGCGGGCGGCGAAGTCGTCGGCGACGGCCAGCAGCGCGCACGGGGAGCCGTCGACGGCCGCCCGCCCGAACCGGGCGACCAGTGGTGGCAGCGCGCCGTCGACCTGCTCGGAGAGCTCGGCCAGGCGTTGTGCCACGCTGCGCCGGCCACCGTCGGTGCAGGTCGGGCCGACCGGCGCGGCGGCCCGGTCCAGCCGGACCAGGTCGAGCAGGACGAGCAGCTCGTGCCCGGCCAGGCCGTCCTCGCGCAGCCGGTCGGCGAGCGCGCACAGGTGCTTGGCGGCCGCCGGCAGGTCGCCCGTCGCCGCCTGGACCGCTCCCCGGGCCTGTTCCAGCCACGGGTAGAGGACGGCCATGCCGGACGCGTGCGTCCGGTCCGCCTCGGCCATCGCCTCGGCCGCGTGCGTCACGTCCCCGCGCAGCGCGGCGGCCTGGGCGCGCTCGGCGTGGGCGAGACCCCCGTACGCCCGGCTGGTGGCGAGCACCGCGCACGCCCCCAGGCTGATCCGCAGAGCGTCGTCGGCACGCCCGCGCAGCCGCGCCGCGTACGCCTGGAGGACCGCCAGGTAGCCGGTGCCGAGCCGGAAGTCGCCGGCCCCGGCGAGGCCGGTGAACTCGTCGGCGGCTATCGCGTCGAGGCCGGCCAGGTCGCCGGAGAGCGTCAGCCGGGTCCCCCGGGCCAGCTCCATGGCGACTTGGAGGTACGGCATGTCGGCCCGCCAGCAGGCCGCCTCGGCCTGCACCCGGGCGACCGCGGTGGCGCTGCGCCGGTACTGCCCCTGCGCCGCCTGGAGATGCGCGAGTGTGCAGCGGGCCAGCTCCCGGGCGGCCATCGGGGCGGCCGGCCGGTCCAGCACCTCCTGGGCCAGCCGTACCGCGACGTCGACGTCCAGCCGGTGCAGCCGCATGCTGGCCTCGAACGCCCGTACCCGGGCCCGGTCGGCCGGGTCGGTCAGTTCCGCGCCGCGCGCGGCGATCTCCTCCACCGTGGACTCCCGGTCGAGCCCCCAGTAACTGACCATGCCCCGGACGGTCAGCCACCGGCTACGCCGGTGGTCGTCGTGGATTTCGCCGGCGACCTGGTCGAGCACGCCGAGTGCCTCGTCCGGCCGGTCGCCGAACATCAGGATGGTGGCGAGCAGCTCCGCGGCGTCGGTGCCGCCGCCGGCCTCCAGCGCGGCCCGGGCCAGCCGGGTGGCCAGCGGCACGTCGTAGCGGCCGAACGCCTGCACGGCCGCGTCGAGCAGCAGGGCCACGTCCTGCGCCGTACCCGAGTCGAGCCGCCACACCGCGACCCGCAGCAGGTCCTCCCGGCGGCGCTTGCCGACCTGCTCCAGCAGCCCGGCCAGGGTGGCCTGGAGCCGACGGGTACGGCTGACCGGGCATCGGCGGCGCATCACCTCGCCGTAGAGCGGGTGCGCCAGGCGGACGTCGAGTCGCCGGTCGTCGCGGACCAGGGTGACGAGCCCGCGTTCCTCGGCCGTCTCCACGTCCGCCGGGTCGACCACCCGTTGCAGCAGGCGCAGGCCCAGCGGCTCACCGAAGGCGACCAGCTCGACGACCGCCCGGACGCCGGGGGTGAGCCGGCCGATCCGGGCACCGATCAGCTCGGTCAGGCTCGGCGCCAGCTCCAGCCGGCCGGTCCAGGTCCAGATCCCGTACCTGCGGTTCAGCTCGTCGCGGGCGGCCAGCACCAGTTCCCGCAGCAGCAGCAGCGGGTTGCCGGCGGAGAGCTGGAACAGCCGTTCGGAGGAACACGCGTCGACCGGGCCGCCCAGGATGGCGGCGAGCAGGCCGGTGGTCTCGTCGCGGCGCAGCGGGCCCACCTCGACCAGGTCGGCCAGGTCGTCGGTCCAGAGTGCGCGGATCGGCAGCGGGGCCTCTTCGCCGTCGCGCAGCGTCCCGACGACGTACGCGTTCTCCGAGCGGGCGACCAGGTGCACCAGAGCCGCCGAGGGCGGGTCGAGCAGATGCGCGTCGTCCACGGCCAGCACGATGCGCCGGCCCGCGGCCTGTTCCTGGAGCACGTCCACGGCCCAGCGCAGGAGCCCGGCGGGGGACAGGCCCTGCGGCCGCGCGCTGGGCAGCACCTGGACCAGCCCACCGAACGGCAACGCGGCGGTGGTGGCGCTGGCCGCGATGGACCAGGTCGCGTACCGCTCGGGGGAGAGCGCAGCCATCCCCTCCCGCAGCAGCCGGCTCTTTCCCACTCCCGCCTCGCCGTTCAGGAGCAGCCCGCGCCCCTCCGGGCCGTCGACCGCGGATCGCAGACGGTGAAGGTCGTCAGTACGGCCGACGAACTCCCACCTGCTCATCGACGCAGCATATCGATCGCTTTCGGTGCGCGTACGTGCCGTCACGCAGAGAAGTTGAGTAATCTGTCCATTGCTCGTGAGTACCGAGGTGTCGATTGCCGGATGGTCGACACTCGTACTCTTCCGGCAAACCCTGCTATCGGGGAAAAATCCCGCGACCGCCCCTGGTCGCCTCACCGGGAGGCCACCTGATGACGCCAGGTCCGCTCCCTTCGGTCGACGTGCCCGACCCACGCCGCCGGGCCCAGCGCTCCGGAGGTGTCCCGCAGCCGGCCCGGCCCGTGGTGACCACGGCCGGTCCGGACGATCCGAGCGTCGTGGTCGTCGCCGGTCCGGCCGGCGCGAACCGGCGCGAGCTGATCGCCGCCCTGCTCCGGATCGAGGCCGCGACGCTCACCGTGCCGCCGGGAAGCAACCTGCTGGTCCGGCACGCCGCCACCGTCACCCGCGTGGCGTACGTCCCGGGCTACCGCCGGCCGCACCCCTACGACGCCGACCCGCCGGTCGCCCGCCCGGCCCGGCCACCCCGGCGGGTCGAGCTGGGCCTGCCCGGTCCGCTGCTGCGGCACTTCACGGTGGTCGACACGCCGGACACCGGCACGCTGGGGGTGGCCGGCGGCCGGGTCCTGCGCGACGCCGTCGGCCGGGCCGGCGCGCTGCTCTTCGTGATCTCCGCCGACCAGGCGTTCAGCGCGGCCGAGCTGCACCTGCTGGCCGAGGTGGCGCGTACCCGGGTCGAGGTGTTCTTCGCCGTCACGCCCGGCGGGGCGGTGCCGGACAGGGTGACGGCCGTGCCGCCGCCCGGCCGGTCCGGGTCCACCGGCCGGCTCGACCCGGTGTCGGTCTCCACCGAGGCGCACCGCGCGACGTTGCTCGCCGCGGTCCCGGCGCTCGACCGGGCCCGGTGGTTCCCGGCCCGGCGGGCCGAACTGCCGCGCCTGCGCCGTGCGCTGGTGGGCTGGGCCGACGAGGTGCTGCGTCGCACCGGCGCGCGCCCGCCGGCGCCGGACGGCACGCTCGGCCGGGTGCCGGTGCCGGCCGGCGTCGAGCCGGGCGAGCTGGCCGACCGGATCGACCGTCAGGCCCGCGCCAGCGCCCACCGGATCCGGCAGCACCTCGCCCTGGAACTGGCAAACATCCACCTGCGGGTGGTGCAGGAGATCGTCTTCGGGGCCGGTTGCGCCGGCCTGCCGCCGCTGCTCGACCGGGAGCTGGAGGCGCTGTCGCTGCTCGCCACCGCCCAGTGCGACGAGGCCGCGCGGGACCTGGTCGACGAGGCCGCCGCCCGGGTCTTCGGCGAGCCGCCGGCCGAGGGCGTACGCCGGCGGATCACCCACGCGGTGCGCCGGGGCGTGGCCGACCACCCGGACGCCGCCGAGCTGGACCGGGTGCTCCTGGTCACCAGCACGGCGGGCGTCGCCGGGCTCACCGGACCCGGCGCCCTGGACGCGCTGGCCGGACTGCCCGGCGCGTCGCGGGACGAGGTGCTCCCGCCGGTCGGCGTCGCCCTCAACGGCGGCTGCTGGCAGCACTGGCGGGCGCCCGGCAACGACGATCCG
The DNA here is from genome assembly GCF_042871665.1 of Micromonospora sp. NPDC005686. NCBI lineage: Bacteria > Bacillati > Actinomycetota > Actinomycetes > Micromonosporales > Micromonosporaceae > Micromonospora > Micromonospora sp. NPDC005686. The sequence goes on from NZ_JBIAIY010000001.1 coordinate 754,318, forward strand.
AACGCCGCTCGCTCCTGGGCCCAGCGCGCGCTGCGCGAGGTCGAGCTGGAACTGTCCCGCGAGGTGTCCCAACGTTTCGAGGTGATCCGGCTCTCGCTGGGCACGGTGCTCGCCGATGCTGTCGACCACGGCATCCTGCTGGCCTGACGGGGCCGCCGGCCGGCGGCGACCCGGGCTCGCGTACGCGGCCCGGGCGGGTTACGACGACCGGCGCGCCGTTCCGGTTCATCGGTTTCCGGGATCCGGTGGCACGATGGGGGACATGGCGGCTCCACAGGTTGCGCCGGTCGAGACGCCGGACACCGAAGAGGTGCCGGTCTCCGACCGGCCATGGGTGACCATCGTCTGGGACGATCCGGTCAACCTGATGACGTATGTGACCTGGGTGTTCCAGAAGCTCTTCGGGTACAGCCGGGAGAAGGCGGAGCGGCTCATGCTGGACGTGCACCACAAGGGCAAGGCCGTGGTCTCCAGCGGGGCACGGGAGCGGATGGAGCACGACGCGGCGCAACTGCACGCGTACGGGCTCTGGGCGACGGTGGAGCGGTCGTGAGCGCGAGGAGTGAGCCGGTGCTGCGAGCCCCGCAGTCGCGAGCAGAGGTGACGCCGTGAGTATGTTCCGCCGCCGGGGCGACCACTACGTGGCCACGTTCGCGGTCGACGAGGTCCGGGTGCTGCGCAAGGTCGCGGGCGAGGTGGTCGGCCTGCTGACCGACGGCTTCGACCACAGCGACCCGGTGGTCGGGCGGCTCTTCCCCGACGTCTACCCGGACGACGACGCCGGCACCGCCGAGTTCCGCCGCTACACCGAGGGCGACCTGAAGACCGGCAAGATCGACCAGGCGGGCGCGATCCTCGCCGCGCTGCCCGACGGCGACGCCGGTGGCGAGGTGCGGCTGGACGCGGAGGCGGCCGAGGCGTGGCTGCGGGCGTTGAACGACGCGCGGCTGGCGATGGGCGTACGCCTGGAGATCAAGGACGGCACCGACCTGGGCGAGGAGCTCGACGACGCGGTGGCCGCGGATCCCGGTTCGTCCCGGGTGTTCCAACTGTCGGTCTACGCCTATCTCGGATATCTCCAGGAGTCCCTGCTCAACGCGCTCATCGACTGAGTGGTGACGGTCGCCACCTCGCCGCCCGGGGTGACCAGGGGCTAGGCTGGCAGGCGTGCTGAGCATCGACCGGTCGATCATCGACGCGATCGTCGCCCACGCGCGTCGGGACCACCCGGACGAGGCGTGCGGCGTGGTCGCCGGCCCCGTCGGCAGTGACACCCCGACCCGGCACATCCCGATGGACAACGCCGCCCGCTCGATGACGTTCTACGAGTTCGACTCGATGGAGCAGTTGCGGGTGTGGCGGGAGATGGACGACCGTGACGAGGAACCGGTAGTCATCTACCACTCGCACACCGCGACGGAGGCCTACCCGTCGCGTACCGACGTCTCCTTCGCCGGCGAGCCGGGCGCGCACTACCTGCTCGTCTCGACCCGCGAGCCCGACACCGAGGAGATCCGCTCCTTCCGGATCGTCGACGGCGTGATCACCGAGGAGCCGGTGAGGATCGTGGATGCCGGCGTGGACCCGAACGCCGTCCAGTCCTACATGTTCGGGCAGAGCCCGGCGACGGTCGACTACGAGTGTTCCGACCGCTGACCTTCAGCGCCGGCACCTTCCTTTTCCCGTCACCTGGCACGATCCCGAACGAGGAGCACGAGACACCATGGCCATCGAGGTTCGCATCCCCACCATCCTGCGCAGCTACACCGGCGGCGCGAAGGTCGTCGAGGGCAGCGGCGACACGCTCGCCGACCTGCTCGCCGACCTGGACTCCCGGCACGGCGGCCTGAGGGCTCGCCTGGTCACCGACGCGGGCGCGCTGCACCGGTTCGTGAACGTCTACGTCAACGACGAGGACGTCCGCTTCCTCGGCGCGCTCGACGCCAAGCTCAACGACGGCGACAGCGTGACCGTCCTGCCGGCCGTGGCCGGCGGCGCGTTCGGCTTCGCGGCCGCCGCGGCGATCGCCTCGCACGCGGTCTCCTCGCGCGCCGCGCGCTGAGGGGGCCGCGATGACGCGGTACGACAGCCTGCTCGACGCCTGCGGCGGCACGCCGCTGGTCGGCCTGCCCCGGCTCTCGCCGACGGTGCCCGAGGGGGCGCCGCCGGTGCGGCTCTGGGCCAAGCTGGAGGACCGGAACCCGACCGGCAGCATCAAGGACCGCGCGGCGCTGTTCATGGTCCGCGCGGCCGAGGAGGCCGGCCGGCTGCGTCCGGGTGACACCATCCTGGAGCCGACCAGCGGCAACACCGGCATCTCGCTGGCCATGGTGGCGAAGCTGCGCGGCTATCGCCTGGTCTGTGTGATGCCGGAGAACGTCTCCACCGAGCGGGTGCAACTGCTCCGCATGTACGGCGCGGAGATCATCTTCTCGCCGGCGGCGGGCGGCTCGAACCAGGCGGTCGCGACCGCCAAGCAGATCTCCGCCGAGCACCCCGACTGGGTGATGCTCTACCAGTACGGCAACGAGGCGAACGCCCGGGCGCACTACGAGACGACCGGGCCGGAGCTGCTGCAGGACCTGCCGGGCATCACCCACTTCGTCGCCGGGCTGGGCACCACCGGCACGCTCATGGGCACCGGGCGCTACCTGCGGGAGAAGGTCGAGGGCATCCAGATCGTGGCGGCCGAGCCGCGCTACGGCGAGCTGGTCTACGGCCTGCGCAACATCGACGAGGGCTACGTGCCCGAGTTGTACGACGCCGGGGTGCTGTCCCGCCGCTTCTCGGTGGGCACGCGGGACGCGGTGCTGCGTACCCGGCAGCTCGTCGAGGTGGAGGGCATCTTCGCCGGATTCTCCACCGGCGCGATCCTGCACGCCGCGCTCGCGGTGGCGCACGAGGCGGTCCGCGACGGCCGCCGCGCCGACGTGGCGTTCGTGGTCTGCGACGGAGGCTGGAAATACCTGTCGACCGGCGCGTACGGCGGCACCCTCGCCGACGCGGAGGAGGCCCTGGAGGGTCAGCTCTGGGCCTGACGGGCCGATGGCCGGTCCGGTCGGTGGCGTGCCCGCCGGCCGGACCGCCGGTCCCGCCCGTAACGGATGCGTATGGGTGTCACGTTGGTGACAACTTCCGGCAGATGATTCTTGCGCGACCGGGCGGCGCGTAGGCTGCGCAGCGTGGCGAGCGCGTCGGTAGAGATCATCATCGGCGGCGCCGCCGCTGGCGCGTCGACTACGCATGGTGAGATCGAGGCCACCGGATGAGACTGACCGTCCTCGGTTGTGCGGGCAGCTTCCCGGGGCCCGAGTCCCCCTGCTCGGCCTATCTGATGGAAGCCGAGGGCTTCCGGCTCCTGATCGACTTCGGTGTCGGTTCGCTCTCCACGCTCCAGCGCTACGTCGGGCTGCACGCCCCCGACGCCATCCTCCTCACCCACCTGCACTGCGACCACATGTTCGACGCCGTGTCCTACGTGGTGGTACGCCGGTACGCGCCGGACGGCCCGTACCCGCCCCTGCCGATGTACGCCCCCTCCGGCGCGCCCGACCGCCTGGCCAGCGCGTACGGGCAGGAGGAGGGCTCGGTGGAGGACGTCTACCAGTTCTACGGTCTCGAGCCGGGCACGTTCCCGATCGGCCCGTTCACCGTAACCGTCGAGCGGATGAACCATCCGGTCGAGACGTACGGGGTGCGGCTGGAGCACGGCGGCCGGGTGTTCTGCTACTCCGCCGACACCGCGCCCTGCGAGGCGCTGCTGCGCCTGGCCCAGGACGCCGACGTGTTCCTCTGCGAGGCGAGCTACATGGACGGCGTGGAGAACCCGCCGGATCTGCACCTGACCGGCCGGGAGGCCGGCGAGGCGGCCACCAAGGCGGGCGTGGGGCGGCTCCTGCTCACCCACCTCGTACCCGCCTGGGGCAGCGAGTCGCAGACGGTGGAGGCGGCGGCCGGGGCGTACGCCGGGCCGCTGGACGTGGTCCGGCCCGGCGCCTGCTACGACGTCTGAGCCCGGCGGCGGCCGGCTCGTGCCGGTGGGCACCCGCGGGCGCCGCGCTCACCGCACCGCATAGGGTGCAGGCATGGCGCGACCTGACGGGCGGCAGCCCGACCAACTCCGACCGGTGACCCTGACCCGGGGCTGGAGCACCCACCCGGAGGGCTCGGTGCTCGTCGAGTTCGGCGCGACCCGGGTCCTCTGCACGGCGAGCGTCACCGAGGGCGTGCCCCGCTGGCGTAAGGGCTCCGGGCTGGGCTGGGTGACCGCCGAGTACGCGATGCTGCCCCGGGCCACGAACACCCGCTCCGACCGGGAGAGCGTCCGCGGCAAGGTCGGCGGGCGGACCCACGAGATCTCCCGCCTGATCGGCCGCAGCCTGCGCGCCTGCGTCGACCTGAAGGCGCTCGGCGAGAACTCGATCGTGCTCGACTGCGACGTGCTCCAGGCCGACGGCGGCACCCGCACCGCCGCCATCACCGGCGCGTACGTCGCGCTGCACGACGCGGTGACCTGGCTGGCGGAGCGCAAGACGCTGGCCGGCAAGGTGGAGAAGGTCATGCACCGCTCGGTGGCGGCGGTGAGCGTCGGGGTGATCGGCGGCGAGCCGATGCTCGACCTCTGCTACGCCGAGGACGTGACCGCCGAGGTCGACATGAACGTGGTCTGCACCGGCACCGGCGACTTCGTCGAGGTGCAGGGCACCGGCGAGGCGGGTGTCTTCGCCCGCGACCAGCTCGACGCGCTGCTCGATCTGGGCGTGGCGGGCTGTCTGGAACTGGCCGACGCGCAGCGGAAGGCGCTCTCGTCATGAACAAGGTCCTGCTCGCCACCCGCAACCGGAAGAAGCTCGTCGAGCTGCAGCGGATCCTGGACGGCGCGCTCGGCGCGCACCGGATCGCGCTGCTCGGCCTCGACGACGTGGAGGAGTACCCGGAGCTGCCGGAGACCGGCCTCACGTTCGGCGAGAACGCGCTGATCAAGGCGCGGGAGGGGTGCCGGCGTACCGGCCTGCCGACGATCGCCGACGACTCCGGGCTGGCGGTGGACGCCCTCAACGGCATGCCGGGTGTGTTCAGCGCCCGCTGGTCCGGCCGGCACGGCGACGACCGGGCCAACCTCCAGCTCGTGCTGGACCAGGTCGGCGACGTGCCGGACGAGCACCGGGGAGCGGCGTTCGTCTGCACCGTCGCGCTGGTGCTGCCCGGCGGCAAGGAGCACCTGGTCGACGGCCGCCAGCCCGGCCGGCTGCTGCGCGCGCCGCGCGGCGAGGGCGGCTTCGGCTACGACCCGATCTTCCTGGGTGACGGGCAGGAGCGGACGAACGCGGAGCTGACGCCCGAGCAGAAGGACGCGGTCAGCCACCGGGGCAAGGCGCTGCGGGAGCTGGCCAAGCTGGTCGCGAAGGTGCTCCCGCCCGCCTGACCCGCTCCCGCGCTCCGACCGGGCACCCGGCCGGAGCGCCGGCCCGGCGCCCGATCGGCCCGCTCAGCCGAGCGGGCCGATCTCCCGCTGGATCGCCGCACGCAGCTCCGGGCCGCGTACCACCTCGCGCGCGGCCTCCATCAGCGGCGCGAGGAACACGTCCGGGCCCGGCTCGCCGATGACCTCGCCGAGCGCGGCCAGCGCCGCCCGCCCGGCCGGCGACGGCGTCAGCGGCGCACGGAGCTGGAGCCCGCGTACGGCCGCCAGCAGCTCCACCGCGAGCAGGCTGGTCAGGTTGTCCAGCACGGTGCGCAGCTTCTTGGTGGCCGACCAGCCCATCGAGACGTGGTCCTCCTGCATGCCGCTGGTGGGCAGCGAGTCGATCGAGGCGGGCGCGGCGAGCCGGCGGTTCTCCGCCACGATCCCGGCGGCGGTGTACTGGGCGATCATCAGGCCCGAGTTCACCCCGGCGTCGGGGGACAGGAACGCGGGCAGCTCCCGGGAGCGGGTGACGTCCAGCAGCCGGTCCACCCGGCGCTCGGCGATCGCGCCCACCTCGGCGGCGGCGATGGCCAGGTAGTCGGCGGCGAAGCCGAGGGGCGCCCCGTGGAAGTTGCCTGTCGACTCGACCCGCCCGTCCGGCAGCACCACCGGGTTGTCCACCACCGACAGCAGCTCCCGCCCGGCCACCACCTCGACGAAGTCGAGCGTGTCCCGGGCCGCGCCGGCCACCTGCGGGGCGCAGCGCATCGAGTACGCGTCCTGCACCGCGTGCGCCAGGTCGTCGCGGTGCGAGTCCATCACCGCCGAGCCCTGCAACAGCCGGTGGATGTTCGCCGCCGACGCGGCCTGGCCCGGATGCGGGCGGATCGCGTGCAGCTCGGGCAGGAACGGCCGCTCCGAGCCGAGCATCGCCTCGATGGCCAGCGCCGCCGTCACGTCCGCCATGGCGAACAGGTGCCGGGCGTCGGAGACGGCGAGCAGCAGCATGCCGAGCATGCCGTCGGTGCCGTTGATCAGCGCCAGCCCTTCCTTGGCGGCGAGCGACACCGGCTTGAGCCCGACCCGGCGCAGCGCGTCGGCGGCCGGGATGCGGTCCCCGGCCGGGCCGAGCACCCAGCCCTCGCCGAGCAGCACCAGCGCGCAGTGCGCCAGCGGGGCGAGGTCACCGGACGCGCCGAGCGAGCCGTGCTCGGGCACCCACGGGGTGACCTCGTGGTTGAGCAGGTCCACGAGCGCCTCGGCGACCAGCGGGCGTACCCCGGAGCGGCCGAGCGCCAGCGAGCGGACCCGCAGCAGCATCATGGCGCGTACCACCTCGCGCGGCATCGGCGCGCCCACCCCGGCGGCGTGCGAGCGGATGAGCGCGTGCTGAAGCTCGGCCCGGCGCTCCGGGGCGACGAACGTGTTGGCGAGCGCGCCGAAGCCGGTGGAGACGCCGTACACCGGCCGGCCGGCCGCCTCGATGCCGTCCACGATGGACCGGCTGGTCGCCATCGCCTTCGTGGCGGCCGGGTCGAGCACGACCTTTGCGGTGCCGCGGGCCACCGCGAGCACGTCGGCGGGGGTGACGCCGGTGGACAGGACGGTCACGGTGGTCATCGCGGTACTCCGTTGTGCAGGACCTGGCGGATCAGTGGCACACCCGGCCGGTAGGCCAGGTGCAGGTGGGACGGGGCGTCGAGGACGATCAGGTCGGCCCGCGCCCCGGGGGTCAGCCGGCCCACGTCGGTGCGACGCAGCGCCGCCGCCCCACCGGCGGTCGCGGCCCACACCGCCTCCGCCGGGGTCATCCGCATCTCGCGTACGGCGAGCCCGACGCAGAACGGCATCGACGACGTGTACGACGAGCCGGGGTTGCAGTCGGTGGCCAGCGCGACCGTGACGCCCGCGTCGAGCAGCCGCCGGGCGTCCGGGTACGGCGACCGGGTGGAGAACTCGGCCCCGGGCAGCAGCGTGGCGACCGTCTCCGACCCGGCCAGCGCGTCGATGTCGGCGTCGGTCAGGTGGGTGCAGTGGTCGACGCTGGCCGCCCCCAGCTCCACGCCGAGCCGCACGCCCGGCCCGGGGCCGAGCTGGTTGGCGTGCAGGCGTACGCCCAGGCCGGCGGCCTGCCCGCAGGCGAGGATCGCCCGCGCGTGGTCGGCGTCGAACGCGCCCCGCTCGCAGAACACGTCGATCCAGCGGGCGTACGGCGCGGCGGCGGTGAGCATCGGCCCGCACACCAGGCCCACGTAGTCGTCCGGGCGGTCGGCGTACTCGGTGGGAACCACGTGCGCGCCGAGGAACGTGGTGTCCTCGGTGAACTCGGCGGCGATCCGCAGCGAGCGGGCCTCGTCGGCGACGGTGAGGCCGTACCCGCTCTTGATCTCGACGGTGGTGGTGCCCTGCCGCAGCATCTCCGCGCGCAGCCGGCCCACTGTGGCGCGCAGCGCGTCGTCGGAGGCGGCGCGGGTGGCGCCGACCGTGGTGCGGATGCCGCCGCCGGTGTACCGCTCGCCTGCCATCCGGGCGGCGAACTCGGCCGCCCGGTCCCCGGCGAAGACCAGGTGGGCGTGGCTGTCCACGAAGCCGGGCAGCACCGCCGCGCCACCGGCGTCGATCCGCCGGTCGGCGGCGGGCGCGTGCCGGGCCGGACCGGTCCAGGCAACCTGGCCGTCCTCGACCAGCAGGGCGGCGTCGCGCCGGATGCCCAGCGGGTCGCCGGGCCGGCCGTCGTTCGTGACCAGCTCGCCGATGTGGTCGACGAGCAGGCTGCCGCGCATCACGAGTCCTCCTTCGCGGTCACCGCCGCGATCGAGTCCCGCAGCTCGGTGGGTACGTCGACGGTCAGGTGCCGGCCGCCGGTCACCACGGGCCGGCCGTCCACCACGACGCTCGTCACGTCGGCGGCGGTGGCGGCGAAGAACGCGCCGACCGGCGGCACCCCGGCGGTGCGGGCGCTGTCCAGCCGTACCGTGACCAGGTCGGCGCGCTGCCCGACGGCGAGCCGGCCGGCGTCGCCCCAGCCCAGCGCGGCGTGCCCGCCCACGGTGGCGGCGGTGACCAGCTCGGCCGGGCCGAAGTGCCCCCGCCTGCGGGTCCGCAGCCGCTCGTCCAGTTCCACGGCGCGGGCCTCCTCGAACAGGTCCACCACGGCGTGGCTGTCGCTGCCGAGGCTGAGCGGGCTGCCCGCGTCGGCCATCCGGCGGGCCGGGCCGATCCCGTCGGCCAGGTCGCGTTCGGTGGTGGGGCAGAGGCAGACGCGGGTCCGGCTGTCGCCGAGCAGCGCCACGTCGGCGGCGGTCGGGTGGGTGGCGTGCACGGCTGTGGTGTGCGGGCCGAGCACGCCGTGGTCGGCCAGCAGCCGGGTCGGGGTGCACCCGTGCACGGCCCGGCAGGCGTCGTTCTCGGCCGGCTGCTCGGACAGGTGCACGTGCAGCGGCAGCCCGTTGCGGTCGGCCCAGCCGGCCACCGTGGCGAGCTGCTCGGCCGGCACCGCGCGTACCGAGTGGATGGCCGCGCCGAGCCGGACGTGGTCGTCGGGCGGGCGGAACGCGTCCACCCGCGCGGCCCAGCGCAGGGCGTCGCCGTCACCGAACCGGCGTTGCGGCCCGGCCAGTGGCGTGCCGTCCACGCCCCCGGCCAGGTACGCGGTGTCCAGCAGCGTGACCCGGATCCCGGCGTGGGCGGCGGCCTCCACGAGCGCCGCGGACATGGCGTTCGGGTCGTCGTACGGCGTGCCGCCGGGACCGTGGTGCAGGTAGTGGAACTCGCCCACGCAGGTGATCCCGGCCAGCGCCATCTCCGCGTACACGGCGCGGGCCAGCGCCAGGTAGGTGTCCGGGTCGAGGCGGGTCGCGATCGCGTACATCAGACTGCGCCAGGACCAGAAGTCGCCGCGCCCGTCGTGGGTGCGCCCGCGCAGCGCCCGGTGGAACGCGTGCGAGTGGGCGTTCGCCAGGCCGGGCACTGTCAGACCGGGCAGCGGGACCGCGTCGCCGAGCACCTCCACCCCGGCGGTCGGCGGGCTGTCGCGGCCCAGCGGGGTGACAGCTGTGAACCGCCCGTCGACGGCCTCGATCAGCACGTCCCGGGTGGGCTCGGCGTGGTCGGGCAGCCAGGCGTACTCGGCCAGCCAGCGGGTCAGCGGCATGCCAGCTCCTCCAGGACCCGGGCCAGGGCGGCCACCCCGGCGGCGCAGTCGGCGTCGGTGGCCGCCTCGGCGGGGGAGTGCGACACCCCGGTCGGGTTGCGCACGAACAGCATCGCGGTGGGCAGGTGCGCCGCCAGCACGCCCGCGTCGTGCCCGGCGCCGGTGGGCAGCACCGGCGCGTCGAGCAGCGTGGCCAGCCGGTCGGCCAGCCCGCTGTCGAACGCGACGAGCGGGGTCGCCGACTCCTGCGTGCAGGTCAGCGCGGTCCCGTCGCGGCCGGCCCGGTCGGCGGCCTTGGCGCGTACCGCCTCGACCAGACCGTACAGCGTCTCCGCCTCGGCCGCCCGCGCGTCCAGCCAGCCGGTGACCCGGGACGGTATCGCGTTCGTGGCGTTCGGCTCGACCGACACCCGGCCCACTGTGGCGTGCGCGTCGCGCAGCCGGGCCTCCTTGTTCGCCGCCAGCACGGTGAACGCGTAGGTGAGCATGGGGTCGCGGCGGTCGGCCATCAGTGTCGTACCCGCGTGGTTGCCCTCGCCGGTGAAGTCGAACCGCCACCGGCCGTGCGGCCAGATCGCGGACGCCACCGCCACCGGCGCGTCCCGGTCGACGAGCGCGCGGCCCTGCTCGACGTGCAGCTCCACGAAGGCCGCGAAGCGGCCGAGCAGCGCCGGGTCGGCGCCCGCCGGCCGCTCGCCCAGCGCCTCGGCGAAGGTCGTCCCGGCCTGGTCGCGCAGCCCGGCCGCGCGGTCGACGTCGATCTCGCCGGTGAGCAGCCTCGACCCCAGGCAGGGTACGCCGAACCGCGCGCCCTCCTCCTCCAAGAACGCGGCCACGACCACCGGCCGGTCCGGGGTGACGCCCGCGGCCCGCAGCTCGTCCACGGCCAGGAACGCGCTGACGATGCCGAGCGGACCGTCGTACGCGCCGCCGTGCGGCACCGAGTCGAAGTGGCTGCCGGTGAGCACCGCGCCGCCGGTCTCGGGGTCGCCCCACCAGGCGAACAGGTTGCCGTTGCCGTCCTCGGACACCGGCATGCCCCGCCGGTCGGCCTGCTCCCGGAACCAGGCGCGCAGCGTGCGCTCCGGCTCGGTGAGCGCGTAGCGCAGGTAGCCACCGCTGCCGGCGTCCCGCCCGACCGGCGCGATCTCGTCCCACATCTCCCGGAACCGGTCCGCCAGGTCGGTCATGCGGTGCTGGCTGGGCATGCCCTCACGGCCCTCGCTCCGCTCGGTGCGTTCGGTCATGCGGCGCCCTCGGTCATCGGGACGCGGACGCCGGTGCGCTCGGCTACCGCGCGGGCGTCGTCGTAGCCGGCGTCGACGTGCCGGATCACGCCCATCGCCGGGTCGTTCGTGAGCACCCGCTCGATCTTCTGCCCGGCCAGCGCGCTGCCGTCGGCCACGCAGACCTGACCGGCGTGGATGGACCGGCCGATGCCGACTCCGCCGCCGTGGTGGATGGACACCCAGGACGCGCCGCTCGCGGTGTTCACCAGCGCGTTCAGCAGCGGCCAGTCGGCGATCGCGTCGGAGCCGTCGGCCATCGCCTCGGTCTCCCGGTAGGGGCTGGCCACGCTGCCGCAGTCCAGGTGGTCCCGGCCGATCACCACGGGCGCGCTCAGCTCGCCGGAGGCGACCATCTCGTTGAACCGCACCCCGGCCCGGTCCCGCTCGCCGTAGCCGAGCCAGCAGATCCGCGCCGGCAGGCCCTGGAACGCGACCCGCTCACCGGCCATCCGGATCCAGCGCGCCAGCGACTCGTTCTCCGGGAACAGGTCGAGGATCGCGCGGTCGGTGGCGGCGATGTCGCGCGGGTCGCCGGAGAGCGCGGCCCAGCGGAACGGGCCCTTGCCCTCGCAGAACAACGGCCTGATGTACGCGGGCACGAACCCGGGGAAGTCGAACGCCCGCTCGTATCCGCCGAGCCTGGCCTCGCCCCGGATCGAGTTGCCGTAGTCGAAGACCTCCGCGCCCGCGTCCAGGAAGCCGACCATCGCCGCCACGTGCTTCGCCATCGACGCCCGCGCCCGGTCGGTGAACTCGGCCGGCTTGGCCGCCGCGTAGTCCCGCGCGTCGGCCGGGTCCACGCCCTCCGGCAGGTAGGACAGCGGGTCGTGCGCGCTGGTCTGGTCGGTCACGATGTCGATGGCCACGCCCCGGCGCAGCAGCTCGGGGAAGACGGTGGCGGCGTTGCCGACCACGCCGACGCTCAGGGCCCGCCGGTCCCGCCTCGCCGCCAGCGCCCGCTCGACCGCGTCGTCGAGTGAGTCGGCGATCTCGTCGAGGTAGCGGTCGTGCGCCCGCCGCTCCAGCCGGGACCGGTCCACGTCCACGATCAGGCAGACGCCGCCGTTCATGGTGACCGCGAGCGGCTGCGCCCCGCCCATGCCGCCGCAGCCGGCGGTGAGCGTCAGCGTGCCGGCGAGCGTGCCGCCGAAGCGCTTCTCGGCCACCGCGGCGAACGTCTCGTACGTGCCCTGGAGGATGCCCTGGGTGCCGATGTAGATCCAGGATCCGGCGGTCATCTGCCCGTACATGGTCAGGCCCAGCGACTCCAGGCGGCGGAACTCCGGCCAGGTGGCCCAGTCGCCGACCAGGTTGGAGTTGGCCAGCAGCACGCGCGGCGCCCACTCGTGGGTGCGCATCACGCCGACCGGGCGGCCGGACTGCACGAGCATCGTCTCGTCGTCGCGCAGCTCGGTCAGCGTGCGCACCAGCGCGTGGTAGGACGGCCAGTCCCGGGCCGCCCTGCCGGTGCCCCCGTAGACCACCAGGTCCTCGGGACGCTCGGCCACCTCCGGGTCGAGGTTGTTCATCAGCATCCGCAGGGCGGCCTCCTGCGGCCACCCCTTCGCGGTGCGTGCGGTGCCACGGGCGGCGCGGACGGGCTGGTGCATCTCGTACTCCTCTCAGCCGAGGAACAACTGGCGGCGGGCGGCGGACGACTCGAACGTCTCGAGCCGGCTCTGCGTCTCGGCCGGTGCGGCGTCGCAGATCGCCTGGAGCACCACCATGGCCAGCGTCATCGGGGCGGTGTGCAGGTCGAAGACCAGGTCGGCGCCGACGGCGGCGGGCAGCACCACCTGGGCGTGCTCGGTGGCCGGGCTCACCGGCGAGTCGGTGATCGCCACGACGGTCAGCCCGGCGTCCCGGGCCTCGCGCAGCGCCTCCAGCGTCTCCCGAGGGTAGCGGGGCAGCACGAACGCGAGCAGCGCCGTCGCGCCGGCCGCGACGGCCTGATCCAGGCGGTCGACCAGCATGCTGCCGCCGTCGTCGAGCACCCGCACGTCGGGGTGCACCTTCGCGGCGAAGTATGCGAAGTACGCGGCCAGCGGAGCGGCGGCGCGCAGCCCGAGCACCGGCAGCGGACGGCTCGCCGCGAGCAGCTTCCCCACCTCGGCGACCCGGTCGGCGTCGGCGAGTTGCGCGGCGAGCCGGTCGAGATTGTCCCGCTCGGCGTGCACCGCCCGTTGCAGCGCGTTCCCGGCGGCCGGTTCGGCCGAGCCGGTGAACGTCAGCTCCCGCAGGCGGCGGCGCAGCGCGGGATAGCCGTCGTGCCCGAGCGCCATGGCGAAGCGGGTCACCGACGGCTGGCTGACGCCTGCCAGCTCGGCCACCTCGGCGGCGGACAGGTACGCCGCCGCGCCCGCGTGCCGCACCAGGCAGTGGGCGATGCGGCGCTGGGTCGGGGTGAGCCGTACGCCGTGGAACAGGTCGAGCAGGCGGTCGGGGGTGGCCGCGCCGCTTCCATTCACCCCGCGACTCTATGCATGAAAACTTTCACTAGGCAAGGGTGGCGCGACCGCGAAGAGATCTGACGAGCGTGCTCTCTGTACTATCCGCACGGCGGGTGAGCAGAGGAGTGGGGCATGCAGCCGGAAGGTCCGTACAGGTTCACCGAGGTGCTGGGCGAGTGCCAGGTCGGCAGGGCCTGGGCCGCGCTCGACGGGCAGGACCGCGCGCTGACCGTGGCGGTCCTGGACGGTGCCGCAGCCGGAGACCAGCGCTGGCGCGAGGCGTTCACGAACGCGGCGAACGTGCTGGCCCAGACGCCCGGCGGCCACCGGTACGTCAACTCCGACTTCGCCGCCGGCCAGCCCTGGGTGGCGTACCCGTCCGAGGAGGACGGCGCGGCCGAGCGGCTGTTCCGCAGCCTGGGCATGGACTACCAGCGCATCGCGACCGCCGAGATCTTTCCGCCGCCCCCGCCGGTGTCCGCGCCGCCGCGGCAGGTCTCCTCGCCTCCGCAGATGCCGTGGAGCCCGCAGCCGTGGGCGATGGCGCCGCAGCAGCCGGTCTCCGGCGCCCCCGTGTCCGCCGGCGCGCCCGTCTCCGCAGGAGCTCCGGTGTCGCCGGGCATGCCGGTGTCGCCGGGCATGCCGGTGTCGCCGGGCATGCCGGTGTCGCCGGGCATGCCGGTGCGGGCGATCCCGGCCCAGGCCGGCGCCGCGGGCACGCTCGTGGCCACCGGGGGTCCCCGGATCGCGCCGGTCGCCCGTCCGCCCAAGAGCCGTACCGGCCTGTGGATCGGCGGCGTGGTGATGGCGGCGGTGCTGGCCGGTGGCGCCGGTCTGCTGGCCGGGCGGTCGCTCGCCGACGGCGGCGAACCGTCCACTCCGGTGGCCAGCACCTCCCCGGCCCTCTACGAGGCCACCCAGCAGTCGCTGAACAAGGCGAAGTTCGACGCCACGCTCATGCCGATCGCCGAGCCGTGGCTCGACGGGGTGGGCGGCTGCGCGATCAACACCGAGAAGAGCGGACCCGGGCTCGCCGCGGGCGAGAAGCAGCACGTCTTCTGCCGCTACCTGGGCGTGTCGCTGCACTTCGCCGAGTACGAGTCGGCCGAGAAGAAGGAGGCGGCGCGCGCCTTCCGCCAGCAGATGGGCATCATCGGCCGTGCGCTCGCGCCGGGCATGCGGGAGGCCGGGCCGGCCACCGGCGGTGTCAGCGGGGCGCAGGGCAGCTACGTCGAGTACGCCGGCAACGGCCAGGACGGCCGCCCGGTGTGCGGCATCTGGTGGGGCCGCGACGACAACACGAGCGCGACCTACATGGAGACGCCGTGCGGGGCCGGGCTCGGCGGCAACTGGGACGCGCTGCGCGACCTCTGGCAGCGGCACAGCTAGGGCGGCTAACGGACGGCCGCTCCGTTCGGCGGCGGCACCAGGCAGACGTCGCTGCCCTTGGTGACGCCCGCGGCCAGGTCGAAGCGGACCACGCGCGCACCGCCGAACTGCCGCTCGGTCACCGCCACGCCACTGCCGCCGAGGCGGACGATGACGTCCCGGTTCGCCGCGTCGGCCCAGTCGGTGGCCTGGAACAGCCAGACCCGGGACCGGCCGGGCAGCAGCGCCGACACGGTCCGCCCCGGGCAGCCGCCCGGCCCGGCCGCGACCACGTAGGCGTCCGCCGGTGGGCCGTACCACGCCTGGGCGTTCCACGAGACCGTGGTGGCGAGCACCAGGTCACCCGGGCGGCGCTTGTCGTCCAGGTGGCGCAGCGCGCCCCGGTAGTCGACCGCGTTGGCGCCGCCGCCCTGGGCGAAGGCCCGCGCCGGGTGCACAGTCGCCACGACGGCGGTGGCCAGTTGCGGCACGGCGAGCGCGAGCAGCAGCACCACACCGACCGCCCACCTGATCCGGGCGGGCAGGCCGGCCCGCAGCGGCGGCGGCGCGACGGCGAGCGCGGCCAGCAGCAGGCAGGCCGGCACCGCGTAGAGCGCCAGCCGGCCGTTGAACGGGTAGACCGACACTGCCGCGCCGGCCAGCCCGGCCGCCAGCGGCGTGAGCAGGACCAGCACCGCGACGGTGGAGAGCCGGCGCAGCCCGGCCGCCGTGCCCAGCACCAGCAGCGGTACGACGATCCAGGCCGACCAGGCCACGAACGGCACGGTGGCGAGACTCCGGTACGTCGCCGCGAGCCATTCCACAGTCGCAGGCAGGTCGGTCAGCGAGTGGGCCGGGTAGATCGACTTCCCCCGCCAGTACGCGGCGAGCTGTTGATCGGCGAGCCCCGGCGCGAGGAACAGCACGTACACCACGAGCGCCACCACGGCCCAGGCCGGTGCCGGGGCGAGGAACCGGCCCACGTCATGCCACCTGCTCGGCCACTGCCGGTCCCGGCGGGACAGCGCGTACCCGCCGAGCAGCACGCCGAGCGCGCCGGTGACCGGAATGGACAACGTGCTGACGAACGCCGCGACCGCCGCGACCGACCAGAACACCGCCGACCCGGCCCAGGTCGGTCCGTTCCGGACGAGCAGCAGCGCCAGCCCGACCACGAGCGTGACGGCGAACGCCTCGGCGCTGTACTGCTTCAGCTCGTTGGAGTAGCCGATCAGGAACGGCGCGACGGCGACCAGCAGCAGCGCCGCCAGCGCGGCGAGCGGCGGCAGGAGTCGCCGGCCGAGCCACGCCACGAGCGGCAGCAGCGCCAGCCCGAACAGCAGCGGCACCAGCCGGAGCGCCCGCTCACCGTCGCCGAACTGCGCGAACGCGAACCGTTCCAGCCACAACCAGCCGGGCGGCGCCGACTGGCTGAACGACAGTGGCCGCAACAGATCCAGGTAGCCGCGCTCCCGGATGTTGTGCGCGATGTACAGCTCGTCGCTCCAGAAGCTGCGCGCGTACGCCCACTGCCGGATTCGCAGCACCGCGCCGAGCGCGACGAGCAGGCCCGCGACGGCCCAGTACGGGGACCGGCTCAGCCGCTGCCACGCGACGGCGACGACCTCGGCGGGCGTTCCCGGCCGCGACGGTGACGGCGTCGTCGACGCGGGCGCCATCGAGGGGGAGAAGGCCGGGCGTGTCACGGACACGGCGAGACGGTATCAAAGCGTCATTCACGTCAGCGGCCCCGCGACCGGCCTCGATCACTTGCCGGCGTCGTCCGGGATCGAGGAAACCGCCGTACCCACCGATCCGGCGGCCAGACGGTGCCGGCGGGCCGGCCGTGGCAGGCCGACCAGGAACTCCGGGAACATGCCGAAGAACGTCCGGGCGCTGCGCAGCTCCAGCGTGTGCGCCCGGGACCAGCGCATCGAGTTCGTCGCGCGGGCCCAGTGGTGGGTCCACCGCACGTCACCGAGCACCGCCACCGGCAGCCCGTGCCGCCAGGCGCGCAGCCCCAGCTCGTGGTCCTCGTAGTAGAGGAAGAACCGCTCGTTCCATCCGCCCAGCGCGGTGAGGTCGGCGGTCCGGCCCGCCACCGCCGCGCCCATCACCCAGGCGACGTGGCGCGTCTCGCCGGGCGCGGCCACCAGCCGGTACGCGGCGTGCAGCCGGGACAGCGGCCACACCTTCCGGTTGCCCAGCTTCGCCGTCGCGTACGGGAAGCCGCGCCCGTTCGCCTGCGGAGTGCCGTCGCCGGCCAGCAGCTGCGGCGCGACCAGCCCGCCGTGTGTGTCCAGGTGCCGGGCCAGCGCGTCCAGCCCGTCCGGGCGCACCTCCAGGTCCGGGTTGGCGAACAGCACGTACCGGCCGGTCGCCTGGTGCAGCGCGACGTTGTTGGCGCGGGAGAAGCCCACGTTCTCCGGCAGCCGGATCACCCGCGCGCCCAGCTCCTCGGCGACCGCCGCCGAGTCGTCGGTGGAGGCGTTGTCGACCACCAGCCACTCGTACGGCTTCGGGCCGCGCCAGCAGCGGCGCAGCGTCTCCGCCGAGTGGTAGGTGACTGTCACCACGGTCCACGGCTGTGCCGTCATCACGCCCTCCGAGCGGAAAGGTAGCCGAACAGGGACCCGAACCCGAACCGCCGACCGGTCCAGCGGCGGCGGGCCGCCGGCCCTTCGGTCAGCCCGCGCCCGATGCCGCGCAGGAACGGGCGCAGCAGGCCCTGCCGGGCCCGCCGGGCGGCGAGCGCGAGGTGCGCCAGCGCCAGCACCGGCACCGCCACGAGCAGCAGCGGCCAGGTGAACGTGCGGGCGGCGACCAGCAGCCGGTTGCGGGCCAGCAGGAACGCCCGGAACCCCTGTAGACGGTCGTCGCCGTCCACGCTGTGCCCGCCCGCGTGCGGCAGCACCACGTCCAGCCCGCGGGTGCGCAGCCCCGAGGCGTAGAGCCGGAACGCCAGGTCGGCGTCCTCACCCCAGGCGAACAGGTGCTCGTCGAAGCCGCCAAAGCGCCGGTACAGGGCGGCCGGGAAGACCGCCGCGCCGCCGGACGGGCCCAGCGGGGCGCGGCCCGTGGTGGCCCGCCTGTCGATGAACAGCGACACCGGGTTCAGGTCGATGCCCACGTACTCGCCGCCGTGCATGGCCAGGCCGACCGCGAGCGGGGCGTCCGGCTCGGCGGCGACGGCGGCGCAGATCCGGGCCAGCGCGTCGTCCGGCAGCCACACGTCCGGGTTCAGCAGCAACAGGTGGCTCGTCGTCACCGTCGCCACCGCGCGGTTGCAGCCGGCCGCGAAGCCCGGGTTGGTGGCGTCGGGCAGGTACGCGTACCGGTCGGCGGGCAGGTGCCCGGCGATCACCTCGGCACAGGCGTCAGCGGGCCAGTTGTCCGCGAAGACGAACCGGACCGGCAGGCCCCCGGCGCTGCGGACCCAGGTCGGCAGCGTCTCGGCGAGCATGCCGGCGGACCGGTAGAGGACGGTGACCACGGTGAGCCCGTCGAACGTCATGCCGTGCTCCTGCCCAGCCGGTGCAGCACCCAGAGGCCGGGCACCAGGCTCAGCCAGGTCGGATAGATCAGCGGATACAGCTCGTAGACGCCGAACAGCGCGAAGTAGACGACGAACGCCCGCGCCAACTGCCCGGCCGGCGCGCGGGAGAACTCGAACCACCGCTCGGTAGCGCCCACCGCCAGCCCCAGCGCGGCCAGGAAGAACACCGCGCCCAGCGGGCCGTAGTCGAGCAGCGGGATGGCCACGAACGTGGCCGTGTTCATCAGGTACGGCTGGCTGAGCTGGGACGTCAGTCCGTACAGATCGGCCTTGCCGACGATCGGCTCGACCCGGGAGCCGAGGAACGTCAGCGAATACGTGCCGTACCGGGGTTCCAGGTGCTCCCGCTGCGACCAGACCCGCCCGAACGTCTCGGTGGACGAACTCAGCGACAGGTCCAGCGATCCGGCGCTGCTGGCCAGCGCGTTGCTGCCGTAGCGGGCCCGGAACTCGGTCTCGAACGCGCCGGTGCCGGCCATGGTGCGCTGCCCGCCGAGGAACACCGCCGCGCCGAGCGCCACCGCGCCGATCAGCAGCACCACCGGCGTGCGCGCGGCCAGGAACGACACGGCCCGCCCCCGGGTACGCCGTACCGACAGCGCCGCGATCAGTGCCGGCGCGATGCCCACCAGCACCGAGTTCTTGCTCGCGCCCAGCGCCGCCCCGACGGTGAAGACAGCGGCCAGCGCGTAGTAGACCGGCAGCGCCCGGCCGCGCGCGGACAGCGCGCGCAGCAGCGACACCGCCATGCCGAGCGTCCACGCCTCGGACAACAGCCCGATGACCAGGTTCGCCTGCTCGCGCAGCACCTGCCGGGCGGCGTCCGGGTTGTCGGCGAGCAGCGGCGGCACGGTGCCCCGGAAGCGGATCGCCGCGGTCACCACGGCGATACCGAGCAGCACGAACAGGTACGTCAGCAGGCGACGCTCGGACGGCCAGGACAGTGCCGGGCGGGACCGGGCGGCGTCCTCGTCCCGCCTGTCGATCAGCCGCCACCCGATCGCCCAGGCCAGCAGGAAGACCGTCACGTATCCGGCGAGCACCGGCAGCACCCCGCGACCGGCCCAGGAGTCGTACGGGCCGGGCAGCACCCGCACGGCGAGCAGCGCGGCGGTCCAGACTGCGGCGCAGGCGGCGAGCGCCCACATCCGCAGGCGCGCGGCGAGCAGCGTGCCGACGGCCAGCGCCAGCGTGACGGCGATCCCGGTGTCGGCAGTCGCCAGGAGCAGCGTCGCGCCCAGCGCGAACGGGATCCCGACCGACCAGAGCCGCCGCTCAGCGGGTGTCACGGGCGACCGTCCGGTACAGGTCGTGCCAGGTGTCCACGCATCCGTCGAACGAGTGCCGGTCCGCGTACCGCCGGGCCAGCTCGCGCCGCCGCTCGTCCCACGCGGCCGGGTCGGTGGCCGTCCGCACGGCGGCGGCCAGCGCCCGCGGCGTCAGCTCCGCCCGGTACGCGAGCACGCCGTCACCGGCGGCTGTCACCTCGGTCAGGCCGCCCGCGCCGGAGTGCACCACCGGCACACCGAGCGACATCGCCTCCAGCGCGCTGCGCCCGAACGCCTCCACCCGGGACGGCACCAGCAGGCAGTGCAGCCGTTGCAGGAACGGCGCGGCGTCGACCCGGCCGACCAGGTGCAGGTTCGGCCGCTCCTCGACGTCGACGGTGCCCGCCCCGGCGACCAGGAACTCCACGTCCGGCAGCTCCGCCGCGACGCCGGCGAGCAGGTCCGCGCCCTTCTCCCGTTCCAGCCGGCCGAGGAAGCCGACCCGCACCGGGCCGTCCGGCGCGAGACCGCCGGTGTCGGACACCTGCGGCCAGATGGCGGGCAGCGGATTCGGGATCACCCGCACGTCGCGGATCCGCCCGCGTACCCGAAGCTCGTGGGCCTCGAAGTCGGAGACCGCGACCGTCGCGTGCGGCCGGAGCCGCCGGAACATCAGGTCGGTGCTGATGTTGGCCTGCACCGCGGCCTTGGCGCGCAACGTCTCGGCCGTGTCGCGGTACTGCCAGAGGCTGTTGTGCAGCGTCACCACGAGCGGCGTGCGGCGGCCCCGCACGCCCAGTCCGGCGCGGGCGTGCATCGCGGCGGAGAGCAGGTGCGCGCTCACCACGTCCGGGCGCAGCTCCTCGACGAGCGTGCGGACGCCGCGCGCGTACCCGAGGTCCACCCGCTTGGCCGCGCCGAGCGGACGCCACGGCACGCCCGCGTCCCGCAAGGCCGCCGCGACCTCGTCATCCGGGGTGGCGGCGACCACGTCGACCCCGCGGGCGGCCAGCGCCGGCAGCATCTCGATCAGGAAACGCTCGGCCCCGCCGAGCTGCCGCCGCCCCGACCCCCCGGTGGTGCAGACGAACAGCACCCTCATCGGACACCCATGCCTTCCAGGGCGCCGCGGGCGATCGCCCGCCGCGCCGCGCCGCCGCCCACCGCCGCGCGGGCGAGCACCCCCAGGGTGTACGCGGAACAGGCCACTGAGCCCCGCCATCCGGCCAGCTCACGGCTGGCCCGGATGAACTCCCGGGTCTGCCGGCGGGAGATCTCCTCGGCCGCCCACCGGCGCTTCGCGCTCGCGTCGTCCTCGTGCGTGACCACCGCGTCCGGCAGGTACGCCAGGCGTAGCCCGAGCCGGCGCACCGCCCAGCACAGCCGCAGGTCCTCCGAGTAGAAGAACGACGACTCGTCCACCCCGCCGATCCGGTCCAGCGTCTCCCGCCGGATCGCCACGAACGGCCCGGAGAGCCAGTCGCCCCGCTCCGGCGGGGCCACGATCCGCAGCCTCGGGAACACCAGGCTGAGCCCGGTGGCGTGCGCGACGCCGGTGCCCACTGTGAGGAAGCGGCCGGCGGCGGTCTGGTCCCGGCCGGTGGCGTCGAGCACCTTCGGGAAGGCGGCACCCACAGTGGGGTCGTCCAGTTCGGCCGCCAGCCGTTCGATCGCGCCCGGCCGGACGAGGATGTCGTTGTTCGACAGCACCACGCGGGACCGGGTGCTGTGCCGGACGCCGAGGTTCATGCCCTTGGCGTAGCCGAGGTTCGTCTCCGAACGCACGTACCGGGCACCGGTCTCGGCGCACATGGCCCGCAGCCTGTCGCTGATCTCGGCGGCGCTGCCGTTGTCCACCACGACGGCTTCGACACCCTGGGGGAGCGAGCGGACGCAGCCGTCGGTGCGCTCGAAGTCTTCCCAGGTCAACACGACGATTGAGACGTCCACCGCTAGGCCATCCGATTGACGAGGAGGTGCGTGGACCGCTGGAGTCGCTGCCGGGTGCGCAACGCGTAGACGCCGTAGGCGACAGACGACGCGACCGCCGCGCCGAGCGCGCCGGCCCACGGGATGAGCAGAACGTACAGCACCACCGACACCGACATGGTGACCAGGGCCACTGCTGTGGTGGCCTGCTCACCGGCGCGCTTGAGCAGCGTCGCGCTCCACGTCTTGCCGGCGGACAGCGCCAGCGTCCCGGGCAGCAGGAGCAGCCCGAAGATCCAGGCGTCGCGGTAGTCGGGCGCCAGCACGCCGAGCACCGCCAGGCCGATCACGGCGAGCGCGGCGATCGGCAGCGCCGACTTGACGACGTCCCGGCCGTGGTCGCCGATCGCGTCCGGGTCCCGCTCGGCCAGGATCCGTTGCGCCCGTACCACCGCGCCGGACTGCGCGAACTCCAGCGCCGCCACCGCCAGCGCGAACACACCGAGCGCGCCGGCGCCGGCGAAGCGGGCGACCAGGACCTGGCTCAGCCGGTACGTCAGCATCTGCGCGCACACCCCGACGTGCAGCCGGCCCACCGCGAGCAGGTCGGCGCGGTACTCGATGCGCCCCGCCGTCGCCGCCGGCACCGGCCCGAACCGCCGCGCCCAGCCCAGCACCGCCACCCCGAGCACGGTCGCGGTGGCGACCTGCACGCCCAGCCACAGCACGCTCCACTGGCCACCGTCGAGCCGGTGACCCAGCCAGAGAAGCCCGTACCCGGCCACCAGCACCGCGCCGCCGAGCGCCCGCGTGGTGTAGACGAACCAGAACCGCTTGAGGCGCAGGCCGAGCGAGGCCGCCGTGTTGAACACGGTGAGCGCGCAGCCCGCCCCGATGCCCACCGGAAGGCTGCCCAGCCCGGCCAGTGTGGTCAGCAGCGCCGCGGCCAGCGCGGTGAGGCCGAGTGAGACGGCGAGGATGCCGGCGATCCACACCCGGCCCCGCGACATGATCCAGCCGGCCGGCCGGGACAGCAGGAACGTGTCGACGGACAGGCCGCCGAGTGCGGCGCCCACAGTGGCGCTGACCATGTTCGCCGCGAGTTCGCCGCGTTCCGCCGCCGGCAGCGTCACCGACACCAGCGCGGCGAGGCCGGTCAGGCCCAGGGCGACCAGATAGAGACGCTCGGGGGAGACGATCCGCCGGACCCGGCCTAACACCCGGCGCCCAGGCGCCGATGTCGGCCGCGAGCCGGCCATGCGGTATCCACTCGTCTTCCCCCAAGATGCGCGGATGTGTGCGGGCCTGTTCTACCCGACCGATGCGGCACAGCGCAATGACCGGCGGACGGGTGCGCTCCGGCGGCAGGTCGCCGGTAGGGTGACGCGTCGTGGACCTCGCCCATTTCCGCGACACGATCGGCAGGCGGTGGCCGATCGTGCTGGCGCTGACGCTGCTGTGCGGCGCGCTCACCGGGGTCCTCGCCGAACGCCGGCCGCCGGTCTACCGGGCCGCGACCCAGATGATCGTCACGTTCGCCGCCGAGAAGCCCGCCGCGCCGCCACCCCGACCGCCGGCCGACGAGGCGGGCCGGCTGATGCAGCGGCGGGTGAAGACGTACGCCACCATGATGAACACGCCCCGGCTGACCCGCCCGGTGATCGACTCGCTCGGGCTGCCGTATACCACCGACGACCTGGCCGGCCGCGTCGTCGCGTTCTCCACCGTGGACTCGCTGGCGATCGACGTGGCGGTCACCGACCGGTCCGCCGACACCGCCGCGGCGATCGCCGCGGCGCTCGCCGTCGAGCTGCAACGGATCGCCGAACGCGACCTGCCGCCCGCCGGACTCGGGCTCAAGGCCCACGTCGCCGTGGTCCGGGCCGCCACCCCGCCGGGGCGTCCCGAGCCGGTGCGATGGCAGTGGTACGCCGCCGGTGGCGCGCTCGGCGGCCTGGCTGCCGGGGTCGGTGTCGCCCTCGTGCTCGGTTACCGCCGGGCCGGCACCCCGGTGGGCGCGGACGTGCGAACGCTCGGGGCCACAGCCGTGCGCCGCCGTCCGGCCGGCGCGGCGGCCCCGGATCAGGCGGACGACCGGGCGTCCAGCGCTGCCGTGAAGGAGCGGCAGGCGTCGTAGCCGGGCAGCCGGCCCGCCGCACGCGCCTCGGCCAGACGCGGCGCCGCCGCGTCCCGCTCGGACAGCAGGGGCGTCGTCGCCGGCCAGTCGATGTCGATGGCCGGGTCCAGCGGGTGCACGGTGTGCTCGGCCGCCGGGTTGTACGTGGCGGAACAGAGGTAGCTGAGCGTCGCGTCGTCGGTCAGCGCGCAGAACCCGTGCCCCAGCCCTTCGGCCAGGTAGACGGCCCGCCGGTCGATGTCGTCGAGGCGTACCGCCTCCCACCGGCCGTACGTCGGCGAGCCGACCCGCACGTCCACCACCACGTCCAGCACCGCCCCGCGTACGCAGGTGATGTACTTGGCCTGGCCGGGTGGTACGTCGGCGAAGTGGATGCCGCGCACCACGTCCCGGGCGGAGACGGAGAGGTTCCCCTGCGCCAGCCGCAGCGGGTGGCCGACCGCCTCGGCGAGCCCGTCGAAGCGGTACCACTCCAGGAACAGGCCGCGCGGGTCGGTGTGCTGGTGGGGGGTCACCTCCCAGGCGCCCTCGATGCTCAACGGACGGATCTTCACGACGCGCTCCCCGAACCGGACCGCTCGGCCAGCAGGCCCAGCAGATAGTCACCGTAACCGCTGCGGGTCAACGGATGGGCCAGCATCCGCAACCGGTCGTCGTCGATCAGCCCGGACCGCCAGGCGACCTCCTCGACACACCCGATCTTCATGCCCTGGCGTTCCTCGATCACCCGGACGAACTCGGCGGCCTGCATCATCGACGTGAAGGTGCCGGTGTCCAGCCACGCGGTGCCCCGGTCGAGCACCGTCACCGTCAGCTCGCCCCACGCCCGGTACGTCTCGTTGATCGCGGTGATCTCCAGCTCGCCCCGGGCGCTCGGGGTCAGCTTGCGGGCGATGTCGACCACCCGGTTGTCGTAGAAGTAGAGGCCCGGCACCGCGTACCGGGAGCGGGGGCGGGCCGGCTTCTCCTCGATCGACAGCACCCGGCCGGCGTCGTCGAACTCGACCACGCCGTAGTCCTGCGGGTTGGCGACCGGATACGCGAAGACCCGGCCGCCGGCCGGTTCGCCGTGCTCGGCGAGCTGCCGGCCGAGCCCCGCGCCGTGGAAGATGTTGTCGCCGAGGATCAGCGCCACCGACTCGTCGCCGATGAAGTCCGCACCGAGCAGGAACGCCTGCGCGATGCCCTCGGGCCGGGGCTGCTCGGTGTACGCCAGGCTCAGCCCCCACTGGCTGCCGTCGCCCAGCAGCCGCTCGAACTGGGGGCGGTCCTCCGGCGTGGTCACCACGAGGATCTCCCGCACCCCGGCCATCACCAGAGTGGAGAGCGGGTAGTAGACCATCGGCTTGTCGAACACCGGCATCAGTTGCTTGGAGACGGCCCGGGTGATCGGCCAGAGCCGGGAACCGGTGCCGCCGGCGAGAAGGATTCCACGCACCCGCGGAGACTACCCGCGCCGTAGTCGCCCCCGTGGCCCGTCGGCGTGCCACGCCACGCCGTCGGTACGGCGTAGACTCCACGTCCCGTGAGGGTCCTCGTCACCGGCGGCGCCGGCTTCATCGGGTCGGAGTACGTGCGGATGCTGCTGGGCGTTCCCGGCGGCGACGCGAGCGGGGTTCCGGCCGAGGGCCCGGCCGCGCTGACAGTGCTGGACAAGCTCACCTACTCCGGCAACCTGGCGAACCTGGCGCCGGTCCGCGACGATCCCCGGCTGCGCTTCGTCCGCGGTGACGTCTGCGATCCGGCGCTGGTGGACGAGGTGGTGGCCGGGCACGACGTGATCGTCCACTTCGCCGCCGAGTCGCACGTGGACCGGTCGATCACCGGCGCCGCCCCGTTCGTGACCACCAACGTCCTCGGCACCCAGACGCTGCTGGACGCCGCGCTGCGGCACGGCGTCGGCCGGTTCGTGCACGTCTCCACCGACGAGGTGTACGGCTCGATCGAATCCGGCTCCTGGACGGAGGACTGGCCGCTGGCGCCGAACTCGCCGTACTCCGCCTCCAAGGCCGGGTCGGACCTGCTGGCGCTGTCCTACCACCGCACCCACGGCCTGGACGTGGTGGTGACGCGCTGCTCCAACAACTACGGCCCGTACCAGTTCCCGGAGAAGGTCGTCCCGCTGTTCGTGACCAACCTGCTCGACGGCGGCACCGTGCCGCTGTACGGCGACGGCGGCAACGTCCGGGACTGGCTGCACGTGCACGACCACTGCCGGGGCATCGCCATGGTGCAGGAGAAAGGGCGGTCCGGGGAGGTCTACCACATCGGCGGCGGCACCGAGCTGACCAACCGGCAGCTCACCGAGCGGCTCCTGGCCGTGTGCGGGGCCGGCTGGGACCGCGTCGTGCCGGTCACCGACCGGAAGGGCCACGACCGTCGCTACTCGCTGGACATCAGCAAGACCAGCAGCGAGATGGGGTACGCCCCGAGCATCGACCTCGACCGGGGCCTGGCCGAGACGGTCCGCTGGTACCGGGACAACCGGGCCTGGTGGGAGCCGCTGAAGACGGCCGGCCACCGATGACCCGGGTGCTGGTCACCGGCGCGGGCGGGATGCTCGGGCGGGACCTGCTCGCCGTGCTGCGGACCCGGCCGGACCTCTCGGTCACCGCCGCCACCCGCGCCGACCTCGACGTCACCGACGCCCACGCCGTCCGGGACGCGGTGAGCGGGCACGACGTGGTGCTCAACGCCGCCGCGTGGACCGACGTGGACGGCGCCGAGACACGCGAGCGGGACGCCACAGCCGTGAACGGCGACGCGGTCGCCCACCTGGCCCGCGCCTGTGCCGGATCCGGCGCGCGCCTGGTGCACGTCTCCACCGACTACGTGTTCGCCGGGGACGCCACCGAGGCGTACCCGGAGGACGCGCCGACCGGCCCGGTCAACGCGTACGGGCGCAGCAAGCTCGCCGGGGAACAGGCGGTGGCCCGGCTGCTGCCCGAGACCGGGTACGTCGTGCGTGCCGCCTGGCTCTACGCCCCCCACGGGCGCAACTTCGTCACCACGATGCTGCGGCTGGCAGCCGAACGCGACCGGCTCGACGTGGTGGACGACCAGCGCGGCCAGCCCACCTGGTCGTACCGGCTCGCGGAGCGTCTCGTGGCGCTCGCCGACGCGGCGCTCGCCGGTGACGCGGCGCCGGGGACGTACCACGGCACCGCCGCCGGTGAGACCACCTGGTACGGCCTGGCCCGCGCCGTCTTCGCCCTGCGCGGCCTCGACCCGGAGCGGATCCGGCCGACCACGAGCGACCGCTTCCCGCGCCCGGCGCCGCGCCCCCACTACAGCGTGCTGGCGCACGGCCGGTGGGCCGCCACGAAACTGCCGCCGCCGGGGCACTGGCGCGCGGACCTGACCGAGGCGCTCAGCGCCCCCCGGCCCGGAACACCTCGCTGACGGTACGCAGCACGATCTTGATGTCGAGCCAGAGCGACCAGTTCTCGACGTAGTAGTTGTCGAACCGCGCCCGGTCCGAGATCGGCGTGTCCCCGCGCAGGCCGCTGACCTGCGCCAGCCCGGTGAGCCCCACCGGGACGCGATGCCGCATCGCATACCTCGGGTACTCCACTGTGAACTTCTCCACGAAGTACGGCCGCTCCGGCCGGGGCCCCACCACGCTCATCTCGCCGCGCAGGATGTTCCACAGCTGCGGCAGCTCGTCCAGCGAGGTACGCCGCATGAACCGCCCGATCGGCCCGACCCGCTCGTCGTGCGCGATCGACCAGGTGGTCTGCGACTCGTGCTCGTCGGCCGGGCGCATGGACCGGAACTTGACCACGTGGAACGGCTTGCCGTACCGCCCGATGCGCTCCTGGCGGAAGAACACGCCCCGCCCGCCGTCGAGGAACGTGGCGACGGCGCAGAGCAGCAGCAGCGGGCTCAGCGCCACCAGGGCGGTCACCGCGAACACCACGTCGGAGGCGCGCTTGAGCCGCCAGCGGGGACCGGTGAGCGTGGTGTCGCCGATCTTGATGATCGGGATGGCGCCGATGTGGTCCGGGTAGCCGCCCTGCGACCGCGACCCCCACAGGCGCGGCACCGCCCACAGGTCACAGCGGGAACTGGCCGGGCGCAGCAGCGCCTCCATCAGGTCGGCCTCGGAGCAGTCCGGGTCCGCGATCACCAGGACCTCGCACTCCAGCATGTCGACGAGCTTCTCCAGGTCGTCGATGGTGCCGATGGGCGGCAACGAGCCGATCCCCGCCCGCGACCGGGCGTCGACAGCGCCGACGAACCGCAGCCCGTACTGCGGGTAGCGGCGCAACAGCCGGGCCAGCTCGCCCCCGATCGGCCCGCCGCCGATCACTATCGCGTTGTGCTCCACCCACCGGCGCTTGCGGGCCAGCAGGATGAGCCGGCTGTTCAGCGCCCGGCCGACGATCACCAGGCCGGCGGAGAACGCGACGCCGCGCATGAACCCGCTGACGTGTGGCACCGAGTCGTGCCGCAGCGCCGCGATGATCGCCCCCACCGCGCCGGAGGCCAGCAACCGGCCGCCGAGGCTCGGCAGTTCGTCCAGGATGCTGATGTGCCGGCGCGGCCGGTAGAGCCCGCCCGCGGCGAACAGGCCCACTGTGAGCGCGGCGTTGAACAACGTGCCACGCCAGTAGTCCTGGGTCAGCAGCAGCGGCGTGAGCAGTGCCGCGACGTCGATGGGCGCGGTCACCATCCAGGCCCGC
Organism: Micromonospora sp. NPDC005686; assembly: GCF_042871665.1. Classification (NCBI taxonomy): domain Bacteria; kingdom Bacillati; phylum Actinomycetota; class Actinomycetes; order Micromonosporales; family Micromonosporaceae; genus Micromonospora; species Micromonospora sp. NPDC005686. The sequence continues at coordinate 782,560 of NZ_JBIAIY010000001.1, forward strand.
AACCATCGGGTACGCGTCGACGCCCGCGAGCCCGCGTACGGCAGCACGGTCGTGGTGTCCATGCCGCTGTCCATCGGCGTGTTCATGGCCGCGCCGGAGGGCGGTGCGGACGGATGCTCGTACGCCGGCAGGCGTGGCATTGTCGATCCTTCCCCGTGACGCCCCCGGCCCGGATGCAGAGGCCGGCGGCGATCGCAGGATACGAGCGGCCTCGCCCCGCCGCCAGCACCGGCATGGCAGCTCGACGTCCTACTTACCGCTGACGGCGAGGATCTCGGTGACCGAGTCGCGGCGGACGGCGTCGAACAGCGTCTTCGAGCGCGCCGGATCCGGGAACACGACACTCTCGCTGCCGACCCGGCCCGTCCCCTTCACCGGGCAGGTGAAGAACGTGAGGTTGCCGCCGCGCAGGCCACGCATCTCCATCGCCAGGTCCACCAGCGACAGCGACTTGTCGACGGCCACCGAGTCGGACGTGGCGCGGACGAAGGAGTTGAGCTTGGCCGGGTTGGTCAGCACGCCACCCGACGCGGCCTTGTCCAGGATTGCCTTGATCACCTGCTGCTGGTGGCGGATGCGCGCGAAGTCGCCGTCGGGGAAGGCGTGCCGCTCCCGCGCGTAGTCCAGCGCGGCAGCGCCGTCCATGGTCTGCCGACCCTGCTTGAACGTCCGCGTGCCGATCAGTGAGTACTTCGTCGTGAAGCCCTCCTCCACGTCGATCTCGACACCGCCGAGCGCGTCGATGATCTCCTTGAAGCCGGCGAAGTCGACCATCGCCACGCTGTCCACACGTACGCCGCTGAACTTCTCCACCGTCTGCACCATCAGCGGCACGCCGCCCCAGGCGTACGCGGCATTGATCTTCGCGTCGCGACCGCCGCGGCCCTCCTCCGACTTCGGGATGGCCGTCCAGGTGTCCCGGGGGATCGAGATGAGCTGGGCGCTCGACCGGTCCTTCGGCAGGTGGGCCAGGATGATCGTGTCGCTGCGCGAGCCGCCGGTGCTCTGCGGGTCGCGGGAGTCGCTGCCCAGGATCATGATGTTCATCGCGCCCTTGGCCTCGACCTGCGGCCGCGACTCCTCCGGTACGCCCTCGAAGGCGTCGACCCGCTCGATGGACTTGTCGACCGAGCGGTAGTAGAGGCCGCCGGCCAGGGCGGTGCCGCCGGCGAGCAGCACCACGACGAGCAGCACGATCAGGGCGATCCGCCGGCCCCGGCGGCGCCGGGGCGCCTTCTCCTCCGGCGGTCCGCCCGGCTCCACGTCGGAGCCCTGCGGATGGGCGTCGGGGTCGGTGAGCTGGTGGCGATCGGACATGCCGCGATGCTACTGAGTCGCGTCGTACCGTGTGGGCCCTTGCCGGAGAGTGTCGTCCCGGCGCCGTCCCGGCCGGCGTGGTCTCCACCACCTGCGGATTAGCTTTCGCTTAGCTCGCTTGTCCGCCGGCACGCTGGTCCGGCAGCATCGACCGGCGTGACCGATGGCACCGCACCCCACCCGCCGACCACGGGTGACGCGCCCGGACCGGTGGCCCCGAACGGCCGGCGCCGCGCTGCCACCGGTCGCCGCCGGCTCGCCGCCGCCGGTCTCGTCGCCGTCGCCGCCGCGGTCGCGGTGACTCTCGCGGTACGCGGCGCCGCCGCCCCCGCCTGCGCCGCCCCGCTCCCGCGCGCCGCCGCCCTGCCGGTGGCTGCCGCTCCGCCCGCCGGCGGCGCGACGCACAGCGGCAAGGCCACCTTCTACGACTCCGAGGGCGCCGGCGGCAACTGCTCCCGGCCCGGGGCGCCCGCCGACCGGCTGTACGTCGCGCTCGGCCCGAGCGAGTACGCCTCCGGTGCCTCCTGCGGCGGGTTCCTCGACGTCGCCGGCCCGCGGGGCACCGTCCGGGTGCTGGTGATGGACCAGTGCCCCGAGTGCGCGCCGGGTCACCTCGACCTCTCCGCCGAGGCGTTCGCCCGGATCGCCGATCCGGTGCAGGGGGTGGTGAAGATCACCTACCGCGCGGTGGTGAACCCGTCGTTGCCCGGTCCGCTCACCTTCCGGATGAAGGAGGGCTCCTCGCAGTGGTGGTTCGCCGTCCTGGTGGGCGACCACGGCAATCCACTGCGCTCGGTCGAGGTACGGCAGAACGGCTCGTGGCGCACGGCGCAGCGCCAAGACTACAACTACTGGCTGATCGAATCAGGCCGGTCCCGGTCCGTACGAGATCCGGGTCACCGACGTGTACGGCAACCGCGCGACAGCCACCGGCATCCGGATGCTCCCCGGCCAGGTGCAGCGCAGCAAGACCCGGATGTACGGCGCCAAGCCCGCAGCCCGCACAACCGCCCCGAGGAAGCCGAGCCCCACACCCGCCACCCCCACACCCGCCACCCCCACCCGTTCCCCCCTCAGCCCTTCCACCCCGAGCCCGTCCGCCCTCACCCCGGCCCTCACGGACCCCCTCGTGCGGGCAGCCGCCACCCCATCCACCCCCTGCTCCTGACCCACCCACCCACCCACGCTGATCTTGCTTTTGCGGCCCCGGCGAAGGGTGCATTCCGGTCGTCCTGCGGGCCGAAACTGCAAGATCGGCCGGGACGGGGAGGGCAGGCGCCGGGGCGGGGAGGGGCAGGCGCCGGGGCGGGCGGGGTGGGTCAGTGGGGAGGGAGGAGGGGAAGCCACATGAGGATCTCGTCGCGGGCGTCGGTGGGTGACAGGCGCAGCGCGGCGGGGAGGCGGCCGACCTCGCGGTAGCCGAGGCGCTTGTAGAAGCCGTCCAGCCCGAGGCCGTCGCGGATCGTCACGTGCAGCGCCTCCAGGCCGAGCCCTCGGGCGACCCGCTCGGCCTCGCGCATCAGCGCCGCGCCGTGGCCGCGCCCCTGCGTGTCGGGGTGCACCATGACGCGCTTGAGCACCCGCCAGTGCGTCTTGAGGTGGAACCGGTTGTCGGCGATGACGAGGACCGCGACCAGCCGGTCGCCCTCGTAGCCGGTGAGCAGCCGGTCCGGCCCGTCCGCGATCTCGTCCATCGTCGAGGTGGCGAGCGGGCGTACGTCGTCGGCCGTGACCGGGGCGACGAAGCCGACAGCGCCGCCGGCGTTCGTCACGTCCACCCAGAGCGCGACGATCCGTTCGCGCAGCTCAGGGGTCAAATCGGGATCGAGTACGAAGCGCAGGTCCACGCCGTAATCCTGCGCGCGGCAGTGCGGCCGGCACCCACGTTCGTGACCTTTGCGACAGTCGCCGGGGCCGACAGTCGCCGGCGCCGACCGGCGTGGGCGGACGAATGGTAGGGCCGGCGGGATTCGAACCCGCACTGGTGCGGACCTAAACCGCATGCCTCTGCCGTTGGGCTACGGCCCCTCCATGGTGAACACCGTAGCCCTGCACGGCCGTCGCGGCCGACGCGGCGGGCGGCCGCCGATCGGGAAGCCGGTCGGTGTCACAGCCTCCGGATCGTAGACCACATCCGGAGCCACCGAGGCCGTCCGGCCCACTGCTGGCGCGTACGGCTCAGTCGAGACCGAGATCCCGGCGCAGCTTGGCGACGTGGCCGGTCGCTCGCACGTTGTACAGCGCCCGCTCGATCTTGCCGTCCTCGTCCACCACGAACGTCGAGCGGATCACGCCGGTGACCGTGCGGCCGTACATCTGCTTCTCGCCGAACGCGCCGTACGCGGTCAGCACCGCCTTGTCCTCGTCGGAGACCAGCGGGAACGTGATGGCGTCCCGGTCGCGGAACTTGGCGAGCTTGGCCGGCTTGTCCGGCGAGATGCCCACCACCTCGTACCCGGCGGCCTGGAGCGAGGCGAGCGAGTCCCGGAAGTCACACGCCTGCTTGGTGCAGCCGGGCGTCATGGCGGCCGGGTACGCGTACAGGATGACCTTGCGGCCGCGCAGGCCGGCCAGGGAGAGCGTCCCGCCGTCGTCGGTGGGGAGGGTGAAGTCGGGGGCGGGGTCGCCAGGGCTGAGGCGGTCGGTCATGGCGGTGACGATACCGCCGGGCCGGTACGGTCGACCGGCGGCGACGCGCGGGCGCGGTGACGGCCATCATGAGGTTGTTGCAAGATATTGGCAACAGTGCCGTCCTGGAAATACGCTGAGCGCGTGGACACCCTGGCGATGCACATCTCCAACGGGATCATCAACGGTCCGGTCGCCGCGATCTTCGCGGCTCTCGCCCTCGCCGCGCTCGCCTTCTGCGTGCTGCGGGGCCGAGCCGACCTCGACGACCGGCTGGCCCCGATGGCCGGCCTGGTGGCGGCGTTCATCTTCGCGGTGCAGATGCTCAACTTCCCGATCTTCACCGCCGGGGTCAGCGGTCACCTGCTCGGCGGCGCGCTGGCCGCGCTGCTGGTCGGCCCCTGGGTCGGCGCGCTCTGCGTCGCCGTGGTGCTGATCGTGCAGGCGCTGGTCTTCGGTGACGGCGGGGTGGCGATGCTCGGCCTCAACATCACCAACATGGCGCTGCTCGGCACCGCCGCCGCGTACCTGCTGATCGCCCTGCTGCTGCGCGTGCTGCCGCGTACCCCGGCCGGGCTGGCGGTCACGGCGTTCGTGTCCGCGCTGGTGAGCGTGGTGGTCGCGTCCCAGGGCTTCGTCCTGCAGTACTGGCTGGGCGGCACCACCGATCTCGGCGGCAACCTCACCGGCCTGGCCGGCACCATGGCCGTCGCCCACCTGCTGATCGGCATCGGCGAGGGACTGATCACCGCGACCACCGTGGTCACCGTCGCCAAGGTCCGGCCCGATCTGGTGTACGCGCTGCGCGCCCTCAAGCCGGCCACCCCGGCTCCCGCCGTCCCGGTCGCCGGAGGTGCCCGATGAGCAAGCGTCACTGGCCGTTCCTGCTCGGCGGCCTGCTGGTTGCCCTGCTGCTGGCCGGCGTGGTGAGCAACTACGCCTCGTCGCACCCGGACGGGCTCGACTCGTCGCTGCTCAAGGGCTGCACGGTGAACGCCGACGACGAGATCACCGGTGGCAGCTGCCCGGCCCAGCAGGCGACGGACCACGAGCTGGCGGACAGCCCGCTGGCCGACTACGGAGTACGCGGGATCGGCAACGACTTCGTCTCCACCGGCCTGTCCGGCGTACTCGGCGTGCTGCTCACCTTCGCGCTCGGCGGCGGCCTGTTCTGGCTGGCCCGCCGTCGCGGACCCGCCGCGCCCGCCGCGCCGACCGCGCCGGCCACGACGACCCCGGCCACCGCGAGCGCCGGCCCGGCGGACGAGGCCACGACCCCGTCCAGCGGCACCCGCTGACCATGGGCGCCGGGCACGCGCACGTGCTCTACCGCGAGTCCGGCTCGCCGGTGCACCGCCTCCCGCCGGAGGTGAAGATCGCCGCGATGGTGCTGTTCACAGTCGCGGTGGTGGCCACGCCCCGGGAGGCGTACTGGGCCTTCGGGGGGTACGCGCTCCTGGTCGCCGTGGTGTCCGCGCTGGCCCGGATCGGCCCGCGCTGGCTGCTCAGCCGGGCGCTGATCGAGCTGCCGTTCGTGCTGTTCGCGTTCGCGCTGCCGTTCCTCGGCGCCGGGGAGCGGGTCGAGGTGGCCGGGCTCGCCCTGTCCGTTGACGGGCTGCACGGCGCGTTCAACATCCTCGCCAAGGGAACGCTCGGCGTACTCGCGTCGCTCCTGCTGGCGGCGACCACGACGACGCGTGACCTGCTGATCGGCCTGGACCGGCTGCGGTGCCCGCAGATCCTCACCCAGATCGCCACGTTCATGCTGCGCTACCTGGAGGTGCTCGTCGGGGAGGCCCGGCGCATGCGGGTGGCCCGGGTGTCGCGCGGGGACGACCCACGCTTCCTGTGGCAGTTGCGTGGCTTCGCGGCCGGGGTCGGCACGCTGTTCCTGCGCGCGTTCGAGCGCGGCGAGCGGGTCTATCTGGCGATGCTCTCCCGCGGCTACACCGGCCGGATGCCGGCGGTGTGGCAGGGGGCCGGCGCGGCCACCGCCGGCCAGTGGGCGGCCGCCGCGACGGTGCCGGCGATCGCGGCCACCATCGCCGCCGTCGCGCTCGTCCTGCAATGATCGGGTACGTGCAGCAGCCACCCTCCCTGGACGTCAACGGCGTCCGGTACGCGTACCCGGATGGTCACGTCGCCCTGCACGGCGTGGACCTGACCGTGCCGCGCGGCGAGCGGGTGGCGCTGCTCGGGCCCAACGGCGCCGGCAAGACCACGCTCGTGCTGCACCTCAACGGCATCCTCACCCCCGCCGAGGGCACGGTGAGCGTCGGTGGCCTGACCGTCACCCGCGACCGGGAGACGCTGGCCGAGGTACGCCGCCGCGTCGGCATCGTCTTCCAGGACCCTGACGACCAGCTCTTTCTGCCCACTGTCGCCGAGGACGTCGCGTTCGGGCCGGCCAACCTCGGCCTGCGCGGCACCGAGCTGGCCGCCCGCGTCGACGAGGCGCTCGCGGCGGTGGGGATGAGCGAGCATCGGGACCGCGCACCGCACCACCTGTCGTTCGGGCAGCGGCGCCGGGTGGCGGTGGCGACGGTGCTGGCCATGCGCCCGGAGATCCTGGTGCTGGACGAGCCGTCGTCGAACCTCGACCCGGCCGCGCGCCGGGAACTGGCGGAGATCCTGCGCGCCCTGCCGGTGACGCTGCTCATGGTCACGCACGACCTGCCGTACGCCGCCGAGCTGTGCCCCCGCTCGGTGATCCTGGACGGCGGCCGGATCGTCGCCGACGCTCCCACGCGCGACCTGCTGGCCGACGAGGCACTGCTGGCCGCCCACCGCCTGGAACTCCCCTACGGCTTCGCCCCCAGCCCGTCCTGACCCCCGCCCGTCCCGCCCCCGACCCGGCCGGGCCGCGGAACGAGGGGTGAGGGCGGGGTCAGGGGGCCGGGGTCGGGTGGCGGTGTGGGGTTGCGCGGGCTGCTCTCGCGGCGGTGCGCAGGCGCAGCAGTCCGGCGGCCACCGCCCCGGCGCCCGTCGCCAGGCTGACCACCACGAGCACCCGCACCAGCACCGCGGGGCCGGCCGCCGGGGGGACCGCGCGGGACAGCGCGGCCAGGTTCGTCGCCCCGGCGAACACCGTGAGGCAGGTGCCGGCGAGCGCGAGCACGAAGTCGGCGGCCGGGCGGCGGGCCAGCGCGTACCCGCCCGCGGCGAGCGCGCCGAGCCCGGTGAGCAGCGTCCACACCTGCCCGGTGACCAGCTCGGCGAGCATCCCGCCCACACCGGGGGCGCCGGTGTCGAACGCCCGGGCGACGGTCAGCGCGACGGTGGCCGCGCCGCCCAGGGCGAGCAGGCCACCCACCGCGCGCAGTGCCCGCACTCCGGCGGCGGTGCCGCCCGGCGCCAGCCCCGCCGCGCCGATCAGCAGGAAGCCCAGCGTGGCGGCCACCCACCAGGGGTACGGGTCGGGCGGCGGCACCCAGTCCAGCGTGCCGCGTACGGCTCCGGTGGCGTCACCGGCCCGCAGCGGCACCGTCCAGTCGCGTACCCGGTGTTCCCGGTCCGGGTCGGCGGCGACGGCGGCCGGCGGGGCGTTGTCGCGCCACAGCGTGCGCTGGTCGTGCCAGCGGGCGGTCGGTCCGTCGCCGATCCGCCGCCAGTCCGGCGCGGCGGACGGGTTCGCCTCGGCCGGCAGCCGGGTCTCGCCGGCCAGCGTCCGGTTGAGGTACGTGGCGGGGGAGCGGGTGTTCTCGTACACGCCACCCGGGCCGATGCGCAGGTACGGCTCACCGGAGTAGCCGAGCACCGTCACCTCGGCGCCGGTGTCGTTCGTCAGCTCCAGCCGCGCGCCGGCCTCCACCATGCGTGCGGTGAGGCCGGGGCGGTCCGGGTCGACGCCACTGATCGTGGCGCGGTAGTCGGTGCCGTCGGGCGCGTCCGCGCCGTGTGCGGCGGCCGGGCCGGCGAGCGTGAGCAGTGCGGTGGCCGCGACGGCGAGCACCAGCGCGGCCCGGCGCAGGGGTGTGATCACTTGCCGGCCGCCTCCACCGCCGCCTTGATCCCCTCGGGGCTGCGGTCCCGCAGCTCGCTGCCGTTGATCTTGATGGTCGGGGTGCCGGTCACGCCGGCCTTGCTCGCCTCCTCCGTGACGTGCTCGGTCCACGACCGGTACGTGCCGTCGGAGACGCAGGAGGCGAACTCGTCCCGGTTCAGCCCGACGCCCGCGCCGATGTCGACGAGTTCGTCGTTGCTGAGCCCGGCGCCACCCTCCGGCGGCTGCTTGGCGAAGAGCTGCTCGGTGAACTCGCGGAACTTGCCGCCCTTGGCGGCGCAGCCGGAGGCGGCCGAGGAGCGGGTGGAGTACTCGGTGGTGGAGAAGCGGTTGAGGAACGCGACCGGGTGGAACACCAACTTCGCCTTGCCCTCGGTGACGAGCTGGTTGAGCGTCTCGCCGTTGATCTGCTGGAACTGCCTGCAGGCCGGGCAGAGGTAGTCCTCGTACAGGTCGATGGTGACCGGTCCGGTGCCCTGCACGATGCCGGTGCCGGCGTCGTTGGCCCCGAGCGGGGCGGTGAACTCGCCGGACTTCTGGCTGGAATAGACGGCCCAGCCGATACCACCGGCGATGACCAGCACCAGCACGGCGGCGATCGAGGTCCAGAGCGTGCGCTTGCGCCGCTTCTCCCGGGCGATCTGCTCGCGTACCACCCGGGCCGCGTCCCTGCGCCCCTTACGACTGCTCATCGTCGTCCTCCACCGTGTCGTCGCCCGCCAGCCACCCGTCCACGGAGAACGGGGTGCGGGGCCAGATCAGCAGGAACCCGGCGAGCGCCAGGAACCCGAGGTCCCGGAGGATCTCCGGGAGGTAGCTGGGCGTCTGGCCGGCGGCGAGCTGGCCGCCGGTGCCGAAGCACCCGCAGTCGATGGCCAGGCCGCGGGCCCAGGCCGAGGCGATGCCGGCGACGAAGACCATCAGCAGCGCCGAGGAGACGCCCGCGCTGACCCGGGTGGCCAGCCCGACCAGCAGCAGCACGCCCAGGGCCAGCTCGACGAACGGCAGCGCCGCGCCGATCACGGTGGCCACGTCGTACGGCATCACCTGGTAGGCGTTCACGGCCCGGCCGGAGGCGGCCAGGTCGCCGACCTTGGTGCCGCCGGCGATCAGCCAGACGGCGGCCAGTCCGAGGCGGGCCGCGACGCCGAGCCAGGGTCGCAGGGCGTGCCAGCGGCCGGCCCGAGGGGAGGAGGAGGGGGTCACAGTCATTCGTCGTCCGAGCGCCACGAGAGGTTCCCGCTATCCGGCCAGCGTGTCGCCGACGGCGTTGACCAGCTCGTCGCGGGCCCGGGCCACCCGGGAGCGGATGGTGCCCACCGGCACCCCCTCCACGTCGGCGGCCTCGGCGTACGACAGGCCGAGCAACTGGGTGAGCACGAACGCGGAGCGCCGCTCGGCGGGCAGCCGGCGGACCAGGTCGGTGGCGCCGAGGTGGCCGGCCGGGTCCGGGTGAGGGCGGTCGGTGGCGGCCTGGGCGGCGAGCCGCGCGTCGAGCCGGCGGCGGCGCACCACGGTGCGCAGGTGGTCGGCGCAGGCCCGCCGGGCGATCCCGAGCAGCCAGGTACGTACGCTGGAGCGCCCCTCGAAGCCGGACAGCGCCCGGAACGCCCGCAGGTACGTCTCCTGGGTCAGGTCGTCTGCGCTGTCCGGGCCGACGAGCGCGGCGGCGAAGCGCCACACCTCGGCCTGGGTGGCCCGGACGAAGGCGGCCTGCGCGTCGCGGTGCCCGTCGCGGGCGGCCAGCGCCCAGCCGGTGGCCGCGTCCCGAGCGGCGTCGGGGCGGTCGGCGGGGGTGTCGCGTGGGCCGGGGATCACGTCACCCGACGTTACGCGGCGTACCCGGACGGGACAGGGTCCTTCGACCCATTCCGTGGTCCCGCACACGCCGGGAACTTTTTCCCGCCGCCGTGCGACTACCCACCCATGACATCCGAGCAGGCCCGGCGTGGCGCGTGCCGTCGGGCCGGCGGGGCGCTCGGTCCCGCCTACCGGAGACCGGCTCGCCGGACCCGGCCCGGTTCGGGAACCATGGCGGCATGACTGCTGCCGTACCCCGCCCGTCCCGGGTCGTCGCCGCCCGCTCCGGGGCCGTCGCCGGGCTGCTGCTCCTGCTGGTCGCCCTGCTGCTCGTCCCGGCCACCCCGGCCGCCGCCCACGCGGTCCTGGTGAGCAGCAGCCCGGCCGCCTCCGCCGTGGTCCCCGAGGCGCCCGCGCAAGTGGTGATCACGTTCAGTGAGGGCGTCCGCAAGGTGCCCGGGAAGGTCCGGGTGATCGCCCCCGACGGCTCGCGCGCCGACCGGGGCGAGCCGACCTTCCAGGGCGCCGAGGTCACCATCCCGGTGGACCCCTCCGGCGGGCGCGGCACCTACCTGGTGAGCTACCGGGTCATCTCGGCCGACAGCCACCCGGTCTCCGGCGCGTTCACCTACTCGGTCGGGGCGCCGTCCGAGCCGCCCACCGACAGCGGCTCGGACAACCGGGCGAACCCGGTGACCGAGAACGCGGTGAAGGTGGCGAAGTACGCCGGCTACGCCGGGTTGCTGCTGCTCGTCGGCCCGGCGCTGGTGCTGGCCGCGCTCTGGCCCCGCCGGCTGTCCCGCCGGGGACCGGCACGGCTGGCCTGGACCGGGCTGGGCCTGCTGGCGGTGGCGACGGTGGCCGAGGTGTGGCTCCAGGTGCCGTACGTCAACGGCGGCGGCCTGTTCGACGTGACCGGCTCCGGCCTGGGCGACGTGCTGGGCAGCGCCTACGGCACCACGCACCTGGTCCGGCTGGGCCTGCTCGCCGCGGCCGCGTTCCTGCTCCGGCCGCTGTTCGCCGGTCCGATCGGCCGTACCGACGGGATCATCCTGGCCGTCCTCGGCGGCGCGGCGCTGTTCACCTGGCCGCTGGCCGGGCACGCCGCGGCCTCGCCCGCGCCGGCGGTCTCCGTGCTGGTGGACGCGGTGCACCTGGGCGGCATGGCGGTCTGGCTGGGCGGCCTGGTCATGCTCGCGGTGTTCCTGCTGCGCGAGGCCGACGAGCGCGAGCTGGACGCGATCCTGCCGATCTGGTCCCGCTGGGCCGCGCTCGCGGTGGCCGCGCTGCTGCTGGCCGGCACCGTGCAGGGGCTCATCGAGGTGGCCAGCCTGCAGGCGCTGTTCGACACCACGTACGGCCGGCTGCTGCTCGCCAAGATCGCGCTGTTCGTGCTGGTGATCGGCGTGGCCGCGTACTCCCGGGCGCTGGTGCGGCGGCGGGTCGCCGCCGGCCGGCCGGGCGCGATGCGGCGGGCCGTGGTGGCCGAGCTGGTGATCACGGCGGTGGTGCTCGGCGTGTCGGCGACGCTCGTGCAGACCACCCCGGCGCGCACCGCCACCGCGACTGTCGCGGGTGCCGAGCAGGGCTACTTCTCCACCACGCTGAGCAGCCCGATCTACTCGCTGGAGGTCCAGTTCGACCCGGCCGAGACCGGAAACAATTCGCTGCACCTGTACGCCTACACCAAGGACAACCGCCCGCAGCCGGTGCAGGAGTGGAAGGTGACCGCCGCGCTGCCGTCGGCCGGGATCGAGCCGATCGCCGTCCCGCTGCTGCCGTTGAGCGACAACCACGCCACCGGCGAGATCAACCTGCCGGCCCGCGGCGACTGGCAGTTGCGCATCACCGTCCGTACCACCGACATCGACCAGGCCACGGTGACCGCCACCGTGCCGATCAAGTAACGGAAGGTCCCCACCCATGATCCGTCTCCGGCGTCCCGCGACAGTCGCCGCGCTGACCCTCACCGCCGTCGCCACGGCCGTGCTCGGCCTGGCCGGGGCGGCCTCGGCGCACGTCACGATCAACCCGGCCGAGGGCACACAGGGCGGCTACGGCCGGTTCGCGTTCCGGGTGCCGAACGAGAGCGACACGGCGTCGACAGTCAAGGTCGAGGTGAACCTGCCGGAGAACGCCCCGGTCGGCTCGGTCTCCACCATGCCGGTGCCGGGCTGGACGGTGGCCGTGGAGAAGCGCAAGGTCGACCCGCCGATCGAGGTGCACGGCAGCCAGCTCACCGAGGCGGTCTCCAAGCTGACCTTCACCGCCGAGCCGGGCGGCGGCGTGAAGCCGGGCGAGTTCCAGGAGTTCCCGGTGTCGATGGGGCCGCTGCCACAGGCCGACACGATGGTCTTCAAGGTGCTCCAGACGTACTCCGACGGCAACGTCTCCCGGTGGATCGAGGAGCCGGCGCCGGGCGCGGAGGAGCCGGAGAACCCGGCGCCGGTGCTCAAGCTGGCCGCGGCGGCGCCCGCCGCGTCGGGCGCGAGCGCACCCGCTGCAGCCGCCGCTGACGACGACGATGACGACGACGGCTCCGGCGTGGCCACCGCCCTCGGGGTGGCCGGCCTGGTCGCCGGACTGGGCGGCCTGGCCCTGGGCGGCCTGGCCTTCGCGCGTACCCGGCGGGAGCCCGCCGCGAAGTCCTGAACGTGAGCCACGCACCGGCCCGGCGGACCCGATCCGCCGGGCCGGTTGCCGTCCCGGGCCGGTGCTGCCGATATCCGGCGATCGGTCGACGCGCGTCGGTAAGGTCGGCCGGACAGTTGGCTACCGAGAGGGACGACGCGAATGCGTTTCGTACGCACGATCGCCGGCATGGTGCTGCTGGCCTTGGGGGTTCCGGCGCTGCTGGCGGGCGGCGGCCTCTGGTTCGCCGCCCGGCACGCCGGCCCGGACGGCGGGTTCGACGCCCGGTTCGAGCCGGTCCGCACACCCGCCCGCGCGGTCCTGGTGACCGACGTGGACGCGTTGCTGCGCGCCGACCTGCCGGTGGCGCGCACCGGTGAGCTCCGGCTGCGCCTGACCGCGCGGGACGACGGCGGCCCGGTCTTCCTCGGCCTCGCCCCGGCCGACCAGGTGCGACGGTGGCTGGCCGACGTCCCGCACAGCACCGTGCGCCGCGTCGCCGTCACCCGGGGCCGGCTACCTGTCGATCTCGACCCGGCCACCGCCGGCGCCGGCGCCGCCGCGCCGATGACAGAGCCCTTCTGGGTACGCCAGGGCGTCGGCTCCCTGGAGTGGAGCCCGGCGGAGCTGGCCGGCCGGTCGTTGAGCCTGGTCGTGCTGCGCGCGGACGGCGCGGCCGGCCTCGACCTGCGGATGCGTGCCGAGCTGCGGGCCGGATGGTTCCCCGCGCTGGCGTGGGCGCTGCCCGCCGGCGGGACGCTGCTGGTCGTCCTCGCCGTGGTGCTGCTGCTGCGCCCGCTGCGGCCCCGTGAGGTGGTCTTCGTGGTCGAACCGGACCAGGTGCCCGTGCTGGCCGGGCGCCTCGGCGTCACCTCGCTGAGCGGGCTCGGCCGGCAACCGGGCCCGGCTTCGCGCCCCGAGCGGCACCTGGTGGCAGTGGGCTCCGGGTGCGGCGGGCGGGGCCGCGCGGCGATCGCTGCGCCGAGCGGCCGATGCGAGGACCACGAGGACTGACGCGGAGAACCCGAACGGCCCTCCGCGCTGCCGACGCGGAGGGCCGTCCTTCACCGGGGAATCGGTGCTACCTGGGAGAAAACTGAGGTAGTTGCGACCAGATTAGCGCCTATCGCCATTGGTTGCGAGGTGTGTCCGTTCAGTCCGGGTCATTGACGGCGCGTCCCGGTGGTGACGGATCGGGAGTACCGCCAGCAACAGCAGGCTGAGCAGCACGTACAGGTTGCGGACGACGAAGTCGACCGGGTCGTCGGTGTGCACGACGGCGGTGCCCCAGTCCTGGAACGTCACCAGGCCGTACACGATCGGCAGGCCGACGACGGCGGTCAGCGCGAACAGGCCGCCGCGACGGCGGGCCCCGGCGGGCGTCGCCGGGTCGGCGTCCAACGCCGCGTCCACGAGCACCACCAACGCGGGGATGAACCAGTACAGGTGGTGGATCCAGGTGATCGGGCTGACCAGCCCGCCCACCAGCCCGGTCAGGGTGAGACCCACCAGCGCGTCCCCCGCCCGCGCCGCCCGCGCCGCCCGCCACAGGCCGAACACGGCCACCGCCAGCGCGAGCAGCAGCCACAGCAGCCGGTCCGGCTCGGCCGACGTGGACAGGCGGCTGAGCAGCCCGAACAGCGACTGGTTGCCGGTGTAGTCGGTGCGGCCCACCCGGTCGGTGGCCCACAGTTCGTGGGTCCAGAACCGCCACGAGTCACCCGGCGCGAGCGCCGCGGCCAGCAGCGTGGCCACCGCGGCGGCCACCGTGGCCACCACCGCCGCCCGCCACTTGCGGGCGGCGAGCAGGTAGAGCACGAAGATGCCCGGGAAGAGCTTGAGCGCCGCGGCCAGCCCCACGCCCACACCGGCCCAGCGCCGGCCCTGCGGTACGGCGAACAGCAGGTCGCCGAGGATCAGCACCACGAGCAGCATGTTGATCTGCCCGAGCGTGAGCGTCTCCCGGGTGCTCTCCACCGCCAGCACCAACAGCACGGCGACCGTCAGGCCGAACCCGCGCGGCAGGTCGTGGCGCCGCAGCACCGGCAGCACCAGCCAGCGGGTGGTCACCACCACGGCGGCCACTGTCAGCACCGCGAAGGCGGCGACCGCCACACCGAGCCGCAGGTATCCGAACGGGGCCAGCAGCAGCGCCGCGAACGGCGGGTAGGTGAAGTAGAGCGCGCCCTGCACCCGGTCCGGCTGGACGTAGTCGTAGAGCGGATGCCCGGACGTCCACCAGTCCACCGCCGACATATAGATCTTCTGGTCGTAGAAGTTGTGCCGCAGGTTGGGCAGGTAGAGCGCCGGCAGGATCGCGACGAGCGCCAGCACCGCCAGCACCCGGCGGGCCGCACGCGCACCCGCGCCGTCACGGGCGACGGCGGGTGGGGCGACGGGTTCGGCTGGCACGCAGGAAACCCTAGCGGTCCACCTCGGCCGCCGGGCCGAGGCGCGAGCGGGTCGGCGGCGCGTAGTCTGTCCCGGTGGCTGATCTTCTCGTCTGGATCGACTGTGAGATGACCGGGCTGGACCTGCGGCGGGACGCCCTGATCGAGGTCGCCGCGCTGGTCACCGATCCCGACCTCAACGTGCTCGGTGACGGCGTCGACGTGGTGATCCACGCCGACGACGAGGCGCTCGACGGCATGCCGGAGATCGTGCGCACCATGCACGCCAAGTCCGGGCTCACCGAGGAGGTCCGCCGCTCCACGGTGACGCTGGCCGAGGCCGAGGACATGGTGCTCGACTACGTGACCAGCTTCGTGAAGGACCCCCGCACCGCGCCGCTGTGCGGCAACTCGATCGCCACCGACCGGGGCTTCCTGGCCCGCGACATGACCCGGCTCGACGCGCACCTGCACTACCGGATGATCGACGTGTCCTCGATCAAGGAGCTGTGCCGGCGCTGGTACCCGCGGGTGTACTTCGGGCAGCCGCAGAAGGGCCTGACCCACCGGGCGCTCGCCGACATCCGGGAGAGCATCCGCGAGCTGGAGTACTACCGGCGGACCCTGTTCGTGCCGCTGCCCGGGCCGGACGTCGAGGCCGCGAAGGCGATCGCCGCCCAGCTCTGACGTCCGTGCCCGAACCCGGTGGACGGGTTCGGCCGGAGTGTGGCTATGATTGGTCCGCGCACCGCCCCGGGCGACCGGAGCGGCGAGCATGGTGGCTGTAGCTCAGTTGGCAGAGCACCGGGTTGTGGTCCCGGTTGTCGTGGGTTCAATTCCCATCAGTCACCCCAACACGAAGCCCCCTCCTCCGGGAGGGGGCTTCGTCGTGTGCGGGGGTCAGGGGGTCGGCTCGACGCTCGGCGTACCGGCGTCCGGGGTGGTGTCGGCGGTGGTGTCGGCGGCTGGCGGCTCGTACGGCAGGGCGCTGCCCTTGACGTACTCGTCCCAGCTCATGTTCCAGTCGGTCCAGCCGTTGCCGTTCTGGAGCTTGCGCTCGGTGCCCTTGACGGTGATCGGGTCACCGATGCGGGTGTTGGCGAACAGCCAGTTGCCTTCCTTCATCGAGACGTTCACACAGCCGTGCGAGACGTTCGTGCGGCCCTGCACGCCCTCGGACCACGGCGCGGCGTGGATGAACTCGCCACCCCAGGTGAGCCGCTGGGCGTAGTCGATCTCGGTGCGGTAGCCGTCCTCCGGGCCCAGCTCCTCCATGGTGTCGAAGACCGTGTGCCGGAGCTTCTCGATCACCACCATGGTGCCGCTGGAGGACGGGGTGCTCTTCTTGCCCAGGCTCACCGGGATGGTCTTGACCACCTTGCCGTCGCGGGTGACTGTCATCCGCTTGGTGCGGTTGTCGACGGTCATCACGAACGACGGGCCGATCTTGACGTCGACGCTGAGGTCGGACCGGCCGTACCAGCCGCCGCCCAGCGGCAGCCCGCCCGCCTGCACCTTGTAGCTGACGGTGCTGTTGGCCTTCCAGAACGTCTTGGGCCGGTAGCGCACCTCGGTCGGGCTCACCCAGTGCCAGATGCCCTCCTGGGCCGGCTTCGCGGTGACTGTCATCCGGCGCTGGATGTCGTCGCGGTAGTCCTCCGGGATGGCCCGGCCGAACTTCACGATCAGCGGCATGGCCACACCCACGACCTGGTTGTCGCCGAGGAAGCTGGTGACCCGGATCTGTTTGGCCGGCTTCGCCATCGTGGTGAACGTGCTGGTGGCGGTGGCGGGCTTGCCGTCGTCGCCGGTCGCCGTCACGGTCGCCGTGTACGTCTGCCCGTACTCCAGGGCCGAGGACGGCAGCCAGCTCTTGCCGTCCGCCGCGAGCGTGCCGTCGACGACCTTGCCGGCCGCGTCCTTCAGCTCGACCTCGGTCTCCTGCGCCTCGGTCGTGGTGAAGGTGATGCCGGTGGATGCGGGCACGTCCTTGGCGTCGGCGGCGGGCTCGCTGATGGTGGCCGCCGCCTTCGGGGCCTTCTCACCGCCGTCGCCGTCGCCACCGCCCTGCCAGCTCGACGGCTTGTCGCCGCCGCTGGTGCAGGCGGTCAGGGCCATCGCGGCGGCGAGCAGCCCGGCCGCCAGCGCACGGCGGCGCCCGACGCGTCGGGCGCTCACGCCCCGGATCGGTTCGTCCTGGCCAGCTCGCATGACTCCCTCACAAGGTGATGCCGTTCCCCGTCGTCTCAGGTCAGACGCGCCGGAGCGGGTACGCGTTGCCGGACGTGAAACGGAACACCCCCGCGCGGGTGTAACGATTCCACTGTCGTCCGGCGCTTCGTCGGAGGTGGCGTGTCCGACCACGTTACGCCGGTCAGAACGGCGCCGGCTGCCCGCCCTGCGGAACGGGCAGCGCGCTGCCCGCGACGAACTGCGACCAGCTCATGCTCCACGCGGTCCAGCCGTTGCCCGGTGCCAGGCGCCGTTCGGTGCCCTTCACCGTGATCGGGTCGCCCACCATCGTCTTGCCGAACAGCCAGCGGCCGTTGGCCATCGACACGTTGACGCAGCCGTGCGAGACGTTGCGGCGTCCCTGCACGCCCTCGGACCAGGGCGCCGCGTGGATGTACTCGCCGCCCCAGGTGATCCGCTGGGCGAAGTCGATCTCGGTGACGTAGCGGTTGGCCGGGTCCGGCTCGCTGCGGGTGTCGAAGACGGTGGACTCCTTCTTCTCCATCACCACCATCGTGCCGCTGGAGGAGGGGGTGCTCTTCTTGCCCAGGCTCACCGGCAGCGTACGGATCACCGTGCCGTTCTCGGAGACCGTCATCTGCTTGGTCGAGTTGTCGACTGTCATCTCGAACGCGCGCCCGATCTTGGCGGTGGCGCTGCGGTCGATGTTGCCGTAGCGGCCGTTGCTCAGCGGGATGCCGGCGAGTGCGAGCCGGACGGTGATCGTGGTGCCGGTCTTCCAGTACTCCGGGGCGCGGTAGTACGCCTGGGTGCCGTTGTCGACCCAGTGCCAGGCGCCCCGCTGCGGCGGGTCGGTCTGCACGAACATGCGCTTCTGCACCGCCGCCCGGTCCTTCTTCGGGATGCCCGGGGAGAACTCGGCGACCACCGGCATGGCGACCCCGTACGTCTTGCCGCTGAACATGTAGAGGCCCGAGCCGATCATCGACTTGGGCTTGGCCATCGTGGTGAACGTGCTGGTGCCCTGGTAGGTCTGGCCGTCCTTGCCGGCGCCGGTGACCGTGGCGGTGTACCTGGTGCCGTACTTGAGCGCGGCCGACGGCACCCAGCTCGAACCGTCGCGCCGCATCCGCCCGGCGACACTGGTCCCTTCGGCGGTGGCGAGCACCACCTTCGACACGGTGCCGCCACCGGGGATGCGGGCGCTGATCTCGGTGCTGACCGGCCGTGCGTTCGCGCCGTCGGCCGGGCTCACCGTCAGCGGCGGCGCGGCGGCACTGTCGCTCGGCGAGGCGCTCGGCTCCGCGGGCGCGGCGGACGAGACGCCGCCGACCTGCTGCTGGCCGGGCACGAACGCCGGCGCCTTCCCCTCGTCGTCGCCGCCGCACCCGGTCAGTGCCAGCGACGCCGTCAGGACCAGGGCGCCCACCGTCGCCCCGGCCCGCGCGAACCTGCCCATGCCCACCCCTGTCCTCGCGTGCCTGGCGGACATCGTGCCGCATCGACGCTCCCGTGCCCGCCCCCGCGCCGGATCAGGTGACCGTTTCGGCCGGTTTCGCCGGTTAAGCTCGTCCGAAGGGTGGACCCCGGTATCGGATTGGAACCCGCCTCGGCGGGCGTGCTAATCTTCTTCCCGTTGTCGGTGAGCGCCGCTAGCTCAACTGGCAGAGCAGCGGACTCTTAATCCGCGGGTTCGGGGTTCGAGTCCCTGGCGGCGCACCAAACGATCAAGGCCCTGACCGGGCGTTCCACGCCGGTCGGGGCCTTTTTCGCGTACGTCGCCAGCAGGCGCCCCGGCACGCACTGATGCGACCGCCCGTGGGTGGAACGTCATGGGTGCCAAACGGGCCGTGAGGTACCCATGACGTTCCACCGAGGCGTGGTTAGCCCCGACGGCGACCGGTCCCGGGAGCCGGTTGATCCGATCCCCTATACGGGCAGCTATACGGGCAGGGTGGGGAACACGACCACGGAGCCGTCCCTGTCCATCGGGCCGCTCGCGGGTCAGACGCCGCGGAAGCTGCGGCGGTACGCCTGCGGACTGGTGCCGGTGATCTGCTTGAACCGGTCCCGGAAGGCGGTGGTGGAGCCGAAACCCACCTGGCTGGCCACCCGGTCGACGGGATGGGTGGTGGTCTCCAGCAGGTGCTGAGCCTGGTGCACGCGTACGCGGTGCAGCCACCGCAGCGGGGTGGTGCCGGTCTGGTCCCGGAACCGGCGGTTCAGCGTGCGGGTGCTCAGCCCGGCGTGCCGGGCGATGTCGGCGAGGGTCAGCGCACGTCCGGTGTTGTCGCGCATCCAGGCCAGCAGCGGCTCCAGCGTCGCACCGTCGGGGGTGGGCGGCTCGTGCGTGATGAACTGCGCCTGCCCGCCCGCGCGTTCCAGCGGCATGACTGACAGCCGCGCCGCGTCGGCGGCGACGGCGGCGCCGTGGTCGCGCCGGACCAGGTGCAGGCACAGGTCGAGCCCGGCGGCGGCGCCGGCGGAGGTCAGGAACTGGCCGTTGTCCACGTACAGGACGTCGGGGTCGACCCGGACCCGCGGATGCCGGGCGGCGAGCCGGCCGGTGGCGACCCAGTGCGTCGTGGCGCGGTGCCCGTCGAGCAGCCCGGCGGCCGCGAGGGTGAACGCGCCGCCGCAGATCGAAGCGATCCGCGCGCCGTTCGCCGCCGCGGTGCGCAGCGCGTCGAGGACCGCTGCGGGCGCCGCGGCGGCCGGGTCGGAGACACCGGGTACGACGACGGTGTCCGCGTCGGCGAGGACGTCCAGGCCGTACGGCACCGCGATGCTGAACGCGCCGGTGGTGACCGTCGGCGTCGCGGCGCAGACGACGACGCGGTACCCGGGGCGGCCGTCGGGCAGGCGGGTGCGGCCGAAGACCTCCATCGGGGTGGCCAGGTCGAACGGCACGACGCTGTCCAGGGCGAGCACGGCCACTGTGTGCATGGCGGGATTCAACCAGTCGGGACCGGGCCGCGCGTGTCGGCCGCCGGCCGCCTGAGCCGGTGGTACATGTCCTTGACCGACAGGCCGCCGGTGAGGCACCAGAGCGCGATGACCGGATCGCAGAGCGCGCAGCCGAACGACGAGTCGTGCAGCGACGGGATGATCGGGGTGCCGCGACGGTGGTGCAGGACGTCCCAGGCCGTGTGCAGAAGCCAGCCCACCCCGATGAAGGTGTACGAGGTGAGCCCGGCGTAGCCCACCACCAGCAGTAGGGCGCAGAACGCCAGTTCCCACAGCCCGAACCCGCCACCGCTGATGTAGGCGGCCCCGGCGCCGGTGACGACGAGCGCGTTCAGCCGCCGCCGATGGGGCTCGGGCACGAAGGAGTTGAGCCCGGCGTAGACCAGCCCGATCACGACCGGCATGACATAGCGAAGCACGACCCAGCCCCGTTTCCGTTTGCGGAAAAGCGTGTCGGGACGGAGCCTAGGAAGGCCGGTTGCCGGCGACGAGAGGCGAAAATGCCAGGATCCGCCGGATTCTCGCCACGCCGGTGCCGACGGTCAGCGGTCCGCGTCCTGCTCGGCGAGCCGCTTGAGGTTCAGCAACTGCCGGCGGGCCATCACCAGGTCTCCGAGGCATCCACCGAGGGCGATCACCGGGTTCGTCCGCATCACGACCTTGAGCAGCAGGCGGGTGGTGGTCCTGTCGTCCGGCACCAGGACGTACGACAGGACCGCGCCCATGATCCCGGCGGTGAGGTGGTGTCCCGGCTGGACCGCGAGGATCCGGCCGCGCCGCCGCCCGCCTGCGGTGGTGAACGACTCGCCCACCACCGGCTCGGGAAGGCCCACCAGCAGTTGCGGTGAGCGTCGGCCGAGGTTGTCGATCCAGTCGTACGAGTAGGGCGCGAGCCGGATCTGGGCGACCCACTGCCACACGGTTGCCGGCGGCGCGTCCACGCTCACCCCGCGCCACGCTCGCAGCGTGGGCGCGGGCACGAAGTCGTCACACGGGTACCGGCGCCGCGTCTCGTCGTCGGACACGCCCCACCGGTCACCGAGCATCGGCCCGGCCGAGCACCAGTGTGGTCCGCAGATCGAGCACGACGGTGCCGCCGAGGTCGTCGACCAGCCGGTCGAGGGCCGCGATCCCGCGTCGCTGCTGCTCCGGCGTGCGGGACAGGTACGGCCCGAACGTGCGCATCAGCGCCAGATACCGCTCCTTGTCCAGCGGCAGCTCCCGCCGGATCACCTCGCGGCGTACGTCGTCGAACTGCCCGCTGTCGAGGATGTCCCGGTGGAACCAGTCGAAGGGCCGCTCCCGGACGGTGGGGTCGACGGATCGCAGCACGGCCCGGACGGCGTCCCGCTGGGCGGCGTCGGCGTAGTCGTAGCGGTGCCCGAACACGGCAAGCGTGCCGCCGGGCGCCAGGGCACGCCGGGCCTGTGCGTTGCGGGTGGCGGCGTCCAGCCAGTGCCAGACCATCGCACTGGCGAGCACGTCCACCCCACCGGCGGGCGGCGACCATCGCTCGAACGTCGTCGCCTCGATGCGAGCGTCCGGGAACCGCTCGGCCAGCCGGGCCGCCATCAGCGCGTCGGGCTCCACACAGGTCAGTGGCGCGCCGAGACGGGCCAGCACCTCGGTGCCCTTCCCGGTGCCCGCCCCGATCTCGGCCACCGACGCCGGTGCGCCGCCGTGGTAGGCGAGGATCGACTCGGCGATCTCCGGCGGATATCCGGGCCGCGCGCGCTCGTACAGGTCAGCCACCGTACCGAAGAGTTGCATCACCAGCAGGATACGGCTCCGACCGGTCCCCGACAGACCGCGACAGAACAGGCCGCCCCGCCCCTACAGTCCGCACCATGAGGTGGACCCTGCGGCTGGCGGCAGCGCTCGGCGTACTCGCGACCGCCCTGGCGACCGGCGCGGCGAGCGGCGCAGCGGCGCCCGCCGACGGCGGCCTCGGCCTGGCCCTGCGACCCGGCGCTGCCGACTACCGCGCCGGGGACCAGGTCCGCCTCGACCTCACCGTCACCAACACCACCGGGGCGGCGTGCGCGCTCGCCACCCGGGCCGTCGGCACCGTGCAGGTCACCGGGGTACGCCGGGACGGGCGCGACGTCGAGCCGACGCTGGCCCGCAGCTTCCACGACGACGGGATCGGCGCCGCCGCGACCGCAGCGCTCACCACGGTGGAACCGGGCGCGACCGCCACCGTGGCGTCGACCGGGGTACGGCTGCGCGACGGCGAGGTGGTGCTCCGCTCGGTGGCCGCCACTCCGGACGGCGGCGGGCTGGACACGCTCTGGCCGGTGGGCGCACCCGGCCGGTACGAGGTGACCGCGGGCTACGTGACACTGCCGGTGACCGGCACGGCGGATCTGTGCGCGGGCGCGACGGCGCTGCGGACCACCACGTTCACCGTGTCCGACGACGGGACCGGCCTCCGCCGGCTCTGGGTGGTGGCCGGGGGAGCGCTGGCGCTGCTCGCCGTCGCGCTGGTCGTACTGCTGCTGGTGCGCCGCCGAAGTCGGCCGACCGCCGCCGCCGTCGCGCTGGTGCTGCTGGCCGTCGGCGCGCTCGTCGGCGGTGGTGCCCGGCCGGCGCGGGCCGACTACGGCGTCGACCCGACCGCCGGTGTGCCGGTCAGCGGCGTCGACTTCCAGGCGGCTGTCGACGGCTGCCTGGCCGGATTCGCGCTACCCGGCGGCGATCCGTCCGGCCTGCTGCCGAGGCTGCGGGACAAGAAGAGTCCCCGGGTGCGGATCATCCCGACCACCGGCGGCTCCGGCGCGTTCGAGACGCCGCAGAGCGCCGACGGCAAGGGCTCCTCGACCGTCACCTGGAACCCGACCTCCACCGACCCGTACGGCGACGGCGTGGCCCGCGACCCCTGCGCCGCGCTGTACCACGAGCTGAACCACGCCGACGACATCTCCCGCGACGCCGTCCCGCAGGGCGAGTGCGGCGGCACCGCCATCCGTACCGCCGAGGTCAAGGCGACGCTCGCGGAGAACCGCTACCGGGCGGCGAAGGGGTTACCGCCGCGCACCGAGTACGACGGGAAGACGCTGCCGAAGAGCCTCGACGAGTGCAAGAAGCCGGCCAAGAAGACGCCGCCGCCGAAGGGCCCGGTGAAGCTCTGCGAGGACGGCGCCGACTGCGGCGGCAGCAACGGCGATCCGCACCTGGTCACGTTCGACCGGGTCGCCTACGACTTCCAGGCCGTGGGCGAGTTCACGCTGGTCGCGTCCACCGGCGGCGATCCGCTGGAGGTGCAGGTCCGGCAGGCCCCGATGGCCGGCACGCGGACCGCCTCGGTCAACTCGGCTGTCGCGTTCCGGGTCGGCGCGCACCGCGTCGCGCTCACCCTCACCGACGGCGGCACCCGGGTGCACGTCGACGGCGCGCCGCTCGCCGCGCCGCCGGACCGCACCGACCTGGCCGGCGGCGGCACGCTCACCCGCCGTCCGTCGGACACCGGCCCCGCCGACGGGTACGACGTGACGTGGCCGGACGGCTCGGCGGCGGCGGTGGACCAGATCGGCAGCTACGGCTACCGGATCCTGGTGCGGCTGGCCGACAGCCGGGCCGGAAAGGTACGCGGACTGCTCGGCGACTTCGACGGCGACCCGGCCGACGACATCGCGCCCGCCTCCGGAGCGGCACTGGCCCAGCCGGCGCCCTTCGACAAGCTCTACCCCGCGTACGCGGACAGCTGGCGGATCGCCGCGGACCGATCCCTGCTGCACTACGACGACGGGCAGGACACCGGCACCTTCACCGACCGCGCGTTCCCGGAACGGGAGGTCACAGTCGCCGACCTCGACCCGGCCCGGCGCGCGGCGGCCGAGCAGATCTGCCGCTGGGCCGGCGTGACCGCACCCGCCCAGCTCGCCGAGTGCGTCTTCGACGTCGCGGTCAGCGGTCGCCCCGAGTTCGCCGTGGCCGGCGCGAGCACCGAACGGGTCGCCCCGCCGGCCGCCACCCCGATCAGCGCCGTACCCGTCGCCACCGCCACGCTCACCCCCGGCGGGACGCCGCTGACGTTCGCCGCCCGAGCCGGGGACGCCGTCTTCGTCGACGCCACCGCGCCCGGGATCGGCGACCGCTGCTCGCCGTACGTGCTCACCGACCCGGGCGGCCGGGAGATCGCCAACGGCTGCAACATCAACGGCAACGGGTACGTCGACCGCGTCGAACTCACCGCCACCGGCACGTACGCGCTGCGGGTCACCGCCGCGCCCGGCGACACCGGCCGCGCCGCGGTGCGGGTGTACACGGCCCGGGACAGCGACGGCACGATGCAACCGAACGGCCCGGCGGTCACCGCGACAGTCGAGCAACCCGGCGCGCGGGCCCGCTACCGGTTCACCGGGAGCGCAGGTGAGCGCGTCTACGTGGAGGTGCCGACGAGCAGCCTCACCGACCAGTGCTCCCCGCTGGAACTGCGGGACGCCGACGGGCGGCTGCTGCGTAGCGGCTGCGTGATCAACGGGGCCGGCGAGATCGACGGCACGGTGCTGTCCGCCGACGGGACGTACACAGTGGTGGTCGACCCGACCGAGCGCAGCACCGGCACGACCACGCTGCGGGTGGTCACCGGCCGGGACCGCGAGGCGGCGATCACGCTCGGCGGGCCACCGGTCGTCGCCGTCGTGGACCGGCCCGGCGCAATCATCGGCTACCGGTTTACCGCCGCGGCCGGCACGTCGGTGACGGTGAGCGCTTCCGCCTCGGACCTGCCGGACCAGTGCGGCGTGCTGGCGCTGCGCGCGCCCGACGGCAGCACTGTCAGCAGCGGCTGCGTGATCAACGGGGCCGGTGAACTCGGGCCGGCCGTGTTGCCGGCCTCCGGGGCGTACACCCTGGTGGTGGACCCGTCCGGGGCCGCGACCGGGCAGGTCACGGTGGCGGTGCGGTGACGCCGACCCTGCTTCTCGGGGGCGGTGGGCGGGCGTGCTAACGTCTCGTCCCGTTGTCAGCGAGCGCCGCTAGCTCAACTGGCAGAGCAGCGGACTCTTAATCCGCGGGTTCGGGGTTCGAGTCCCTGGCGGCGCACCAACGAGCAAGGCCCTGGCCGGGTGGTTCACACCGGGTCGGGGCCTTTTTCGCGTACGCCGAGAGTGGGTGGTGGCTCGGTGGGTGCTCGGGAGCCGTTGGACCGGGCCGGTGTTGCCCGGACTGAACGCGGGTCTCGTGTACGTTCGGCGCGCACCGCTGGTCTTTTCCGGGCTTGATGGGGCCGGGCGTGTCCGGGGCGCGTCAGGCCAGAGCTTCCGGGGCGCGCCGCCACCACCACGCGCTGAAGAGGGTGACCACGTGCGTCTTGATCTCGTCCGTGATGATCTCGTGCCCGTCGCCCATGAGCGGCCGGACGGCGTGCTTGTAGACCTCTGGGTGGTGTTCGACCGAGGGGCAGGTGAAGATGGCCAGCATCCTCAGGACGCGCAGGGTGTCTGTTCCGAGGAGGGGAAAGTGAGCCTCCAGCAGCCTCGCCAGGGCTGACCACACCTTGTCCACGACAAGGCGGATGACGGCGTCGGTCACCAGCCGGGGCAGCCCCGAATCGAACCGCCGCGACAACGCGTCGGTGATGAACTGCTTGGCGGTATCCGTCAGCAGTTCGACGGTCTTGTTGATCTTCTCGATCAACTGGATCAGGGCCACCAGCAGGCCGCACCATGTGTGATCAGCCAGGCGCTTCTTGACCTCCCTGGCGTCAGCCTTATTCCGGAGGAGGCTGTCTATGCCGGCTGAGATCTCGTACCACGGGTTCTCCATGACCTGGTGGGCAAGGGTGTCCATCCGGCCAAGGTCTGATGACATCGATGTTCGCTCAACATCGCGTGGCAGTCGGCCGTTGATTCTGGTTCGGCCGTCGGCGGCCCACAGGTAGTCGGTGATGTCCAGGCGTGCGAGGTCAAAGTAGATTTCCCGGTTGTGGGCGTTGAACTTCTGGCGTCCGGATCGTCTGTCTTCCTCCACCTTCTCCTCGAGTTCATGCCGCCGGTCGTCGCGCTTCTCTGGCCGGTCGGCGGCCAGAGATGTCCATCCTTGCCAGCCGTGTTGTGAGCCCCCGCAGCCGGAGCATTTGCAGCCCGGCCCTTGGGCGTTTGCGCAGTTAGCCCTGTGGGTGTTGGTCATCATCCGCAAGTCGCCGCCCGGTCGTTTGCACTCAATGTGACTAGCCAGTGACTCTATGTCAGGCAATGATGGATGCCAATGGATGTGTGACTGGGCCGGGGCGGCTCGACTCGGGGCCTCCACCTTCTGCGGGCGTTCTGCCTGGTGGGAGGCTATAGATCTGCTTCATCTGCTGGGCTGCGACGGATTATTGATAGACGGCTCTTCCCTCATCTGCATCACTCGCTTCCGTCCCAGACCGGCGACCAAGGCTCGGGCTGGACAGGTCATGGCGCTCCGGAGCCTGCGCTGATCCCAGGAGGGACATGCTGAGGGCTCATCATGGGTCTTCCGGATGCCACCCCGAGCGTCGACTCTGGTTGGGCTGTCGACTCGACCGTCATTGACTTGATGTGTTGGCGTGGATGCGTTGTGCTGGCGGGTGGTCGTCGTCCGATCGGAGGTGATCGTGGCCGTGCAGGTGGATCCCGAGTGGTGGAGTTCGGGGCTGTGGAACGGCCGACCGATCAGCGAGTTTCTTCAGCGGCGCGACATCACTGCGGTCTTCCGCTTCCTTCACGCCCGGGGCGTGTCCTACGGCAGGATCGCCGCTCTCGTTGGCCTCTCGCCCCACCGCGCTACTGAGATCGCTAAGGGCGTCCGGCAGGTCACGGCGTACGAGGTGCTGGAACGGATCGCCGTGGGTCTTCACATTCCGCGTCCGGTCATGGGGCTCGGCCGCGCCGAGGACAGCACTATGCCGCGCGATGTCAGCATCGAGACCATGGCCGGTGGAGCGGATCGATCGCCTGCCCGTATGGGGAGCAGTGAGGCCGGAGGTCTGGTCAGACTCCGTCTGGGACTGGACGAGGCTCTGGCGGCGTCGAGTGTCGCCCCTCGGCAGCTTGAGCTGATCGAGCAAAGCGCCGGCGAGCACCTGCGGGTCTATCCCTCGGCTTCGCCGCAAACGATGCTGGCGCTGCTGGCCGCCGACTGCCGAGAGGTGCAGGTGCTGTCGCTTCGGCGCCAGCCGGCGGCGGTCCAGGCCCGGCTGTCCGGGGTGGCGGCTCTGTTGGCGACGATGTGCGCTGACGCGTTGATGAGGCTCGGGGATGTCGCCGAGGCTCGACGGTGGTACGGCACAGCGATCCACGCGGCGGACGACAGCGGGGAGGCTCGGTTCCGGGTGCTCGTGCGGGCCCAGGCGGCGATGCTGCCGTACTACTTCGGGGACCCCGCCCAGACCGTCGCTCTGGCTGATGCGGCTCTTGCGGCCACGTCGGTCGCGTCGTCGTCGGGTGCCCTGGCGGCTGCGGGCCGGGCGCGTGCCCTGGCCAGAATCGGTGCCACCGAGCAGGCGCGGTCGGCCGTCGATCAGGCACGCCGGCTGTTCGACCAGGCTGGTGACGAGGACACCGACGTGGCCTTCAGGTTTCCGGCGAAGCGGCTATTGCTCTACCTCTCCGGCGCGTACACCTGGCTCGGTGACACGGTGGAGGCTTACCGGGTCCAGGACGAGGCGGTGCGGCTCTACGGCACGGCTCCGGCCGTACCGATCGACGTGGCGCTTATCGCCCTGGACCGGTCGATGTGCCTCGCGTGGGACCGGCGGACGACCGAGGCGGCGGCGACCGCGCGCGACGCCGTCGCGGACCTGCCCGAGACGCAGCGGACGGAGATCATCCTGACCCGCGCGACCGACGTGGCCACGGCGATCCCCGAAGAGAGCCATCGCGGTGAGGTCGCCACCTTGATGGACTACGTACGGACCTGCCGCGAGCGCGCCCGTAGTCTTGGGACCACAGCTGCACTCGGTCCCTAGGGCCTGTGTCGAAGTCGGTCACAGCCACTCGTTGATGGCGGCGAGATGGATGGTGGCCTGGTAGCGCACGGCGAGCTTGTCGAAGCGGGTGGCCACGGCCCGGTTGCGCTTGAGTCGGTTGATGCCGCACTCCACGGCGTGACGTTGCTGGTAGAGGTGGGGATCGAAGGCTGGTGGCCGGCCGCCCTTGGATCCCTTGGCTCGCCGGTGGGCGTCTTGGTCGGCTTTGCTCGGGATCGTCGCGGCGATGCCCCGTCGGCGCAGGTAGGCCCTGTTGGCTTTCGACGTGTACGCCTTGTCGGCCAGGACGCGGTCCGGTCGGGTCCTCGGGCGGCCTGTGAGCAGGCGGGGAACGCGGATGGCGGCCAGGACCGGGATGAACTGTGGGCTGTCGCCGCGGTGTCCGGCGGTCAGCACGACGGCGAGGGGTTTCTGTCCCTGCTCGCAGCCCAGGTGCAGCTTCGTGGTCAAACCGCCGCGGGAGCGGCCGAGGGCGTGATCAGCCGGCTCAACCGTGACACCGCCGGGTGGTTCGGCCTGCAGATCCCCCTTTTCCTCGCCCCGGCAGCGTGCTGATGGGCGCGGGCGCTGGTCGAGTCCACGGACACGTCCCAGGTGATCCGCCCGGCTGCATCAGCCACGGCCTGCAACGCAGTCAGCACCTGCTTCCAGGTCCCATCGTGTTGCCACCTGCGGAACAACGCGTACACCGCCGACCAGGAGCCGTACTGCGGAGGCACGTCCCGCTACGAGGCGCCCACCCGGATCCGCCACCGGATCCCGTCGATCAGCTGCCGTCTGCTCCACAACGACGGTCGACCCGGCCGTTTCGGCGCTGGCAGCAGCGGCTCCAGCGTCGCCCACTGCGCGTCGGTCAGGTCGAACCGCCTCGTCACCGCGAGGGTGTCCACGAGGTCTCCGGTGGTCGCCGGTTTTTCTTGGTCGTTAAACCATCTACCGGAGGCCTCGCCATATCTCGATCTCCGACACGCGAAGATCCTCAAGCCCGATCAAACCCTGGCACCGCCTTCAACACAGGCCCTAGTGTCTCGTGTATGGCCCTGACGCAGTACTTCGTCGCCATGAGCATCGATGGGTACATCGCCGAACCCGCCGAACAGCTCGACTGGCTTTCCCAGTTCAGCAACCTGGAGGGCAAACGGCGGCGCTACGAGCGGTTCTTCGACGAGGTAGGTGCGATCGCGATGGGGTCGCGGTCGTACGAGTTCATTTGTCGCCACAACGCCCCCTGGTTCTATGGTGACCGGCCTACCTGGGTCTTTACGCATCGCACCCTGCCCCACCACGATGGCGCTGACCTTCGTTTCACCGCTTCAGACGTAGCCGACGTGCACCCGCAGCTGGTCGAGGCGGCCAAGGGAAAGAACGTATGGATCCTCGGCGGTGAAAAGCTTGCCACCCAGTTCGTGCAGGCCGACCTCGTCGACGAGCTGCACATCGGCGTCGCGCCAGTCCTGGTCGGCTCCGGCACCCGACTGTTGCATGCGAGGGCATTCACCCCGTGGACCTTGGCTGAGACCAACCAGTACGGTTCGTTCCTTGCGTTGCGCTACATCGCGCCAGGCCGTCCCGGCTGACCGCCCTCACCCGCTGATAGCGATCACTGACGCACGTAGATACCTCATCGCGGCCACGGAGACTTTGATACAGGCCCTAGGAGCCCCATGTTCGTCGAGGCGCGCACCCGGCCGGTGCTCGCCGAGGTATGTCGTCTTCTCGGCTACCCCGACTCGAACGCGGCTCTGCTGCGGCACCACACCAACGCCGTCTACGCCGTCGGGGACATCGTCATCAAGATCGCCCCTGGCGACCAGGACCTGAACCGGGTGCGCGCGATGGTGACCGTGGTCGACTGGCTGGTGGACCAAGATTTCCCCACGGTCGGCCTTCACCCGGGCCTGTCCCAGCCGCTAGAGGTGGGCGGGCACGCCGTTACGGTCTGGCAGCGTCTGGACCCGGCACACGACGACCCGATCACCGTCTCCGAGCTCGGAAGCCTTCTCCGGGATCTGCATGCCCTTCCTGCTCCACCCGTGCCATTGCCCGTGCTGCGGCCGATCCGTGGCATCGAGCGATCCGTGATCCGTTCGGAGATCCTGAACGGTAAGGAACAGGATCTGCTGCTGGGCCGGCTCGAGACGCTGGCCGCCGGCTGGGAGACGATGCGGTTTCCCCATGGCACAAGCCTGATCCAGTCAGATCCGCAGATCCGCAACGCGCTCCGGCGTTTCGACGGCACGCCCGTACTCGCCGACTGGGACGGCGCCGCCCTCGGGCCTCGCGAGTGGGACATTGCCACGGTCGCTGTCCACTGCCGCCGGTTCGATCCGCCCGGTCCCGAGGCGTTCGCCGGCTTCACCGCCGCCTACGGCTGGGATGCCACATGTTGGCCGAGGTTCGAGGAGCTGTGCCAGCTCCGCGAACTACAGATGATCGCCACCAACGCCCGCAAGTCCCGTCCCGGGACCGACGCCGCCGACGAGGTGCACCACCGGATTGCAGGACTTGTCCACGGCGGGCCGGAGCTCCGCCGCTGGCACATCCTCTGAGTCTCGTAGGGACGGGGTAGTACCGCCTGTCCTCTTCATATCGACCGAGTCGACCACAGGAGGCCCACCGTGGCCCACCACGCTGGGTCTGTCTCGGGCCCGTGCCGCCCGCGATCGTGGACGTCAGGAACACGTCGGCGGAACGGTCCAGGATCATCCTGATCCCATGGCGCCGGCGGGTCAGCGGCAATCGCCAGGGAGAACCAGATGGACGTGTCGATCGGCGACAGTTCGGAATGCGACCCGACGCACCGGCAAGTGCTCGCGCCGGACACTCCGTCGACCGTCCGGGTGAATCCCCGCCTGCGTACCGCCATGAGGGCTGCGCGGGTGGGTGATCGGCGGTCTGCTCCCAGCCGCCGTGGTGCGGCGGGCTCGCCCTTCCCCTGGCGGGCCCGCCGCTCATCGCTGCTGGTGGGGGTGACGGCATGACGGTGTACGTCTCGCGTAACGCCATGGCCAGCCAGTCCCGGCGCCCCGAGCCTAGGGGGACGGCCTCGGCGGGGCAGGTGGGGCCCGCTGATCCGCCGCTGCTCACCTTCGTGTGGCGTCGGCTGTTCGAGCAGCAGGCCCGCGAGGGCGGTCGCCGGTGACCGGGCCGCAGCGCCGTTTTGCGGCGAACCGGCTCGCGCCAGCCGAGGTGGAACATCTGCCGATGCGCCCGCTGTGGTTGTGCCGCCGGTGCGGGCAGCCGTGGCCCTGCGGCGCAGCGAAGCTCGCGCTCCTAGCCGAGTACCGCGAAGTGCCGGTGAGCCTGTTCCTCTACCTGGCCGGCTGCCTGCACGAGGCGATCGACGACCTGTACCGGCTCAATCCGAGCGTCACGGGCAGCGCCGCCGACATGTTCGACCGGTTCCTCGGCTGGCCTGTTCGCCACACCCACGCCTACCGCGTCACTACCCCCACGGACTTCAGGATCGAGGAGGCCCCCTCGTGAACGGCATCGGCCTCATCAACGCCACCGGCCAACCGGCGGTCGCCGGCAGCTTCCACACCCTGGTCGTGCAGCCGACGAGCTTCTGCAACCTCGACTGCACCTACTGCTACCTGCCCGACCGGAGATCCCTGCGCCTGATGAGCGGCGCGGTCGCGCAGGCCTGCGCCGAGTCGATAGCCCAGCAGAACAGCAGTCATCCGGTGAGCGTCGTGTGGCACGGGGGCGAACCCACCGCCACACCCATCGGGCTGTTCCGGGACCTGTTGGCCCCGTTCGAGGAGCTGCGGCGCGCAGGGCTGGTGCGTCACGAGATCCAGACGAACGCGACGCTGATCAACCGCCAGTGGTGCGAGCTGTTCACCACCTACGGGTTCGAGGTCGGGGTCAGCATCGACGGACCGGGCGCGTTGAACCGCAACCGCCTCGACCGGGCCGGCAACCCGACAGACGCCCGGACCCTGCGCGGCATGCACACGCTGGCCGACGCGGGGCTGCGGTACTCGGTGATCTGTGTGGTCACCCCGGAAACCATCGACCACGCGGACGCCCTTGTCGACTTCTTCACCGGCCTACCTGGCTGCGAGTCGGTGGGCTTCAACATCGAAG
Organism: Micromonospora sp. NPDC005686; assembly: GCF_042871665.1. Taxonomy (NCBI): domain Bacteria; kingdom Bacillati; phylum Actinomycetota; class Actinomycetes; order Micromonosporales; family Micromonosporaceae; genus Micromonospora; species Micromonospora sp. NPDC005686. Next base: position 814,535 of record NZ_JBIAIY010000001.1, read on the forward strand.
AGCAAGAGGGCGCCGACCGGGCGCCGGTGTCGGAGGATGCCGCGTACCGGTTCTGGCAGCACCTCATCGCACGTCGCGTCGGCGGCAGTCCGCTGCGGATCCGCGACGTGGACCGGCTGGCCGACTACCTTGCCGCCACCCGCGCCGGGATGCGTCGACCACGAGCCGTACGAGCCGATCCCGACCGTCTCCTGGGATGGGCAGGTCGTGCTGCTGTCACCGGAACTCCTCGGCATCACCGAGCCGCGATACGGCGACTTCATCGCCGGCAACGTCCTCCACCAGCCGATCACGGCCATGCTTGCCCGCGCCGGCGACCTGGACTACGTCGCCGAGTTCGTCACGACCCTTAACGACTGCGCCGACCACTGCGCCTTCTGCGACTTCTGCCGGGGTGCCCAGGCCGGCAACCGCTACTTCGAGCACGCGACGTTCACCGCCCGCGAGACCATCTACTGCCGGACCACCCGACAGGCCCTCGTCCGTGCCGCCGCGGACCACCTCACCCCTCACGGAGGAGCACCATGACCGACGCTCTTGCGATCCTCGTCAACGCCGCGCCCGAGCAACTCGCCCACCTCGGCGTCGACCCGCAGCGGTCGGTAGCGTCGATCGACGCGGCGAAGTTCGACAACCGCCCCACCTGGGCCAACAAGGGTAAGTTCGACAGTCGACCCGGCTGGGACAACTGGAACAAGAAGAAGTAGCCCCACCACGGGACGCGCGGGGTGACGTGCCCACCCCGCGCCACACAGGTTGAGGACACATGCGCACCACCACGATCGGCGACGTGAAGGTCCTGCTGCCGGACCTCGAACCGGACGACCTCGACACCACGACGGACCTGGCCGACCGGCTCATCGAGGCATTCGTTAACGGTGCGGCGTGGCGCGGCTCGCACCTCGAGGACGTCAGCGTCCGTAGCAGCCTGATCACCGGCGTGGACCTGAGTGAGAGCACCTGGGAAGCCGGCAGCCTCTACGGCTGCGAGATCACCCGCACCGACTTCTCCGGAGCGACCCTGACCGGCATCACCATCGAACGCTGCGCGATCACCGGCTCCCGGTTCACCGGCACCAGACTCACCGACGTACGCCTCAAGGACGTCCTGTTCGACGGCTGCCGCTTCGACTACGCCACCCTCCAGCGTGTCGCCGCTGCCGGCTCGGTCGCCTTCACCGATTGCACCCTCACGCACGGCGCGTGGTCTTCCTGCCGACTACCGCGCGTCGCGCTGCGGTCGTGTGACCTCGCCGGACTGGAACTGGACTCCTGCCACCTCGACGGCGCCGATCTGCGAGGCAACCGCCTCCACGGTCTCAAGACGCCGCTGGAAAACCTGCGCGGTGTCACGCTCGGCGAGGACCAACTTCCTGACCTCACCCAGCTGACCGTCGCCGACCTCAACCTTGCCGTCCGCAAAGACTGATGACGAGGGCCTTGGTCCGGCTACTCCGACCGAGGGCCTTTCGTCATGCCTGCTCCGACGAGGCAGCCTGGCAGACCCCGGGCCCATCGACGGACGGACGGGACGGATCATATTCTGACCCGTCGAAGGAGGCCGTCGTGTCCGCCACCCGGAGCGTACTCACCCCGGCCACCTCGGCCGGTCCAGCCGGCCTGCGCCCCCGCGCCTGGACCGCGCTGATCGTGCTCGGACTCGTCGGGCAGATGGCCTGGACCATCGAGAACATCTACCTGAACCTGTTCGTGTACGACACGATCACCGACGACCCCAACGTGATCGCCACGATGGTCGCCGCCAGCGCCGCGACCGCCACTGTCGCCACCCTGCTGCTAGGCGCCCTCTCCGACCGGACCGGCCGGCGCAGGTCGTTCATCGCCGGTGGCTACCTGCTGTGGGGTGTCTCCACCGCCGCCTTCGGCTGCCTGACCGTGGGTTTCGTGGAGGACATCGCGCCCGTCGCGAACGTCGTGCTCGTCACGGCGATCGCGGTCATCACCCTCGACTGCCTGATGTCCTTCCTCGGCTCTGGGGCCAACGACGCGGCGTTCCAGGCGTGGGTCACCGACGTGACCGAGCCGGCGAACCGCGGCCGGGTCGAGTCGGTGCTCGCCATCATGCCGCTGGTCGCGATGCTGTTGATCTTCGGCGGGTTCGACGGGCTAGCCCGTACCGGGAACTGGCAACTGTTCTTCGTGATCAGCGGCGCGATCATGGCCGTGGCCGGAGTGCTGGCCTGGTTCCTGGTCGAGGACAGCCCGTCACTCGTCCGGCACGAGGGCGGCTACCTGCGCGCCGTTGTCCACGGCCTGCGCCCGGCCGCCATCCGGGCCAACCCGGGGCTCTACCTCGCCCTGGCGGCCTGGTCGATCTGGGGGATCTCCACGCAGGTGTTCCTGCCGTATCTGATCATCTACCTGCAGCGGTACCTGAGGATCGAGGGGTACGCCGTCGTCCTGGCCGTCGTCCTCGTCACGGCGTCGGTGGTCAGCGTGGTCAGCGGGCGGCTCATCGACCGCGTCGGCAAGGTGCGCTTCCTGCTGCCGGCGGTCGTGGTCTACGGCACCGGCCTGGCGCTGATGTTCTTCGCCCGCGGCATGGTTCCCGTGATCGCCGCCGGGATCGTGATGATGTCGGGCTTCATGCTCGTCCTCGCCCCGATCGGCGCCATCGTGCGCGACTACTCGCCACCGGACCGGGCCGGCCATGTCCAGGGGCTGCGGATGGTCTTCGCCATCCTCGTCCCGATGCTCGTCGGCCCCTACCTCGGCGCTGCCGTGATCACCGGCGCCGGCGAGGTCTACGAGGATCTCGGCGTGGTGAAGCAGGTCCCGACGCCGGGCATCTTCCTCATGGCGCTGGCCGTGCTGGTCCTCATCGCGGTGCCGGCCGTGGCGCTGCGGCGGCGGGAGCAGGAGGCCCGGGCATGACGCTGCTGACCCCATGGGGTGCCACGCTCGACGCGGAGCGTGTCCTGCCCGAGTATCCCCGCCCGCAGTTCGCCCGGGACAGCTATCTCAACCTCAACGGCCGGTGGGAGTACGCGATCACCGGTTCGGCCACCGAGCCCGAACGCTACGACGGCGAGATCATCGTGCCGTTCTCCCCGGAGTCCACGCTCTCCGGCGTCGGGCGACAGCTCCAGCCGGGCGAGACGCTCTGGTACCGCCGTCCGCTGACACTGCCGGCGGGCTTCCACGCTGCCGGCTCGCGGCTGCTGCTGCACTTCGGCGCGGTCGACCAGACCTGCCAGGTCTACCTGAACGATGTTCCGGTCGGCGACCACACCGGCGGGTATCTGCCGTTCACCTGCGACATCACCGACGCGCTCCGCGAGGACGCCAACGTCCTGGTCGTGGCGGTCCAGGACGACAGCGACACCGGCCACCACTCCCGGGGCAAGCAGCGGCTGCGCCGCGGCGGCATCTGGTACACCGCCCAGTCCGGCATCTGGCAGACGGTGTGGGCCGAGAGCGTGCCCGCCGTGCACCTGCGAAGCCTCACCCTGACTCCGCTCCTCGACGAGCGGTGCGTCGAGGTGACAGCGCACGCGACGGCGGATGCCGGCGACGCCGGCATCCGGATCCTGGCCGACGGGATCGCGGTGGCCGAGGCCACCGCGCCGGTCGGCGTGGCCGTGCGCATCCCGATGCCCGAGGTACGGCAGTGGAGCCCCGAGGATCCGTTCCTCTACGACGTCACCGCCGAGCTGGGCGCGGATCGGGTCCGCAGCTATTTCGGCATGCGCTCGTTCGGTGTCGGGCCGGACGGGGACGGCGTGCCCCGGCTGCTGCTCAACGGCCGGCCGTACTTCCACGCCGGGATCCTCGACCAGGGCTACTGGTCGGACGGCATGTACACGGCGCCCTCCGACGAGGCGATGATCGCCGACATCGCCACCATGAAGCGGCTCGGGTTCACCATGCTGCGCAAGCACATCAAGATCGAGCCGCTGCGCTGGTATCACCACTGCGACCGGCTGGGGATGCTGGTCTGGCAGGACATGGTCAACGGCGGCAGCAGTTACCACCCGCTGGTCGTCACCGCGCCGGCGGTGACGCCGCTGCGGCTGCCCGACCGGGGCCGGTGGCGGCGCTGGTTCGGCCGTGCCGACGCCGGCGGACGGGACCGGTTCCGGGCCGAGCTGCGCGAAACCGTCGAGCATCTGCGCAACGTGGTGAGCCTCGCCGTGTGGGTGCCCTTCAACGAGGGCTGGGGGCAGTTCGACGCGGCCCGGATCGCCCGCGACGTCGCGGGACTCGACCCCACCCGCACTGTCGACCACGCCAGCGGCTGGCACGACCAGGGCGGGGGCGACCTGCGCAGCCTGCACGTCTACTTCCGCCGCTTCCGGGTGCCGCGGCGACGCGGCGACCGCCGGGTGCTGGTGCTGTCGGAGTACGGCGGCTACAACCTGCGCGTCGACGGGCACGCGTTCAGCCGCAAGGATTTCGGCTACCGGCGGTGCCGGAGCGCCGAGGACCTGGCGGAGGCGTTCACGCGGCTGCACACCGAGCAGATCGTGCCCGCGATCCGGGCCGGTCTGAGCGCGACCGTCTACACCCAGCTGTCCGACGTGGAGGACGAGCTGAACGGTCTGCTCACGTACGACCGGCGCGTGGTCAAGCTTCCCGAGGAAGTGGTCCGGCAGGTCAACGAGCGGCTGCGTCACCAGCGGTTCTGAGCTTCCTCCGCCCAGCCGACCAGGCCGTCCAGAGCCACCCGCTCGCCGTCGTCCGCCTGGGCCCAGCCGGAGAAGTGCCCGAAGCACTGGTGGGTCTCACTGGCCACGACGCCGAGGTTGGTGCGGGAGACCTTCTCGTGGAACGGGTGGAACTCCACCTCGACGCGATCACCGCTGATCCGCCACGGCCGCAGCCAGTCGCGGCGGTCGTAGCTCCAGCATAGTTCGGCACCGAGCTTGTTCAGCCGGCCGCCGGTGAACAGCGCGTTCTCGGTCGAGCCGGTGCCGTCGGTCCACTTGCCGCCGAGCTGGATCGACACGTCCGGTCCGCTGCCCGCCGCCCAGTTCCACGTGATCGCGTACGGCCATCTGCCCCGGCCGTGGTCGAGCACGGCGAACGAGTCGTCCTCGGCCACTGTGTGCGTCGTGCCGTTCACCCGCAGCGAGCCGCGCACCGGGCGGCCGACGTCCTTGACCGTGTACTGGAACCGGCGGGTGCTCCACGGGACCACGACGCCGAGCGACTCGTGGCCGGGCGGGAGCGGCACCACGAGGTCGATCTCGATGCCTGGTGCGGTGGCACGAATCGTGCTGCCCTCGGCGGTCTGGTCGATGTCGATCGACAGACCGCCCCCGCCTGCGTACACGGTTCCCGCGCCGCTGACCGGCGGCATGACGACGCCACGGGCGAACGGGACCACGACGTCCTTGCTGGTCTCGATTTTCGTGGCGCGGTCGAGCACGTAGACGCCGTGCACCCCGGCGTAGTCCAGCGACGACGCGACTAGGCCGACGATGTGGGTCGGCGTCACGATCCCCCAGTACTCCCAGCGCTTGGCTCTTCCCCAGCCGCGCAGGTTCGCGCGGTGCAGCGGCCGGCGGGTCCAGCCGACCGCGGCGGGGTTGAGCCGCCCGTCCGGCATGCACAGGTCGACCGGCTCGACGATCTCCTTCTCGTGCGTCACCGGGGGAGCGTAGCGACCGCCTCAGTAGTCGATGTTGATGGCGGCGACCTGCCGGCTGCCGTTGAACACGATCGCGGGGCCGGCGAAGCGGGAGCTGGCGTACGTCAACGCCGTCTTGTGGCCCGGGCTGTTGAACCATGCCTCGATCATCTGCTCCGGCGAGGAGTTGCCCGACGACGCGAACAGGACCTCGTGGCCGCAGTGCTGCAGGCCGCTCGCGTTCAGGTTCTGCCGCACGCAGGACTCCGCCTCCCGGTGCTGCGCCGCGCCGAGCTTGACCTCGGTCAGCCCGAGCGCGCGACGCCGCTCGTTGAGCAGCACCAGCAGCCGCCGTTCCGCTGCTGACAAGCCGCTGGACGTGGCGGTGGACTTGGCCGGCGACGGGGTCGGCTTTGGCGACCTGCTGGGCTTCGCCGACCTGCTCGGGGTGGGGCTCGGGAGGGCGGCGGTCGGGGAGGCGACAGGGGAGGGCGTGAGCGCGGGAGCGGTGGGCTCGGTCGCGGGCTGCGAGGCTGCCACGCTCGCCGGCTGCTGCTTCGACCCGCTCGGGTAGTTGGCGAGGATCAGACCACCCCCGCCGAGCACGGCGACGGCGGCGACGACGCCGACCAGGGACTTGGACAGGGAGAGCCCGGACCTCGCTCCGGCCGCCACGGCGTGCGTACCCGCCGGGGCGGCGGGCGACACGGAGGCGACGGCGTGCAGCTTCTGCGTGACGTCCGAGGCGAGTGCGGCCGGGGGCGGCGTGAGCGCCAGGCCGGCGAGCAGCCGCTCGGCGGGGACCAGGTCGGATGCCGCGTCCGGGCAGTGCGCGCAGTCCCGGAGGTGCCGCGCGAACCGCTTGCGCCACAGCGGCGCCGGCTGACCGTTCCAGCCCGACGCGGTGTCGCGCAGGCCGGCGCAACCGGGCCGGGCGGTGAGGGCTCGTACCACCAGCCGGGCGGTGTCCAGTTGCGCCTTCATCCGGGCCACCCGGACAGTCACGTGGTGTGGCTCCAGGCGCAGGGCGTCGACCAGATCGGCGCGGGTGAGGTGACCGGCCTCGACCAGCCACCACAGGGACAGCAGGTGGCGGTGGTCGTCGTCCAGCCAGCGCGTGGCCAGCACGACCTCCCGGCGCTGGTCGGAGAGGTGGAGCTGGGTCAGGGTCAGATCCTCGAAGTCCGAACCCGGGTCGATCACGTTGTCGATGTCCTCCGGCGGCGCCGGTGTGGTGTGCCGGTGCCGCATGTAGGTGCGGATCTCGTTCATGGTGACGGCGACCAGCCAGGACCGGAAGAGCTGCGGCTCGCGGACGCCCGGCAGCCCTCGCACGACGTTCACCATCGCGTTCTGCACCACGTCGTCGACGTCGGACGACCGGTTCAGCACCCGGCCCACGATGTTGTAGACAAGCGGCAGACAGTGCGAGACCAGCTCGTCGAGCGCCGCCTGGTCGCCGCGGCGGGCCGCGTCCACCACCGCCGACATGTCGGCCCTGCCTGGGTACGCGTGATAGGACACGCTCACAACCTCGCCTTCACGGAACGATCTCGTACACCCGTGGAGACTGTCCGGTAGGTGGCCGAGTCACACAAAGTGCGTGAGATGTCGGAGGACTCGGCTACGTTCTCCGCCATGCCATTGATCACAGTCACCGACGAGGTCGTCGGAGCGCCGAGCGGACCCGCGTGGACCATGGAGGTTTTCGAGGAGACAGTACGTCTCGACGAGCTGATCCGCCGTCGGGTGTTCCTCGAGGTCGCCGAGTCCGGCGCGGACGCCGACCCCGAGGAGCGGACGCGGATGACTCTCGACGCGTTCGGCCGCAACGGTTTCGTGGTGCTCGTCGACGACCGTCAGGTGACCGAGCTGGACGAGGAGGTCCGCCTGCACGCGGGCGCCCGGGTCACCTTCCTCAAGCTCGTCCCGCTGGTGGGTGGCTGATGGACACGTACGACCCGGAGCCGGCACTGCGCGACATCGTCACCACCGTCAGAGGCTGGCGTGAGCGCAACGACCAGACCTTCAACGAGCACTCTCGACAGAGTTTCGTCGACCGGGTGGTGACGGTGTGCGGCTGGGCGCCGGCCGGCAGGGTTCCGGCGCTGCTCGCCGCGCTCAACGACGCGCACGGCCCCTACGATCCCGCTCCGCCGCAGGTCGAGCTGCTGTCGGAGGCCACGCGGCAGGCCGAGTCGGTCGCCACGGCTGTGGCCGACCTGGCCGGTGACGACGCGGATCACGACCGCCGTGCCGCCGCCGCGCTGACAGTGGTCGGCCGTCTGCCGCGGCGGCCGCACCGGCCCGAGAGCCCGTGGGACCGGGCCCGGGCTGAGGCGTGGCGCCGGGCGGAGGAACTCATTGCCGCACAACCGGCGCCGGTACGGCAGGTGGTGTTCGACGCGATGACGGTGCCGGGGGAGGACCACAACGGGCAGGGCACGCTGATCCGTGCCGTGCGCTTCGGCGGCGGGCTCGACGGCGCGGCCTGGCTGGACCGGCTGGGCGGCCAGGCATGGTTGGGCTTCGGTGGCTGGAGTACGCATCTCATTCGGTTCACCTGGGAGTCCATCCAGGCGGAGGCGGCGGCGGGGCGGGTGAACCCGGCGGCGCTGGCGACCTGGCGCCGGACCCGGATCGAACGTCCGCTGAGCGACATCAGCGACGAGGCCCACCGGATGTGGCCGATCCCCAACGTCGGTGAGCAGTGGGCCGACCGCGCCGTCGCGGACATCGAGGCGATGCCGGAGGGCCGCCGGTCCGCGTGGCAGGCGCTGCTGGCCCACTGTCCGGTCGAGGCGGACAAGGCGAAGCCGACGGCGGGCTGGCGCAAGCAGGCCCGGTCGCTGCTCGACGCGGTGGGCGCCGACGAGTTCACCGCTCGGCTCGACGACTGGCTCCCACTCGTGGGGCAGGCGCGCACCCTGCCGCTGCGAATGACCACGTGCTGTCCCGGCCACATCGCTGATGTTCCGCCGCGGACGATCGACCGCTACAACGTCGGGCTGCTGTGGGGGCTGATCTGGATGCGGGCGATGTGTCCACCGTCGCAGGAGACGCTGCGCAGCCTCGGCCAGATCGCGGAACGGGCCGCCCGCAAGATCCCCGGGCACGGGCCGGCGAGCCCGAAGCTGGCGAACGTCGCGGTCGCGGCGCTCGTCGGCACCGATCACCCCGCCGCCCTCGCCCAACTGGCCCGGCTGTCGTCGCGGCTGACCTACAAGAGCACACTGCGACTCGTCGAGAAAGGGCTGACGCGGCACGCCGAGGCGCTCGGCGTCAGCCGGGAGGACGTCGAGGAGATGGCCCTGCCCGGCTTCGGGCTGCCGCTGGCGGACAAGCTGGGCGACTGCTCGTACGAGCTGGAGGTGCGGGGCGTCGACGCCGTAGTGGTGTGGCGCAACGCCGACGGCAAGGTGGTCAAGACGCCACCGGCGCAGGTGCGCAGGGACCACGGCGACGAGGTGAAGGAGCTGAAGGCGACAGTCACCGACGTCGCCGCCACGCTCGTCGCCACCCGCGACCGCCTGGAAGGGCTGCTGCGGCGGGACCGTTCGTGGACGGTCGAGCAGTGGCGTGAAAGGTTCCTCGATCACCCGCTGGCCCGCACCCTGGCCCGGCGGCTCGTCTGGACCGTCGACGGCGTCGCCTGCTGCTGGGCCGGTGAGGCGCTGCGGACAGTGGACGACAGGGTCTTCGAGCCCGCGGCGGACGCGACGGTCCGGCTGTGGCACCCGGTGCGCGACCCGGCCGCGGTCGGGCTGTGGCGGGACTTCCTGACCCGGCACGCGATCACCCAGCCGTTCAAGCAGGCGCACCGGGAGCAGTACCTGCTCACCGACGCGGAGCGGGCCACCGGCACGTACTCCAACCGGTTCGCCGCGCACATCGTCCTCCAGCACCGCCTCAACGCGTTGCTGTCCCGCCGCGGCTGGTCGTACGTCCAGCACCGCAACGACGGGGCCTCCTACCGCCTGCCCTGGCTGGCCCTGCCGGACTGGGGGCTGCGCGTCGAGCTGGGCGTCGCCGGGATCGAGGATCGGGACGACGGCGTGTTCGACACGATGGGCACCGACCAGATGTGGTTCGTCCGGGGGGAGCGCCTGCCGGTTGCGCTGGCGGAGGTTCCGCCGGTGGTGCTGAGTGAGGCGATGCGCGACGTCGATCTGTTCGTGGCCGCGGCCGGGGTGGGCGCCGACCCGAACTGGTACGACGGCGGCCCCGCCGGCCGGTACCGCGACTACTGGTCGCAGAGCAGCTTCGGCGAGCTGACCCCGACCGGCCGGACGCGCCGGGACGTGCTGGCGGAGCTCATCCCCCGGCTGGCCGTCGCCGGCCGCTGCACCCTCACCGACAGGTTCCTTGAGGTACGCGGCGACCTGCACACGTACCGCATCCACTGCGGCTCGGGCAACATCCTGATCGCGCCGGACGAGCGGTACCTGTGCATCATCCCGGACTCGGCGAAGGCCAAGGAGCCGGAGATGTTCCTACCGTTCGAGGGCGACAACCGGCTCACCGAGATCATCAGCAAGGCGTTGCTGCTTGCCGCCGACAAGAAGATCAAGGATCCGGTGATCCTGCGCCAGCTGTGAGGCGGCCGGCGGGCGCCGGGCCCAGGGTCAGCTCGGCGCCCGCTTCGGCAGCAGCAGCTCCTCGTGGTCGAGTTCGCGTTCCAGCACGCGCAGCTCCTCGTCCGGGAGCCGGCCGGAGTCGCGCCACCGCAGCAACTCCTCGCGCTGTGCCTCCAGCGCGGTCCGGTGGACCCGCAGCGCCGTCTCGTACTCGGGTGAGGTGGGCAGCTCCGACGATCCGCTCTGCTGGAGGAGGTCGAGCCGCCCCCGGTAGCGGGCCAGCCGGGTCAGCAACTGGGCGCGGGTGGTGTTGACTGCCACCCGCGTGTCCGGCTCCTCGGCGGCGACGGTGTCGAGGCGGGCCAGGGCGGCCTCGACGGCGGCGGAGCGGGCCTCGTTGCGTACCCGCGCCTGGTCGGCCTCGTCGGCGCGCAGGCCGAGCATCCGCACGAGCGGCGCGAACGTCAGGCCCTGCCCGACGAGCGTCACCAGCACGACCACGAAGGTGCAGAACAGCAGCAGGTCGCGGTCGGGGAACGGGTCTCCGCTGTTTGTGGTGAGGGGCAGCGTGAAGATGGCGGCCAGACTGATCACGCCCCGGGTGCCGGACCAGCTCAGCGCCACCACCTCGCGTGCGGTCAGCCCGCGGGCGTTGCGCTCGGCACGCCCGGCTCGAAGCGCCCCGCCGGGCGTGTCGGTGTCGTCCTGTTCGGCGACGCCGCCCAGCCGGGTGTGCAGCGACCGGGGGAGCCACTGGGTCAGGATCAGCCAGGCCGGGCGCAGGAGCAGGACCACGCCGACGGATACGGCGACGGCGATGACGATGGTCGACGTGTCGTACTGGCGCAGACCCCGCATGACGGCGGGGAGCTGCTGGCCGATGAGCAGGAAGACGAAGCCTTCGAGGAGGAAGTCGACGAGTCGCCACACGGCGTTGGTCTGGAGACGGGCTGCCCCGGACCCGAACTGGGGCGTCTGGTGGCCGACGATCAGGCCGGCGACGACCACTGCGAGTACGCCGGAGACGTGCAGCGCCTCGCCGAGGAGGTAGGCCACGAACGGTGTCGCGAGCGAGATCGCGTTGGACAGCAGCGGGTCCGCGGTGAGCGGCCGGACCAGCCGTTTGGCCCGGGCGACGACCACACCCACAGCGATCCCGCCGGCCGCGGCGAGCACGAACTGCCCGACCGCGGCGTGGAACGAGAACTCGCCGCCCACGGCGGCTGCCACCGCGACGCTGAGCATGGTCAGCGCGGTGGCGTCGTTCAGCAGCCCTTCGCCCTGGATGATCGTGACCATCTTCGGCGGCAGGTTGACCCGGCGGCCCACGGCCAGGGCGGCGACCGGGTCGGGCGGGGCGACGGCGGCGCCGACCGCGATGCCTGCGGCCAGGGTCGCGCCGGCGACGAACAGGTGGAACCCGACGCCGACGAGCAGTCCGGTGAGGAGCACCAGCACCACGGAGAGGCTGACCACGATCCGCAGGTTGCGGCGGATGTCCAGCAGCGACGAGTCGAGCGCGGCACTGTAGAGCAACGGTGGCAGCACGACCATGAGCACGAGGTCGGGATCGAGGTCGACGTTGGGGCCGGGGAGCAGCGCGTACGCGATGCCGATGAGGGGCAGAAGCGCCGCCGCCGGTAGACCGCTGCGCGCCGCCACCCACCGCACGGCGATGACGACCGCGACGGCGGCGAGCACGAACAGCAGTGTCGAATGGGTGCTCACCCCGACCGACCTTACCCGTTTTCGCGAGCGTCGTTCGGTGGGGTGGGGCCCGGGCCGGCGAGGCGTTGACCAACTCGTGGTGTGAACGCTAACATGCCTAACGTTTGATAGACGTGTGTCTATCTGGAGGTGGGTCGGTGTCCAGCAGGATGAGCGGAGAACATGTGGCGTGGCGACGGATGGCGTCGGCGGCGGTGGCCGCGATGGTGACGGCGTTCGCGCTGACCGTCCCCGCCGCGCCAGCCCGGGCGGCGACCGCCCTCACCGTCAACGGCGCCTCCGGCGGCCGCGCGCTCGACGGAGTCGGCGCGGTCAGCGGCGGCGGCGGAAACAGCAGACTCCTGATCGACTACCCGGAGCCGCAGCGCAGCGACATCCTCGACTACCTGTTCAAGCCGGGTTACGGCGCCGCGATGCAACTGATGAAGGTGGAGATCGGCGGCGACACCAACTCCACCTCCGGCGCCGAGCCCAGCCACGAGCACACCCGGGGCAGCGTGAACTGCAACCGGGGCTACGAGTGGTGGCTGATGGAGCAGGCGCGGGCGCGGAACCCCGCCATCGCCCTGGTCGGTCTGGCTTGGGGAGCGCCCGGCTGGATCGGCAACGGCAACTTCTGGTCCACCGACTCGATCAACTACCTCGTCGGGTGGCTGGACTGCGCGGCGACGCACGGACTGACCATCAACTACCTCGGCGGGTGGAACGAGAAGGGCTACAACACCACCTGGTACAAGAACCTGCGCTCCACACTCGACTCCCGCGGCTACGGCAACGTGAAGATCGTCGCCTCGGACGACTTCGGGTGGGGTGCCGCCGACGACTCGCTGCGGGACCCGGCGTTCGCCAACGCGGTGCAGGTCTTCGGCAGCCACTACGTCTGCGGCTACCGCAGCGCCCAGACCAGTTGCCCCAGCTCCGCCAATGCGATCTCCACCGGCAAGCAGCTGTGGGCCAGTGAGAACGGCTCCGACGACTACAACGCCGGCGCGTCGGCCCTCGCCCGGGGCATCAACCGCGGCTACCTCGACGGCAAGATGACCGGGTACATCAACTGGCCGGTGATCGCCGCCGTCACCCCCAACATTCCCTGGGCGACCACCGGCGTGGCGGTGGCGCAGCAGCCGTGGTCCGGCGCCTACTCGATCGGCAGGAGCACCTGGGTGATGGCGCACACCACCCAGTTCACGGCGCCGGGCTGGCGCTATCTCGACTCGTCCAGCGGCTACCTGGGGGGCAACCGCGGCAACGGCAGCTATGTCTCGCTGAAGTCCACGAACAACAGCGACTGGAGCACCATCATCGAGACGCAGGACGCCGGCTCGGCCCAGCAGCTCGACGTCACCGTCACCGGCGGGCTCTCCGCCGGCACGGTGCGCGTGTGGGCGACGAACCTCAGGTCCAACAACAGCGCCGAGCACTTCGTCCGGGGCGCCGACATCACACCGAACGGCGGGCGCTTCTCGCTCACCGTTCAACCCGGCTACGTCTACAGCATCACCACCACGAGTGGGCAGGGGAAAGGCACGGCTGTCAGTCCGGCCCAGGGCACCCTGGATCTGCCGTACCGCGACAACTTCGACAGCTATGCCACCGGGCGCGAGGCCCGGTACCTGATGGACCAGCAGGGCTCGTTCGAGATCGTCGGCTGCGGCGGCGGCCGGACCGGACAGTGCGTCCGCCAGATGTCCGAGCAGGCGCCGATCTACTGGACGTCCGGCCAGGCCGAACCGTACGCCCTGCTGGGCGATCTGACCTGGCGCAACTACACGGTCTCCTCGGACGTGCTGCTGGAGAAGCCCGGCTACGCCCAGCTCATCGGCCGCGGCAACACCTACAACCACCAGGGCCCGCAGAACCTCAACGGCTACTACTTCCGGGTCACCGACGGCGGCGCCTGGTCGATCCGGAGCAACAACACCAGCGGCAACTGGCGCACCCTGGCCAGCGGCAACACCGCGGCGCTGGGCACCGGACGCTGGCACAACCTCTCGTTGAAGCTCAATGGCAGCACCCTCACCGCGGCGATCGACGGCACCACCGTCGGCACCGTGTCGGACTCCGCCTGGGTGGCCGGCCAGATCGGGTACGGCACCGGCCAGGGCGTCACCGCCCAGTTCGACAACCTCGAGATCACGCCGGGCGACGGTTCCAGCGGCCCGACCGGAGAGGTGCGCAGCGCGAGCGCCAACCGCTGCCTCGACGTCAACGGCGCCAGCCAGGCCGACGGCGCGGTCGTGCAGATCTGGGACTGCAACGGTGGGCCCAACCAGCAGTGGACGGTCGGCACGAACAACCAGCTCACCGTGTACGGCAACAAGTGCCTCGACGTCCCAGGCACCGCGTCCGGCAGCCGCGCGCGGATCATGACCTGCACCGGCGGCAGCAACCAGCAGTGGCGGATCAACGCCGACGGCACCATCGTCGGGGTCGGCTCGGGTCTCTGCCTGGACGTCAACGGGCAGGGCACCACCAACGGCACCGCGGTGCAGATCTGGACCTGCAACGGCGGCAACAACCAGCGGTGGGTACGCGGCTGACCCGCAGCGCGCGCTGACCCGTCTTTCCCGTCGCCGACCCGGCCGCCCGCAGCGGTGGCCGGGTCGGCGCTCGAGCGCGCGTCAACTGCGGGTTGACGCCATCCGATCGTCAACCTATTGTTGACGCATGGAGGAGACCGAACCGCACAAGATGACCCATCCGGTACGCCTCGACGACCTCATCGACGGCATCAAGAAGTCGCGCACCGGCGCGCTCGACCAGTTGGCCGACGCGGTCCTCGTGGCCGACCACCTGGGCGACGTCGCCGACCACCTCATCGGGCACTTCGTCGACCAGGCGCGCCGCTCCGGCGCCTCGTGGACGGAGATCGGCCGCAGCATGGGGGTGAGCAAACAGGCCGCCCAGAAGCGTTCCGCCGCCAAGGCGGAGACAGCCGCCGCGCTCGACCCGAACGCCGGGTTCGGCCGGTTCACTCCGCGCGCCCGCAACGTCGTGCTGGCCTCGCAGGAGGAGGCGCGGGCCGCCGGCAACGCCGAGATCACCCCGGGGCACGTCGCGCTCGGGCTGCTCGCCGAGCCGGAAGGGCGGGCCGCCGCCGCGATCGTGGCTCGGGGCGTACGCCTGGAGCGGCTGCGGGAGGTCGTCACCGCGACGCTGCCCGCGAAGGCCGACCCGGTTCCGGACCTGATCCCCTACGACGCGCGCGCCAAGAAGGTCCTGGAGCTGACGTTCCGGGAGGCGCTGCGGATGGGCCACCACCACGTCGGTACCGAGCACATCCTGCTCGCCCTGCTGGAGGAGGAGGGCGACGGCGGCGTGCTGCGCAGGGCCGGCCTGGAGAAAACCGCGCTGGAATCGGCGTTCGAGACGGCGCTGGCCGAGATCAACCGGGAAGGGGCCTGACGTCGCACCGGGCACGCGTCACGGGGGCGCGTGCCCGGGACGCGGGTGTCAGGCGGCGGTGGGGAAGCCGTACCGGGCGGCGTGCTCCGGGTCGGCGGGGTCGACCTGGCGGATGCCGGCGTCGGCGAGGCGCTTGTTCACCTCGTCGAGGTGTTCCCGGACCAGCCGGGCCTCCTCCTCGGTGACCCGGCCGCGATGCGGCCGTCCGGCGTGCTCGATGGTGCCGTAGTCGGTCTTCTCGGTGGCGCGCCGGGCCTTGGGCGGCTTGACCCGCTCGGCGGTACGCAGCAGTTGTGCCATCGGCACGTCGGTCGCCATCGCGTCGAACTCGCCGGCGGTCAGCACCACGCGGCGCGGCTCGCCGTGGCCGTGCCGGTCGTGGATCTCCACCACCGCGACGTCCAGCGCCGCGTCGTCGATGCTCTCCACCTCGACCGGGGTGGCGTCGAGCTGCACGGGGCCGGCGACCAGGTCCGGGTGCTCCAGGACGACGACCTTGACCACCTCGTCGTCGGGGCTCAGCACCCGACCGGTGAAGTCGGAGACGTGGATCGTCTTCTTGCCCATGCGCGGAGCTTCTCCTGTCGTAGGCCGGAAATCGGACCACAAGACGCTACCGCACAGGTGTGCGAAGGCTGGTACGCCGCCCAGCCGGTGTGTCGTCCGCCTTCTAGAGGCTGCCCTTCGGGGCGACCCACTCGGCGGGCTGGCCGGTGAGCGCGGCGATCCGGTCGTAGTCGGCGTCGTAGTGCAGGACGGTGGCACCGTGCAGCTCCGCTGTCGCCGCGATGATCAGGTCGGGCAGCCGGAAGTTGCGGTGCTGGCTCTCCGCGGCCAGCAGGCGGTGCACCGTCAGGGCACGGTCCATCGCCTCGGCGGTGACGTCCAGCCAGCGGTGACCCCGCAATGCCTGCCACAGGATCTCGTAGCCCTTGGGTGTCGGGGCGTTGTTCAGATACTCCAGCGAGGTCATCTGGCACGCGGCCAGACGGCCCTCGGCCAGGAGTGTCTCGAAGCGCTTCCGGACGATCTGGTGGCGGCCCTGAAGCACGTACACCGAGGTGTCGGCGAGGTAGACGCGCCCGGCCATCAGGCTGCGGCCTCGCCCTCGCGCGCCCGCTCGGCGAGCCGGCTCAGGTCGCGTCCGCCGCCGTAACGCCAGCCCTCCTCCGAATCGGTGAAGTCCATCTCCACCTGGTCGAAGGCGGCGACGATCTCCTTGGCCTGCCGCCTGACGGCGAACGCGTGCAGCGCGGCGTTGATGGTGGCGACCTTGGTGTCGGTGCCCAGCACCTCGCGTGCCGACTCCAGCCATTCATCGTTCACGTCGACGGTGATGCGAGTCATGCCCTCGAACGTACACCACGGCTCGTTGCCGGGGAGCACCAACTTAAACGCGATCCTGGTGCGTCAGCCGGTCGCGGAGCCGTGCCAGGCGGCGGCCGGCTGGGCATTCACCTCGGCCCAGGAAGTAGCCCGGTCGCGGGCCTCGCGGTATGCCGGCTGCGCCGGAAACCGTCCGGCGTCTGCGGCGGCCCGCCAGCGGCGCTCCGCGCCCTGCTGGAATCGGTCATTCGGTTCGTGAGGCATGACCACTACCGTCCCAGAGAAACTTGTACATGTATGGAAATGGATGTGACGCAGGGTCGATGCCGTCGGTTCCGCGAAGCGCCGGAATCCTGCGACCGGTGGCGGAAGCGGGAATCGGCACCCGTCGCTGGCGTGCCGACCCTCTACCCGTCGGCCGCGCGTCTCAACCGCCGGCGCGATCGGCCGATTCCGCAGACATGGGTGCGGCGGCACGGCGTACCATGATCACGTGCTCGACCGGCGGGTCTTCCTTCATCTGGCGACCTGGTTGGGGCAGTGGCCGGCGGGCCCCGGGCTGCACGTGGTCCGGTCCTACCGCCGCGCCCTCCCGGCCTGGGACGGGCGGCTGCGCCCGGCCCTCGCGGTGACCGCGGACGGCAGCACCGTCCTCTCGGTGGCCGCCGACCGGGTGGAGGCGGTACGGGCGCTGGTGCGCGACCGGCCGCTCGACGAGTGGCTGCCCGCGCTGCCGGGCGCGGTCGGCACGCCCGAGTTCATCACCCACACCTCGGTCCTGCGCTGGTGCACCGACCCGGCACCGCTGCCCGAGGCGGGGGAGTGGGTGCCCCCCACGCTGTCCGGGTTGCCGCCGTGGCTGCGGCTGTTCGACCGGGAGGTGCTGGTGGTCCGGGGCGCCGACGGCGAGTACCGGGCCGGCGTGGGGATCAAGCGGCACGACGCGTACGGGCACGAGCTGGCGGTGGGCACGGTGCCGGCGGCGCGCGGGCGCGGCCTGGCCCGGCGGCTGGTCGCGGAGGCCGCGCGCCGGGTGCTGGACGAGGGGGCGATCCCCACCTACCTGCACGACCCCGGCAACGCCGCGTCCGCGCGGGTGGCCGAGGCGGCCGGGTTCCCGGAGCGGGGCTTCACCGCGTTCGGCGTCTTCCCGCGCTGACCGGGGTGGGCCGGCCGGGCGAGCGGCCCGGCGCGGACCGTGGATCCCGGGCCGGATCCACGGTCCGCAGCTCTTCCCCAGGCCCGGCATCGGTAACGCTATGTTTAGTGCCGGTGGTGAACAAGGGGTGCGTCATTGTCCGGTTACGGACTCTCACCTGCGGAATCGCTGCCCGGAGCGCCCGCTGAGGTCAGTGGCGCAGCGTGTGGATCAGCGCGAGCGCCTGGCGGGTGACCGGCCGCAGCACGCGCAGCCGGGACAGCCCCACCAGCCGGTCCACGAGCGGCACCACGCCGTCGATGAGCTGCCGGGTCTTGACCTGCCCGTCCGAGCGGTCGTGCACCCAGTAGAGCACCACCCCCATGTAGCCGAGCCAGAGCAGCTCGGGCAGGGCCTCGCGCAGCTCGGCGTCGAGCTTGGCGGTGGAGCCGGTCAGCGCCTCGCGGAACAGCGCGATCGACATGTCCCGGGGTGCCGACGACTCGGCGGAGAACGGGCTGAGCGGCGAGGTCGGCTCGGCGGCCGTCTTGAAGAAGGCGCCCGCGAACGCGTGGTACGGGCTCAGCACGTCGATGCCCGCGTGCAGCACCCCGGCCAGTCGCGGCGCGAAGTCCCGCTCCCGGGCGAGCACCGGCGCGGCCGTCTCCCGGTGCTCGCGCTGGGTGCCCGCGTAGAACTCCTGGACCAGGTGCTCCTTGGAGTCGAAGTAGTAGTAGGCGTTGCCCACCGCCACGCCCGCCTCCTGGGCGACGGCGCGCATGGTGGTGCGCGCGTACCCGCGCTCGCGGAACAGCCGCATCGCGGTGTCCAGGATCAGCTGGCGGGTCTGCTCACCCCGGGCCGTCGACCCACCCGCAGCGGTCGTCGGCGCACTCTGCTCGGTCATCGTCGTCACCGTATCCCGGTTCCCGGATCCGCTCGCGGACCGCGGAGGCCGCCGCCACCACCCGCCGGGCCAGCGGCAGCAGGTGTGGGCGGGCCAGCCGTTCGGCCGTGCCGCGATGCTCGGCGAGCGCCCAGAGGCAGGCGAACCAGGCGCCGTCGCCGCGGTAGACCGCGCCGGTGTCGGCCACCACCGTCAGGTCGCGCAACGTGGCGTCGTGGTCCAGCCCGGGAAAGCGCCGCCGGGCCTCGGTGGACCCGGCCGGCACGAACTCCAGCGGTACGAGCTGGGCGTGCGAGGCCAGCCACCGCCGGGCGGCCCGGCACATCGGGCATTCCGCGTCGAACAGGACGGTGAACCCGCGGATCCCACCGGCCCCGTGCCCGGTGGGATCCTGCTGGTGCCCGCCCGCGGCGGACGTCACCGGGCCGGCGGGTTCGGGCCCGCCGCCGGCACGGGCCCACCTTGCGGCGGGAGCATCCTGACCGGCGGCAGCGGCGGGTGGGTGGCCTGCTGGCGCAGGCGGCCGCGCCGGTATCGGCCGAGCGCGAAGACGTTGAAGAAGTGCAGCGCGCCGAGCACCAGCAGAACGAATCCCACCTTCATGGAGAGCTGCTCCAGCGCCTGGCTGGTGTCGCCGACCGGATCGGACTCCTTCATCGCCACCGTGACGTAGCCGAGGTTGAGCAGGTAGAAGCCGACCACCAGCAGGCTGTTCACCGCCCCGGCCAGCCGGCTGTCGGCGAACACGTCCTCCAGGAACACCTGCCCGTTGCGGGACAGCGCCCGTGCCACCCAGATGGTCAGACCGATGCTCACCGTCAGGTAGGCCAGGTACATCCAGACCTTCGCGTCCATCCCCGTCGCCTTTCTTGAACGTGTTCAAATCAAGGGCGACGTGAGCTTACGACAAATTTTGAACGCGTTCAATAACGTCGTCCGGCGACGGCGGCAAGGGCGTGGGCGTGGGTCAGGCGGTCAGGCCGAGCACCTCGGTGGCGGCCCGGCCGTTGGCGTGGCTGGCGCCGTGGGTGGCGACGAAGGCGCGCGCGCCCACCGGCCGCCAGGCGCCCGGCCAGCCCATCTCGACCACTGTCACCTGATGCGTGGCGGCCAGCGCCTCGACCAGCTCGCGCGCGCCGGGCAGCCGGTGCAGGTGCCGCCCGACCAGCACGACCGGCCGGTCACCGGCGAGCCGCCGCACCTGCTCCGGGTCGGTCTCGCCCGCCACCGCCCGGGCCTGCTCGACCCCGGCGGCAAGGTGCGGGCCGAGCCCCCACGGCACCCGGCCCTCGGCGATGGTGGAGAGGGCGTGCACCTGCACCACGAGCGGCGCGGTGGAGCGGGTGAGGTCGCCCTCGACGCGTACCGCCCGCAGCGCGGCGGCGTAGCCGAGGCCCTCGACGGCGGGCGGCGGGGTGTCGGCGGGGCCGGTGGCGGCGGCGAGCGCCGCCGTCCGGCCGGCGGCCTCCTCGACCCGCTCGCGCGCAAGCCGGCCGTCGTCGATCGCCGCGACGATCTCGGCGGCGACCGATTCGACCAGTTCGGCGTCCACCCGGGCCCCGATGCAGAGCAGGTCCGCGCCGGCGGCCAGGGCCCGGACCGCGCCCGGACCGACCCCGCCGGCGGCGAGCACCGCGCCCTTCATCTCCAGCGCGTCGGTGACGACGGCGCCGGTGAAGCCGTACTCGACGCGCAGCAGGTCGTGCAGGACCGCGCGGCTGAACGTGGCAGGGCCGTCGCCGGTCAGCGCCGGCACCCGGATGTGCGCGGTCATCACCGCGCGGACGCCCGCGTCGACGACGGCGGCGAACGGCGGCAGGTCGCGTTCCCGCAGCACGGCCGGCGGCACGTCGACTGTGGGCAGTTCGTGGTGGGAGTCGGCGACTGTGGCGCCGTGCCCGGGGAAGTGCTTGGCGCAGGCGGCCACGCCGGTCGACTGGAGGCCGGCGACGGCGGCGGCCGAGTGGACCGCGACGCGCTTCGGGTCCGCCCCGAACGAGCGGGTGCCGATCACCGGGTTCTCGTCGGCGGTGTTCACGTCGACGGTGGGCGCGAGGTCGACGGTGATGCCCAGCGCGGCCAGCTCCGCGCCGATCGCCGCGTACACCTGGCGGGTGAGGCCGGGGTCGTCCACCGCGCCCAGTGCGGCGTTTCCCGGGTACGGGCTGCCGGTGGCGTGCGCCAGCCTGGTGACGTCGCCGCCCTCCTCGTCGATCGCGACGATCACGTCGGGGCGGCCGGCGCGCAGCGCCGCCGTGGACGCCGCCACCTGGGCCGGGTCGTGGATGTTGGTGCCGAACAGGGTGTGCCCGGCGAGCCCGTCGGCGAGCAGGTCGACCGCCCAGTCCGGCGGGATCGGCCCCGGGTACGCGGCCAGCAGCGTGCCCAGCGCGAGCCGGCGCAGTCCTGGATCCAGACCCACGAGTATCCCCTTTCCCTGCCGGGTCGTCCGGCCGCTGCGGATGGGGGTGGCCGATACGCTAGCGGGCACCCCTCGGCAGGCGTTTTGTGGTTAGAGAACTTTACTGAAAATTGAGGACGTTGGTATGAGTGCGACCCGGCTGCCCGGCACCCCCCGACTCCTGCGGGCGCTCAACGATCGTGCGGCGCTGGAGCTGCTGCTCGAGCGCGGCCCGCTGACCCGGGCCCGGATCGGTGAGCTGACCGGGCTGTCCAAGGTCACCGCGTCCCAACTCGTCGAGCGGCTGGAGGAACGGGGCCTGGTCGCCCGGGTCGGTGAGCAGGCCGGCGGGCGGGGCCCGAACGCCCAGCTCTACGCCGTCCGGCCGGGCAGCGCGTACGTGGTGGGCGTGGACGTGGGCGCGGAGCGGGTGGTGGCGGCCTGCGCCGACATCACCGGCGCCGTGGCCGGCCGGGTCGAGCAGTCCACCAAGGACACCGACGACCCGGTCGGCGTGGTGCACAACGCGGTGGTCCAGGCGGCCAGCAGCGCCGGGGCGGAGCTGTCCGCCGTCCGGCGCGTCGTGCTCGGCACCCCCGGCCTGGTCGACCCGCAGACCGGCGACATCACGTTCGCGTTCAACCTGCCGCGCTGGCACAGCGGCCTGCTCGCCGCGCTCCGCGAGGACCTGGACACCCCGGTCGTCTTCGAGAACGACGTGAACCTGGCGGCGGTGGCCGAGGCGCAGTCCGGCGCGGCCCAGGGCACAGCCGACTTTGTGCTGGTCTGGGTGGATGCGGGCGTCGGCCTGGCGATCATGCTGGGCGGGCGGCTGCACCACGGCAGCAGCGGCGCGGCAGGCGAGATCGGCTACCTGCCGGTGCCGGGCGCACCCATCCCGCGCGACGTGTCCAAGCGGGCGAAGCCGGCGTTCCAGCAGCTCGTTGGCGCCGACGCGATACGTGCGGTGGCCGCCGACCACGGTTTCGCCAGCCCGGACGCGGCGGAGCAGGGCGTCGCGGCGGCCCGGGCGGCCGAGGTGGTACGCGCGGCCATCGCCGCCGGCACCGCCGGTGGGCCGATGCTCGACGAGCTGGCCCGGCGGCTGGCGCTCGGTGTGGCGAGCACCTGCGTGGTGCTCGACCCGCCGCTCGTGGTGCTCGCCGGCGCGGTCGGACAGGCCGGCGGCGCGGCGCTGGCCGAGCGGGTGCAGCACGAGGTCGCCGCGATCACGCTGGTCCGGCCCCGGGTGGTGACCACCGGGCTGACCGAGGAGCCGATCCTGCGCGGCGCGCTGCGTACCGCGCTGGACGCGGTCCGCGACGAGGTGTTCGGCTCGACGGTCGGCTGACCGCGTCGTACACCCGGACGCCATGTGAAGGAATCCTTCATCATGGCGTCAGGGTTGGCAAGGAGTTGCCGGGGCGTGCGCCGTTGCGGGTTCTTCAGCAGGGCCGGCGCGACCGCCAGCCGCAAGCGGTGACCAACGACACGGTGCCCCACCCTACGGCGGCGGCGCCGCCCGTGGAGGGCGCCGGACCGGGTGCGTGATTGGATGGAGCGGTGACTGGTGACCTGATCCCCGGCGCCCCGGGCGCCCTCGCCCCCTCGACCGTGGACGCGGATCTGGTGGTCAGCCTCGACGGGGTCGGCGTCAAGCGTTCCGGCACGGCGCTGGTGCACGACGTCGACTGGCAGGTCGAGCTGGACGAACGGTGGGTGGTGCTCGGGCCGAACGGCGCGGGCAAGACCACGCTGCTCAACCTGGCCGCCGGGCGGCTGTACCCGACCAGCGGCGTCGCGCACGTGCTCGGCGAGCGCATCGGCCGTACCGACGTCAACGAGCTGCGTACCCGCATCGGCCTGTCCACGGCGACGCTCGCCGAGCGGATCCCCGCCGAGGAGCGGGTCGTCGATGTGGTGATGACGGCCGCCTGGTCGGTGGTGGGCCGCTGGCGGGAGAGCTACGACCGCACCGACGAGGCCCGCGCCGCCGCGTTGCTGCGCCAGCTCGGCGTCGGCCACCTCACCGACCGCGTGTACGGCACGCTGTCCGAGGGCGAGCGCAAGCGGACGCAGATCGCCCGCGCGCTGATGACCGACCCGGAGCTGCTGCTGCTCGACGAGCCCGCCGCCGGGCTCGACCTGGGTGGGCGCGAGGACCTGGTGGCCCGGCTGGCCGAGCTGGCGTACGACCCGGACGCGCCGGCCATGGTGCTGGTCACCCACCACGTCGAGGAGATCCCGCCGGGCTTCACCCACGCGCTGCTGCTGCGCGAGGGCGGCGTGGTGGCGCAGGGGCTGCTCGCCGACGTGCTCACCGCCGACAACCTGTCGAAGACGTTCGGCCTGCCGCTGGTGGTCACGCGGTCCGGCGACCGCTGGGCCGCCCGCGCCGCCTGAGCGACGGGACGACACCGTGCCGCAGACCCGGATCGCCGTCGTCGGCAGCGCCAACATGGACCTCGTCGGCATCGGCGCCGCGCTGCCCCGGCCCGGCGAGACGGTGCTGGGTGACGACTTCGTCATGCTGCCCGGCGGCAAGGGGGCCAACCAGGCGGTGGCCGCGGTACGCGCCGGCGCGTCCTGCGTCTTCCTCGGCGCGATCGGATCGGACTCGTTCGGGGTGACGCTGCGGGCCCGGATGACAGCCGCCGGCGTGGACACCGGCCACCTGCGGGTGGTCTACGGCCCGTCCGGCGTCGCGCTGGTCATGGTCGGCGGCGCGGGGGAGAACGCCATCCTGGTCACCCCGGGAGCGAACGCCGCGTTCACGTCGCCGACCGCCGACGAGCTCTCCGCCGTACGCGATGCGGACGTGCTGGTCGCGCAGTTGGAGGTGCCTGTCGAGACGGTGACCGAGGCGGCGCTGGCGGCCCGGTCGGCGGGCACCCGGGTGGTGCTCAACGCCGCGCCGGCCCGGTCGGTGCCGGCCGAGCTGCTGGCGGCCACCGACCTGCTGGTGGTGAACGAGCCGGAGGCGCAGGCGCTGACCGGCCGTGGCCGGGACGAGCCGGCGGCGCTGCTGGATCTGGTGCCCCGGGCGGTGCTCACGCTCGGCGGCGACGGCGCCTGGTACGTCGACCGGGACCGGCCGGCGACGCACGTGCCGGCGGTGCCGGTCGACGTGGTCGACTCGACCGCCGCCGGGGACGCGTTCACCGCTGCTCTCGCGGTGGCCTGGGGCGAGGGGCGGGACCTGGCCGAGGCGGTGCGCTGGGCGGCGGCTGCCGGTGCGGCGTGCGTGCGCAAGCTCGGCGCCTCGGTGGCGCTGCCGCGCCGCGCGGAGATCGACGAGCTGTTCCTGGGCGGCTGAGCCTCAGCCGGCCGGTTCGTCGGTGAGGCGTTCGCCGCGGCGGCGCAGCATGCCGAGCCCGGGGATGCCGGCGACCGCGAGCTTGAGATCCCGGGTGACGTCCAGCAGGTCGTGCAGGTCCGGGCCGACCCGGTCCAGCGTGGCCAGGATCGGCAGCACGTCAGGGTCAGATGCTGCTTGAGCTTCGGCAACTCGTCCACGAGCCGGATCGCGGCGGTCACCTCCTCCGGGCTGAGTTGCTCCACGAAGCGGGCGGCCATCGGCGCGGCCCGGCGCAGCGTCGCCTCGTACGCGGCCAGCAGCTCGCTCGCCGTGCCCGCGGCCCTGTCCGCCGTCGCCAGCGTGCCCGCGGCCCGCGCGGTCACCGTCTCCGCCTCGGTGACCAGACCGGCCGCGCTGCGGGCCACCCGGTCGGCCTCGCCGACCACAGCGGCCGCCGCCGCGGAAACCCGCTGCGCCTCGCCGACCACCACCGTCGCGGCGGCGGCCACCTCGGTCGCCGTGTCGATCGCCGCGGTCGCGGCGGCGCTGATCACCGCCACCTCGCGGACCGCCGTCTCGGCGTCGGTGAGCACCCGGTCGGTGCGGTCGAGCGTGCCCTCGATCCGGTCGACCACCCCGTCGATCCGCCGGACCAGCGCCTCCACCTGGTCGAGGACGGCGAAGGCGCGAGCGGGTACCGAGGCCATCGTGACCGCCGAGCCGAGCGCCTGGTCCACTGCGTTGCGGGTGAGGCCGAGCAGGGCGCCGGGCCGGGGGAGAGGGATTGCCATGACATCCAGTGTGCGGCGTCGGGGCCACTGCCGCCCGGCGGCCACCCGGCGGTGATCGTGACGCCGGGCTCCCGGCGGGGCGTAGGGTGCCCGCATGCCCACCCCCGGCTCGGTGTCGCGGCGAACGCTCGCCTGCGGCCTGGTCGCGCTGCTCGCCATGGTCCTGGGCGCCCTGCTCCTGGTCCGCGCCGACGCCGGGCTGAGCACCCGGCGGGCGACGGTGGCCGGGGTGCCGCTGACCGAGGTCCGGGCGGACGGCGCGGACGGTGGCCGGCGGCCCGGTGTGGTGATCGCGCACGGCTTCGCCGGGTCGGCCCGGCTGATGCGGCCGCTGGCCGACTCGGTGGCCCGCCAGGGCGGCGTCGCGGTGCTGCTCGACTTCGCCGGGCACGGCGCCAGCGGGTCCCGGCTGCCCGGCGCCGGGCGGGACGGGGAAGGCGCCCGGGCGCGGCTGCGGCACGATCTGGACGTGGCAGTGGCGTGGCTGCGCGGACGCCCCGGTGTCGACCCGGACCGGATCGTCCTGGTCGGGCACTCGATGGGCGCCGGCGCGGTCACCAGGTACGCGGTGGCGCATCCGGAGATCGACCGGACCGTGGCGATCTCGCTGCCCGACGGCGGTGACGTGCCGGCCGGCTGGCCGGGGAAGCTGACGTTGGTGGTGGGCGGCCTGGAGTTCGCCGGTTTCCGCCAGGCCGTCGACGAGGTGACCCGGGACGCGCCGCCGGGCACCCGGACGCGGGTGGTGGCGCCCGGCGTCGAGCACGTGTCGGTGCTGTTCGCGCCGCGTACCCACGCCGCGGTGCTCGACGCGCTGCCGGACCGTACCGGCGGGCCGGAGCCGTCCCCGCTGACCCGGCCGGGCGGGGCCGCCCTGCTGCTGGCAGGGCTCGCGCTGGGCTTCGTGCCGCTTGCGGCGCTGCTGCCGCGCCGGGCGCGGCCGGGCACCGGCGGTCCGCGTACCACCCGGTGGCTCGCCGCGACGGTGCCGGCGGCCGGGCTGGGCGCCGCGCTCGCCGCGTTGCTGCCCACCGCTCGGCTGCCGCTCGCCGTGGGCGGATATGTCGCGGTGTTCCTGCTGCTCACCGGCGTGCTGCTGGCCGCCGCAGCACGCTTCGCGCGTCCCGGGCGGCCGTCAGCGACCGGGGGTGGCGTCCGGTCCGCGGTGGTCGCGGCCGTGCTCCTCGGGTACGCCGTGCTCGCTGTCGCGCTGCCGCTTCATCTCGGGCTCACCTCGACCGTGCCGGTCGGGGCCCGGTGGTGGCTGCTGCCCCTGGTGACGCTCTGCTGCCTGGTCTTCCTGCTCGGCGCCGAGCGGCTCACCGACGGCCACGGCCTCGGCTACGCGGCCGCCGGCGGCATCGCCGTGCTGGTGCTGGCCGGCGCGGCGCTGATCGGCCTGGCGCCCGGGTTCGTGCTGCTGGTGGTGCCGCTGTTCGCGGCGCTGGTGGCCTGGCAGGCGGCCTGGGCCGAGGTGTTGCGCCGCCGGGCCGCGCCGTGGTGGCTGGCGCCGCTGCTCGGGGCGGTGCTGCTGGCCTGGCCGATGGCGACCACGCTGCCGCTGGCCTGACCGGCGCCGGGCGGCTCATCGGCTGTCGGTCTGCTGTTCCACCGCGCGCTGCACGGCCCGGTAGATCTGCCCGAACCGCAGCGCGTCGGGCGTGCGGACCAGCATCGTCTCCCGGCCGTGGTGCTGCACCCACAGTTCGTGCACCCGGCTGCCGCGCTCGTAGGAACGGTCCAGCCAGCCGAGCGGCAGTTCCAGGAACGGGGTGAGCGCCAGCCCGATCACCACGAACGCGGCCACGATGATCAGGGCCAGCTTCCACTCGCCCCGGTCCTGCGCCGACCAGGCGAGGGAGAGCGCGCACACCACCGCGACCAGCGGTGGCAGCGACAGCAGCAGGACCAGCACCCCGCGTCCCAGCACCCGCCCCCGGACCGCGAGTGTGGTGGTGCCGCGCTCGTGCCAGACGTACGTGACGTCGGCGAGCGCGACGACCCGACCACCCGCGTGGATCGCGTCCGAGGTGACCTGTACCGCGTCGTCCCGGTAATAGAGGGCCATGAATCAGCCTAACCGCGTGTGTCGACACCGGACGGTCGAGCGTCGGTAGGGTGACGGTATGACGGGCGGGGCCGGTGTCGGCGGCGACGAGCAGGCGCGCAACATCGAGGTGGTCAAGCGCTACCTGCGCACCTTCGTCACGAAGGACCTGGCCGAGCTGGCCGAGGTGGTCGACGAGGACGTGCAGATCTACGGCTCCGGCGTGGCGGTACGCGGTCGGCGCTACCCCGAGGCCGCCGTCTCCTCGCCCGGCCTGACCGTGCTCGACCAGGAGATCCTGGAGATCTTCGCGGCCGGGGACCGGGTGGTGGTGTCGGTGGCGCAGACGTACCGGCGCGACGCCACCGGGGCGACCACTGTGCAGAGCGCCTGCAAGATGTACCGCCTGGCCGGTGGCCGGATCGTGCAGTTCTGGGGCGAACAGGACACCTACGGCCTGCTGCGCGGGCTCGGCCTGCTGCCGGACGAGCCGATCACGTTCTGACGGGAGGCGGGACGACCCGGCGCGGCGGGCAGGCTCTCCATGGCGCGCTGCACCGCCCGGTAGATCTGGCCGAAGCGCATCGCGTCGCGGGTGTGCAGCAGCCGTACCGTCTGACCCCGCCACTGCGCCCACATCTCCATCTCCCGGCTGCCCCGGGTGTAGGAGCGGTCCAGGTACTCGAAGAGGAAGTCGGCGAGCGGCCCGACGGCGAGGCCGACCAGCACCGAGGCGCCGACGATGGCGATGGTGACCACCGCCGAGCGGTGCAGCCACACGGCCAGCCCGATGCCCAGCACGGCGGTCACCAGCGGCCCGGCGAGCGCGGCCCCGATCGCGCCGCGCCCGGCGAGCACCCGCCACGAGCGTTCGCCCCGCCGGTGCCACACGGTGGTCAGCTCGGCGAGCGGGTAGCTGCGCCCGTCCACCCGTACCACGGTGGAGGTGACCTGGACCGAACGGTCGTCGTAGTAGGTGATCATGGCCTCACTCCCGGTGGGCGGGGCGGCGGCGACTCCGGCGCGGCGACCTGGACGTCGCCGACACCACACTGTCTACCCCAACGAGGCGAGTCGTAAGGTTGGCACGCGACTTCGACGAGGAAGTGAGGGCAGCGTGGGCGAGTTCGTCAAGCTGGAAGTGAAGGACGGCATCGGCACCATCCGGCTGGAGCGGCCGCCGATGAACGCGCTCAACACCCAGGTGCAGGAGGGGTTGCGCGCCGCCGCGGCGGCGGCCACCGCCGACGCCGAGGTCCGCGCCGTCATCGTGTACGGCGGGGAGAAGGTCTTCGCGGCCGGGGCGGACATCAAGGAGATGGCCGACATGTCCTACGTGGACATGGCGGAGCGCGCGGCCAATCTGTCCAGCGCGCTCGGCGCGATCGCCCGCATCCCCAAGCCGGTCGTCGCCGCGATCACCGGCTACGCGCTCGGCGGCGGCTGCGAGCTGGCGCTGGCCTGTGACTGGCGGATCGTGGCCGAGGACGCCAAGCTCGGCCAGCCGGAGATCAAGCTCGGCATCATCCCGGGCGCCGGCGGCACCCAGCGGCTGGCCCGGCTGGTCGGTCCGGCCCGCGCCAAGGACCTGATCATGACGGGTCGGATGGTCGACGCCGCCGAGGCGCTGCGGATCGGCCTGGCCGACCAGGTGGTGCCCGCCGCGGAGGTCTACGACGCCGCGGTGGCGTACGTGAAGCCGTTCCTGACCGGGCCGGCGCAGGCGCTGCGGGCGGCGAAGGCGGCCGTGGACGCGGGTCTGGACATGGACCTCACCTCCGGCCTGGCCTGGGAGAGCCAGCTCTTCGCGGCGCTGTTCGCCACCGACGACCGGCGCGAGGGCATGGCCGCGTTCGTGGAGAAGCGCAAGCCGGGCTTCACCGGCCGCTGACGCGAGAGCTGTTCACATCCGCGATACCGGCCAGTAACGTGACAGCGGTCGGTCGACGAAGGGGAATGGCATGACGGAGCGGATCGAGGGCCACGGCGGCGATCTGGCGCTCGCGGCACTACGCGCGCACGGCGTACGGGAGATGTTCACGCTCTCCGGCGGGCACGTCTTCCCACTCTACGACGCCGCCCACAAGGCGGGCTTCCCCCTCTACGACGTGCGGCACGAGCAGTCGGCGGTGTTCGCCGCCGAGGCGGTGGCCAAGCTCCAGCGCCGCCCCGGCCTGGCCGTGCTCACCGCCGGCCCCGGCGTCACGAATGGCGTCTCCGGTCTGACCAGCGCGTTCTTCAACGCCTCGCCGGTGCTGGTGCTCGGCGGGCGTGCCCCGCAGTTCCGCTGGGGCTCGGGCAGCCTCCAGGAGATGGACCACCTGCCGCTGGTCGCGCCGGTCACCAAGCACGCCGAGACGGTGTTCAGCGCCGACGACATCCCGCGCGCGGTGTCGGCGGCGCTGACCACCGCGCTCACCCCGCACCGCGGCCCGGTGTTCCTGGACTTCCCACTGGAGGCGGTCTTCTCGGTCGGCGACGCCGACCTGCCGGCGGTCACGCCGCCGGCGCCGATCGAGCCGGACCCGGACGAGGTGGCGAAGGCGGCCGGCCTGATCGCGGGCGCGTCCCGGCCGGTGATCATCGCCGGCTCCGACGTGTACGCGGGCGACGCCGTCGAGGCGCTGCGCGCCGCCGCCGAGTCGTTGCGGGTGCCGGTGTTCACAAACGGCATGGGCCGGGGCGCGCTGCCGCCGGAGCACCCGCTGGCCTTCGCCAAGGCCCGCCGGGTCGCGCTCAAGGGCGCCGACGTGGTCGTGGTGATCGGCACCCCGCTGGACTTCCGGCTCTCCTTCGGCGACTTCGGCGACGCCCGGGTGGTGCACGTCGTGGACGCGCCCAGCCAGCGGGCCGGGCACGTGCAGCCGGCCGCCGCGCCGGCCGGTGACCTGCGGCTGATCCTGGGCGCGTTCGCCGACCACGCCGGTGATCGGGCCGACCACGCCGACTGGATCGCCGAGCTGCGGACCGCCGAGGACGCGGCGAAGGCCCGCGACGCCGCGGAGATGGCCGCCGAGACCGACCCGATCCGCCCGGCCCGGATCTACGGCGAGCTGCGCAAGGCGCTCGCCCCGGACGCCATCACCATCGGCGACGGCGGCGACTTCGTGTCGTACGCCGGCCGGTACCTGGAGCCGGCCCAGCCCGGCACCTGGCTCGACCCCGGCCCGTACGGGTGCCTCGGCACCGGCATGGGCTACGCCATGGGCGCCCGGGTCAGCCACCCGGACCGGCAGATCTGCGTGCTGATGGGCGACGGCGCGGCCGGTTTCTCGCTGATGGACGTGGAGTCGCTGGTCCGGCAGAAGCTGCCGGTGGTGATCGTGGTCGGCAACAACGGCATCTGGGGTCTGGAGAAGCACCCGATGCGGGCGATGTACGGCTACGACGTGGCCGCCGACCTCCAGCCGGGGCTGCGCTACGACAAGGTGGTCGAGGCGCTCGGCGGCGGGGGCGAGACGGTGGAGAAGGCCGCCGACCTCGGGCCCGCGCTGGGGCGCGCGTTCGACTCGGGCGTGCCGTACCTGGTGAACGTGCTGACCGACCCCGCGGACGCGTACCCCCGCTCGTCGAACCTGGCCTGAACACGGCGCGTGCGGGCCGTCCGCCGGGTGACCGGCGGGCGGCCCGCGGCGCGTGTCAGACCTCGGGGCGGTCCCTGTCGTCCGGGCGGCCGCGCAGCTCCTCCTCGCGCCGGCGCAGGTCCTCCTCCCACAGCCGCAGCCGTTCCTGGTCCTCGCGGCGGGACCGCTCGGCGAGCGAGGCGAGGAACTCCGGGTCGTCGTCCGGGGCGAGCGGGCGGCGGGCCGGGGCGGCGGGACCGGCCGTGCCGGTGACGCCGGCGGTCCCGGCCGGGCGCTCGCGGCCCACCAGGAACCAGGCGATCGAGCCGACCAGCGGAAAGAAGAGAATGATCAGCACCCAGATCATCCGGGGCAGCGCCTTGACCTTCTCCTCGTCGGCGGAGAGGCAACTGATCAGCGCGACGACGGCAAGGACGATCTGGACCAGGAAGAACAGCACGTAGAGGCGGGCCATGCCTCATGATGGCTCACCGCCGCACGTCAGTGCACCCCGCTGAGCACGTGCGCCACACCGAGCACCGC
This sequence comes from Micromonospora sp. NPDC005686, assembly GCF_042871665.1. Taxonomy (NCBI): domain Bacteria; kingdom Bacillati; phylum Actinomycetota; class Actinomycetes; order Micromonosporales; family Micromonosporaceae; genus Micromonospora; species Micromonospora sp. NPDC005686. Next base: position 845,852 of record NZ_JBIAIY010000001.1, read on the forward strand.
CAGTCCGGCCGCACCGAGCGCGGTCAGCGGCACCGACCAGCGGTCGAACCGGCGCGGTCCGGCGCCCGTGGCCCGCCGCCACGTCACCACCAGCACGGTGAGCCAGACCAGGATCGCCAGCCCGGTCAGCGCCGCGTCCACGGCCTGGCCGCGCAACGCCGGCCGGAGCTGGAGCAGCAGCACAGCGGTCAGCGTGAGCAGCGTCCGTCGCCAGGCCAGCCGGGTGCGCTCGGGTTGCAGGCCGGGGTCCCGGGTCACCGCGCCCCGCCCAGTAGCACGGCGGCCACCAGCAGCAGCGCGCCGATCGCGACGACGAGCGCCAGGACGGCCGGGAAGCGGGACGCGGGCAACTCCTCGTTCAGCCGCATGGCCCGTTCGGTGCGCGCCCAGTGGTCGACCGCCCGGATCGAGACGGCCGCGCCGAGCAGCAGCAGCGCGACCGCTATCGCCTCGCGCAGGTGGGCCAGGCGCAGCGGCGGGAGGAACTGCGCCGCGGCCAGCCCGCCCGCCACCAGCGCCAGGCCGGTACGCAGCCAGGCCAGGAACGTCCGTTCGTTCGCCAGCGAGAAGCGGTAGTCCGGCGCGGTGCCGACCGAACGCAGTTCACCCCTGCCGAACCAGCTCTTGATCGACTCCCACACGCCGCTGATTATCCGCTTTGCCCCGCGCCTAGCCTGGGTGGATGACCGATCTTGACGCGTGCGAGCTACGCGACGCCTACGACACCCAGCTCCGCCCGGAGCTGCCGGACCCGTTGCCCGTCGGCGTGACGGTGGAGCGGGACGGCCCGCTGTTCCGTGTGCTCGGCCTGGACCACCGCGGCTTCCTCACCTACCGGACGCTCGACGGCCTGACCGGCGCCGAACTGGACGCGCTCATCGCCCGGCAGGTCGAGTTCTTCCGGGCCCGGGGCGAGTCGGTCGAGTGGAAGCTCGCCGGGCACGACGAGCCGGCCGACCTGGGCGACCGGCTGCGCGCCGCCGGCTTCGTGCCGGAGGACCAGGAGACCGTCGTGGTCGGCCCGGTCGTGCCGCTCGCCGCCGCCGTCCCGGTGCTCCCCGAGGAGGTACGCCTGCGCGAGGTCACCAGCCGGGCCGACCTGGAGCGGATCGCCGCCATGGAGGAGGAGGTCTGGCACGACGACCGCAGCCGCCTGGTGACCGGGCTGGCGCGGGAGATCGAGGCCGACCCGCAGTCGATCACGATCGTGGTGGCGGAGGCGGGGGAGACGGTGGTCAGCGCGGGCTGGGTCCGCTACCAGCGCGGCACCGGCTTCGCCAGCCTCTGGGGTGGCTCGACGCTGCCGCAGTGGCGCCGGAAGGGCATCTACCGGGCGCTGGTGGCGTACCGGGCGCGGCTGGCGCAGCAGCGCGGCAAGACGATGCTCCAGGTGGACTGCTCCCCGGACAGCCGGCCCATCCTGGAGCGGCTCGGGCTCGTTGCGGTCACCACCTCCACGCCGTACGTCTACACTCCGTGATCATGGAGCGGTTGACGGCGGACGAGCGGCTCACCCTGAAGACCGGAGCGTTCGGTGCCGTGTTCCTGGTCTCCAACGCCGTACCCGGCATGCTGGCCATGGTGCGGGAGAGCTTCGCCGCCTCCGGCGCGCTCGCCGAGGTAGGCGGCGTGGTCAAGGAGGCGCTGACCACCGGGCCGCTGCCGCAGCTCCCCCGGGACTCGGCGCTGGAGGTCGAGTCCGTGGTGCTGCCCGCGTTGGGCCGCTCGGTGGAGATCCTGAGCGCCAAGTCGCCGGAGGACGTCGAGACGTACCGGTCGGTGGTGCTGGCCGCGGCGGAGCGGGTGGCGCTGGCGCACCGGGGGATCGAGCCGGCCGAGGCGGCGGCGATCGAGAAGATCCGGCAGGCGCTGGCCGAGGCGGCGTGACGGTGGTGAGTTGCGTCACTCCGGGTCGCCGAGGTGGCCATGCTACTTGCGGGTAACATTGCCGCGTGGGGAAGTGCACAGCAACCCGCGGTTGACCCACGTTGCGTCACGCGGGAGGCTGCGCCCGGGACCGGGCGAGTGATCGCTACACCAAACAGGAGGGTCGTCGAAGCGCGATGAACATCGTCGTACTCGTCAAGCAGGTGCCTGATTCGGGCGCGGACCGCAACCTGCGTTCTGACGACAACACCGTCGACCGCGGTTCGGCGAACAACGT